>CAJMNR010000028.1 GCA_905214875.1 uncultured bacterium | reverse complement strand
AATAAAATAATTTTAAAAAACTATTTGACATAGTTAGTCTAACAATTAAAAAAGATTGTGCTGTAAAAATCTTTACAGCACAATTCCTTTAAAATCTCTCTATTTTGTCAAGTTCAACACGAGCATAAATATGTGGTTTTGTTTCAGGTTTTTCTTCTGCAATCGTATACGCTTTTTCAAAAACTACATCTGCATCTTTTACAGCTTTTTCGTTATTCGTATAGAGGATGCCAAGTACATCTCCTGGTTTTACATATTCTCCATATTTCTTTTTCATTTCGATACCTGCACTATAATCGATCACGCTTTCCTTCGTTTCACGACCAGCCCCAAGGATCATAGATGCAATACCGATTTCTTCTGTATTGATATGGTTGATATACCCTTCTTTTGTTGCCTTTACTTCATAAACAATTGTTGCCTGTTCGAACTTCTCTGGATTCTTGATTACTGAACTGTCTCCGCCTTGGGCTTCCACTAATTCTACCAACTTATCTAGAGCGCTTCCCGAACGAATTGCTTCTTCTACTAGCGCTTTACACTCATCTAATGAGCCTTTATTCGCAAGATACAACATATTTGTTGCGAGTTCAACACAAACTTCTGTTAAGTCTGCAGGTCCTTGGCCTCTTAATGTTTCTACTGCTTCTTTTACTTCTAATGCATTACCGATATAGTTTCCTAATGGACTGTCCATATCTGTAATCATCGCTACTGTTCTACGTTTGTTGTGCTCACCAATTGCAACCATCTTCTTTGCAAGGGCAATGGAATCTTCCACTGTCTTCATAAATGCACCGCTTCCAGTCTTTACATCAAGAAGGATACAATCACTTCCTGCTGCAAGCTTTTTGCTCATAATGGATGCTGCAATTAATGGAATGCTCTCAACTGTTGCCGTAACATCACGAAGTGCATACATTTTTTTATCTGCTGGTGTCAAGTTTCCTGTCTGTCCAATTACACTGACACCTACTTTATTTACAATTGCGAAAAACTCTTCTTCTGGAATCGATGTTTGGAATCCTGGAATACTTTCTAACTTATCTACAGTTCCGCCTGTATGTCCAAGCCCTCTGCCTGACATCTTAGCAACTTTTGCGCCACATGCAGCCACGATTGGTGTAACGATTAATGTTGTCTTATCACCAACCCCACCTGTAGAATGCTTATCTACTTTGATTCCTTGGATTGCACTTAAATCTACCATATCTCCAGAATGAGCCATACAATCTGTTAGGATTGCTGTTTCCTCATCTGACATTCCTTGAAAGAATATAGCCATTAACATTGCAGACATTTGATAATCTGGAATATTACCAACAGTATACTCACCTACCATGTATGTTAGCTCTTCTTTTGTTAGCTGTCCGCCATTTCGTTTTTTCATAATTAGGTCATACATACGCATGAAGCCCACCTACTTTCCTATACTAAATCTTCTGGTCCAAAGCTCAATGGCAAGAGTTCTTCTAGCGTGTATTCTTTATAGTCCGTTGGTGATTTCGCAATAATGACACGGAATGTCTTGGGATTACAAAATTCTCTCATGACCTGTCTACAAATACCACATGGGGAACAATAACTAGATAGCTGTCCATTGATACCACCTACGATGATAATATAATCAAACTCCCTCTTTCCTTCTGCAATTGCCTGAAAAAATGCTGTTCTTTCTGCACAATTTGTCGCTGGATAGGAAGCATTTTCTACATTTACACCTTTATATAAAGTTCCATCTGCTGCAACTAACGCTGCAGCAACCTTGAATTTTGAATACGGTGCATAAGAATGTTGTAATGTATCAATTGCAACCTGAATTGCATTTTCCACTGTCATAGTATCACCTCATCCTTTAATACGTATCAGAAGATACTGTCTCCTGATTCATGATTTTCACTAGTCTGCTTGTTCCTAAACGCTCTGCACCTAACGCGCAAAACTTTTCTGCATCGTCAAAAGATGAGATACCGCCTGCAGCTTTCATCTTAATTCCTTCACCAATATGTTTTGAAAATAATTCGATGTCTGCAAAAGTTGCCCCTGCAGTAGAGAATCCTGTGCTTGTTTTAATATAATCAGCTTTCGCATTTGTAACTACTTCACACATCTTGATTTTTTCTTCTTCTGTTAAAAGACATGTTTCAATAATTACTTTTAAGATTTTATCGCCACAAGCTTCTTTGATTGCACGGATTTCTTCCTCTACTTTATCATAACGGCCAGCTTTCACATCTGTGATGTTAATTACCATATCGATTTCATCAGCACCATTAGCGATAGCATCCTTTGTTTCGAATACTTTCACCGCAGTTGTATTATAGCCATTTGGGAATCCGATAACTGTACATAATTTCACTTGGTTCTTTACATAATCTTTTGCTTCTTTAATAAATGCTGGCGCTATGCACACACTTGCACAATTATATTTAATTGCATCGTCACAAATTGTCTTAATATCATTAAATGTTGCTGTCTGAGATAATAATGTATGATCAACCTTTGTCAAAATTTCGTTCTTTGTCATCTTCTATTCCCCTTTGGTCTCTACGCGATTTCTAAAGCGATTTCCATCATTTCATTGAATGTGTTTTGTCTTTCTTCAGCAGATAATTCTTCACCTGTGAATAAGTGATCGCTGATTGTAAGAATTGCTAATGCTTTCTTACCTAATTTAGCTGCATTCATGTAAAGACCTGCTGCTTCCATTTCTACGCAAAGAACGCCCATGTCTTTCCATTTTTGGTTTGCTTCTTTATTTGCATTGTAGAATACGTCTGAAGATAATACGTTACCTACAACTGTTTTTACATTATTTTCTTTAGCAGCGTTTACTGCTTTTTCTAATAATTCATAGCTTGCAGTTGGGGCAAATGTTCCTGGTAAACCGTATTGGCTTGCAAAGTTAGAGTCTGTACATGCGCCCATAGCGATTACGATATCACGAACTTTGATATCATCTTGGAATCCACCTGCAGATCCGATACGAATGATATTTTCTACACCATAGAATGCATATAATTCATAAGAGTAGATACCGATAGATGGAATACCCATTCCACCGCCCATTACACTTACTCTTTTACCTTTGTAAGTTCCTGTGTAACCGAACATGTTACGAACTGTATTGAAGCATTCTACATCTTCAAGATATGTTTCTGCGATATATTTTGCACGTAATGGATCTCCTGGCATTAATACTGTTTTTGCGATTTGTCCTTCTTTCGCTCCGTTATGTGGTGTTGCCATAATTTGTTTCCTCCTTAAATTCGAACTCTTACCTTTATTGTCTTAAGTAAGATCGTAAACTATACATTTTTTTCTATTTCATCATGTCATTTAACATGGATGTACCCTTGATATCAACTGGAACATTGAAGTAATCTAAAATAGTTGCTCCGATATTCGCAAATGTATCTCTTGTTCCAAGGTTAGCATTTTCTTTTAATTTCTTTCCACATGCTACAAATGGAGTATATTCTCTTGAGTGATCTGTTGATGCAGTACTTGGATCGCATCCATGATCAGCTGTTACGATTAAAATATCGTCTTCTCTTAATCCATCAATGATTTCAGGAAGTTTGCTATCAAAGTATGTTAATGCTTTCGCATATCCTTCTACATCATTACGATGACCATATTTCATATCGAAATCAACTAAGTTGATAAAGCAAAGACCGTTGAAGTCTTTCTTTGTGTATTCAATTGTCTTTTCAATACCATCGGCATTGTCTTTTGTACGTACTGCTTCAGTAATTCCTTTTCCAGCGAAGATATCACCAATCTTACCTACTGCAATTACGTCATATCCTTCACGTTTTAAGGAATCAAGCATTGTATTTTGAGGTGGTTGTAAGGAATAATCGTGTCTTCTTGAAGTTCTTTGATAGTTTCCTTCTTCTCCTTCAAATGGACGAGCGATTACACGACCAACACCATATTTTCCTGTACATAATCTTCTTGCGATTTCGCAATATTCATATAATGTTTCAATTGGAACTACTGCTTCATGTGCAGCAATCTGGAATACGCTATCTGCAGATGTATAAACGATAAGAGCACCTGTTTCTACGTGTTCCTTTCCATAATCTTTGATAACTTCTGTTCCAGAGTATGGTTTGTTACAGATTACCTTACGGCCTGTTTCTTTTTCAAACTCATCTAATAATTCTTTTGGGAATCCATCTGGAAATGTTGGTAATGGTTGTTCTGAAATAATACCGGAAATCTCCCAATGTCCGATTGTTGTATCTTTTCCCTTAGAAGTCTCCGCTAATCTTGCATAAACTCCTGTAGGAGTAACCCCTCGTTTTTTGTCTTCCATTACCTGTACACCATCAATATTGAAGAAACCTAGTTTCTCCATGTTTGGCATTGAAAAATTAGCATTTGTGGATGCAGCACGTAAAGTATTGCTTCCTGCGTCCCCATAGTTAGCAGCGTCAGGAAGTTCTCCTATGCCTACACTGTCCAATACGATTAAAAACACACGTTTCATGTCTGTGTACCTCCTGTCTTTTGTTTCTAGTTCAAGCACTACTCGGTGCCTTTGGTCAGAATACTCGTTATA
The DNA here is from genome assembly GCA_905214875.1 of uncultured bacterium. Taxonomy (GTDB): domain Bacteria; phylum Bacillota; class Clostridia; order Lachnospirales; family Lachnospiraceae; genus KM106-2. The sequence continues at coordinate 50,310 of CAJMNR010000028.1, read as the reverse complement.
GTAATACGACAAAACAATCTGACTTATTCATAACGCCAAACAAACCAATATATGCCCCTATTATACACTATACAAGCATATTCTTCCATAGCTTTTGAGTATGGTTTATTTATCCATATCCCTGATTAAGCCCCAAAATCCACCTTTGCTTTCCAAAGAAAAGGAGAACTAGTTGATATCTCCTAGTTCTCCCACTTATATGATTTATTATCTTATACCAGCTGATCTGGATTCAAACATTTTAATTCTTCTACTACAAATAATCCATCTTTTCGAATCAGCACATCATCGAAATAGATTTCTCCGCCACCAAACTCTGGTGTCTGAATGCATACAAGATCCCAATGAATCGCACTTTTATTGCCATTGTAAGCATCATCATAGCAGTTACCTGGTGTGAAGTGAAAGCTTCCTTTGATCTTCTCATCAAATAAAGTATCCTTCATCGGAGTTTCAATATAAGGATTTACACCGATTGCAAATTCTCCAACATATCTTGCTCCCTCATCTGTATCAAACACCTCATTAATACGTTTGGAATCATTGGCAGTTGCACTTACAATCTTACCTTGTCTGAATTCTAATGAAATGTTCTCATACGTAAATCCCTGAAATACCGCAGGCGTGTTATACGTTAACTTTCCATTAATAGATTCGCGAACAGGTGCTGTATATACTTCTCCATCTGGAATATTCATATTACCTGCACATTTAACGGCCGGAATTCCTTTGATAGAAAACGTAAGGTCTGTACCAGGTCCGACAATTCTTACTCGATCTGTCCTTTCCATATAAGAAACCAAATGATCCATTGCTTTACTCATCTTAGAATAATCCAGATTACATACATTAAAATAGAAATCTTCAAATTTCTCAAGACTTGTATTTGCAAGCTGTGCCATCGCACTGTTTGGATATCTTAATACAACCCATCGAAGCTTCTTTACACGAATATCGTGATGTACCGGTGTCTGATAATATAAGTCATATAACTTCATATTTTCAGCTGGAACGTCAGATAACTCACTTGCATTCTCTGTTCCACGAATGGCTACATAGCAATCCATGGCTTCCATCTCTTTGGCATCCACTTCGGCCATTAACTGCATCTGTTCTTTTGTACAGTTTAAAAGCACTTCTCGTAAAACTCTCTGACACGTATAGTGTGGAAAAGGAATGCCTCCTGCTGCATATACTTCTTTGATGATCTGCTTCGCTAACGCTTCTGTAGATTCTCCAATATAGTGTACATATACTTTGTCATTTTGTTTCACTTGCATTGAATAGTTCACCAAGTTATGCGCAAGTGTCTGAATTCTTTGATCCATACAAACATCCCTTTCTCTTCACACTAAAAAGCACGATTATTTTGTATAACTAATAAAAGCATTCCCTGCATTATTAAATAACGTTTCGGCCTCTTTCATACCTTTTGTGACCGTTCTCATTTCTCTCGGATCATAATAAGATACACTGTTGTCTGTATATCCTATAATTAAAACTGCATCCGAACTATTCTTCATCGCGATCACTGGTTTCTTATGACTTACATAATATAAAACTTCTGAAAGCTTACTTCCTGTCATGTTTACAGGGGCATACTGCATATTATCCTTTAACATTTCATAAATTGATTTTTGGCTTTCCGATAACTCCTTCTCATCCACTGAGATATGGTTGTATTTCAATAACATAGCAGCACATGCCGCTTTGCTGTTTACTCCATTTGCCGCATTCACTTTATTAATATTGGATACTTCCGCACTACTATCAGTTTCTCCACGTTCCCAAATAATATGATTATTACTGTCAACAACGACACCCATATTATCATCTGCATATAAGATTGCATCGGAAGCTTTCTTATATACCCCTTGCAGCTCTCCGCTTGCATAAGCATAGTACTTCACTTCATTGCTATCTTCTGTCTGCACCTGAACAGTAGTATCCTGTCTAATCATAGTACTCTTAGTTGTAGAAACCTTTGTAGTATAATCAAAATCCTTCTTATCGCCAACAAGAATTTCCTTGAAGTCGTCCGGTAATGTAATATTCACTTGTTTGTAGCCAGTTGCAACTTCAGTTATCTTAACACCAATCTTATCTGTTTTCGTAACAACTTTGTTTACAATATAGTCTTTTCCTGCGTTTTTATAGCTGTCACCAGACTTCTCCATTAACGTAAGGTCGATGGATGTGTCAGAGACTTTCACGCCTGTAATATATCCTTTTTTAGGCTTATACGTTTTCATGACTTTTCCCATGGAATCCACTATATTGATTTCTGACATCGGATAAACTGTCGTCGAATCTGATAATGTCTTTATGTTAGATTCTTTCACGAGCCCATAAATAATATAAGAATCACTCATTGCACATAACGCGACTTTATTATCATTCTTTGATTCGATTTCAAAAACCTGCTCTGTTTCTAAGTTTAGAATATTCAGCTTCGTATTTTTACGAATATTGCTCTTATCCTGCCATGCAACAAACTGTCCACTTGTAGATAATACCAAGGAACTGCTTGTGACATCATCAGAAATCGTCGTTAACTTTCTATTGTTAATATTATAAGAGTATAAGCAATTATTCATCGAGAAATAAAATACGTTCAGATCACTTAAATAATATAATCCGTCCATCTCACTCTCAATGACTTCATAAGGTCGCTCAATCGGAATAAATAATTGTTCTTCTATACGATTCTCTTCTGCATAATACTTATATAGAATCATGCCCACACGGCCTTCATAGTCTCCTTTGCTGACATATCCATACACGATAAAATTAATATCGCCTGACTCATTCATATCTAAGATCTTCATATTATAACTGTCATATGCTGACGTATAATACTTATCGATCTGATCTTGATACGTAAGTACCGATACGATAGAATTCTGTTCTATGTCATAGTACCAAAGGGTTCCATTCTGAACAAACGCAAGTTTTTTATTATCTTCTGTAGAGACTACTTCTACTTTCTTACGGTCTGTTAATCCAAGGTTAATAACCTTAGTTTTCACAGCATCCTTTGCATTAAACTTGGAAAAATCCTCACGAGCTTCCATAGTTCTTGACCATTTTAGAAGATACGTACGGTCTGCTGTGTAGCGGATACGATAGAACTCAGTAACGACATATGTCGTTTCATTCGCAATCGTACTATCCTTCTCCTCTACTTCCTCACCGTCTTCTTCACTTACCTTCTCAATTTTACCTTTTACTAAATACTTAAGCTGAACCGATGCGGTATCTTCATTGATTTCCTTAATGGTAGGTATGATCTCAGACACGACTTTTGGGTTCATTCCCTGCCATGTAATGTTGGAAACACTTGAATATAAATTCACATCTAACAGCGATTTTCCTGCATTCTTCGTATCTACTTCCAAATAACTTCTATAGTCATCAAATTTCTCTTTATCAAATGTAGCATCGTGAAACTCTTTTACAAATTTCAGTTTTTCCGTCAGCATTGGCTGTTCAATCGGTTTAATTCGACTAAAATAATGAATCTTTTTAGATTCATCATTAATGAGTGTTATTTTAAGCGAATACTCTTTTCCGTCCTCTAAATCGCCACTTAATACTAGCTTTGCAAGCCTTCCTTGGTCATTGGAATCTAATGCGCTTATACTATCCGAACAAAGCACCTCATCAGTACCTACATCTAATACTTCATAATTGACTTTCTTAATCGTCATATTATTTTCACGAATCAATATTGTAATCGTATTAGATGTATCCAACGGCATCATAGTCTCACGAAAATTGTTACAGTCAACATTTCCGGAATATCCATACAACATGTTCACTTCTTGATTATTGTTTCCTAACATGCTGACCATGGGAAATGTGGAATCCCCCATTTCTATGGACTTCTCTACCGAATACGTCTCTACCTTCATGCTGCTTCCAAAATACCAGACAGCACCTGAAAATACTACCAATAATATAAGTATCTTAGTAAAATACTTCATACTCTAACCTATCCCTTTCTCCATTATTCTTTAATCGTTTCCGCATGTTCCTTTAAAAGTCGATCTAAAGTTGGGTGAATGTTAAAGTACTCAAGTATTTGATTGTAATCTAATGCACTCTTACCCTTCTTAATAATCTTCTTATACTGTGGCTTTGTTTGTTTCGTATCTTTCACAGCACGAATCAGTATATTCTTAGGGGTATGCGCCATATCGATGAATTCCAGGATTTGTGTTTTATATCCCCACTGTTCGAGTAAGTTTGCTCGTATTGCATCCGTAAATAACGCTGCCGTACGTTCCTTAATTAGACCGTATTGGAATAGCTGTTCCAATGGTGTATCCTTCATCTGTTTGTTCAGCTCATGCTGGCAGCATGGTACAGATAAGATAACTTTGGCATTCCAGCAGATTGCTTTATATAATGCATAATCTGTCGCCGTATCACATGCATGTAGCGTTACTACCATATCGATTTTCTCAACGCCTTTATAGGACGCAATGTCGCCTTCTAAGAAACGCATCTCGTCATAGCCATATTTTTTAGCCAGTCTATTGCATGTCTCAATAACGTCTTTCTTTAGGTCTAATCCTACAATCTGAAGTTCATAGCCTTTTAAAATCTTAAGATAGTAATACATCGCAAATGTCAGATACGACTTTCCGCATCCAAAATCAAGGATTGTCACTGTCTCATCCTTTGGAAGGCTTGGAAGGATGTCCTCGATAAACTCTAAAAATCGATTGATCTGACGGAACTTATCATACTTGGATTGTACGATTTTTCCTTCTTTCGTCATAACTCCAAGATCCACTAAAAAAGGAATCGGTGTACCTTCATTTAAAATATATTTCTTAGCTCGATTGTGCTCAAGGTTTGCCTCTTTCTTTTGTCCGCTTACCTTTTTCCTTTTAATCGTTACTGTTCCTTTTTTGCTAACTAAAATCGTAATGGTTTCCGCTTTTGTCTCTACTACGATTTGTCCAAATTTCACATCTTTTTCTGCCTGTTCTGTTAAATAGGCCATAATTGTATCTGAATTCAGGTTCTCATGAAATACCTTTGTCCCGCGGTATTCGCTTGCCTGATACACGAGTTCGTTCTTTATTAACAAAGGGCGCACCTTTATTTTCTGACAAATTGCCTTGTCACTTGAATTACTGTACACAATTTGTATTAAATCTATATTTAAAACACGTAAAAATACGTCTATAATTCTCTGATCCATAATTTACTCCATTCTAATCAGTCCATATTTCTCATTGTAACTACTTTTATTATAAAGTTCAAGTATTTGATTTGCCGATACGCACCCTCTAAATGCTTGCGCATATATTAGTATTGATATTATTAATTAAGGAGCTTGTATGAGACCTTGTAGAAGAATGAACCACTCTAAAAGATATCACACAAATAATATAAACCAAAATCAGATGAACAATACAAATTCAGAGCTTGATTATTCCGCTTTGATAGCGCAGGATATAGCTCCTGAACAAGTTTGTTGTGAAGAACTGTTTCGTATGTATGAAAAAAATTATGAATACATGAAATCATTATACCCATCTATCGTAAAAAAACTGCAAAAACAAGTAGAGGAGGAGTGCGACAAACTTGAACATAACGGCAGCTGCATGTTTGACGAATGGCCTGATAAAGTAAGGCTTAACGCAATCGCTGATGCAATCTGCAAAGATATGGAGAACCTCGATACCGAGAATCCTGAACTTCAGGCTGAAGACCTTTCCATAAATCCACTTACGGCTCTTGAAGCAATGAAATCCGCAACACTTGAAGGCGTTTCTGTAAACCCTATTCCTGACTATACACGTCTCGGTCGGCCTAACTGGTATCGTAACTTAGTACTTTCACTTCTGTACAACGAAATGCTTTACCGTCGTATGAGATATTATCGTCGTAGATATTGCCCATCTAGATATTAATAGAGTGCTTGGTTCGTTGTTCGTGTAAACAAAAACAGCCCTTAGTAGGGCTGTTTTTTAATAGTCTGTATTTAAAATTGGTGTTGCTACATAAAGCGTAGTAATATCATCGCTCTCATCATACGTATATACGATATTTACATTAACACGACTATTATTTACTGTAATATAATCTTCAATCAAAGGAGTGTATGCATAAATTGTATATACACTTCCCTTTTCCTCTGTTCTATTCTCTTTTACAATCTTGGCCTGGAGCTTCTCAAGCATCTCGTCAGCAATTGCATTTTTCTCGTCTAACAATAACTTCTTATCATAGGTTCCCTGTAACATAACAGAGGCATCCTTCTCTTTCAGTCCAAGGTCATCATACGTATCATCCACAATCTTCTTATACTCTAAAATCCTAGAAATATCTTCGTATAATTCGATTGTCGTGTATACATACTGATTTGTCTTTTTGGCACTTCCTTCTTCTTTGGAATCGATACTGATAACTTCAATCTCAGCATTCGCATTTGTGCCCTCCTTCTTTGCAACAACGGCAGTCGTTGTGGAACCATCTACCTCTTCCTTATCAAGGGAATTTTCTATATTAAGCTTTCCGGTAATGTAATCAATCATATTATTCTTATCTGTCGTCGTCATATATTTATCTCCAAACTTTCCGACTAAGGTAAGCTTACTTTGTACAACTTTAGGTTCTGCCTCTGAAAATGCATTAATAATTTTTGACTCATCATGATAAGCGTAATTGACAATCATTTGAACTCCAACGCCTACCCAGGCTAACAGGATGACATATAATAAAATCCTTGCCTTCTTCAGTTTTTGTTTATTCTTTATTACTTCACGTCCGTATGTGATAGACCTTTTTACCAACTCTTTTATGTTCATAAAATACCCTCCAAACAACCATCTTAGTTTGTTATTTGGAGTATTTCCTTATTTTGCCTTTTTATTCATTTTCCAAAACTGCATGTACGATTGTCCTTGAATTATCTGTCTCGTAACTGCAGGTACAAAGGGTAAGCACCTTGGACTTTTCATCTAACTTTACATCTACCCGGTATAGTGACCGTGCTTTGATCTTATCTAGATATTGTATGTATTTCTTATCATCTGCAAACTTCCGCTTAATTGTCTCGTTATCTGCATTTACCACATATACGGAAAACACTCTCCACTTTCCTGTTTTATAAAGATTACTGTAGTAAATATAGGGGTGATTTAAAAAAAACTCTTCCTCTTTATAGTAACATAAGCTTGTAAACATCGTCTTCTTTTTCATATGGTGCCCATACACAAGTGTATGCCGCTGAAACTCCTTGCGAATGTCTGTATCACCATACTTGTAATCGGCCATAATACAAGCTTCTTTATTCTCATTTCCGTTAAGATCATGCTGTAGATAATACTCGTTATCTTGTCCCATTAAAATAGGATAATCGATGTTTGTATCTGGTATCGTAATATATCCAATCACGTCCTGATTAATTTTTATGTACTTTTCAAGTTCTTCTAATACTTGTGGCTGCTTGTTTTCTTTCTTTTCCTGTTTTTTATTTTGAGCACTTTGTGTCACAACAATTTCTGAATATGTACTTACGGCCGCTGGTTTCTTCTCCCCATATCTTACTTCAATCTGCCACAAAACAATGATTCCCCCAACCAATGATACTAAAAGAGCTACCTTTCTAGCTATCACATATATTTTTGATTTCACAAAACCCCTACTTTCTTTTTTACAATCTCCCCTTCCCATTTTACCATTTATTTGCATGCAATAAAATACCGCCTGAAGCGAGTTCGCTACAGACGGTAGAAAATTTATTTATTGTTTTTCTTATCTGCTAAAGATAAACGAGTTAAAGAACGACGTAAGGCAAGTTCAGCTCTCATCTCATTGATTGCGCCTTCAGCACCTTTTAATCTTCTTTCAGCTCTTACTTTAGCTTCTTCGGCACGATTGACATCGATTTCCTCTGGCCATTCGCAAGATTCTGCTAAAATAGTTACCCTTTTCTTTTGGATTTCAATAAAACCGGAAAGTAAGGCAGCTTCTTTTACTTCGCCATTTTCATGGATACGAAGGATGCCAGGGGCAATGATTGCTGTAAGAGGAATGTGATCTGCGTAAATACCCATTTCACCTTCTGTTGTTCTTACTTCAACCATGTCCACTTCTCCATCATAGAATATACGATCTGGAGATATTACCTGTAATTGAAAATTTCTCGTATCTGCCATATCGACTCCCCCTTACTCTACTTTACACGAGCAAGAACGTCGTCAATATTACCTGCATTTAAGAAATGTCCTTCTGGAATATCATCATGTTTTCCTTCAAGGATTTCTTTAAAGCCTTGGATTGTTTCCTGAATTGGAACGTATTTACCAGAAATACCTGTGAATTGTTCTGCAACATGGAAAGGTTGAGATAAGAATCTTTGAACCTTTCTTGCACGAGATACAACTAACTTGTCTTCTTCAGAAAGTTCATCCATACCTAAGATTGCGATGATATCTTGTAACTCTTTGTATTTTTGAAGAATTTCTTGAACTCCACGAGCTACTTTGTAGTGCTCTTCACCTACGATACGTGGATCAAGGATTCTTGATGTTGACTCAAGTGGATCAACCGCTGGATAAATACCAAGCTCAACGATGGAACGAGATAATACTGTAGTTGCATCAAGGTGAGCGAAAGTAGTTGCTGGCGCTGGATCTGTTAAGTCATCGGCAGGAACGTATACAGCCTGAACAGATGTAATGGAACCATTCTTTGTAGAAGTGATACGCTCTTGAAGAGCACCCATTTCTGTTTGAAGTGTTGGTTGGTAACCAACGGCTGAAGGCATACGTCCAAGAAGTGCAGACACTTCGGAACCTGCTTGTGTAAAACGGAAGATGTTATCGATGAATAAAAGTACGTCCTTACCACCCTTATCACGGAAGTATTCTGCCATAGTAAGACCAGTAAGAGCAACTCTCATACGAGCTCCAGGTGGCTCGTTCATCTGTCCGAACACCATTGTTGTTTTATCAATAACTCCGGATTCAATCATTTCATAGTAAAGATCGTTTCCTTCTCTTGTTCTTTCACCTACACCTGTGAATACGGAGTAACCACCGTGTTCTTGCGCGATGTTTGTGATAAGTTCTTGGATAAGAACGGTTTTACCTACACCGGCACCACCGAATAGACCGATCTTACCACCTCTTTGGTATGGACAAAGTAAATCTACTACTTTGATACCAGTTTCAAGCATTTCTGTTGAAGCAGCTTGTTCTTCAAAGGTTGGAGCCTTTCTATGGATTGGGTCGTGTTCAACCTTTGGTGCTTCTTTATTGTCAATTGGGTTACCAAGAACATTGAACATACGTCCAAGTGTTTCTTCACCAACTGGAACAGAAATAGGCGCGCCTGTTGCAACTGCTTCCATACCACGTTTTAAACCGTCTGTAGGACCCATGGCGATACAACGAACTGTATCGTCGCCAAGATGTTGTGCAACTTCTACAACTAATGTTTCATTGTCATTAGTTTTGATATTAATAGCTTCATAAATCTCTGGAAGATTGCCAGCAGTGAATTTAATATCTAATACTGCTGAAATAACTTGAGTGATTTTTCCAACATTCATATCTGCCATCTGTTTCTCACTCCTTTTTTAGTTTCTTATTTTTTTCGTATTTTCAAGGTGACTGCAATTCCTTATGAAATTGCAGATGTACCACCAATAATTTCTGTAATTTCCTGAGTGATTGCTGCCTGACGAGCACGGTTATAGCTCAAGGACAGTTCATCAATTAACTCAGTCGCGTTATTTGTAGCGGAATCCATTGCCTGCATACGGGCACCGTTTTCACTGGCCATGCCTTCCATTAACGCACCGTATAATAAGCTCTTGATGTAATTTGGAATGATAAGGTCTAATGCTTCATCCGCTTCCGGTTCAAAGTTCATTAATGTTAACTTATCGATTGGATCATCGGATTCTTCTTCCTTAGCTTCTACTTTTACGTCATCGCTTACTGGTAATAGTTTAATGAGTTGTGGAATCTGAGTAACTGTATTTTTAAACACTGTATACGCAAGATAGATTTCTCCAATCTCACCTTGTTCAAATGCTTCTAATACATCGTTACCGATTGCCGCAGCGTCACTATATAAAGGCGAATTCATTACTTCGGAATAATCCGCCTTGATTTCGTAACCTTCTCTAGCAAGTGTATCACGGCCTTTTCTACCAACTGCATAGATTACTACGTCTTCTTTTTTGAAGTCCCCTTTGGTGATTAACTTAACCACGTTAGAGTTGTAGCCGCCTGCAAGACCACGGTTAGAAGTAACAACGATGATTGCTGTCTTACCAGTCTTGCCACCTTTTAAATAAGGGTGATTAATGTCGCCTGCTTTTTCAAGAATAGAAGTTACTGTATTATACATATAATTGAAGTAAGGTTTACAATTTTCAGCAGCTGTCTTGGATTTTTGCAATTTAACTGTAGATACAAGTTTCATTGCCTTAGTAATCTGACTAGTACTACTAATGGAATCCTTTCTTCTCTTAATATCTCTCATAGAGGCCATTCTAAGTCACCTCTCTATTCGTTTGCAAATACTTGCTTGAATTCTTCAATTGCTTTCACAAGTGCTTTTTCATTTTCTTCAGTGATTTCTTTTGTATCTCTGATAGATGCAGGAATTTCTGGATATTTAGTATCCACGAATTCGAATAATCCTTTTTCAAATGCAAGGATTCTTTCTACAGGGATATCTAAAAGATATTTCTTAACTGCGCAGTAAATGATGATTACTTGGTATTCAACTGCCATTGGATTGTATTGTGGTTGTTTTAAGATCTCACGAATACGTTCACCTTGGTCAAGTTTTTCCTTAGTATCAGCATCAAGATCAGAACCGAACTGTGCGAAAGATGCAAGTTCACGATACTGAGCTAACTCTGTACGAATAGGACCTGTAATTTTCTTCATTGCTTTGATCTGTGCAGAACCACCAACACGTGATACAGAAAGACCTGGGTTAACCGCTGGTCTGAAACCTGCATTGAACATTTCTGTTTCAAGATAGATTTGTCCATCTGTGATAGAAATTACGTTTGTTGGGATATATGCGGAAACGTCACCTGCTTGTGTTTCGATGATTGGAAGAGCTGTAATAGATCCGCCACCTAATTCATCAGATAATCTAGCTGCACGTTCAAGTAATCTTGAATGTAAGTAGAATACATCACCAGGATATGCTTCACGACCTGGAGCACGTTTTAATAATAAGGAAAGTGTACGATAAGCAGCTGCGTGCTTACTTAAATCATCATAGATGATTAATACGTCTTCGCCATTTTCCATCCACTCTTCACCGATAGCAACACCTGCATATGGTGCAATATATTGAAGTGGAGCAAGATCACTTGCTGTAGCTGCTACAACAGTTGTGTAGCTCATAGCTCCACCTTCTTCTAATGTGTTAACGATATTAGCTACAGTGGAAGCTTTTTGACCGATTGCAACGTAAATACATTTTACGCCTTGGCCTTTTTGATTAATAATTGTATCAATTGCGATTGCTGTTTTACCAGTTTGTCTATCACCGATGATTAACTCACGTTGACCTCTACCGATTGGTACCATGGAGTCAATGGCTTTGATACCAGTCTGTAATGGAGTGTTAACGGATTTACGGGAAATAACACCTGATGCTACACGTTCGATTGGTCTGAACTTGCTAGTATCAACAGGTCCTTTACCATCGATAGGTTGGCCTAATGCATTAACAACGCGGCCTAACATTGTATCACCAACTGGAACTTCAACTACACGACCTGTAGTCTTAACGATATCGCCTTCGTTAATTTGTTTATTGTCACCAAGAAGTACCGCACCTACGTTATCTTCTTCAAGGTTAAGTACCATGCCGTAGATTTCATTAGGGAATTCTACTAATTCACCTTGCATCGCATTTTCTAAGCCGTGAATACGAGCAATACCGTCTGCTACTTGAATTACAGTACCGATGTCAGATACTTCTAACTTTGTGCTGTAGTTCTTAATTTGTTCTTTAATAACAGAACTAATTTCTTCCGGTCTTAAATTCATGATACATGTGCACCTTCTTTCTGTAAAATTTTATACTAACGCTTTCGTCATTAAACGAATTTGATTTTTTATACTGTTATCCACAATACGGTCTCCGATTCGGATGACAATTCCACCAATTAAGGACTTATCCACAGTATAATTCATTTGAAATTGTTCATATTTCGTTGTGGCTAATAATTTCTTTTCAATCTTTGCCTTTTGTTCTTCTGCTAATTCTATTGCACTTGAAACATAAGCAACACCAATGTTCTTATATTCAAGATAACGAGCATTATAGTAGTCAAAAATGGCATTGATTTCTTCGAATCTTCCTTTTTGTAATACGATTACAAGGAAGCCAACCACTGTATCTGAAAAAGTGCCCTTAAAGGACTTTTCAATTACATCTATTTTTTCTTCCTTAGAAACCTTTGGATGATTAATGAATTTTGATAACTCTTCATTGCTAGCAAGAACTTCTGCTAACACTTTGATTTCTTCCGTTACGGAATCGAGTGATTTTTCTTCTAAGGCAAGATCAAATAATGCATCTCCATATGTTTTGGAAACTAATTTTGCCATGTATCATCACCCATTTCTTCGAGAGCTTGATTTAATAATTCATTTTGTTTTTTCTCATCTAATGAAGATTCAACAATTTTGCTTGCCATAACAGATGCCACCGCAATCATTTCTTGTTTTACTTCATTTTGAACTTTAGTCTTTTCAAGTTCAGCTTCTTTATAAGCGTGTTCAACGATACGATGTGCTTCTTCTTTTGCTTCATTAACGATATCGTTTTCACGTTTTAATGCTTTCTTTCTTGTATCACTTAAGATAGCTTCTGCTTCTTTGTTAACGTCTTTTAACTTAGCATCGTATTCAGCTTTGTAAACATTCGCTTGTTCTTTGTCCTTCGTTGCTTGTGCAAGCTCGTTTGCTACGAATTCTTGTCTTTTTCTTAACAATTCACGAGCTGGATTGAATAACACGTAGGATAAGAAAACGAATAATACAAAGATTGCAATTGCTGAAATTGCAATATCCGAAACGAATTGCCAGTCTAAACCAAAGATTCTGTCTTGTGGTTGCGTTGTTAATACTACAGAACTACTAAGCCCCATCATAATATTACTCACTTTCTAGCCTCCTTTCGCTTTTTGCATGATTCATGCGTAATAACTTAAAGCTAATCAGATTATACTAATGGGTTAGCGAATAATAAGATGATAGCTACGGCGAAACCATAAAGACCAGTTGTTTCGGCTACGGCTTGACCTAATAACATTGTAGACATGATGTTACCTTTAGCACCTGGGTTACGACCTACTGCTGCTGCACCTTGTCCAGCTGCATAACCTTGTCCAATACCAGGACCTACACCGGCGATCATAGCGATACCTGCACCAATTGCTGAAGCTGCTTTAATAATAGCTGTTCCTGTAATAATATCCATAATAATTTCCTCCTTACATAACGTAAAAATATTGTTCTAATTTTAATCGAAGTAACCGTCGGTTACTTATTATTCTTCTGTTTCAAAGGTTTGAGAGATAAATACCATTGTTAACATACAGAATACATAAGTTTGAATTGCGCCTGAGAACATATCGAAATATCCATGAAGCGCTGCTGGCCAAACAAGTGTTAAGACTTTTGGAATTAATCCATAGATAAGACCTAACATAACTGTACCAGACATGATGTTACCAAATAAACGTAAAGATAATGATAACGGAGTTGCTATCTCACCAATTAAGTTAATTGGGAATAATAGCGGAATTGGTTGAAATAATCCTGTAATATGTCCAAATTTTTGATATTTGAACCCATTGTAGTGGATTAAGACAAATGTGATTATCGCTAATGCGAATGTTGTACCATAATCGGCTGTTGGTGGACGTAATCCTAATAAACCAGAGAGGTTTGCTAAAATTAAAAATGCGAACAACGTACCAATGTAGTTTGCAAATTTTAAACCATGAGTCTCACCCATGTTTGTCTTAACCAATCCATCAACTTTTTCTACCATAAGCTCGATTACATTTAAAAATGCACCTGGCGCTTTGGTTGGATCTGCTTTTTTAATTGCGCGATTGGCAAATACAGCAAAAATCATAAGAGTTAACATAACTAATACAATTGCTATATGAGTATTCGTAATCCATACTTCGTGACCAAAGAAGGAATACTTAAAATACCCATTAATACCAATGCTAAGACCACCTGAAGCTGATTCTGCTGCATCCGTAGCGGTAGCTGCACCTTGTGTTAAAAACAAGGCAAACTGATTTCCCACATTCTCACCTTCCTTTGTCTATAATTTTTGAAGCCATAACCTTATGCACCAAAGGTTGTAAGTAAGCGCAGGCTTTTAATGTAAAAAGTCCTAATAAAACACCTACTACATTTACTATAGTCGGAAATAAAATTCCAACTACAAGTGCAATACACATTACCATCAGACGGAAGATTGCTGTCTTTGTTGTATACTTTGATGCCTGTTCCTCATCTAAGGCTAATGCCTTATCTACAGAACGGTACAGCAAAATCAATACAACTACTGCAAAACTACCTCCTAATAATGTACCTAATACGTAACTTTGTACCTGAGGAACAAAAAATGCCCCAACCACAGAAATTACAAGGGTGCTAAAAACAATACCAATTAGCATTTCTACAAAAGTCTGTTTTTCTTCTCTCATAAACTAACCTCTCACTTTGTCACTATATTTTATATTATGCGATTTCAAGTGAAACATACATAAACGTGGCAATAAATTCACTTATTTATTACCTTTTCCGTCATAGGATTGCTTTTTTTCGCGTCCTTGACGTTTTAAGTCTTCAATATATTCTAGTTCCTTATCTTCGCGTTCTTTATCTTTTGCATAAAATTGCTTTGTTAGATAATATACATTGCGAACAGATGTAATAAATCCTAATATTAAAAATATAATAAACCAGTAATTCGTAGAAAACTTTTTATCTAGTTGGTATCCAATAAAAATACACAATAAGACTGGAGTTATCATGGTAAATCCAATCTGGGAAATCATCGCTATTCCCCTTGAGACCTCTTTACTATTTTTCATATATCACCTCTTAGATACATAATTATTATAACAGCTTACTTTTTTTTGTCCAATTAAAAATGAATTTGGTACAATTTGTAATACTGTGTCAGTAAATGTCTTGTATTTTTATATTTTCACCTCATCGTTCCTTATATGCATGAAAAAAGGGCACGATATTATATTCATCGGACGCTTAACAAAAAAAATTAACATTTTTTTGTAATTCCCAAATTTTATATATATTAAATTAATATAAAATGATATAATGTCATAAAATATATCAGTCTCATGAGAGGAGGATCTTTATGGATTCAAATACAAAACTCTACCGAAAACGCCTGATTCCAAATGAGACCATCTTTCTAAAAGATGATCGCATACTATATGTCGATTCTAACCATATGATAACCAAGTGGGACTGCTTAAAACCACGAGCTGACATTTCGTATGGCTATTCTATGTATTGTCTCAATGAAGGCTTTAAACTCAGTAAAGTCTACAATTCTGACCACAACCTTGTCTATTGGTACTGTGATATTATCGATTCTCAATATAATGCTCAAACAAATGAGCTTACCATTCTTGACCTACTCATCGATATCTTAATCTATGAGGATGGTTCTATCGAAGTATTAGATCTTGATGAACTTGCTGACAGCTTAGAACAGCATCTAATTTCTGAAACACTCGCATGCATTTCTATGCGAAGAGCAAACTCCCTACTTTCCATTATAAAATCCAGCAAAATAAAGAAGTATCAATCGCTACTCAATTCACATGAAGAAAACTAGTTTCTTCCTATTATAATAGGTATCCCCTACAGACTATTTTTACTCTAGTCCATAGGGGATTTTTTTTACCTATTCTTCTATCATATTAATACGACGAATGTGTCTCTCGTCATTAGAGAAATCTGTATTTAAGAATGTATCTACAATCTTAATTGCAAGTCCTGCTCCTACTACTCTTCCACCTAATGCAAGAACATTGGCATCATTATGTTCTCTTGTTGCCGCAGCACTGAAACAATCACTGCAAAGAGCACAGCGAATTCCTTTTACTTTATTTGCTGCAATTGAAATACCGATTCCTGTACCACAAATTAGGATACCTTTATCACATTGTTTTTCAACAACAGCTTGGGCTACTTTTCTTGCATATTCAGGATAATCAACTGATTCATGACCTTCACAACCAAAATCCTTATATGGAATTTTTTTCTCCTCTAAGTATTTGATTACCTCCATCTTCAAATCATATCCACCATGATCACAGCCTAATGCTATCATTGTTAATCCTCCTCGTTTAGTTTATATACTGTTTTTTTAACTAGCATTGATAATTGGGCAAAACACTCTTCATAATCAAGGAGTGTTCCACCATAAGGATCCATCACATCCCCATCTAAACCAACAAATTCTTTAATTGTATAGACATCTGTTGCATTTGAAAACTCTTCGATCACTGTCTGCTTTTGCTTCTCAGTCATCGTTAATATTAACGTATTCTCTGTTATATCTGTATCTGCAAGTGCTGTTGTTACATGACCTTCTATATCGAGATCATTATTTTTTAGGACTGCACATGCCTTAGGATTGGCAGGCTCAGGAAATAACACGACTAGCCCTCTGGATAATACTCTAATGTGGTTTTCTTTATCCATTCGTTCATAAATTACTTTCGCCATTGGACTTCGACTCGTGTTTCCTGTACAAACAAAGATAAGTCTACTATACTTCATATATTACTCTCCTTATTATGTGAAACAAAAGCCCTATTATTCAAATATCCTTATATCACTAATCAATATGCACGACATGATATCCAGCAGCTTTTAAAAGACGATTCATAATTGCCTGTCCAAGTTCATATTCCTCAAAACTCTCTGCATAAATTATGTTTACGCCTAAATCATCGAATTCTCTAAGTACTGCATAAAGACCATGCGCTACTGTAAGCTCGTCGCTTCTTGTTCCTACAGTTTTAATGACTCCCTGCTTATAGCGATCTCTTGTTTCTGTTGTTGCAATAATTCCAACAGTTTCGCCCTTTGAAATATTTTCATTGGTAAGTTCATTTATCTTATCGATAATATGTTCCATATTACCTTCAAAGATCGTAAGGTCCCCTTTTGGCGCATAATGTTTATACTTCATTCCAGGTGCCTTTGGTCTTAAGTTTTTATCTTTATTCTCTTTTAAAATTGCTGCATCGAGACGTACTTCTCCAACAACCTCTTCCAGCATGGACTTTGTGATATATCCAGGTCTTAGAATGGTTGGACATTCTCCAGTCAAATCGATAATTGTAGATTCAATTCCAATTCCGACTTGGCCGCCGTCTACTACCATATCAATCTTCCCAGACAAATCATCCATAACATGTTTTGCAGTTGTCGGACTTGGTCTTCCTGATGTATTTGCACTTGGTGCTGCAATATAAGCACCTGATTTTTCAATTAATGCTAATGCAATTGGGTCATTTGGCATACGAATTGCAACTGTATTAAGACCGCCAGTGGTACCATAAGGTACTTTTTCACTCTTATTAAGGATCATAGTAAGTGGACCCGGCCAAAACTTTGCTGCTAAATCATACGCACTCTGAGGTACTTTGCTTGAAAGATCCTCTAATGCCTCCACATCTGCAATGTGCAAAATCAACGGATTGTCGCTTGGACGGCCTTTTGCTGCATAAATCTTTTTTGCCGCTTCTTCTTTGAGGCCGTCGGCGCCTAACCCATATACTGTCTCTGTTGGAAATGCAACAAGACCACCTTCTTTAATAATCTGTGCTGCCTCTCCTAGTTCTTTTATATCAAAATGATTCTTATCAATGTACTGTAATTTCGTAACCAAATCATATCCCTACTTTCGTTATTCGATTGCATTATACCACTACAGTCCTGTAATAGCAAGGAAACTCCTGTCAGCGGTTGCTTTGTTCACTATACTTCTTAACCCCGTTCACGATTGCATTTGCTATCTTTTCCTGGTATGCTTCATCAACCAAAAGTTTTGCCTCTGCGTTGTTTGAAAGGAAACCACATTCCACGATAACAAGCGGACATTCTGACTTCTTAAGCATATAATAATTATCATTTGCCTTGGCCATACGCTTATTTCCATCATTGATTTCTGTCTTTATCTGCTCCTGAATGATATCTGCAAGAACCTTTCCCTCGTCCGATAGCTTATGATAAAATACCTGGGCACCTTTAACACCTTCAGAAGTATAACTGTTCTGGTGAATGCTAATTGCTAAAAATGGTTTGGCATCATTAATAATTTTCACACGATTTCTCATATCTGAACTTTTCTTGCTCTTATCTGTTTTAGTATTCAATCCAGTATCTGTTGTCCTAGTAAGTAAAACTTCATACCCCTCTTTCTCAAGAGCTGTCTTTAGCTTAAATGAGATGCTTAAGTTCACGTCCTTTTCCAGGGCATCGTTTACCCCTACTTTTCCCGGATCAAATCCACCATGGCCAGGATCTATGACAATCAGCTTATTATCCCTTTGCATTGCCATGCGAATGGCTGTTGTCACACTCGATTCAATTGGTATCATAAGGCCGATACACACTGCCACCATAATTACAAAAAATATTCTTCCATACTTCTTCATAGATAAAAGTCCTTTATTGCATTTTTATATTTTATGACTTTTTGTACTCACTTATTCATTTTATAGGACTGGAGCGTGTACTTTGGTACAAACGAAAAGGCAGCCTTGCTTCTTACTGCATGACTGCCTCTTTCTACTCATTATTTACTTGTATATTTACTAATGCTATTCCATACGCTATCTAGTTCTAAACCGAGTTTCCATGCACTCACACCTGCGATTTTTTCTGAGAATACCGTCTGAAGTTTTAGTTCATAAGACTTCTCATCCTCAAGCCACATCTTATAAGTTGCATTATCCTCTTTATACTGGCCATAATATTGTCCAATTTCTTCATTCCACTCTAAGGTAACACCTTTGTCTTGCATTAATTTTGCAGCATTCACCATGTTATATGCTTCAGAAGAAACTTTGACTCCATCTCCACTCTTTGTTTCTTTCCATAATCTCGTATAGAATGGAAGAGCCATAATTACTTTTTCTGCTGGAACGTCACTGATCGTATTGGTAAGAGCATTCTTTACAAAACTAATCGAAGAAACAGATCCACTTTCCTCAGATCCCTGATAATGTTCATCATATGCCATAATTACTACATAATCTGCAACAATTCCTTGTTCCTCAATATCATAAAATGTATTGTAAGCTTCAGGAGTATAGTTATCAATGGATAGCACAATTCCATTGTTACGACATTTCACAGATAATTCTCTTACAAATGCAAGATATGCTTTTGCAGAATCCGCAGAAATGTTCTCAAAGTCTAAATTAATACCATCAATATTCTTACTAATTGCTTCTGCAATCAGATTATTAATTAGTCGTTCTCTGCTTGATGTCTTTCCTAATAATTTAGCACGATCGATCTTTGTTTCATTATCAATATCATTAATCAAAGCCCATACTTGAATCCCTTTGTCATGTGCTTTCTTTACATACTGTTCGTCAGCAAGACTGTTAATCTCACCATCATTATTTTTTAGAGTAAACCATGTTGGACTAATGACATTAAGCCCTTTTGCTTTAGAAATAAGACTTTCTAACTGGTTCGCTCCGGAATTACCAAATACTTGGTGCCATGCCATATTAATTGTCTTATCACTCTTAATACTTGTATACTCTGGTTCTTTATAATCATTTTCTAACTTCAGATAATAAGAGTCCATTAAGTATTTACTTCTTACATAACCAATTACTCCATCTTCCGTGATCACTTTAACAAATCCATTTGATGCACTTTCTCCCTCACAATTTGCATAAATGAATAATCCACCTGGATTTACATCTGCTAAAATTGGACTTTTGATATCTGGTTCTGTACGTACACTGACTGCCTTATCTGCCTGTGCATATTGATATTCCTGTCCCCAATGGCAGTTAATCATAACACGATTTGGATCTAAGAACTTTTGATACTCAACATTAGAGTATTTCTTAACAAAGTCTAGTGCAATGTAAATCTTATCATCTTTTTGTCTTACAATCTCATACTCTACTTTTTCTTTACTCTTATTTACGTTATATGTTTTTTTCCCAATCGAAACTTTGATGATTTCTGTCGGTGTTGTTAACGATAACACCTTCTCATAACTATCCCAGTAAAAGCGCTTATTTATCTCTGTGATTACAGTATTATAATCTAAGTATACTTGGTTATCTACATAAAGGCCCTTTTCCTCATACTGCTGATCTTCCATAAAAATCAGCATCTCATCATCATTTACTTGATAATACTCATTTAAATCCTTTACTTCTTTACTTGGCGTAATCTTTATAACGATTGCAATTACTGCAACCACAACAACTATTGCTACGGCAAGTATGGAAGTGATAAGCTGTTTTTGTTTCTTCGACATGCTGTGTACCCTCCTACACGATTCTATGTTTCACTTCATTTCGCTTGCTTTTTTAAACACTTATTAGATAAAAGTATAACATAAAGCAGGGCCTAACACTAGGCAATATTTTGTCATTTTTCTACACTTTTTCATATTTTTTATATTTTGCTATTTGTTCAAAATATATAGCTTTCTCAATGCATTTCAGAATGTTTGCGAACCGCATCACACGTCCCGCTTTTTGGGACATTTTTTATTGTTAGGAAAGAGCTCGACAGAGAAATTTCCTAACAATTGAAAAAGGAGACTGCCTCGTATGATAACACTGGCAATCTCCTCCCCTTTCAAAACAAGCATCGGAACATACTTAATAAAGTGGTGCAAGTTGACATTTCGTCACTCTAACTTCTGTATTATGTATAACTTCCTGACGAATCATACACAATTATAAGGATATAAGAAGGGTGTTGCATTTGTGATATGTTAACATTCCTTCCCGTGCTGTTTTGTAGAAACCTATATACTTTCTAACAAGAAAATACATCTTTGTTCTAATTCCATTATATACTCTCTATAAGTGAAATCTCAATTGATATACAGTTGTAGTTTTTCCGAACCTCTACTGATTTATTACATGATAAAAATGGAAATCCTCGCTTTACATTTTTTTAATGTATGGTATAATCATAGAGTTCGAGTGTTCGAGACCTTCCACTCGTAAAACAAAACTAAAGGAGAGAATCTCATATGACAAACAAACGCAATCTACATTTAGTAGAGGGGGCAATGATTGCAGCCCTATACGTAGTCCTTACGTATATTTGTAACTTTTTTGGATTAGCAAATGGTGTAATCCAGGTAAGACTTTCTGAAGCTTTAACGATCTTACCATTCTTCACACCTGCTGCAATTCCAGGATTAACGATTGGATGCTTACTAAGCAATATCCTAACAGGATGTCCACTTCCAGATATTATCTTTGGAACTCTTGCAACCTTATTAGGTGCTTTCGGAAGCTACTACTTAAGAAATTTCAAGTACTTAGTTGCACTTCCTCCAATCCTTGCAAATATCATAATTGTACCTATCGTATTACAAAAAGCATATGGAATTACCGACAGCTTACCATTTTTAATGGCAACCGTAGGTGCCGGTGAAGTAATTTCCGCAGGAATCTTAGGAACAATCCTATTACTTGCGTTAATCCCATATAGAAATGTAATCTTCAAAAAATATTAACATAGAGTTTTGCTTGCAAAACTCCCATATAAAAAACGCCCTGAATGGGCGTTTTTTTATTCACCTCGAAAGTATTTCTTTCTTTTCTTTCTATGTACTAATCCATTAATGCAACTAATTCCTAGTAGCACACAAAACATAACAACAGGATTTGCCCCCAACAAAACTATTCCACCAGTAATCGTCATCAAAATGCCTTGGATTATATCTGAAACAAAACATAATCGAATGTATTCTGCTTCCATTCCAATCCTCACATCATACCATATGTTCTTCCCCACCATAAACTTTGGAAACTTAAAATAAAGAGGACTCATTAACACTAGAATCATTCCCATTACAACCAACCAAATACCAAACCCCACACTATCACTCATATACTTCTCCTCTCCTTCTTAACCCAACCTGTGCTTTTTTCTAGAGCCACCTAGCTCTCTATAGCGCCCCACTCCTTGAAAAATAAAAGAGCTAGGTATGCGTATCGCGCACCTAGCTCTTTCATTTCCCACAGTACCAGATAAAAGCCTGCTTTCATCGAAAGGCACCGTCCTCAGTTTCTCCTATAATTCACAGTTATTAACTGTACGTGGGAATGGAATAACGTCTCTGATATTGCCCATACCAGTAAGGTACATAACGCAACGCTCGAAACCAAGACCAAAACCTGCATGACGAACTGAACCATATTTACGAAGATCAAGATAGAATCCGTAATCTTCTTCTTTAAGGCCTAATTCATTCATACGTACAACTAATTTATCATAATCATCTTCTCTTTGGCTACCGCCGATGATTTCACCGATACCAGGAACTAATAAGTCCATAGCTGCAACAGTCTTATTATCATCATTCATCTTCATATAGAATGCTTTAATATCTTTTGGATAATCAGTTACGAAAACAGGTTTCTTGAATACTTCTTCTGTTAAGTAACGTTCATGTTCTGTCTGAAGATCACATCCCCAGCTAACTTTATATTCAAAGCGATCATTTACTTTTTCAAGGATTTCGATAGCTTCTGTATAAGTTACACGACCGAAATCTGCATTTTTAACATGGTTAAGACGTTCTAATAATCCTTTATCGATGAACTGGTTGAAGAAGTTCATTTCTTCTGGAGCATGTTCTAATACGTAATTGATTACATATTTAAGCATACCTTCTGCAAGAATCATATCATCTTCTAAATCAGCGAAAGCGATTTCAGGTTCGATCATCCAGAACTCAGCTGCATGACGAGTTGTATTAGAGTTTTCTGCTCTAAATGTAGGTCCGAATGTATAGATGTTACGGAATGCACAAGCATAAGTTTCACCATTTAACTGACCACTTACTGTTAAGTTTGTTTCTTTACCAAAGAAATCTTCTTTGTCATTAACTTTTCCATCTTCAGTCATTGGAAGGTTGTTAAGGTCAAGAGTTGTTACTCTGAACATTTCACCAGCACCTTCACAGTCACTGCCTGTGATTAATGGAGTGTGTACATATACAAAGTTTCTTTCTTGGAAATATTGGTGAATTGCATAAGCAATTAAGGAACGTACTCTAAATACTGCTTGGAACGTATTTGTTCTTGGACGTAAATGAGCAATCGTACGAAGGTATTCTAACGTATGACGTTTCTTCTGTAATGGATAATCACTTGTAGATAATCCTTCTACTAATACTTCGTCTGCTTGAATTTCAAAAGGCTGTTTTGCATTTGGAGTTGCTACTAACTGTCCTTTTACTACTACGGCAGAACCGATGTTTAATTTTGCAATTTCAGCAAAGTTTTCAAGTTTATCAGCACTGTAAACCACCTGTAATGTTTCAAAGAAACTACCGTCATTTACTACGATAAAACCAAATGCTTTCTGATCTCTATTACTTCTAACCCAGCCTCCGATGGAGATGGTTTTTCCAATATAATTTTCTTTATTACGATATAAGTCACGTATCGTTACTAGTTCCATTTTAAATCTCCTTACCTGTCTAAATTCAAGTAATCCGCGATTGTTCGATCACTTACTTGTCAATTAATATTTTTATTTTACCATAAAACTCTTTTATTACAAGGCTTATGACGGTTTTTCACTTAAGTAAATTAAATAATTTACATATTTTATTAACTTTTCCAACTTTTTTCATTCACACTACTATTACTCCATCAGATGTACTACGTCTATCGTAGTAGTAAAAAGAAGGTGAAACATGATCAGTAGCGATGTCCTAAAAGGTTATAACGATTTATTTCTGCTATATACTCTGCCTTTAATCGACTAGAAAAAAACGGATATATCACCTCTTATTACGGAGTAATCATGGAGGTAATCCAAGCATACATCGACAATATTTTTGTAGCTTTCCAAATACAAAAGAAGTATTACAAACAAAGGAACAAAAAGGCATCTCATCAGTCTAGGTATTCCCCTTGTCTAACGAAATGCCTTTTGTTATTCTACTGTATCATCTGCCCATATGCAGGCACACTTCACAGCTCGTTTCCAGCCGCGAATCAAATCTGCTCGTGTCTCTGAATCCATTTGATTATAAAATACTCGCTCTCTTTTTACATTCTTTTTAATCTCTGCACGGCTTTTATAATATCCAGTTGCAAGTCCCGCTAAATAGGCCGCTCCTAGTGCCGTAGTTTCAATTACCTGTGGTCGTTCTACTTCTGCATTCAACAAATCTGCCTGGAATTGTAGCAAGAAGTTATTGGAGCACGCGCCACCATCTACCTTTAACTTTTCAAGATGGATATTGGCTTCCTCCTCCATTGTCTTTAACACATCGTAGGTTTGATATGCCAAACTTTCTAACGTAGCTCTTATAAAATGCTCTTTACTCGCTCCACGAGACAATCCTAAGACTGTTCCTCTTGCATATGGATTCCAGTATGGTGCCCCAAGACCGGTAAACGCCGGAACAACATATACGCCATTGCTATTTGGAACGCTTGTCGCATATTTCTCTGTGTCTGCTGCATCCTTAATTAAACGAAGTTCGTCACGAAGCCATTGAATGGCTGCACCCGCAACGAATACACTTCCCTCTAATGCATATTCTATCTTTCCATCGATGCCGATTGCAATTGTTGTAAGAAGTCCTTTTTCCGACTGCACCGCATGCTCTCCAGTATTCATCAGAAGAAAACATCCGGTTCCATACGTATTTTTAGCCTCGCCTTTTTCAAAACAGCATTGGCCAAATAATGCCGCCTGCTGATCTCCTGCCACACCTGCAATTGGGACTTCACCACCTACTAAAGATGCATCTGTATATCCAAAGATTCCACTAGAGGATTTCACTTCAGGAAGCATTGACTTTGGAATAGAAAGCTTCTCTAAAATCTCATCATCCCAACTTAACGTATGAATATTAAACATCATGGTTCTTGATGCATTCGTGTAATCCGTAGCAAATACATGCCCTTTAGAAAGCTTGTACATCAGCCATGTATCCACTGTTCCAAATAGAAGATTTCCAGCCTCTGCTTCCTCTCTTGCACCTTCCACATTATCTAAGATCCATTTGACCTTTGTCGCAGAAA
This sequence comes from uncultured bacterium, assembly GCA_905214875.1. Lineage (GTDB taxonomy): Bacteria > Bacillota > Clostridia > Lachnospirales > Lachnospiraceae > KM106-2. The sequence continues at coordinate 24,959 of CAJMNR010000028.1, read as the reverse complement.
AATAAGCATCGATCAGTAATCCTGTCTTCTCCTTAATCACCTTGTCAAAGCCATCATTTCTTAACTGCTCTACCATGTCGGCCGTTCTTCTGCACTGCCATACGATGGCATTATAAATTGGCTCTCCTGTACGTTTATCCCAAACAATTGTTGTTTCACGCTGGTTCGTGATACCGATAGAATTAATATCCGCCACATCGATATCCACTCTCGCCTTCGCTTCAATTAAAACACTTAACATAGAAGACCATATCTCATTCGGATCATGTTCTACCCATCCACTCTTTGGGTAAATCTGTGTAAATTCCTTCTTCGCCTCAGAGATGATTTTCCCAAGCTTATTAAAGATAATACACCTTGAACTGGTCGTTCCCTGATCAAGCGCCATAATATATTTGCCCATTCTTATATCTCCTTTACCCGAATGATACCATTTACTCCTAGTGTATCATAAAACATTCAAAAACACACCCGAATGTGCTTTAAATTATTTATGAAGGTGCATGTCCACATGTTCTGCATGAAACTTTGCAATATTTTCTCCAATTTTACGATCATCAGCTGCCTGCAGCAACGTCTCTCGGTTCTTGGCCGTCAAATTGTCTTTCGCAACTACGCCAGGGCCATGCATACAGCCACCAACGCAAGCCATTCCTTCTAAGAAATCTTCAGGCAGTCTTCCGATTTTCATAAGCAGCAATGCTTTCTTGCACTCTGCTGCCCCATCACACTGTTTTACTTTTATATTGGTGTCTTCCCCCAACTCAGTCAGTGCCTGTATTACTGCCTTTGTTACACCGCCTGATTGAGAAAAACGTTTCCCATAGATACTTCCTTGTTGAAGCTCTCCACAATATGTACTAAGATCAACATCCTTTGCCTGAAACATTGCATTCAATTCCTCAAAGGTCAGCGCATAATCTGCAGTAGTATCCGCTACATGATCAAGCACTTCGCCCTTCTTTGCGATACATGGCCCAATGAATACAACAACCGCATCTGGATCTTGCTGTTTTATAAATCTTGCAATGGCAGCCATTGGTGATACTGTCGTAGATATGTTATCTATTAACTGTGGATATAAATTATGTATCATGTTCACAAAAGCCGGGCAACAAGACGTTGTCATCTTTTTTCCTTCCTTATAGGCATTGGCCCACTCTTTTGCTTCTGACTGAGCAACAAGATCACCACCTAAAGCTACTTCATATACATTACAAAATCCCAATTGTCGAATTGCCTTGTCTAGAACGCCAATGCTTACCTCTTTGCCAAACTGTCCCTCGATGGCAGGTGCAACGCAGGCATATACCGGACGTCCTGCATTGATTAAATCAATAACATCTACCATAAACGAACGGTCGCCGATTGCTCCAAATGGACAGTTGCTAATGCACGCTCCACATTGAATACATTTCTCCTCATCAATATGGACAATCTTATACTCATCCCATGTAATCGCATCTACCGGGCAACTCCTTTTACAAGGGCGCATTAAATCTGCAATTGCATTATATGGGCATGCCTCGGAGCATTTCCCACATTCCTTACATTTCGTGGAATCAATATAGGCACGATCCTTTGTCATACTGATCGCACCAAACTTACATGCCTGTTGGCATTTCTTACTGATACATTTCTGGCAGTTATCGGTAACGGTAAACCTTGTAATTGGACAGCCTTCACAAGCGGAATTGATTACCTGAATGATATTCTTATCCTCCAAGTTCTCATTTGGAGCTTTCCCCTCTGCAAGACGTACCCTCTGCCTGATAATTTCACGCTCTTTATAAATACAGCATCTAAAGTTAGCCTGAGGCCCTCTTATCATATCAAAAGGAATTTGATCTCTTACTTCCTCAAGCTTTCCTGCAAATGCTGCTTTTGCCACTTGTACAAGTACCTCATGTTTGATATTCCCTAATTTCGCATTTTCCCCTAACATACTATTCCTCCATCTAGTAATATTTGATCGTAATCTGTTTTCCCATCTCTTCTACTACCTGCTTAATTTGATGAACCAAATTCATACGTATACTTAAGTCAAATGGAAGCTCAGGATTTTGATGAGCCACATTGATTGCACGACCTACATAAAGATATAGATCTGTACATTCCTCAATGATCACCTTTGCCACCATTGCTGCACCGTTCTTTTCATCTAGCTGTAAAAAGAAGTCCTCATCCACTTCATTCCCCACATACTGTTTTAATAAATGAAGTGTCTTCGTCAAGGTCAGTACGCCCTCTGTTACTAAATCAATCCCATCAATTTTTGCAATTGGTGGAATATTAGGGTCAATATAATCTAAAGAGGTCTTTATTTTCCTCTTTAATTCTCTAGAAATAATATTTGCAGTTGTTCCTCCACAAACAACTTTTTTCCCTTCTCCGCTCATAAACTCTTGAATCATTTTTTCATCATCTTCTGGATCTTGAGGTGGCCCTGTAAGAATACATACAACTTTCTTATCAATTACTTTGGCAACTGCAACTGTCGCATCATCACCAGGAGACTGCATATACAGCTCATCGCAGGCATTGGATAATGCCGTAACCAGACGGTTTGCCGTAGAATATGTCTTCACTGCATTTACGGCATATTCTGCAACATTCTCCCATGACCAGCCAAAGTTCAATAACTTACCAACTCCTGCATGCACGACTCCATCACTCATCAATACAAAATAATCTCCGATTTCAACTTTACAACGATATTCTCGGATCTTCTTGTTATGAATGATTCGTTCTTCAAACGGAATGTTGACCAATCCTCCGGACCGAATAAAGATACAGCCTGGATTATCAAACTCCACAAGATATGCATTTCCATCTTCATAGATCTGTAAGATACTAAATGTTGAGTACGCAACTTGGCGAATCTTACAGACAGGGAGTGTCAAAATAATTGTCTCCACGCAATCCTCTAATGATGCCCCATTCATCAGCATGGTTCCTAGAATCTTTGATGTCAGTGTAGCTAAAATATTCGCCTTTACACCACTACCCATTCCATCTGCCAATATGACGATATCAGAATCTTTCGTCTTTAATAATTCAACCTTATCACCGCAAAGCTCTTCCTCATGCTTATTTAAGCTTTTGTAAGAGATTTCAACATTTATACCCATCCTTTAAATATCCCTCTCTTAACTGTAATTTACTTATTTACGCTATCTGGCAGCCCATCATACAATATCGTATCACGTAGTTTTGTTAATGTGACTTTTGTCTCTGCCGTTGTCTCTCCTAATAATCCTGCAATCTCCTGGGCAACCATCATCTGCTTATCGATTACTTTCTGCGCCATCTCAATTGTTTCCATCTTTACCCCATAGGCCTTTAATTCCTTCTGTTCCTCAGCTGTTATATCGACCATAATTCCAAGAACATTATTCTGATCAGGAACAAATACAATATTCTGAAGTGTTGTCACACCATATTCCTGATATGTAACCTTTTTACCAAGGATGCTTGATTTACTCTCTAAAACATATTGAAAATCACTATGGTCTAAGATTTCATATAGGTACATGCTCAGAGCCTGCTCTTTTGTATAATGAAAATACCTCTCTGCTGCTGCATTATACTCAACAATCTTCATCTCCGAGTCGACCATGATAATAACGTTAGGCGTTGTATCCATAACGACATTTGCCATGGAACTTGCCTTATCATGCATATATGGAATACACATGCTTAACTCTGCTTTTCCTTGATATACCGCAATTGCTTTCTCACGACAGGAAGAATACCCACAAGCGCCACAATTTAGTTCATGTGCCTGATCAACCTTCCCAATCTTTCTTAAGATATTTCGAATCTCTTGATCGGTTGGAATTGGATCCTTGCTTGCTCTCGGATAAAATTCCTTCTTTAACTCGAAACTTTCTTTCTCAAGATAAAAAGACCCTTTAGGCGGTACTTTTGGAATGGACTCTTCCATATCCAGCTTAACTTTGAATCTGGAAATATAAGAAGTATCTACCGCCGGTCCCTTAATACATCCGCCATTACATACGTTAAGTTCTATAAAGCAATCCTCAACCTCACCTTTTTCCATACTCTTAAGAAGTTCAATACAATTCTTAAGTCCGTGGACATAAAATTTACGATAATGATTCTTCTTAGATGAAGTGACGACGGAAGACAGTACCCCACTCGTAATTGGATAAAGACGGTTTACTTCAGGACTCTCATTATCAAATGGAGTTTCTGGTAATGACTTGATCGTGATTCCTTCCTCCAAAAGCCACTCTTCAACCTCTGTAAAATTAATGACTGCATCTATTGCACCTACGGTACGTTCATCTTCCAATGCCTCCCGCTTCTTTGCAATACATGGCCCTAAGAATACAACCTTCACATCTTGTCCGAGCTGCTGCTTAATTAACCTTCCATGTGCAATCATCGGTGAAATTACCGGTGCCATATCCATTGTAAGGGAAGGATAATAAATCTCTATTAGGTCATTGGCACTTGGACAGCTTGTGGTAATGATGTTGCGCATTTCCCCCTCTGAAAGTAACCTGTCATACTCACGTGTAACATATGCAGCCCCTTCGGCCGTCTCACGAACCTGACAAAAACCTAGCCTTCTTAATGCCGTAACTACTTGTCCAATCTTATTATAATCCATAATTCCAAGATAGGAAGGTGCTAATGACAATACAGTTTTATACTTATTCTTAATGAATCCTTTTACCTTATCAAGATCACTGATTAAGGTCTTTGCATTCTGAGGACATGCATCCAGACAGTGCCCACATAAGATACAGCTGTCATTTCGAATCTGCGCCTGTTGGTTTTTCACAACGATTGCTTTAACCTCACAGATTCTTACGCATTTATAGCAGTTTTTGCAACTTGCTTCTTTAAAGCCAATTACATTCATGCATTCAGCCTCCTAAGAATCTCTCTCTCAAAGAATGCTTTTGTCTCACCAGGGGATAGTGAAAACAGTTCCCCATCGACCTTGGTACATACCCCCTTTACACATTGTCCCATGCAAAAAGATCCATTCAGTTCCACCTTGTCCTGCAAATCATACTCTTTTAATAATGTCTGTAATTCACTTACTATTTCTCTCGAACCTTTTAAATGGCAAGAACTTCCGATACATACTGTAATATCCAACCTAACCCCTCCAATACAAGCTGTATCAACGATACAATTACTATTATTTTAATATTATTTTCCTATGTTATGGCTGTTAAATTCATGTATTTCTCAATACATGAATTATCTCTTTTCTGCTTTTCTTAGGTACTTCAAGATAATGTTTCCGTTCACTGATATCGGTAAGATAATGAGCATCTGAATCATAAAGCACCAAACATTCAGCCAAGTATCTATGAGCCTCAATCGTTTTCTTTTGCTCTTCTCGGTTTGAAATCTCTATCGAACGAAACTTGCTTGTCTCTGGAACAAATCCAAGATTATATAAAAGACTGTTGGCTTTCTTATCAATATGGGCAGGAATCATAACTCCATCATACTGGTTCACAAGCCCATACACCTGATCAAACCTTATATCGGTACTCTGAATTAACAGCCGCTCCTCCACGGCCTCTACTTCATCCTTTTCGTTATAAATCCACTGACTTCCAAAGATTTCTGGCATGTTACTACATTTATTCAAATGCGCATATACATATTGATCAAATGCCATCGCCTTCTCCAACTCAGAAAATAGACATAGTACATGAACCTCTTCAAGTGTTGTTAATTCCATTCCCGGAAGCACCATAACTCCATATTGCTTGGCCCAATGCATAATCGCTTGACAATTTTTACAGCTATTATGATCTGTAAGCGCAATTACATCAAGTCCCTTAATAGTCGCCATGCCAACAATATTGGCAGGTGTCATATCCTCATCTGCACAAGGCGATAAGCCGGAATGAATATGAAAGTCATATGCCAGCCTAATCATTCAGCATCCTATAAATATAGTTTGCCGTTTCAAAGATTGGCTTTGGCGTAGTCAGGACGATTACCTCTTGTTCTTTTGCTTTCTTAAATGAAAACTCATCTAGTTTCATTCCTTGCGCAAGAACGACAACGGCAACCTCCGTAAGTGTTGCTACCGCAATAGTATTGACATTTCCCATAACGGTAACCCAGGCAGCCCCCGCTGGAGCTTTGCTCATTGCAATACTAAGAAGATCACAGCAAAATGGTCCTGTTATCTCTTTCTGGCAGTCTCCTTGGCCATTTATCACCTGAAAATGTCCACTATCAATTAAATCCTGTACCACCAATATAACCACCCCTATCCACTTCTATTTGTCCAAACGATTAATTTCATCTGATAATTTATGTATATATTTTCTTAAGATATGAATACAATCCTCTTCTCTAGCTACTCCCCGTACAACATCCTCAGCAAGCGCCCTACATGTAGGTGCTCCACAAGAGCCACAATCAAGCCCTGGAAGGCGTTCGAGCAATTCCTCCACTTTGGCTCCTAACACGATGCTTTCCTTCAGATTTTCTCCTAACTTAAACACCGGCTCATATTCAACGCTCGTATTCCAATACGCTTTTGGTGGAACCTTGGTTCCTAACCGTGCACAGGCTACCGGCATATACTTTCTTAGCCTCTTAAGCTTTACTTTTGCCACAAATGGATTCTCAACTGTGAGTACACCACCAACACATCCCCCACTACAAGCATTAAGCTCAATAAACTCTAAGTTTGTAAATTTCTGATCTTCTATATCTTCAAGTACACGAATCACATTCTCAATGCCATCGGCTGCAAGATAATTATCTGTTAATAGCCCAGCCGCTTCTCCTCCTGTACTCCCCCAGGAAATACCGATTTTCCCCGCAATAGATAGTTCTTCCACATCATTTCTTATCTCTTTCATAATGGGTAACAGCTTAGGATAGATTTCCTTAATTGCAATCACCGCATCCAAATCACTCTTATCAATTCCTAACGGCGAATACTTTGTAGTAACTTTTGCCGGGCAAGGCGATAGAAAGATAATCCCTATCTCCTCACGCTTTAATCCGGTGTCCCTCATAACTTTCTCTTTTACCATTGCCGCTGCTAAATCTACAGGTGCACTAATAGGAAGTAAGTGTTCAATCAAATTAGGAAATCTTACACGAATGAGTCGAACGACAGATGGACATGCCGTACTGATGATTGGCCACAGCTCCTTATGTTCAAGTACATATTTTCTAGAAAGTTCAGACACAATCTCAGCCGCACCACTTACCTCATACACCTCGTCAAATCCAAGCCTCTTCAATGCAGTAAGGATAATGTTAATATCTTCAAGATTATTAAATTGTGCGTAAAGGCTTGGTGCCGGAAGGGCTACTGTATACTTAAACTGATGTAATACCTGCATCCTGTCATAAGTTGCAAGCTTTGCATGATGAGGACAGATTCTAATGCACTCCCCACAGTCGATACAGAATTCCCTTGTGATTACAGCCTTTCCATTACGTACACGAATAGCTTGTGTCGGACATCTTTTAATACAATTGATACACCCCATACATTTATCAGCAGCTAGTCGAACCGAATTATAAAATTTATCCATGCGTTCTCCTTTCAAACTGAACAATTATGATTTTGCAAAAACCTTCATAAGTACGGTTGTCCCTTTCCCGAGTACAGTCTGAATATCCATATAATCCGCATATTTCTTCATATTTGGCAGTCCCATTCCTGCGCCAAAACCTAACGTACGTATATTATCCGGTGCCGTGGAATATCCCTCCTGCATGGCAAGTTCAATATCTGGTATTCCTGGTCCTTTGTCCTCTAATCGTATCCTAATCTCTTCTTCTGATATTACAACATCTATCATTCCTCCATGGGCATGAATGACCATATTAATCTCTCCCTCATACATCACGATGGCTACCCGTCGAACTACATCCGGTGAAAATCCAAGCTTCTTTAATTTACTTTTCACATCACTCGATGCCCCTCCGGCCCTTGTGAAATCATCCGAAGAAACTATATATTGAAGCTGTATCGAGGTACTCAATCCGATGCCCCCCCTCGAAGTCCATGTTCATATAATATTCCGCACGCACTAAACATTCTATGGCTTGTAGTCATTAACACGATTCCCAAACTTGCCGCCAACTCTTCCATTGCCTTATCTGGCCCTTTCCCCCTTACAAACACTATACATATGATATCCATCATCTCAGCGGTTCGTATTACCTGTGCATTACACAATCCCGTCAGAAGCACTGATTGATCCTTAACAAATGCTAAAACATCACTTAACATATCTGACCCACAAGCATTATGTACATCCTTTTCAAGAAATTCTGCCCCACAAACCACCTTTGCATCTAAAGCTTTACATACTTCACGAACGGTCACTACAGCCCCTCCTCGCTTACCTTAATAACAAGTTGAATTATTATTCATATTAATCGAATTATTATTTATTTGTAAATTTCTTACAGCATGCAAAAAGTATAACATTCGCCCCTATTTTTTGCAATACATTCCAAAAATTTGAAATCATATTCGAAGAATAGTTAAATTATTAACAAATTTTCATGGCATTCATAAATAATTTTATATATTTTTACTTTTTTCTTCTTTTTCAAATATGTATAACCTTGTAGATTTTTTACAACTTGTATGCTATAATGACTATGTTAAATCAAGCATAAATGCGAAATACTATGAAGGTTTTCCTTCATATATTTATAAAAATTAATCAAGGAGGTAAAACAATGAGTTCCAAAACGTCCACTGTTCCATTTAACGGGACAAAAGAACAAGAAGCAGAACTAATGCAGATCATTGCGGCATATAAAGATGACAAAGGTTCTCTTATGCCAGTGCTTCAACAAGCTCAAGATATTTACGGATATCTACCTATCGAAGTACAAACAATTATCTCGAATGAAATGGATATTCCTTTAGAGAAAATCTATGGTGTAGTTACTTTCTACTCTCAATTCTCTCTTAATCCAAAGGGAAAATATCAGATTTCCGTATGTCTTGGCACTGCTTGCTATGTTAAAGGTTCTGGAGATATCTACAATAAGCTTACTGAGACACTTGGTATTCAAGGTGGCGAATGTACACCTGATGGAAAGTTTTCTCTTGATGCATGTCGTTGTATCGGTGCTTGTGGCCTCGCACCAGTTTTAACTGTAAATGACGATGTATATGGCCGCCTTACAATCGATGACATTGATGAAATTTTAGCGAAATACGCGTAAACTGTATGATGCCTGAACTTTCTCTTAATATATTAGATATTACGAATAATTCCATTGTTGCAGGTGCTACGCTCGTTATAATACATATAACCGTAAATACCGCAATGGATTTCTTAACGATAAAGATCAAAGATAACGGTAATGGTATGACAGAAGAACAGCTTTCTTGTGTTGTTGATCCTTTCTATACAACTCGAACCACAAGAAATGTTGGTCTTGGCATTCCCTTCTTCAAATCTCAGGCTGAAGCCGCAGGGGGAACTTTTCATATCACTTCTACTGTAGGGGAAGGGACTACTGTAGATGCCTCCTTTGTTCTATCACATATTGATAGAATGCCACTAGGCGATATTACCGCTTCAATACACTCTCTAATAACTTGTAATCCAACGATAGACTTTGATTATATCTACTCATATGATGAACGTTCTTTCGAGTTAGATACAAGAACATTTCGAACAATTCTTAAAGATATCCCATTAAACACTAAGGAAGTATCAAATTATATAAAAGAATATTTAGCGGAGAATAAATTAGCCGTAGATGGTGGAAATATTCTGTAATGCTACATTTATAGGAGGTATATTCTATGAAATCGCTAGAGGAACTACGTGCCATTCGCGAGCGGATGCAGGGACAAGTAGGCCTTAGATCAGAGGATGAGACCGGAACACGAGTCGTTGTCGGCATGGCTACCTGTGGTATTGCGAGTGGGGCCAGACCTGTACTTACCACGCTCTCTGATGCCGTATTAGAGAAAGGCCTTAGCAATGTGACCGTTACGCAGACTGGATGTATCGGCCTTTGTCAATATGAGCCAATCGTTGAAGTAATGGAACCCGGAAAAGAAAAGGTCACTTATGTAAAGATGACCCCTGAAAAAGCATTAGAAGTAGTCGACCAACACCTGATTCGTGGACAAGTGGTAACTGAGTACACCATTTCCCAAGCAATCGGATCTTAAAGGAGGAATTCACATGTATCGTTCACACGTCCTTGTTTGTGGTGGAACCGGCTGTACTTCCTCCGGAAGTGGTGAAATCATTAAGGCACTACAAACTGAGATTGAAAAACAAGGGTTAAGCAAGGAAGTCTGTGTTGTTCAGACTGGCTGCCATGGCCTATGTGCCCTTGGTCCAATTATGATCATATATCCCGAAGCAAGCTTCTACTCCATGGTCAAAGTAGAAGATATTCCCGAGATTGTAGAAGAGCATTTACTAAAAGGACGTATTGTAAAGCGTCTTCTATATAAAGAAACTATTACTGATGCCGGCGATGTCAAATGTCTATCTGATACAGATTTTTATAAGAAGCAACACCGTATCGCGCTTCGAAACTGCGGTGTAATCAATCCAGAAAACATTGAAGAATACATAGGAACAGGAGGCTATGAAGCTCTTGGAAGGGTCGTTACTTCCATGACTCCTGATGACGTAATACAGATTATTACAGATAGTGGCCTTAGAGGCCGTGGTGGCGGTGGTTTCCCTACCGGAATCAAGTGGAAACTTGCCAAAGGCAACGATGCCGATCAGAAATATGTTTGTTGCAATGCAGATGAAGGAGACCCTGGAGCTTTCATGGATCGTTCTGTACTTGAAGGTGATCCTCATGCTGTACTTGAAGCAATGGCTATTGCCGGTTATGCTATCGGTGCATCCCAAGGATATATATATGTTCGTGCTGAATATCCAATTGCAGTAGCCAGACTAAAAATCGCCATTCACCAAGCTCGAGAATATGGACTTTTAGGAACCAATATTTTTGACTCGGGGTTTGATTTTGATATTGGACTTCGCCTTGGTGCAGGTGCCTTTGTATGCGGCGAAGAAACTGCCTTAATGACTTCTATCGAGGGAAAACGTGGCGAACCTAGACCAAGGCCACCATTTCCTGCACAAAAAGGGCTTTTCGGTAAACCAACGATTTTAAATAATGTAGAAACCTACGCCAATATTCCACAAATCATTTTAAACGGTCCAAAGTGGTTTTCCTGTATGGGAACTGAGAAATCAAAAGGAACCAAAGTATTTGCGCTAGGAGGAAAAATCAACAATACCGGTCTTGTTGAAATTCCAATGGGAACAACGCTTCGAGAAATTATCGAAGAAATCGGTGGCGGTATTCCAAATGGGAAGAAGTTTAAAGCGGCACAAACCGGTGGGCCATCTGGTGGTTGTATCCCTGCAGAACATTTCGATATTCCAATTGACTATGACAACTTAATCAATATCGGCTCCATGATGGGTTCCGGTGGTCTCATTGTCATGGACGAGGATAACTGTATGGTTGATATCGCTAAGTTCTTCCTACAGTTTACCGTTGATGAATCCTGTGGCAAATGCACTCCTTGCCGTATTGGTACAAAACGTTTGTTAGAGCTTCTTGATAAGATTACAAAGGGAAACGGAACTCTTGAAGATTTAGACAAATTAGAAGAGCTCTGTTATTACATAAAAGATAACTCCTTATGTGGATTAGGACAGACTGCTCCAAACCCTGTTCTTTCTACTCTTCGTTATTTTAAAGATGAATATATTGCCCATGTAGTGGACAAGAAATGTCCTGCCGGCGTCTGCAAAGCTTTACTTCGCTATGAGATCATTGCAGACAAATGTAAAGGCTGCACGATGTGTGCACGAAACTGCCCTGCTGGCGCAATTAGCGGCACAGTAAAACATCCTCACGTCATTGATCCTGAAAAATGCATCAAATGTGGTGCTTGTATGGAGAAATGTAAGTTTGGTGCCATCATTAAAAAATAACAAATCTATTGTAGAAAAAGGAGGTTATTATGGAGACTGTAACATTAAAAATAAACGGTCAGACAGTAGAAGCGCCCAAGGGCTCTACTATATTAGAAGCTGCACGTATTGCCCATATTGATATTCCTACCCTATGCTATCTAAAGGATATTAATGAAATTGGGGCCTGCCGAATCTGCGTTGTAGAAGTGAAAGGTGCCAGAAGCTTAGTTGCCTCTTGCGTCTACCCAGTTGCCGATCAAATGGAAGTCTTTACGAACACCAAACGTGTATTAGACTCTAGAAAAAAGACATTGCAGCTTCTTCTATCAAATCATAACAAGTCCTGCCTTTCCTGTGTTAGAAGTCAGGATTGTGAATTACAAAAACTATGCAAAGAATTGAATGTAGAGGATGAGAACTATTATAAAGGCGAGCAGCCAAAAAGCTCGATTGATTCCTCCGCCGCACATATGTATCGTGATAACTCGAAGTGCATCCTCTGCAGAAGATGTGTCGCTGTCTGTTCTCAAGTCCAAAGCGTCGGTGTAATCGGTGCAAACCAACGTGGATTTAACACCAACATCGGCTGTGCATTTGAAATGGACCTTGCAGATACAAGCTGTGTATCCTGCGGTCAGTGCATTGCTGTATGTCCTACAGGTGCACTCTCAGAAAAAGATTATACAACGCAAGTATTTGACGCCATCGCTGATCCTAAAAAAACCGTGCTTGTACAAACTGCTCCTGCAGTTCGTGCCGCTTTAGGTGAATGTTTTGGTTATCCGATTGGAACAGATGTACAAGGAAAGATGGTTGCTGCATTACGAAGACTCGGTTTTGATAAAGTCTTTGATACCAACTTCTCTGCCGACTTGACCATTATGGAAGAAGCACATGAGTTTCTTGAGCGTCTACAGACAGGAACTAGCCTTCCACTCATTACCTCATGTTCTCCTGGATGGATAAAATATTGTGAACACTATTTTCCTGAAATGACAGACAATCTTTCCAGCTGTAAATCTCCACAACAAATGTTTGGTTCCATTGCCAAAACCTATTATGCTGAAAAGATGGGCATTGATCCTTCCTCAATCGTGATGGTAAGTGTAATGCCTTGTACTGCCAAGAAATATGAAATTGGTAGAGATAATCAGGATGCTGCAGGCATGCCTGATGTCGATATAGCAATTACAACAAGAGAACTCGCACGAATGATAAACAAAGTCGGACTTAACTTCAGATCCCTACCTGATGAAGAGTTTGATGATCCATTAGGAATGTCTTCCGGTGCAGCCGTAATCTTCGGTGCTACTGGTGGCGTGATGGAAGCAGCTCTCCGTACTGCTGTATGGAAACTCACAGGGGAAAATAATGATGCACCAATCGAATTCAATACGGTACGTGGAATGGAAGGTATTAAGGAAGCTAGCTTATTACTTAATGGAAACACCATAAATGTAGCTGTTGCCTCTGGTCTTAGCAATGCCAAAGAGCTTCTGCAAAGAGTGAAACGGCATGAAAAATCCTATCATTTTATAGAAATAATGGGATGCCCTGGCGGCTGCATCAACGGTGGCGGACAACCTCATGTACCTGCAAGTGTGCGTAACTTCGAAGACGTTCGTTCTATAAGAGCTAAAGTTCTTTATGAACAAGATGCTAATAATGCAATTCGTCGTTCGCATGAAAATCCTTACATCAAAACGCTCTATGCAGAATACTTAAGTGCTCCTGGAAGCGAAAAGGCACACAAGATTTTACATACTACCTATGTAAAACGACATGTGAACTAATTGTTATCCGTAAAAATAAACTCACATGTTTCGTACTATACGATTTTGTCTACGAACTTTTATGCCAAAAAAAGGGACTGCCGCTTAATGCAACAGCCCCTTTTTTCTGAGAATAGATAACGGTTTATTTTAATCATGAGAACAGGGTTAAACCGTTATAGAATAGTTTATTTATAGGGTTTTTATTTGTTTTGTTTGGAGTTTTTTGTTAATAAAATTATAGCTTTTAATTATTTACCGAAGTATCTGTTTAATAAACCTTCGAATGCTCTTCCGTGACGAGCTTCGTCTTTAGCCATTTCATGAACTGTGTCATGGATTGCATCTAAGTTAGCTTCTTTTGCACGTCTAGCTAAATCGAATTTACCAGCAGTTGCACCGTTTTCAGCTTCAACACGCATTTCAAGGTTTTTCTTAGTAGAATCAGTTACTACTTCACCTAATAATTCAGCGAATTTGCTTGCGTGTTCAGCTTCTTCGTAAGCAGCTTTTTCCCAGTATAAACCGATTTCTGGGTATCCTTCTCTATGAGCTACTCTAGCCATAGCAAGGTACATACCAACTTCTTGGCATTCGCCCATGAAGTTTGCTCTTAAGTCTTCCATGATGTCTTCGCTAGCACCTTGAGCAACACCTACAACGTGTTCACAAGCCCAAGTTCTTTCACCAGATTGGATAGCGAATTTTTCAGCACCAACGCCACATGTTGGACATTTTTCTGGAGCGAATTCTCCTTCATAAACGTAACCGCATACTGTACATACATATTTTTTCATAGTTATAATCTCCTTTTATTTTTAATTTATATTAAATCTATTATGTCATTCACAAATCAGTAATCATTACTGTTATTATTATAATACTCTAATGAGGATTAATTGTCAATAACTTTTTTAAAAATTTATAAATATAATTTAGACAAAAGAAAGATACATCCAGATTGCTCCTAACGTATCTTAATTCCCCTGCTTATTCTTGTATTTCATTTTCTAGGCATTCCTCGCAAATTCCAAAAAACATTAGGTTATGCCCTGTTATTTTCCCCTTAAAATGAGCGCCTGCCAATACATCTATATGGCCAATCGGCTCCATTTCTAAATCGTAAACCTTACTACATTTGTTACACACTACATGATAATGTGGTTCGATATTTGCATCAAAGTGATCATATCCATCGCCGCAATCAATCTTTATAACCTCACCAATCTCAGCTAATAAGTTTAAATTACGATAAACCGTACCAAGACTAACCTTCGGATAAATCTGACGCACATGCTGATATACCATATCTGCCGTTGGATGTTCTTTTGTACTCATTAAATATTCTTTAATGGACTCTCTTTGCCTACTATACTTTAGCGGCGTATTCATATTCTTCACCTCCATAACAGTAATCATTATTAAATTATCATACTTTTATTTATATGTCAATGAACTTGACGATTATTCTGATAATCGTTCTCATTTTTGTGTTTAATATGTAGGAAATTACAATGTAATTTCTTATATATTAAAAGCTGTCAAATTATCCTTTTAGCTGGATAATATGACAGCTTAAGTTTATCTATCTTTTATTTGCAACTTCTACGTTGATTGTCTTACCTTTGATTTTTGCATCTTTCATTACATTAATAACGTCATCTGCATATTCTTTAGGAACTTCAACGAAAGTATATTTATCGTATAGATCAATTGTACCAATTAAGCGTCCAGCCATACCTGTTTCGCCAGCAATTGCACCTAAGATGTCTCCAGGGCGTACGTTTTGTTTTTTACCAATGTTGATGAATAAACGAACCATCCCTTTTCTAGAGCCGTTATTGTTGTTACGGTATTCTCTAGTTTTTTGGTGTTCTTCAATATCTTCATTGTTATCGCCCATACTCATTTTTAAGAAAGCAGCTGCAACTTCAAGAGAAGTGTAGTCTTCTTCATTGACTTTCTTTTCAATAAGTTCGATCATCTTAGATAAATCAACGCTTTCAATGATTCCATTTACTTGATCAAGTACTTTTTCAGCCTTGATGTTCTCAACATCATGTAAAGATGGAATTGGTTGAGCAACGATCTTTGTCTTACAATATCTTTGAATATCTTTTAATTTATAAACTTCTTTTCCTACTACAAATGTGAATGCACGACCAGTTCTTCCTGCACGGCCTGTACGACCAATACGGTGAACATAGAATTCATCATCTTGAGGAACATCATAGTTAAATACAGCTTCTACGTCATCAACGTCAATACCTCTTGCTGCAATATCTGTAGCAACTAAGATATCTACTTTACCGTTACGGAAACCATTCATAACACGGTCTCTGTGAAGCTGTTTCATATCACCATGAAGCGCTTCTGCAAAGTAACCTCTTCCTTTAAGACCTTCTACTGTCTCTTCAACTTGACGTTTTGTATTACAGAATACAACGGAAAGCTTAGGCGCATATAAGTCTAAAAGACGTGATAATACTTCCATCTTATTCTTAGGACGAACTTCATAGTAGTATTGTTCGATCTTAGGAACTGTAAGCTCTTTCTTTACTACTTTGATGATTTTTGTATCCTTTTGGAATTTGGAAGCAATGTCGAGAATTGGTTTTGGCATTGTTGCAGAGAAAAGAATTGTTTGTCTTTCTTCTGGGATGTCACTAAGAATTGTTTCAATATCTTCTCTGAATCCCATGTTTAACATTTCATCCGCTTCATCAAGAACGATCATATTGATGTTGTTGAATTTAACTGTCTTTCTTCTCATATGATCCATTACACGGCCTGGAGTACCAACTACGACCTGAGCTCCTGCCTTTAATGAACGAATTTGTTTTGTAATATCTTGACCACCGTATACTGGTAATACCTTAATTCCGTGAAGGTATTTTGATAGATTTCTAAGCTCTTCTGATACTTGAATTGCTAATTCTCTAGTAGGACATAATACAATTGCTTGTAAATGTTTACTCTTTGGATTAATCTTTTGTAATAAAGGAATACCGAACGCTGCCGTTTTTCCTGTACCTGTTTGTGCCTGACCGATGATGTCCCCACCCTCAAGAACTGCTGGTATTGCTTTTGCTTGGATTGGACTTGCTTGTTCAAAACCCATATCCACGATTGCACGTAAAATAGGTGCATCTATTTGTAACTCTTCAAATTTAATTGTTTCCATATAACTATCCTTTCTACTATAAAGCTAACACTAGTATCTTGTTTGTGCTAACTTGCGCATTAGCAGCCATTATCTCGGTACAATGTATCAAACTGTAAATCTATCGCTACTCTATCTTTACTAGTATTACCACAATATTTAAAAGAATAAGCAATCTATAGATAGTCACAAAAAAACTCCTAGTCTTAGGGACCAAGAGTCAATATGTCATTATATATATATTATTTGTATAAAAAACCACTTTATATCAAATAATTCTTAAAAATAGCCACTAAGTAATTAGTTTACACAACATAATCATGTTTGTCAAGAAATATAAAAATGGAAAAGCCGCACACCCACTCTTAATAAGTAGTTTCGTTGCGGCTTTCCATCTCTTATCTATCTTTTAACTCTCGCTTGTAAACGTCCATCTACATAATCAATGAGAATAGTATCTCCAATGCTTACTTCATTGCTCAAAATAAGTTTTGCTGTAATCGTCTCAACATTCTTTGTTAAGAATCTCTTTAATGGTCTTGCGCCATATGCAGGATCATAGGCATTCTCAATAATATAATGCTTTGCTTCCTCTGTCAGTTCTATTGTAAGTTCACGATCCACTAGTCTCTTATTCAATCCGGCAATTAGTAAATCAATAATACCTGTAACATTAGCTTTCGTTAATGGCTTAAACAAGATGATTTCATCCAAACGGTTTAAGAATTCAGGTCTGAAGTTCATTCGTAACTCATTCATAACCTGTTGTTCTGCCTCAGGTTTAATATTACCCTGTTCATCAATTCCCTCTAACAGGTAGTTGGAACCTAAGTTACTTGTTAATATGATAATTGTATTTTTAAAGTCTACCGTTCTTCCTTGGGAATCTGTAACACGTCCATCATCTAATACTTGAAGAAGTACGTTAAATACATCTGGATGGGCTTTCTCAACCTCATCAAATAATACGACTGAATATGGTTTTCTTCTAACGGCCTCTGTTAACTGGCCACCTTCTTCATATCCAACATATCCTGGAGGTGCTCCGATTAAACGAGCCACAGAATGCTTCTCCATGTACTCACTCATATCGATACGGACCATATTGGTCTCATCATCAAATAAGTTAGCGGCTAATGATTTTGCAAGCTCTGTCTTACCAACACCAGTAGGGCCTAAGAATAAGAAGGAACCGATTGGTTTTGTTGGATCCTTAATGCCAGCTTTGGAACGTAAGATTGCATCGCTTACCTTCTCAACTCCTTCTTCCTGTCCAATGACACGTTTATGAAGAGCATCTTGTAAATGTAATGTCTTATTACGTTCACTCTCCGTCAGCTTAGCAACCGGAATTCCTGTCCATCTAGAGATAATCTTTGCAATCTCTTCTTCACTTACATTTTCATGAACAAGGGTATGCTCTTGCTTCTTAACCTTTTCTTCTTCCTCTTCTAACTGTTTTTGTAACTCAGGAAGCTTACCATATTGAAGCTCTGCAGCTTTATTAAGATCATACTCGCGTTGTGCCACTTGAATCTCATTATGACATGCTTCTAATTCTTCTTTTAGCTTTTGAACCTTTTCTACTGCAGATTTTTCTTGATCCCATTTTGCCTTACCTGCATTGAACTCATCGCGAAGTTCGGCAAGTTCTTTCTGTAAGTTTTCAAGACGTTCTTTACTAAGTCTGTCAGTTTCTTTCTTAAGAGCTGCTTCCTCAATCTCGAGTAACATGATATGTCTTCTAACATCATCAAGTTCCATTGGCATAGAATCTAACTCTGTCTTAATAAGCGCACATGCTTCATCGACTAAGTCAATTGCTTTGTCTGGAAGGAAACGATCGGTAATATATCGATTAGATAATGTGGCTGCAGACACTAATGCGCCATCTGTAATTTTAACACCATGGAATACTTCATAACGGTCTTTTAACCCTCTTAAGATAGAGATAGTATCCTCTACTGTTGGCTCTTCTACATGAACTGGTTGGAAACGGCGCTCTAAAGCAGCATCTTTTTCAATATACATACGATACTCGTTAAGTGTAGTTGCACCAATACAGTGAAGTTCACCTCTTGCCAACATAGGCTTTAACATATTGCCGGCATCCATTGCACCGTCAGACTTTCCAGCTCCTACGATTGTATGAAGTTCATCAATAAATAGGATGATTTGTCCTTCACTTTTCTTAACCTCTTCGAGTACTGCTTTTAAACGTTCCTCAAACTCTCCTCGGTATTTCGCACCGGCCACTAATGCACCCATATCCAATGCAAATACACGTTTATTCTTAAGTCCTTCCGGAACATCACCACGTACGATACGTTGAGCAAGACCTTCTACAACGGCTGTCTTACCAACACCTGGTTCTCCAATCAATACTGGATTATTCTTAGTCTTACGAGATAGAATACGAATTACGTTACGAATCTCAGAATCTCTGCCGATGACCGGATCAAGTTTCTGATTCTTTGCACGCTCTACAAGATCATAGCCGTATTTATTTAACGTATCATAAGTCTCTTCCGGATTGTCACTTGTAATCTTCTGGTTTCCACGTACCGTAGATAACACTTGAAGGAATGCTTCCCTTGTAATGTTGAATTCCTTAAATAACTGTTTTAGTTCTTTATTTGGCTGTTTTAGCAAGCTTAAGAATAGATGTTCAACGCTGACATACGCATCTCCCATTCTCTTTGCTTCATCTTCTGCATAAATTAATACTTTATTTAAATCGTTACTGATGTAAACCTGTCCACCAGTTACTTTTGGTTTCTTATTTAATAATTCTTGAACTTTTAAAAGTAAGGCGGATGGCTCAATCTCCATTTTTTCGATTAATTTGTGAATTAAACTCTCTTCAATGGTTAATAAACTATATAATAAATGCTCTTGATCAATTTCCTGGTTACCATTGTCATAAGCAACCTTTTCGCATTGGTTTACGGCTTCTAACGATTTCTGAGTAAATTTACTTATATTCATAGAGGAACCTCCTTTAATTAACTTCTTATTATTTGTTCTATAACTAATATAACACCTATAACTTATAAATGCAATATAGAAAATAATATTTTTACTGATTGTCCTAATAAAATTTGATATAATAGAAACAATATAACGTTAGTTTGTCCATAATTATGTGCTACTAACCTCATACCGATATAATTATTAATAGAAAGGAAGCTACTATGGATAGAGATGGCGTAATTATTCAGGAGGCGATTATCCACATATTAGATTCGACAGTAGGGATGCCTGTTATTTCTGACTCTTTATTAGAATTAGGACCTGACCTTTGTGATTTCCTAGGTGGACACATCTTTAAAATTGCTTCTTGTGATGACTTAAAGAAGTGTATGTTTGATGAAGCTTCCCCAATTTATTCTTATATAAAAGAACTGAACGAGGAAAATCTAATTGCAATCAGCACAAAGATTGCAGAAAACCTGTATAGCATTATGAATGCCAATATTGAAATTCCACCTGCTGATTTGTTCATTGTAACGTATCAGATGGATGGCGCGAAATATTTGGCCATTCTAAAAATGAACTACAAAACAAGCTATGTTCATTTTACATCCTCCGATGATAAGGGACGTTTTAATGACATCATTAAGCAAAAAGCAACTCTTCCAAATGAGTCTGCAAAACTAAGTGAAGCCGCATTAATCTGTTTAGATGATATGTCTCTTACAATTGTGGAGAAGAAATATGAAGTAAATGGAGTAAAGACCAATTACTTTAGTGAATTGTTCTTACAATGTCATACAAGCCTATCAAGTAAGACAAAGCTTAATATACTTACCAAGGCGTTAGATCAGATTAATAAGAAGTATTATGAACATGATCTGAGCAAGCAATTAGAAACAAAGCATATCCTTCATACTGAGTTTTCTGAACAAGGAAGCGTGCAGATGCAGCAAATCGGAGAGAAGCTCTATAAGGGCGACCCAGAGGTACAAGAAGAGTTTGAAGGAAAACTTGAAAAATATAATATTGTATCCGAGGAAGTAAAGCCACAAAATAAACAAACAGTCAAAAAATTTGACAAACAATTTTTAACTACTGATACTGGAATCGAAATAAATATTCCAATGGAATTATATGACGAAAAAGATAAAGTAGAGTTTCTTACAAATCCAGATGGGACAATCTCTATTCTAATTAAAAATATTAATCAGATTAAAAGTAAATAATTCTCCTATTGATATTTTATGATTAACAAAAGAGGTGCAACTTTGAAGTGTATAAGTAAGAAGACTAATAAAATATGTGGTATGGTCACAAGTTTGATAATCGCATGTATTATAATTGGTAATTTATATTCCACGAAACATATTATTCCCTCTACTCTTAAGAACCTTTCTTCGTTCTTGAGAGTAGAGAAAACTTCAGTGTCTACAAATACATATTCTGATTCCAAATCAATTTCAGACACATTACCACTTTTAGTACAGAATACCAATGGATTTGATGCCGAACTGGCACTACTATTGCTCGTTTTTATCACAATCCTTCTTGTGACTTACACTTTATATTCTATTCATTCTAAAAAAGCGAAAGAGAATCTAGCGATTGAACAGAAAAGATATAAAGCGTTATTTGAATTTACCGGAGATGTTCTCTGGGAATATTCCATTCAAGACGATGTTTTAGAAAAATCAGATCCGGATTTAGGCATTCGAACAGGACTTGCCGTAACTCCAAACTTTGGACAATTTATGCGTGATAATGACATTGTATTCGAAGATGATATGCCAATTTTTGAATCCATGTATCACGATTTAAGAAATGGGACAGAGCAGTTTAACTATCAGTTCCGCGCCAAAAACATTGCTGGAAACTACCAGTGGTTTGAAATCAACGCAACAACTATCTACAATACAAACAAGGAACCAGTTGTCGTTCTTGGACAAACTACTAATATTCACAAGCATAAGAAAGCTCTTGATGAATTTCATGAAGCAATCGACAATGATGAGCTTACAAAAGTATTTAACCAAGAGGCTATTGAACATAACGTAAATAATGTACTTACTAATTTGCCAGAAGATACTTGCTGTGCGTTATTTGTCATTGATATTGATCACTATGAATCCATTAACTCGAGGTACGGTTACGTATTTGGTGATGCGCTCCTATTAGAGCTTGCAACAAAACTAAAACGTATCTATCAAAACCAAACGAATAAAGTAGGACGTGTTGGAACCGATGAATTTTCCATCTTCCTCGCAAACCTTGAAGATAGAAAGCAAATTGAAGCTGAAGCAAAGCATATGTTAAAGTTAATCAGTGAAACGTTTGTTACACAAGAAAATACAAATATTATTACAGGTTGTATTGGTATAGCGGTCTTCCCTAACAATGGTATTACTTACAATGAACTGCTAGAAAAGGCTGACACCGCACTTTATCATGCAAAACATATGGGTGAAAACCAATATTTAATTTATGAGGATACAATGCCCTGTGGTAATTATATTGCTGAAAATGCTAGTACGACTCCAATACTTCTTACTAATAAAAAATACAATTACAGCCTGATTGACTCCCAGATTATCGCCAATACAGTTGAGATTCTATCTGATGCTAAAGATATCGAATCCTCCATCAACATGATTCTAGGTATTATTGGAACTTTCTACAGTCTTTGTTACATTGGAATCCTGGAAAACAGTACCGAAGTACAACAAGGACATATCACCCACGAATGGCGCTTTAATACTTCCGATCGATGGAATGCTAATATTCTTATCCCAATTGAGGAAATGAATAATATTGAATGTTATAATCGTAAAAATAATAATTGCTTCTCCACTAATTCAAGTCATAATCTTGAGTCTATCAGTCCAACCGCATATAATTTAGCAACTCAAAATGGTATTACTGGTTTACTACAATTTAATATGTATGAATTTGAACCGCAAAATAGCTATATCGTATTCTGTTTCAATTCACCTCAACGTAGATGGGAACAGCATGAAACAGACACATTACAATTGCTTACTAAGATTTTAAGTGGACATATGTTGAACCTAGAAGCTCAGAAAAAAGCAAATCGATTGAAGAAAATAGATGCTTTAACTTCTTGTAACAACTTAACAACATTTAATGAACAAGCTCTTACGCTTATATTAGAAAACCCATCTACGAATTATGTTATTTTTTATAGTGATATTGATAAATTTAAGTTATTCAATCAGAATTATGGATACCCTGAAGGCGACCGTATCTTAATTGAGTTTGCCAAAGGGATGCAGTCAATCGTAGACAATGATGAAACATTTGCACGTATTTCCTCCGATAAGTTTGTTGGACTATTTAATTATAATAATCCAAAATACTTCCTTGGAAAGCTCAAAGCTCTAAATGATTATATGAACAGTATTCCCTCTGTAAATGGTGAGTTATATCGAATTTCAATTATCATAGGCTTATGTCCAGTAGACAATTACAGAAGCATGCCCCTGAATATTGATCAGGCTAATATGGCTAGAAAGTCAATTACCAACCGTCATAAATCACGCTATATGTTTTTCAATGAGGCTATGAATAAAAAGCTAATTAACCAACATGAAATCGAAGATCAAATGGAATTAGCATTACAAAATTGTAATTTCAAAATTTACTATCAGCCAAAGTTTAATTTAAAAACAAACAAAATTAATGGTGCCGAAGCTTTAGTACGCTGGGATCATCCAACTAAAGGATTAATTCCTCCAACTGAATTCATTCCAATCTTTGAGGATAATCAATTCATATTAAAATTAGACTTTTATGTATTTGAAGAGGTTTGCAAGCATATACAAAAATTAATGGACTTAGGTAAAGAGATTTACCCAGTCAGTGTAAACTTCTCAAGGCATCACTTAAGTAACAACAATATGAGCGATAAGTTAAGCAGCATTATTTCCAAATATGAAGTTCCACCTCGATACTTAGAAATCGAACTTACAGAAAGTGCACTTCAAACAGATAATAATACCATGTTTACCACTCTAATCAGGCTTCATAAAATGGGCTTTAAGATAAGTATGGATGACTTTGGTTCGGGATTATCTTCCCTCAATCTGCTACGTACGCTTCCATGTGATGTCTTAAAGTTAGACAAAGATTTCTTCCAACAAGGTGCGTCTACAGAAAGAGAACGTATCGTTATTACAATGATTGTTAAGATGGCCCAAGAACTTCATATGACAACTGTTTCTGAAGGCGTAGAAACAGAGGAACAAGCCGAATTTCTTCGTTCCATCCACTGTGACCTGGCGCAAGGCTTTCTATTCTCGAAACCGATTCCAGTGGAAGAATATGAAGCAATTTATTATAATATATAAAGTAAAAACAAAAAGGACGACTACTAAGGTCGTCCTTTTTGTTTTTACTTCCTAAATCTATTATAGAAATCTCATCTTATTCTTATTTCCAGATTTACTGTCATCATTTGTTTGTTCCATTTTTGTAGAATACATCGTTGATAGGTTTTGCACTATATTCTTCTTACACTTATTACAGAAACGTCCGCTTTGAATAATGTCACCACAAACCTCACAAGGAAGTCCTACTCCGGATCCGCTGGAAAACTCAAGGCGTTCTTCTCTAACCCATCCATGAATTACTTTCACTGATATATCAAATTCTTCTGCTACCTGGTGAATACTAGCATTAGGATTATCATACACGTATGCTTTTACATTTCTAAAAACCTCATCTAGCTTAGCAATACAGTCAGGACACATATTTTGTCCTACAAAATGATTATATAAACGTTTACAGTTTCTACATGTTCTTAACTCCATATTATTCTCCCCTATCTTTGATCTAATGTATTTCCCTTTTTAAGCTTACGGCCATATAAATATCTATACCGCAAGTAATACTTTTCATTTATTACTCAGCATCAATTAATATTTCGACTATTTTTGACAAATACATTAGCCTTTCTCGCTATAAGAGTCGATTATATAATTTATATTACACGAAAACGAAAAAAACTCGGTTCTACAATAAATGTTGGGGTGCGACTACAAGTCACACTACCAACATTTTTAT
>CAJMNR010000027.1 GCA_905214875.1 uncultured bacterium | reverse complement strand
GAAGTCAAGCTCCATAGCGCCGAGAGTAGTTGGGGGATCGCCCCCTGTGAGGGTGCAGAGGCTGCAGCATGTGCAGATAAATTCAAACGAGCAGGTGTTGATATCACACTCACTGTTACACCATGTTGGTGTTATGGTGCTGAAACTATGGATATGGACCCTAATACAATCAAGGCTGTATGGGGATTCAATGGAACGGAACGTCCAGGTGCCGTATATCTTGCTTCCGTATTAGCAACTCATGCACAAAAAGGCCTCCCTGCCTTTGGTATCTATGGACATGATGTTCAAGATGCAGAGGAAAGGGAAATTCCTGATGATGTAAAAGAAAAATTATTACGGTTTGGACGTGCAGCAGTTGCAGTTGCAACAATGAGAGGAAAATCATATCTTCAAATCGGTGCTATCACAATGGGAATCGGCGGTTCCATCATTAATCCGGACTTTATTGAATCCTATTTGGGAATGCGTGTAGAATCCGTAGACGAAGTTGAGATCATTCGTCGTATGTCTGAAAACATTTATGATGAAGAAGAGTTCCAAAAAGCGCTTGCTTGGACAAAAGCAAATTGTAAAGAAGGATTCGATAAGAACCCTGCTGAGATTCAAAAATCTCCAGAACAAAAAGAAAAGGATTGGGAATTTGTCGTTAAGATGATGTGTATCATCAAAGATTTAATGAACGGTAATGACAAGCTTCCTAAAGGATGCGAAGAAGAAGCAGTTGGCCATAATGCGATTGCAGCTGGTTTCCAGGGACAAAGACAATGGACAGATTTCTATCCAAATGGTGACTTTGCAGAAGCATTATTAAATACTTCTTTTGACTGGAACGGAGCAAGAGAGCCTTACATTCTTGCAACAGAAAATGATGTATTAAATGGCCTTGGAATGTTATTTATGAAGTTACTTACAAACCGCGCACAGATCTTTGCCGATGTGCGTACGTATTGGAGTCCAGAAGCTGTTAAGAAAGCAACTGGATATGAATTAGAAGGCGTTGCTAAGGAAGCAGGCGGATTTATTCATTTAATCAACTCCGGTGCAGCTTGTCTTGATGCATGTGGAAAAGCAATCGATGGGAATGGAAATGCAACGATGAAAGCTTGGTATGACGTAACAGAAGAAGATCAAAAAGCAATCATGGAGGCTACGACTTGGAATGCAGCCGACAATGGATACTTTAGAGGCGGCGGATTTTCTTCTCGTTTCGTAACGGAAGCCGAGATGCCAGCAACGATGATTCGTCTAAACCTTGTAAAAGGCTTAGGACCTATGCTTCAAATCTGTGAAGGATGGACGGTAAAACTTCCAGATGAAGTAACGGATACGTTATGGAAGAGAACAGATTATACTTGGCCATGTACTTGGTTTGCTCCAAGAACTACTGGAGAAGGTGCATTTAAGACAGCTTACGATGTAATGAATAACTGGGGAGCTAACCATGGCGCAATCAGTTACGGACATATCGGTGCCGATTTAATCACATTATGTTCTATGTTACGAATTCCAGTAGCTATGCATAATGTTCCTGAAGAAGATATCTTCAGACCAGCAGCATGGAATGCATTTGGTATGGATAAAGAAGGACAAGACTTTAGAGCATGTAAGAATTTTGGCCCTCTGTATAATATGTTTAAATAATCAAAAGAGGGAATCTGTAGTATGCAGATTCCCTTTTGAGCTTGTCGACAAAGTAGATAAGCGTTGGATGGAATGAGGATTTCATCCATTCCGTACAAGTACATATTACAGATTCCGATTCAAATGAAAATAAAAAACGCCCTGTTGACGATGGCATTTGGCAATCATCAACAGAGCGTATTTCTTATCTTGGATTTAAAAACTAGATTACCACACCTTTTTGCAACATGATGTTTGCATAAAGAGCCGATTCACCAGTTGCTATGATTGCGTATGCGGTTTTGGATTGCTCATAGAAAGAAAAACGTTCGATGTTTCCGATGGCAGAAGCACCACGGCTGTCATATTTGGTAACGATTTCTTTGTAAGTATCCCAGATAGGAGTTTCTACAGGGTCATTTGGCATTACTTCCATTAGATTTACTGGCTTTTCAACATAGGTATCCAATGGGAAAACTTGCAGGATGGCGTCTAGAATTTCAGGTACGCCATGTCCGTCACAACGGATGACAATTGCATCCTTTCCCATAGATTCGGCTGGAAAGTTACCATCGGAGATGATGAGACGGTCACTGTGCCCCATTTCGCATAAAACTTTTAATAGTTCTGGTGATAAGATTTTTGGTATTCCTTTTAACATATAAGCTCCCTTCCGGACGTTTTGTCCATAAATTGCGAAATATGTAATTCATAAATGTATTTCTTCTTTACTATAAACATAAGAGTTTTCGTAGTTTCGTGCAATGGAATATCTTCCAAACATAGTAGAATATTTTATTTACGCGAGAAACTTAAAAAGTGTGATTCTGTTTGCGATATTCCCTTGCTGTAATTCCATAGTAGCGTTTAAATGCATGAGAAAAATGTTCTACCGAGGAATATCCAAGATCATAGGCTATGTTCGTAATGGGCTGCTTGCTTCCAGATAACTGAATAGCGGCCGCAGACATCTTGGCTTCTAAAATTTTTTGAAGGAAAGTCTTTCCGTAATAATCCTTTAGAAAACGCTCAGTCTGCCTTGTACTTAGGCAAAGTCTTGAGGCTAACATCTCTAACGATAGGTTGGAGAATTCATAGAGAAAGCTTTCCTCAACAATTATGTATTTGCTATCAACCAGACTCGATGGCGCGAAATGTCTTTGTGACTCTTTTTCATGTTCGTAGTTTCGTATGATCTTTACGATGCACTGTTGCAATAAGGTTACAACTTGTGTCATATAGCCACTGTATTCATTTTTGAATTCATAAAAGATCTGCTTTAGCAGAGAATGAAGATCCTCGCGATCTTGTCCGAACCAAAGTGGCGTATTGGTAAACAATGAGATATAGGAACTGGATGTATTATTATTTTTGGCGCAATCTTTTTGTTTTATTTTAAGGTAGATGCAGTATTCCGCCATAGGGTCCTCTTTGTCAGGAAGTTGTTCATGCTGTACGTGTGGACCAGTGATATAGAGTGTGTTGGGTGTAACCTCATAGGTTTGATCGTTGATGATTACGGTTCCTTTTCCATAAGGAATGTAGTGGATTTCAAAACTGTTTCTGCTATGGCTGTGTTTGGGAATTGGTTTCGTAAAATGCTCGAACACGATATTAAGGGCAGAAAATGAAACGTCTTCAATAGAAAATTCAATTGTTAGATGAGTATATCCGGTACGCATTTGTTCTCCTTTCCATAGGCGTAAATGCCAATGAATTTGTGGGTGATAACAAGTAGTTACGTCTCGCAGATGTCTTATAGTACTTATCATAACATCATGAAAATATACGCGCAATTAAAATTGTGAAAACACGACAAATACTAGAGAAATATGTCAAGTATCTCTCTAATAAACAGAAGCAAAATCCGTATAATTAGAACTGTAAAAAATAGTAAAAACATAGGAGGATGAAGGATGCCATTAGTAAGTTCAAAACAGATGTTATTAGATGCACAAAAAGGTGGATATGCGGTCGGAGCCTTTAACGTGGAAAACATGGAAATGGTCAAAGCGGTCATTGCAGCGGCTGAAGAGTTAGACGCACCAGTCATGATACAGACGACGCCGTCAACCGTAAAGTATGGAACATTAGAAACATTTGAGGCAATTGTAGCAGCGGAAGCAAAGAAAGCAAAAGTTCCGGTATGCTTGCATTTAGACCATGGAAACAGTTATGAACTGGCTGTACATGCATTAGCAGCAGGATATACTTCGATTATGATTGATGGTTCGCATGAGAATTTTGAAGATAATATTGCGCTGACGAAAAAAGTGGTAACTGCAGCAAAAGAGAAAGGAATTCCTGTGGAAGCAGAGCTTGGCAAGGTAGGAGGAAAGGAAGACGATTTAGAAAGTGATACGGATACGAACACGGATCCAAAAGAAGCAATCGAATTTGTAGAACGCACCGGTGTGGATTCTTTGGCAGTGGCAATCGGAACAGCCCATGGGTTCTATGTCGGGACACCTGTTCTTGATAAGGAACGGTTAAGCGCAATCCGAAATGTTGTCTCTATTCCATTGGTACTTCATGGTGCTTCCGGAATCAGCGATGAAGATGTGGCAGATTGTGTGAAGCGAGGAATCTGTAAGGTAAACTTTGCAACGGAACTTAGAGTTGCCTATACAGATGCAGAGAAACAGTTGCTAAAGGAGAAACCAGAGACGTATGACCCTAAAGCATTAGGAAGAGTCGGAATGGCAGCAGTTATGAAGCAAGTAGAAAGTAGAATGAAAGTTTGCGGGTGTGTTGGAAAAGCAAAATAATGAGGGGAGAATGTATGAAAAAGCTATTATTAGGAATTGATATAGGAACGAGTTCGTGTAAACTCGCAGTATTTCGTGAGAATGGGGAGGTAGTTGCGACCGCATCTGAACAATACGCAGTATATTATCCCAAGAAAGGTTGGGTAGAGCAGAATCCAGAAGATTGGTGGAAGGCTGTATGTAAAGCATTAAAAAAGATTTTTAAAGAAGGAAAGGTTGAGAAAGAGCAAATCGCAGGCATCGGAATTGACGGCCAAGGCTGGTCAGCAATTGCCATTGACCATATAGGAAGGGTGCTGGGCAGAACACCAATCTGGATGGACACAAGAGCAAATGAGATTTGTGAAAAGATTAATGAGACAGAGTTAAAAGACAGCATCTTTGAACTTTGTGGAAATGAACTCCGTCCAACCTATGCTACTGCGAAGATTCTTTGGTACAAAAAGGAACGTCCGGAGCTTTATAAGAAGATACATAAGATCTTACAGTCCAATTCCTTTATTGCTTATCGTCTGACGGGAGTGATAAAACAGGATATCTCTCAAGCCTATGCATATCATTTCTTCAATATGAAGGAGGGAACCTGGGATAAAGCAATGTGTAAGAAACTTAAAATCCCAATGAAATTCCTTCCGGAGATCGTCCCATGTCACCAGGTAATTGGTACTGTTACGATTGCTGCATCAAGAAAGACAGGATTACTTCCTGGGATACCGGTAGTAATCGGTGGACTAGATGCTGCATGTGGAGCGCTTGGCGCAGGGGTCATTCATGCAGGAGAAACACAGGAACAAGGTGGCCAGGCAGGTGGAATGAGTATCTGTCTTGATAGATATCAGGCTGAGAAAAACTTAATCCTAGGATATCATGTTGTACCGGGAAAATGGCTTTTGCAAGGAGGAACCACTGGTGGAGGCGGAGTCATGCGATGGGTGGAACAGCAATTTGCAGCTTATGAACGGACAAGGGAAGAAGAAACGGGAAAATCTTCTTTTATGCAGCTAAATGAGCTTGCAGACGAAGTTGAACCAGGTTGCGATGGAGTCGTATTCTTGCCATATATGGCGGGGGAACGTTCGCCAATCTGGAATGCGAATGCAAAAGGTGTCTTCTATGGATTAGATTTTACAAAGACAAAAGGCCATATGGTGCGGGCAGCCATGGAAGGCGTAGCGTATGCCTTAAAACATAACTTAGATGTGGCAGAGAAAGCAGGAGTAAAAGTAAAACGGCTAGCAGCAATGGGCGGATCTGCAAACTCTGTTCTATGGACGCAGATGAAAGCCGATATCACCGGAAAGCCAATAGTAGTACCATCCTCGGATACAGCGACAACGCTTGGAGCGGCTATCCTTGCAGGTGTCGGAGTCGGAATTTACAAAGACTTTGATGAGGCAGTGAATATGACAGTAAAAATTAAGAAAAAGTATGAACCGAATGTTAAGGACGAAGAAACGTATGGAAGAAACTATCAAACCTATCTCGCTTTATATGAGAATTTGAAGGAATTAATGGATCAAAATGGAGGAATGAGCAATGAAAGCAGGAGTCGTACATGCAAGAGAAGATATTCGGTATGAGGAGATTGAAAAGCCAGTACCCAAAAAAGGACAGGTTTTAATCAAAGTAAAGTATACAGGAATCTGTGGTTCCGACATTCCTAGAGTAAACGAGGATGCTTGTCACTACTATCCCAATGTGTTAGGGCATGAGTTTTCCGGAACAGTGGAAGCGATTGGAGAAGGTGTGACAAAAGTAAAAATCGGCGACCGTGTGGCAGGGGTTCCTCTTGTTCCTTGCTTAGAGTGTGAGGATTGTCAAAAAGGAGATTACTCCTTATGTAAGCATTACAGCTTTATCGGCTCAAGAGAATATGGAAGCTTTGCAGAGTATGTCGTTGTGCCGGAAAAGAACGCAGTCAAGTTTGATGATGAAGTATCTTTTGAGCAAGGAGCCTTCTTTGAACCTACGACGATTGCACTTCATGGACTTAGGAGAGTGGATTACAAAGGCGGAAAGACCGTTGCAATCTTAGGTGGTGGAACGATTGGCCTTTTGACAATGCAATGGGCGAAAATCTTCGGAGCCAAGAAAGTAGTCGTATTCGATATCTTAAAAGAACGTTTAGATCTTGCAACCAAGTTAGGAGCAACAGCCGTGATCAATACGCAAGAGAGCGATTTCTATGAGAAGGCAATGGCTCTTACAGATGGAGTAGGGTTTGATTACATATATGAGACAGCAGGTAATACGATCACGATGAAGATGGCATTTCCTTTGGCAGCTAACAAAGCAGGTATCTGCTTTATTGGAACACCAAAGAAAGAGATGAGCTTTACCGTAACAGAATGGGAGAATATGAATCGCAAGGAATTCACACTGACTGGCTCCTGGATGTCATATAGTGCTCCATTTCCAGGAGATGAGTGGAAACTTGCAGCATATTACTATAAGACCGGTGAGTTAAAGTTTGATGAATCCTTTATCTTTAAGAAAGTGCCACTAAGCCAGATTGCAGATGCATTTGAGATGTTTAAGAAACCAGGGTATGTAAAAGGAAAAATCTTAATTGATAGTGAAGCCTAAGGAGAGAAGAACATGATTGTAACAGTAACGTTAAATGCCGCAATTGATAAGCGATATGTAGTTACGAATGCATTAGCCGGCGAAGTCAACCGTGTACTGGAATGTAGCTATACGCCAGGAGGAAAAGGACTAAATGTTTCCAAGCCTGCAGCGATTGCAGGGGCCAAGGTGGTAGCAACAGGATTTGCGGGAGGTCATGCAGGAAACTACATAGAAGAGAATTTAAAACAGTTCGGGATTGAGAGTGTGTTCTACCATCTGAAGGCGGAAAGCAGATCGTGCATTAATATATGGGATAAAGAAAAAAAGATACAGACAGAATTCCTTGAACCAGGATTTTTTGTAACGGAGGAAGAATTCGAAGGGTTTGTCACACAATTTAACCAGTTGATAAAGAACGCCAGTGTCGTTGACTTATCAGGCAGCGTACCTAGTGGCCTCGATGGGAATGCATATAAGCGTTTAGTAGGTATTGTGAAACAGGCAGGAAAGAAAGTCATCCTTGATACAAGTGGAACGCTTCTTCAGATGGGAATCGAGGCCAAGCCAACTATGGTAAAGCCCAATATCGATGAGATTCGTATGTTGACGGGAAAAACTTGTGACACGATGGAGGAACTGGTCCAAGCGGCTAAAGAAATCTATAACAAAGGTGTCGAAGTGGTGGCCATCTCATTAGGTGCCGATGGTTCCATCGTCGTTTGTGAAGAAGGAATCTATCAAGCCATTGTGCCAAAGATCGATGCAGTGAATACGGTTGGCTGCGGAGATTCCATGATTGCAGGGTTTGCCATTGGTTTTGAAAAGGGCATGACCATGGAAGAGACGCTTCGCTTGGCAAGTGCCATTTCAGCAGCTGCTGCATTACGAAAAGAAACCGGGTTCTTTGTAAAAGAAGATATGGAACGCCTGTTGCCACAAGTTACAATAAAGCAATTAGAAAAATAGGAGGTAAGTATGAATACAACAATTGATACGGCCAAAGTGCCAAAGAAAGTATTATTTGATGGAAGTGAGATTCCATGTATGGGAATGGGAACGTTTGGTTCCGACCGCTTTACGCCAGAACAGGTATCTAGTGCAGTAAACGGAGCCATTCGTTTCGGATACCGCCTGTTTGACTGTGCGGCATGCTACGGTAATGAGGCTCAGATTGGCGAAGTATTTCAGAATGCATACGATGAAGGGGTTGTAAAACGTGAAGACTTGGTAATCATGACAAAGGTATGGAATGATATGCATCGCCATGTGGCAGAGGCTTGCAATAAGAGTATTGAGGATTTGAAGGCTGGCTATATCGATATCTATTTTATCCATTGGCCATTTGCAAACTATCATGCACCAGGCTGTGATGTAAATTCACGTAACCCGGATTCCAAGCCATTTAGCGAGGAAGAGTTTTTAGATACATACAGACAAGTAGAAGCATTGGTGGAAGAAGGAAAGGTAAAACATATCGGTATCTCCAATATGACGATTCCAAAATTAGAGGCAGTGCTTCCAAAACTAAAGATTCAGCCAGCTGTCTGTGAGATGGAATTGCACCCATGTTTTCAACAGCAGGCGCTTTATGATTATCTATGTGAACACCAGATTCAACCGGTAGGGTTTATGCCAATCGGTTCTCCAACAAGGCCAGAACGGGATATGATGCCTGAGGATATTGCCGATATCCAGACACCAATCATGAAGGAAATTGCCGAAGCGCACGGCGTTCATCCAGCAGTGGTTGCTTTAAAATGGGCCGTACAGCGAGGACAGATTCCAATTCCATTCTCTATTCATGAGAATGAATACAGAAGCAATCTAGAGTCTACCTTGACGGAGCCACTTAACGAGGAGGAAATGAAAAAAATCGCTACACTTGAGAGAAACAATCGTCTAGTAAAAGGCCAAGTATTCTTATGGCCGGGAGCAAATGACTGGCATGACTTATGGGACGAAGATGGATTCATTGTAAAATAGCAGTAAATAAGGAAATTACCTTTGTAAGAAAGGTGATTTCCTTTCTGTGTTATAAAAATAATCAGAAGCAAAGGTGATAAAATGTACAAAGTTTTATTAGTGGATGATGAAATATTGGTTCGTCATGCAATCCGAGAAAACATGCATTGGAACGAACTCGGATGCGAATTAGTAAATGACTGTGAAAATGGAAAACAAGCCAAGGAATACATCGAAACTCATGCTGTGGATATCGTACTTACCGATATCTGTATGCCTTATATGGACGGAATGGAACTTAGCAGATATCTATATGAAAACTATCCAGAAGTTGCAATTATCATTTTTAGTGGATTTGAAGAATTTGAATATGCGAAGAAAGCAATAAAATATCGTGTGGCAGAGTATATATTAAAGCCAGTGACGGCAAGGGAATTATCGGATGTACTCACAAGAGTGAAGGAAAAATTGGATGAGAAACGTAAGGAAGAGGAAAAGATTAACGTACTTAGCAAAGGATATGATACGTATAAGAAAAATAAATCGTTGATCTTGTCTAAGGCATTATCAAGACTTGTACTAGGAACCCAGGATACAAAAGAGACATTGAAGGAATTAGAGAATATGGGAATCACCTTTCAATCGGCATATTATCGAGTGGTCATCATAGGCATCGACCTATATGCAGATTTTTTTGAAATAGATAGAAATGTCAAACAGCAAAGCGTGCTGATGGCATTTGCAGTAGAAAATATATGTAACGAAATCATACATGATTATGGATTGGGAATGGCATTTCAGGACAAAGATAATCAAGTATGCCTGTTAATCCAGACAAATAAAAAACAAGAAGCCATGGGGACTGCCAAAGAGATGTGTGAAAAGATTCAAAAGAGCGTAGCAGCATTAATGAATTTTACAGTATCCTGCGGACTTGGAACCTATGTAAAAGAGATTAGTGACCTGTCAGAGTCATATAAGAATGCAACAGAGGTGTTAAATTACTGGTATCTGTTAGGCAATCAGATGGTCCTCGACATGGAAGAGAAAAAAGGAGAACTGAATAAGGATATCGAATTAGAGAGCAAGCTAGAGGAATTATCTCAGGCAGTTAGGGCTGGAGAGAGTAAAGCAGTAGAAGCCGTGCTTGATAACATAGCAGTGGAAATCAAGCAAAGCTATATAGGAAAAAATCGAACGTGCATGTATCTGCAGCAGACGATTCGAACGATTTACGATGTATTGCGTGAGGTAAAACAAGAGGAAGACATAGATACGGGAAAGAAGGAAGAAGTCTTACAAAGAATTGCAAATAGCAATACTTTTTTAGAGATGCAAGGAGAGGTGCAAGAATATGCCACATTAGTGCTTAAACTCTTAGCAGATATGAAATGTTCCAGCAGAAGGCGGCAAGCATCCCAGGCATTAGAGTATATCAAGAAGAATTATGCAGATCCAGAGCTTAGCCTGAATTCCGTCTGTTCCTATCTCAATGTCAGCACAAGCCATTTTAGTACAATTTTTAAAGAGGCGACAGGTTCGACCTTTATGGAAGTAGTCATTGGAATTCGAATGGAGAAGGCAAAAGAGCTGCTGTCTAAGACGACGTTAAAAAATTATGAGATTGCAGAACGGGTGGGATTTAGTGATCCTCATTATTTCAGTGTATGTTTTAAGAAAGTAACAGGAAAAACACCAAAGACCTATGCGAAGGGAAAATGATCATATGAAGAAAAACATTGGTTCAAGAGGTAGGATAAAGCAGTTTTACAGCATCAAGACGGCGATTCAGTTTTCGTTTTCTATCTTGATCGTGCTAGCACTTGTTACCTTTTTGCTCGTGGCACTTCATTTCACAGAAAAAGCAGTGCTTACCAATTCCATTGATGATACGTCAAGACTAATCAATCAAGTGAACTATGATATCGATTCCTATATTGATTACATGGAGAATATCTCGTATGTCTTTTCAGCGGATAGTGATATGAAGAAGTTCTTGTTTGATACAAAGCTTACGGATGTCGAGAAAGCACAGCAAAAGAACCGTATTCTTGCTCAATATAAGACGGTAAAAGAAGGACGGAAGGATATTTCCAATATTGGTGTCTTTACAAACGATGGAGAGTATATTATCAACAATAAAACAGTAAAACTTAATGAATATGCACATTTAGAAGAGCAGGGATGGTACAAGGATGCCATGAGTGCAACAAGTGGCACAGCCTTATCTTCCTCCCATGTGCAAAATGTCATAAAGAACAATTACAACTGGGTAATCACGCTTAGCAAAGTGCTTACAGATCCAAAGAGCAACGAGAAGAAGGGCTTGTTCTTTATAGACCTAAACTATAGTGCAATCAGTGATTTATGTAATAACAATAAAATTGGAGAACAAGGGTATATCTTTATCCTCGATAAGGACGGCAACTTAATTTATCATCCACAACAGCAGTTAATCTATGGAGGGCTGAAAAGCGAAGTCGTTAGCGAGATCTTAACTTGTGATAGCAATCACTTGATTGAAAGCGTAGACGGAGAAGAGAAACTCTTTACGATCTCCAAATCAGAAAAGACAGGATGGATTGTTGTCGGTACTGCCTATACATCGGAATTGTTAAAGACAAGCAATCAGGCAAAAATCATTTATGCCATTGTTGCAGCCATAATCTTGATACTTGCACTGGTGACGGCCAACCAGATTGTAAAAGGGATTACAAGTCCGGTAGCCGTACTTCGTGATTCCATGAAGAAAGTAGAAGAAGGCGAATTCGAACAGGTCAGTCCAAAGCTGATTACCAATAATGAAATCGGAAACCTTAGTGAGTCATTTAATAAGATGACCATAAAAATCAGGGCATTAATGGAGCAGATTATCAAGGAGCAGGAGGAACTTCGAAAAAGTGAGATGCGGGCGCTGCAGTCACAGATAAATCCACATTTTTTATATAACACATTAGATTCTATCATATGGATGGCAGAAGGACAAAACATGGAAGAGGTCGTTACGATGACGGCAGCCTTGGCAAAGCTACTAAGGCAGACCATAGGCAATGAAAATGAGGTTTTGTTATTGCGCCAGGAAGTGGATTACATAAAGAGTTACTTAACCATTCAAAAGATGCGTTATAAAGATAAACTAGAGTATGAGATTAGCATGGAACCTGAAATCCTAAAGAATCGAATTATCAAGCTTGTCTTACAGCCAATCGTGGAAAATGCCATTTATCACGGAATCAAGTATAAGGAAAGCTTAGGACTTCTTACGATACGGGGATATCAAAAAGGAAGGTGTATCTATATCGAAGTGGCAGACAATGGAGTCGGAATGGAGGAAGAAACCATTGCCCATATCTTTGAAAAACATAAGGTGAATTATCGCTCTAACGGAGTTGGCGTCTACAATGTCCAACGGCGGCTTCAGTTATACTACGGCATGGACTACGGACTTACTTATGAAAGTAAGAAAGGGGAAGGGACAAAAGTAACGATTCGGATACCAGCAGAAGACAAGGAGGAATTATATGAAACGTAGCAGTCAGAGATGGATGACCCTTATGATTATTCTTGTAATTGGTGTAACGATATATATCTGTATCCATATGGGGCTTAATATGAATACAGATAAGGTGTATCGAATGGTGTATATTCCAAAATCCGAGGAACAGGGCAATAATTTTTGGACATCGTTAATCGAAGGGGCAAAGATGGCCTCCGAGGAATATGGAGTGGAGCTTGAGATCTTATCGCCCGACAATGAGGAACAGTATGAAAAGCAGAATGAGTTGATCGAGCAGGCCATTTTGGAAAAGCCGGACGCAATCTTAGTCTCTGCGTGCACCTATAGCGATAACACTGCGATGCTCAAAAAGGTAAAGGAAAATGGAATCAAGCTAGTACTAATCGATTCTGTTGTCGATGAGGAAATTGAGGATTTAGTCGTTGCGACTGACAATCGTATTGCCGCAAAAAACTTAGGAACCTATGCTGCCCAATTTATAAATGCAGGAGATCAGATCGTGGTGGTGGGGCATGTAAAGGAAGCATCTACTTCGCTAGACCGTCAAGAAGGGCTAAAGGAAGGACTTGGAGATAAGGCGTCAGGAATACAGGAAGTCGTCTACAGCGGCTCCATCTTTCTAAAGGCGTATGAACTTACGGTTGAAATGATTAAGAAATATCCAGATCTTAAGATGGTAGTAGGACTCAATGAGCCGTCAGCTGTCGGTGCGGCAAGGGCCATCAAGGAGTATAAGAAGCAAGATCAGATTACCATGGTGGGATTTGATAATTCGAATGAAGAGATTCAATTAATGGAAGAGGGAATTATTAAAGGGATTGCCGTACAAGAACCATTTAATATGGGATATATGGGAATTCAGCAGACTGTACGTCTACTTAGGGGCGAAAAGATTGATAAAGTGATTGATTCCGGGTCCAAATTAATCAATCTAGGCAATCTTTATAATGAGCAGAATCAAAAGTTATTATTTCCATTTGATGGTGGAAAAAATTAACCTTTTTAAGGAAGATAATTAATTTCTATTTTAGGCCTCCAACCCTATAATTAGAGCATAAAAGAGAAAAGCTCCATCTCAAAAGTATAGGTGGTACGAAGTATGTACTAATAAAATAGGAGGAATGAGAAGTGGAAAAGTTCAAAAATAACAAGTTTGTAAAGAAAGTAGGATTCAACAGAATTGTTCTTATTGGCGTATTACTGCTTATGTATGTCATTTTTGCAATCCTAAGTCCTACCTTCCTAAGCTACTCAAGAATTTTAAGTGCGTTAAATTATGCGTACTTTTTAGGATTCTTAGCAATCGGCGTAACCTTTGTTATTGCCACAGGAGGAATTGATTTCTCCATCGGTCCTGTAATGTTTTGTGCGGCACTGATTGGAGGAGAATTTCTTACAAAATCAGACTATCCATTATGGCTTTCGCTACTGATTACAATCTTGGTTGGTACAGCATTTGGATGTTTAAATGGATTCTTGGTAGCGTATCTTAAGATGCCATCCTTTATCACATCCATGGCAAGCATGATGTTAGCAAAAGGTATTGGATCGGTCTTTACTAAGACCCAATCAATCAGCTGGCCTCAAGCAGTCCAGGAAAACGGAACTTTCCGTAAGTTTGTAAAAATCACCGTTGCAGACCGAAGTATTCCGACAGGACTTATCGTACTCATCATAGTCGCTATCATTTGCGCAATCATTTTAAATAAGACTAAGGCAGGGCGTTATATCTTAAGCCTTGGCAGTAATAAAGAAGCCGTTCGTTTATCAGGCGTCAATGTGAAGAAGTGGGAGATGCTAGCATATGTCATCTGCGGTACGTTAGCAGGAATCGCAGCAATTGCATATGTAGGAGCTTACACGACAGTTCAACCTGGACTAGGAGATACTTTTAACAATGAAGCAATCGCAAGTTGTGTTATGGGCGGAACCTCAATGGCAGGCGGTATTGCATCCATTGGAGGAACGTTCATAGGTACAATGATCATTTCGCTGTTACAAGAAGGAATTCTTGCAATGGGCTTCCAAAAAGACTGGCAGTATGTCATTACCGGTATAATCGTATTGGCAGCAGTTTATGCGGATGTTCGAAGCAGAAAGCGTAAAAATTAGATCGTTAAAAGAGAATAGGAAGGTGAGAACGTGGGCGAAGTAATATTAACAATGAAGGATATAGATAAATCATTTCCAGGGGTACATGCACTTGATCATGTTAACTTAGAAGTAAAAAAAGGAGAAGTACATGCACTGATGGGAGAAAATGGTGCAGGAAAGTCAACACTTATGAAAGTATTGACAGGCATCTACTCCAAGGACAGTGGTTCGATTACCTATGAAGGGAAAGAAGTAACCTTTACGAATCCAAGAGAGGCCCAGGCTGCCGGAATCGTAATCGTGCATCAGGAACTTAATATGATGAACCATCTGACCGTAGCTCAGAATATCTTTATTGGTCGTGAAATGATGAATGGAAAGCTCATCAATGATAAGAAGATGAACGAAGAGGCAAAGAAGTTATTTGAACGATTGAATATCGACATTGATCCTGCGGAGACAATGGGAAACCTTACTGTTGGTAAACAGCAAATGTGTGAAATCGCAAAGGCAATCTCTCATGAAGCAAAAGTCATCATCTTTGATGAACCATCCGCTGCACTGACTGAAGCAGAGATTGAGCAACTATTTAAGATTATTCGTGACTTAAGGGAAAAAGGACTTGGAATCGTTTATATTTCCCATAGAATGGATGAAATCAAAGTCATCACAGACCGTGTAACCGTTATGCGTGATGGCGCTTATGTAGGGAATCTTATTACAAAGGAAAGCACAAAGGATGACATCATCAATATGATGGTTGGTCGTGTTATTTATGAAGAGCCTAAGACAGAGAGCAATGTAAAGAAAGACGCACCTGTCGTATTACGGGTAGAACATCTGAATGCCGGCAAGATGGTAAGGGATGTAAGCTTTGAATTACATAAAGGAGAAATCCTTGGTTTCTCAGGACTGATGGGTGCAGGAAGAACAGAAACTGCAAGAGCCCTATTTGGAGCAGATCCAAAGGATAGTGGAGAAATCTTCGTAAATGGGAAAAAGGTTGAAATCAAGACGCCACAAGATGCTGTAGAACATGGCATTGGGTATTTATCAGAGGATAGAAAGCGTTATGGTATCGTTGTTGGAAAATCAGTTGCAGAGAACTCTACAATGGCAACGATGGAACAGTTTGTAAAGGGGATTTTCATCAACAAGAAGAAAGAAAATGAAGTTGCATTAAAGTATGTAAAATCATTAAAGACGAAGACTCCATCGGTAGATCAGCTCGTAGTCAACCTTTCAGGTGGTAACCAGCAAAAAGTAGTCATTGCAAAATGGCTGGTACGTAACTGCGATATTCTGATATTTGATGAACCTACAAGAGGTATCGATGTAGGTGCAAAGAGTGAAATCTATCACTTGATGAATGAGTTGGTGGAAGAAGGAAAATCCATCATTATGATTTCCTCTGAGATGTCAGAAGTACTTAGAATGAGTGACCGTATTATCGTAATGTGTGAAGGAAGAAAAACCGGGGAACTGGATATTTCCGAAGCTACACAGGAGAAAATCATGCATGCGGCTACACTTATAGATTAGGAGGAGATGAGTAGGATGGAGAAGCAAGCTAAAAAGACAAATGCATGGTCCAACAATGCAATTGTAAAGGCAATTGGAACACAAAAATTAATCGTATTATTCGTAATCATTGCTTTATTTGGATTCTTTTGTATCAAGAGCTCCGCATTTCGTCAGTATTCAACGGTAGTAAGTATCTTTGATTATTCATACTATATAAGCTTTATGGCAATTGGTGTTACGTTTACATTAATCACAGGAGGCGTTGATCTTTCCATAGGAACGACAATGATTTGTAGTGGTTTGATTGGAGGATATCTTATCACACATCAAGGCTGTCCAGTTATCGTAGGAATTATCGTTACAATCTTAGTCGGAACAGCATTTGGTATCTTGAATTCAATTCTTGTAGCAGTGATGGATATTCCACCATTTCTTGCAACACTTGCTAGCATGATGATTGCAAGAGGACTAGGATCCATTGCAACAGGTGGTATCAGTATTACATGGCCTCAGGCTTCCAAGCCAGGCGGATGGTTTAGAAGCATCTTTAAGATTCAAAGTGATGGAACGCTGATTCCGATAGGTTTCCTGTTAGTTATTGTCGTTGTCGTGGTGATGTCTATCGTCTTAAATAAGACAAGACCAGGCAGATATATTATCGCATTAGGAAGTAACAAAGAAGCAACTAGATTATCTGGAGTAAACGTAGTGAAATGGCAGTCTCTTGCTTATATCATCTCTGGTACGTTCGCTGGTATCGCAGGCGTTGCCTATGCAGCAACTTTCCAGGCAGTAGCACCAGGAACAGGAGCAGGACTGGAGTTAGATGCCATTGCCGGTGCAATCATCGGTGGAACGTCCATGACAGGCGGTGCCGGTTCGATCTTTGGTGCATTACTTGGTGTATTCGTAATGTCCATGTTAAAGACAGGACTTCCTTATATCGGCTTACAGGCAAACTGGCAGCAGATCATAACTGGTATTGTCTTATCTGTCGCAGTATTAATCGATGTTATCAAGGTGATCAGAAGCAGGAAGTAGTATTGATATGTTACGCAATGTGCGTATGACATATAAATAAAAGGAGGAACGAGTGTATGATTAAAAGAAAGTTAGTAGGAAGCTTATTATGTTTTGCTATGTTGACAGGAATGCTCACAGGATGTAAAGAGACAAGCAGTATGACTAGCGGTACGTCGACAGAAGGTTCCAGCAGTGGCGACATCAAGATCGAGATTGTTTCAAAAGGATTCCAACATCAGTATTGGCAAGCCGTATTAAAAGGTGCTAATCAAAAAGCAAAGGAATTAGGAGTAACGATTAACTTCGTAGGTCCAAACTCAGAATCTGATATTGCCGATCAGGTACAGATGTTAAACAGCGCAATTAATGCAAAACCAGCAGCTATTGGTTTGGCAGCTCTTGATACAAGCGCTTGTCTTGATGCAATCACACAAGCACAAAGTGCAAAGATTCCAATTGTCGGATTTGACTCAGGGGTACCAGATGCACCAGATGGAGCCGTTGTTGCAAATGCTTCTACAGACAACTATGCAGCCGGTCAATTGGCAGCAGAAAAGACGTATGAAGTAATCAAAGATCGTATCGCTAATGCATCCTCTCCAGTAAGAATCGGTGTCCTTGGACAAGATGCAACTGCTGAATCCATCATTAACCGTGGTCTTGGATTTATCGACAAGATGGGTGAGCTTTGTAATGCAGATGGAAAGACAGTTAACGTAGAAGGTAATGACAAATATGTTTCTGACTGTAAAGTTGATAAGAAAGACGGTGCCAATGTAATCATCGAAGTAAAAGTTCCTTCACAAGTTACATCTGAATTATCAACAATCGACTGCCAGACATTGTTAAATGAAAAAGATACCATTTGTATTTATGGTTCTAACCAACATTCAGGTGAAGCAATGGTAACTGCAAATGAAAACTTAAAGAAATTCGGAACAGGTGATGACAAAGTTATCGGTGTAGCATTTGACTCAGGCGAAGTTATCAAAGGTGCTGTAAAAGATGGTACTTTCGTTGGTGCCGTAACACAAGCTCCAGTTGCAATGGGAGAAGCTTTAGTTGACTTATGTGTAAAAGCTGCCAAAGGCGAAAAAGTATCTAACGTAGATACAGGATGCCAATGGTATACAGCAGATAATATGGACAGTGAAGAAATCGCACAAAATCTATATGATTAATAGTAAGACCTTAAAGGTGCTGCTTTTGTAGCACCTTTTGGTCGTTATGGCAAGTTGCGCACTCACCCGAAAGGAAGATGTCGCTATCGCGCTGAATATGGGGAAAACGAATAGGTAGGAGGTATAGTATGAAAAATTATTATTTAGCAGTAGATATCGGAGCATCCAGTGGACGACATATCTTAGCCAGCATGGAAAATGGGAAAATCGTATTAGAGGAGATTTATCGATTTGAAAATGGGATGAAAAAGATGGATGGCCATCTTTGTTGGGATTACAAGGAATTATTTGAGAACATTAAAAACGGAATCAAGAAGTGTAAAGAGATTGGTAAGATTCCAGCCAGCATGGGCATTGATACATGGGGTGTCGATTTTGTTTTGTTAGATCGTAATGACCAAGTGATTGGAAACATGGTAGGATATCGAGACAGTAGGACGGATGGAATGGATCAAAAAGTATACGAAATCATTCCAGAACAACAATTATACAAAAAGACAGGAATTGAAAAAATGATGTTTAATACCATCTTTCAGCTGATGGCGATCAAAGAGAATCAGCCAGAAGAGATGGAACAGGCCGAGAGCCTTCTGTTTGTACCTGATTTCTTTCATTTCCTATTAACCGGAGAGAAGAAAAATGAGTATACAGAGGCAACGACTTCTCAGCTCATCGATGTGAACACGAGAAATTGGGATTATGAGCTGATTAAAAAATTAGGATTTAAGAAAGAAATCTTTCAGACAATCGTTATGCCGGGAACAAGCCTTGGACATATTACTAAGGAGTTGCAAGAGGAGTTCGGTTTTGATATGGAAGTCGTAGTACCATGCACCCATGATACTCAATCGGCGATCCTTGCAGTACCTGCAAACGATGATGATTTTGTATATATTAGTTCTGGCACATGGTCGCTACTTGGAATTGAAAGAGAACAGGCAGATTGCAGTGAAATTAGTCGGACAAATGATTTTACAAATGAAGGTGGATACGACAAGAAAATTTGTTACCTTAGAAATATCATGGGATTGTGGATGATTCAGTCGGTACGCCATAACCTTGATGATAAATACAGCTTTGCCGAAATCTGTAATGAGGCAGAAAAAGAGAAGGAATTTCCATCTAGAGTAGACGTTACGGAT
Source organism: uncultured bacterium (assembly GCA_905214875.1). Classification (GTDB taxonomy): domain Bacteria; phylum Bacillota; class Clostridia; order Lachnospirales; family Lachnospiraceae; genus KM106-2. The sequence continues at coordinate 40,183 of CAJMNR010000027.1, read as the reverse complement.
GATTGCTTTATGGCTCCAGAAAATATGATTGAAGAAGTGAAAGATTATTGCAGAAGGACCAATCAGCCAGTGCCTGAAACACTAGGGCAGATTGCAACTGTCGTTTATGCAAGCCTTGCAGAATGCTATGCCAAAACAATCAAGGGCATTGAGCAATCCACGAAACGGACATATAAGAGAATCCATATCGTAGGCGGAGGCGGAAATGCTGGATACTTAAATGAGTTAACGGCGAGAGCGACAGGAAAGGAAATTCATGTTGGTCCAACAGAAGCAACGGCAATTGGAAATATTACGGCACAGATGATTCATGCAGGCGAATTTACTTCAAAGGAAGAAGCAAGAGAGACGATACATAACTCATTTGCAATCAAAGTGTATAAGGCAGTAGGAAGTCTATAGAAATTAGAAAAAAGAAAGCAAATTCGCATTGTCAAATATTTTTAAGTGGTTTATCATAATAGGTATAAAGCAAAAAGGACAGAAAGGGATAGTTGGCAGATTAGAGAATTTGCTATCTACAGTAAAGGATGAAAAGAAATAAGATAATTACGATTCTACTAGTTGGTTGCATGTTAGTGGGACTAACTGGCTGCAGAGGAAGGGAAAAGAAACACAGTGATTTAGTGTTTAACCTTACGAAGACAATCGGAACCGTGACAACAGTAGATGACAATAAGCTTACGATGAATGTGACGTCAGACGACAAATATTTTAAATCTGGAGATGACATTGTTGTTACGTTCGAAAGCCTATATGAAGACGACGAATCAACGAACAGTGATATATTAAAGAAAATTGACTCTGTAAGCACGGGGGATACCGTATACGTATTATATGATGAAGGGTCAAAAAAAGATAAAGTTGTTAATGTAGAATACGTAGTAAGAGTTGCGAATTAAGGAAATTCCAAGTTATGTCGATACTTATACAGAAGTTAGTAATATCCAGAATATAACAATATGGAGGGTATCGTATGAATATTAATGAAATTGCAGGAAATCGCTATCAAAGTGAATATAGCAGCACAGACCGCTATGTCGGCAATTCCATTCAAAGTACGACAGCATCTAGGACTGCCATCGATCAGAAAAAGGGAACTGTGAAAGATGGCAGTGTAGCTGCAGTTGATTTGAATCTCCCAGGAAGTTTAGAAGAAGAGAAGAGTCATTTGCAAGAATTGTTAGAGCAAAGGATGAGTGTAGAAAATCAGCTAGACCAAATGGGTGCAGATATTGCAATAGATGATGAAATCTTAATGTACGAGGCGGCTAAGCAAAGCCATTTAGATGAGGCAAGTGAGAACTATTCCCAAGTGGAACGCTTGACCGAGCAAAAGGAAGCGTTAGCGGAGACTTTCCAAATCAGTCCAGATTCTAAAGAGGCACAAGAGACCGCCCTGTTAGAAAAACTGAAAACAGGTGAAACACTTACAGACGATGAAATGGCCCAGATAGAGGCCATGGACGGGCTTACAGAGTATCAAAGCGTCGTATTAGACTATGTTGACCAGATTGAAATTTGGAAAAAACGAGGGGTAGAATGTCAGAATGCAGTAAAAGCAGAATCTCGGGCAATCCAAGATATTCAATTAGAACGGTTAAAGTCAGAACCAATGTTAGAGCTAAAAAAAGACGTGCAGGAAGTGCTTGATGGCATCAATGAAGAAATCCAAACAGCAATTACGCAGGAAGGATTAACGGAAGAAGACAAAAAGGGACTGGTTGTCGATCAGCAGATATAAGTACATATTCATTGCGATTTTTACATAAGACAGTTATAATAACTACATATTAGCAAGGGAAGTACGGAGTATCTTATGAATATTAATTTAGAGTATTACAAAATTTTTTACTATGTAGTGCAAAAAGGAAGCTTTACACTAGCAGCAGAACAGTTATGTATTACCCAGCCAGCTGTTAGCCAGGCAATTAAGACATTAGAGTCAAACTTGGGAAACAAGCTGTTTGTAAGAGCGGCAAAGGGAGTAAAGCTTACAAAAGAAGGAGAAGTACTTTACTCGTATATCAAACGAGGATATGAGTATATCCTTTTAGGAGAAACTACATTTCAGAAGATGCTTGATTTGGAAAATGGAGAGATTCGTATAGGTGCAAGCGATATGACACTTCAGTTTTATCTGCTTCCGTACCTTGAAAAATTCCATGAGAAGTATCCAAAGATCAAGGTCAAAGTTACAAATGCTCCGACACCAGAAACAATCCGTAATCTATTAGATGGAAAAATTGATTTTGGTATTGTAAGTACACCGTTTGAGACAAAACCTGAGATTCAGGAAATGCATGTACGCGAGTTGAAGGATATCTTTATTGCAGGCAATAAGTTCTTAAGCCTAAAGCATCGCACACTTCAGTATTCCGACTTGTGTGAGTATCCGCTAATCTGTTTAGAGAAGAACACTTCGACAAGGGCATATTTAGATCAGTATTTAGAAGAGGTGCAAGTGGATTTGCAGCCAGAATTTGAATTGGCAACAAGCGATATGATTGTTCAGTTTGTAAAGCGTAATTTAGGAATTGGTTATGTGGTGTATGATTTTGCCAAGCCGTTATTAGAGAGCGGGGAGATCTTTGAGCTTATGTTTAATCGAAAAATTCCGAGTCGAAATATATGTATTATCAGTACCGGTAAGAATCCGATGTCGACAGCAGCAAAAGAGCTGCTAAAACAATTAGAGAGTGAAATGAACCAATAAAAAAAGCACGATGTCATATTTTATAGGCATTGTGCTTTTTTTGATGTGAAAAAGGGACGTCAGAAAGAATGGATCTATTCTTCCTGACGTCCCTTTCCTGTTAGCCTATTCGGGCTGTAGGAACTGGGATAGGGGAACTGGTATTAAGCCAGTTGTCCATCCCTTATGATGAAAGTATGAAAAAGTTTCAGTAACACAAACTAAAAAGAGATGAATTGATTTTCTTACTTGGTATGTAAAATTAGTTTTTATGGAAAATTTTGTTGGAGGTTCAATGATTTAAAAAGGGTTTGTTTTAAGGCATTATAGTAAAGATTTGTATCTATAGAAAAAAGGTGCTTAAGAACAAAATATACATATGTACTAGAATAGAAAAAACAAGTATGAAAAATATGATATTTTTGGTAATATATTTACAAAAATAAGGAATAAATGTATAATAATGACATATGGTAAAAAGGGGAGCATAATGACAAGTAAAGAAGAAATTTGTTCATATGCATATAAATATTCAAAATTTTATATTGATCAAAATATAGGGGAAATCGAAAAGTGGGAGAATATCCCTTTTTTGAAAAAGGAAGACATACTGGATAATATAGAAGAGTTTATATCATATGAGTATTGGCAATTATACAATCAGAAAAGGCTTTTAGTAAAAAATACTTCTGGTTCCACAGGTAAACATCTAAAGATTTATTGGGATGAAAAAGACTATAAAAAGTCTATGTTATCTCTTTGGTATTATAGGTATAAATATTATGGAATAAAGCCATTACATAAAGTAGTTTATTTTTTTACCTGGAGAGCATTCGGAGATTCAGGAGAGGATTTGAAAGAGGTTGAAGAGGAAAGAAGTTTAGGCTTTAGCAAAGATAATTTAGAGGATAAAAGAATTATAGAGATATATAGGAAAATGCAAAAATTTGAACCAGATTGGCTTCTATTACAACCAAGCATTGCGGTATTGATATGTAGATGTATTAAAAAATATAACTTAAAACCTATTAGCAGTGTGAAGTATATTGAATTTTCTTCTGAAATGCTTTTTGAAAATGTCCGTAATGAGGTTAAAGAGATTTTTAAATGTAAAGTAGCTAATCAATATGGAACAAATGAGATGAATTCAATTGCATATGAGTGTCCATATGGTAACTTACATTGTATGGAGAGTAATGTTTATACTGAGATTGTTAATGAAAAGAACGAAGTGGTACATAATCAAGAAGGAGAAATATGTGTAACATCACTATTAAATAAGGCTATGCCCTTTATTCGTTATAGGATTGGAGATAGAGGCAAAATAACAAATCAAATTGATTGTCCATGCGGAAATAAAAATAAAATTTTAACAATAAATTCAGGGCGTAATAATGATCAGATAAAAACCCAGGATGGAAAAAGCATTAATCCTTATGTTTTCTTAAAAGTATTTGAAAAGATGAATCTTTGTTTAGAAGAAAAAATAAAACAAACCCAAGTAATTCAAGAAAGTTATACGAAATTTATTGTTAATCTAGTTATATACGAAGAAATTCCAGTTGAAATAATTATGAGTTTATTTTTTTCATTTATTGATGAGGAGTATTTAAAAAATTGCGAATTTTGTTTTGTGACCGAGTCAAAATTATTACCAGATAAAAAAATGGAAAGTTATCTTGGTTTATTAGTAAAGTATAGAAAGGTAGAGGTAGCTAAATGTCAGATATAAAAACAGAACTTATGCAAATAGTGTTGAATAATGCCACCAATTTCTATTCTGAAGAAGGTTTTCGTATAAATGAGGAAACAAAGCTAATAGAAGATTTAAACTACGATTCTGTAGATCTAATTCAATTAGTGGTAGAAATTGAAAGTAGGTTTAATATCGAGTTTGATCCCTCAGACATATTAATTGAAAAGTTAAATCGATTTTCAGATTTAACTTCAATTAAAAGTGATTGTACGAATTATGTGTCTCAATGCTTAAGTAATGGTGGAATCGCATTGAGACCTATGTACGGAAAGCAAATACAGATACAGGATATAGATTCTGTTAAAGTCACAGATGTACAATATTTTTTCTGTGGTGAATATACTCGTTCAGACACATCTGGTGTTTTAACAAAGACAGGTTTCGTTTCGAGTTCGACGTGGTCTTGTGTTGATTCTCAAAATTATAATTACAGTGCAGGTTGTTTTAAAATGGGGCTTGTGCAAGAATTGAGTAGTAGGCGTGCCACAATTACCTGTTATAGCTTGAAGTCAGACAGTGACAAGAAGAAATTTACAAGAACTGTTAAGGTCGGAGACGTAGTACAGTTTAGAAGAAAGGGAAAAAAGGCGTATAGCCATTCTGCAATAGTTGGAAAAGTAACTTCCAGAAATAGCACATCGAAAAATGTATATTTTTATTCCCATTCATCTACAAGAACTGCAAGTGCCAATGATAATTTTTGGACTATGATAGGTCAAGGTGATCTTAGTGCATATGATGAAATAAAAATAATTCATTTAGGTAATTCATTTAAGTAAAAATTTGTAGATATTTAATAAGGTAAATACTGTGTTTTAGAACTAAAAAAGAGAAAGGAAAATAGTGAAGCTATTTGGCGAAATATGAAAAAATTATATATAAAGAATAAGAAAAAAATTATTACTATTGGAATACTTTTTTTCTTATTTGTAGTGATCTACTTTTCACTACTTAGGCCAGTCCGTTTATCTGGACTAAGAGTAGACTACAAGCAGTCACAACTAGATCTTGAAAACTTGCTATATGCTGATCCAAATGACTTATATTTGGATGCCTATAATGGGAAGCTTCCAAGTACTTCAAAGGAAGATTATGTACTAGCATTATTATATTGTGATGTAAAAAATCGAAGTATTCTAGAGATGTCTGATTTTGGATATACCAATACAAATATGGGGAAATATAGTGACCGTGTGATAGAGTGCTATGGTTGTGGGTTAAGTGAAGCGGAACGATTATCGTATCGATTAGGCTCAGGAGCAGCAAAATTTGTACTATGCATGTATGTTGGCGGAATTGAAAAAGATAAGATTCCTGAGGTTATAGCAGAGCAGGTAAACAGTATGACATATAAAGCATTCTATACGATGGAGCTACTTGGAAATAAAGAAACTACCTTTACGATTCATATGAATCCAGATGATGTTAGGTTTCTACAGCCAGAGGAGGTGGAAGGATGAGTATTTTTAAGTTAGAGAATGCCCAAGTGATTTATGGAGAAGGGGAGTCAGAAGTTAAAGCACTAGACGGGATTACCATGGAGGTACAGGAAAAGGAGATACTTTGTATTATGGGACCGTCAGGATCGGGAAAGAGTACACTACTTAATGTATTATCTGGATTGGAAAGATTGTCAAATGGATCCGTGTGGTACAAGCAAGAAGAAATTACGAAATTCAATCAGAAGAAGTTGGCAAAGTTACGTCTTTATGAATTTGGCTTTGTGTATCAAAACTTCTATTTACTTCCTACTCTTAATGTAAAAGATAATATTTGTATTCCTACGTTGGCCGGTAGTGGAAGAGTGAATCAAGATTTTTTTAATCAGGTGACGGAAGAATTGGGCTTAGATAAGCGTTTATATCATATGCCACATCAACTCTCGGGCGGTGAAAAACAAAGGGTAGCAATTGCAAGAGCAATTCTAAATAAACCAAATGTTATTTTTGCAGATGAACCTACAGGAAATTTAGATAGTACCAATGGACAGAGGGTATTTGAACTTTTGTTAGAAACTACAAGGAAGTATGATAGGACACTTGTTTATGTTACCCATGATGAGAGTAAGGCGGCGTTAGCGTCAAGAGTACTTCATTTAAAGGATGGTGTTATTGTAAATGAAGGAGAATAAATATCTGACAGTAATACGCCTATTTGGCAAAAGCAAAAAGAATGCAATAGCTCTAAGTATAACACTAATGATATCCTTTCAAGCAATTTTTATATTTCATTTTGTAAGCCAATTCAATTTAAAGGCAATAGAAAATAATTGTTATGAGGAGTATGGTTCCTATATTGCGAGAATGATGACAAATGATCAGCAGAAGATGACTGAGATTGCGAAAGAAGACTCCGTTGAATCTACCTTCGCATGTAAAAGAGAAGAATTGCAGACACAAGACTTTTATGCAGAATACATATATGCAAAAGAGAATAAGCTTAGCTCATTAGGTAGCCATTTACTTAGTGGGACATATCCAAAAAATGAAAGTGAGGCATTAGTTGATTATAATTATGCCATCAAGATGGGATGGAAGGTGGATACGTTACTTGGAAAGACAGTAGAGCTTCCTAACTATAAGACAGATCAAGATGGCGAAAAGCTAAATTGTGTTGTAACTGGCGTAATAAGTCAAAAGAGTGTTTTTAAACAAGAAGGATATCAAGAATATACCTTTATTTTTGGGAATGACAATGAAAATGAGAATAATAGCCTTTATGTGCAAGTGAAAGATTTACGAAATTATTTAAGCACTATTAAAGCGTTATGCTCCAAATATGATATTTTGGAGAATCAGTGCTTTGCTAATGGTAATATTATTTTTGGGTTAGGGTTTAACTCGGAAGAAAGCGTATTTAATCAGTATGATAGAATGAATGGTATTCTTTTAGTTTTAGTGCTGATTGCTTCCTCTATTATGTTTTACAACATCATTAAGATGTATTTATATAAAAACTATGATAGTATTGCAATTTTAAGTTTGCTAGGCGTGTCAAGCAGATTGATTCTACGCTCCTTTGTACTCTTTTTGACCCTATTATTTTTAATTGGGGAAGTGATAGGGGGACTACTTTCCACCGGTATTGTAAATATGCTATCAGAGAAAATACTACATACTAAGGAGAATCCATTTACATTTATACTACAGTTTCCTGTGAGGTATTATGTTGGATATTTAGTAGTAGAACTTTGTATTTTGCTCCTGTTAATGACCCCGGTATTCAGTCGGCTTCTAAAAAAATCACCAATTGAGTTACTGAATAGTAAGCGTGGAAAAAATATCTTTTACAAAAATAAAATGAGCAATAGCGTATTTCGCTTTAAAGAGCACTTCTTCTTTAGAAAATTTGCAAGAAATGAATTAAGATACCATTGTATTAGTCATATTATGACGGTATCAGCATTAGTCATTTCGTTATTATTAGTGATTACTGGCGTCTATTACTGTCAGTTGGAATTTAACAACGAGGCAACAAAGCGTAATAAGGACATAGATTATACCATTCAGTCACGAGTAGTATCATCTGGGTTCAGTTCCAGTACTACAGCACAGCTGAATAGTTTGTTAGAGTCATTGAATTTGGATACAGAAGTATATAAAGTGTTTGAAGAAAGAGAACTGATTAAAATGAAATCAGACCAACTGACAGAAAAATATAAAGACTTTATATTATCGCAAGGATATGACAGGAGTGATCTGTATGAGAATTTTAGTCGTGGAAAAACGGATATAGATTTCGTAGTTCTAGGATGTGATCAACAGACGATACAAGCCATCTATAAGGAAAATGGAGTCTCAGATAAGGAAGCATTACAAGAAGGCGAAGCAATTTTGCTTAAAAGTCCACTATATGTCATAGATAGCAGTAATTTTAGTACAAATATAAAAGAAGGCGAAACGCTTACGATGGATGATACAGATATTTACGAGGGGCGATATAAAAAGGTGGATATAAAACATGTAGTAGATAAGCTACCGTTTTATCCAAGAGAAGATCAATGTTTTTGCCTAATCATTAATAGCGAATCCTTTCAGACATACTTTGAGAAGAACTCTTATGATGAAATATTTTTAAAATCCAATCTAACGGATAAAAATATAATACTTGAGGATGTTGTCGAACAGATTGAACGAATGGGGGAACCAACAGTAATAGCTCCGAAACAGCAGCATGATAATCTGGTAGAACGAAATAGAGAGTTCACGTTAGGTATAAAGTGTCTATTTGTACTTATGCTTGTAATTACGGTGATTTTAATTACTACTAACATAAGTATGAGAATCCAACTAAATCAAGTAGATTATGCGATGCTTGATGTTATAGGAATATCTTATGGAAAGCAGCAATTAATAGTGTTTTATCAGTATATGGTCATGTACTTAGAAAGTGCAGTAATTGGTTCTATACTTTCTTACTTTTTCACCAAATGGATGTTCATTGCATATTATGATAAGTTAGGAAGCTATATGTTTATATATCCTGTGAGAATTTTAATTTTCTCATTAATAGCTATTACAGTGGGAATAAGTATCGTATGCGTGGTATCCTTTAGAAAATTACATAAAATGAATACAGTGGAAATACTTCAGACGTTATAAGCGTATTTTCTACTGCCCATTTTCTAGAAAAATGCGCTACAGAAACAGTTTCTGTAGCGCAAAATATTATGATAATAACTATTAAAGTATTGTTATGAAATAGAGAAATCTACACCCTCATCTTATTAAAACATAGGAACGACAGAACCGTTATAAGTCTTTTGAATAAATTCTTTGCAAGCGTCGCTTGTTAACGCTTCTACTAAAACTTTCGTCTTTTCTGTTTCTTCGTGGCCAGTGTTTACAACAAGGATGTTTGCATAAGTCTTTGCACTGATGGAAGTTGCGTCTTCCGTTACTAAAGCATCATCCGCTACACTAAGCCTGGCTTGAAGTGCGTAGTTACCATTGATTACGCCGATTGTCACATCATCTAAAGAACGAGCAATCTGAGCAGCTTCAAGTTCTTTGATTTTTAAGTTTAATGGGTTTTCGATGATATCTTTTGCAGTTGCATTGATACCGGCATTAGCCTTTAATTTGATTAAACCATGTGCTTCAAGTAAAAGAAGAGCTCTAGCTTCATTTGTCGTATCGCTAGGAACAGCAACGATGTCACCTTCTTTAAGCTTGCTTAAGTCTGTAATCTTATTTGAGTAAACAGCAATTGGTTCAAAATGAATCGCAGCTGCACTTACAAGATTCGTATTGTTTTCTTCGTTATAACCATCAAGGTATGGTTGGTGTTGGAAGAAATTTGCATCAAGTTCGTTGCTAGATAGAGAAGTGTTTGGAAGCACGTAATCAGAGAATTCTTTGATTTCTAATTGGTATCCCTTTTCTTCTACAAGGCTTTGGATGGCTTTTAAGATTTCGCCATGTGGAGTCGCACTAGCACCAACAACGATTGTCTTGTCGCTTTTTTCTTTGGCAGGATATGCAACAAAAACGCCTAACCCTAAGGCACATACTAATACGGCGCAGCTTACTTTTTTCATCCAGGAAGCAGCCTGACGTTGATCTTTTCCTTTTGCTAAGTGGTTACCAACTTCTTGAATGATTTGAACGATAATTACAAGAAGGATTACAGTAATAAGCATGATGTCATTTTGGTAACGGTAGAAACCGTATTTGATAGCAATATCACCAAGGCCGCCACCACCAACGAAACCAGCCATAGCAGAGTAGCCAAGTAAAGTAGTAATGGCAATTGCTGCACCTGTGATTAAAGATGGCTTTGCTTCTGGAATTAAGATCTTACGAACGATGGTAAAATCAGAAGCACCCATGGAACGTCCAGCTTCGATCACACCGTTGTCTACTTCAAGTAAAGAAGACTCTACAAGTCTTGCAATAAATGGAGCAGAAGCGATGACAAGTGGAACGATGGTTGCAGTAGAACCAATGCTTGTTCCTACTACAAATTTTGTAATTGGCATTACAGCAACAAGTAAGATTAAGAAAGGCACACTTCGAAGGACGTTAACGACGATGTTTAATGTCGTATTAATAATACGGTTCGGGCGAAGGCCATCTTTCTTTGTCATGACTAAAAGAATACCAAGAGGAATACCGATTACATAAGCGAAAAGTGTGGAAACAAGGGTCATATATAATGTTTCTAGTGTTCCGTTGGCTAATAATTCAAAAAGTTCAGAACTATTCATCTAATTCAACCTCCTCTACAACGACGTCCTGTGTGGATAAGTAATGTCTCATCTTACCGGCAAGAACTTGATCGGTAGGAAGCTGGATGATCATTTGTCCAACTGCCTTTCCATCCACATTTCTTGTATCTGCAAACATAATGTTTACTGGAGTCTTGCATTCTAATACCATGTTTGCAATGACTGGTTCGTAGGAAGAGATACCGTTAAATACGATACGAAGAGCCTGATTACTGAAGCTTAAGTCTTCCATGACACGTTCCGGATATACTAAATGTTTTGCAATCGCAGTTTTTGGATTGCTAAATAAGTCTAAAACATTGGCAACTTCCGCAATTTCATGATTGTCAATGATTGCAACTCGGTTACATATCTTTTCAATTACGCTCATTTCATGCGTAATAAGAATAACAGTAACGCCGAGGTCCTTGCTGATTTGTTTTAATAAAGAAAGTACGGAGTTTGTCGTATTTGGATCAAGAGCGCTAGTAGCCTCATCACAAAGAATTACTTCGGGATCAGTTGCTAATGCTCTGGCGATTGCCACACGTTGCTTTTGTCCACCAGATAACTGGCTTGGGTATGCATGTAAGCGGTCTCCTAAACCAACAAGTTCTAATAACTCTGTTGCACGCTTGATGGCATCTTCCTTATTCACTTTCATCAATTCTAATGGAAAACAAACATTTTCAAGCGCAGTACGCTGCATAAGCAAGTTGAATTGCTGGAAAATCATACTGATTTTACTACGCACATGGTTTAGTTCCTTTTTATTCAATTTGCTTAAATCATCTACTTTACCATCATGAGCAAATAATACAGTTCCGTCCGTCGGACGTTCTAGGAAGTTGATGCATCGAACTAATGTGGATTTCCCTGCTCCACTAAGTCCGATGATACCGAAAATCTCACCTTTATAAATAGAAAGATTGATATCATTTAATGCTTCTACTGTTTGCCCTTTTTGTTGGTATGTTTTGTAGAGGTGCTTTAACTCAATAATTGGTTGATTGGTCATTAATAAAACCCTCCCTTTTTGGCAATGTTAATATAGTAGTTTAAGCCAGGCTGCAAAAACAGTGGCTTATGTATCGATAGGCAGAAGTATGGTTATCAAGTTAGCTGCCAGGTCATGAACACTTTATTATATCAATTGAAGGCCTATAAAAAATTAGGATATGTATGGAAGTTTTTCGCAGTGAAGTGATAAAGGTATAAGTATGAGTTATGCCAAATATAATTAATATTGATTTTACTTATATGAAAAAATATATTATGATACTTAGGTATTCGAAATGTGAAACACATTTTATAAAGATGTAACTTTAGGAGGAAATAAAGATATGGTAAGAGCAATTGTAGGTGCTAACTGGGGAGACGAAGGTAAAGGTAAGATTACTGATATGTTAGGAGAAACTTCTGACATTATCGTTAGATTCCAAGGCGGAAGCAATGCAGGACATACAATCATTAATGACTATGGAAAATTTGCACTTCATTTATTACCATCCGGTGTATTTTATGATCACACAACTAGCGTAATCGGAAATGGTGTTGCATTAAACATTCCATACTTATTCAAAGAAATCAATAGTTTAATTGAACGAGGCGTTCCAATGCCAAAGATCAAAGTTTCAGATCGTGCGCAAATCTTAATGCCATATCATATTTTATTCGATCAATACGAGGAAGAAAGACTTGGAGGAAAATCCTTCGGTTCTACAAAATCCGGTATTGCTCCTTTCTATTCAGATAAATATGCAAAAATCGGCTTCCAAGTAAGTGAATTATTTGATGAAGACGTATTAAAAGAAAAAATCGCTCGTGTTTGTGAACAAAAAAATGTTATCTTAGAACATTTATATCACAAACCACTATTAGATCCAGATGAATTATTCGAAACATTAAAATCCTACCGTACAATGGTAGAACCTTATGTTTGTGATGTAAGCGCATTTTTAAATGACGCAATCAAAGAAGGAAAGAACATTTTATTAGAAGGACAATTAGGTTCCTTAAAAGATCCTGATTTCGGTATCTATCCAATGGTTACTTCTTCTTCTACATTAGCAGCATACGGTGCAATTGGTGCAGGTATCCCACCATATGAAATTAAAGACATCATCACTGTAGTAAAAGCTTACTCTTCAGCAGTAGGTGCTGGTGAATTCGTAAGTGAAATCTTCGGAGAAGAAGCAGATCAATTAAGAAGAGTCGGTGGAGACGGTGGCGAGTTCGGTGCAACTACAGGAAGACCAAGACGTATGGGATGGTTTGATGCAGTAGCAAGCCGTTACGGATGTAAGATTCAAGGCGCAACTCAAGTTGCTTTAACAGTACTTGACGTATTAGGTTACCTTGATGAAATCCCTGTATGTATCGGATATGAAATCGACGGTAAAGTAACAAAAGACTTCCCTACAACAGTAAATCTTGCAAAAGCAAAACCAGTTTATACAAAATTACCAGGATGGAAAGAAGAAATCCGCGGTATTACAAAATACGAAGATCTTCCAGAAAACTGCCGTAACTACATCGAGTTTATCGAAAAAGAACTTGAAGTACCAGTAACAATGGTATCAAACGGACCAGGAAGACATGAAATCATCCACAGAGAAAGTAAATTAAAGTAGTTTATAATAGGTTATAAGAGAAACGCCATATTAATGTCATTTCGTTTAGAAACGACATTGGTATGGCGTTTTTTTGATATTGCACCTTGTATTAATTATTGCTGTAGCCCTGTTTATGTGTAAGTTATCAAAATCCACATAAAAAAATTCAAAAACAAGTTGACAAATCATGGAAGCAGAGGTATATTGTGGTTAGTAGGTTAGTTAGTCAAGTAATTAACCTAGGAACCTTGAAGATAACAATGAATATAAACAATATTTCAAGGGAAGGAGGGTTCCTATGTTTGAAGAGACATCGTTAAAACCAATTTTTATCCAAATTGCAGATTGGGTGGAGGATGAAATCATGAAGAAGAATTTAAAAGAAGGCGATCAAGTACCTTCCACAAACCAGTTTGCAGTACAGTTTCAGATAAATCCGGCAACCGCGGGCAAGGGTATCAACCTATTAGTAGAGGATGGAATCTTATATAAGAAAAGGGGAATCGGTATGTTTGTAAATGATGGAGCTTTTAAAGTAGTACAGACGAAAAGAAGACGTAAGTTTGAAAGCGAATATATTGCAGTCATGTTAGAAGAAGCAAAGAAGATCGGTATTGATAAAAAAGATTTGATTCGAATGATAGAAGAAGCAAACTAAAAAGGAGTGAAACAGTATGTCAGAAATAAAAGTAAACGGCTTAACAAAAGCATTTAAGAAAAAACAAGTAATAGATACTCTTAATGTAACATTTGAAAGTGGAAAGATATATGCACTGCTCGGAAGGAATGCAGTAGGTAAGACGACGTTGATGAAGTTGATTACAACGAAATATTTACCGGATGGGGGAACGATTACGTTAGATGGTGCGCCAGTCTACGAAAACCTAGAAGCACTTCGAAAAATCTGTATGTTCTCGGACAATATGGAGGAGTTTTCCGGTGTAAAGCTAAAAAAATTATTATGTTTGGCAGCATTATTCTATGAGAACTATGATAAAGAATATGCAGAGTATCTGATGCAGGAGTTTGACCTTGACCAAAACGCGAGATATTCCAATTTGTCAAAGGGACAAAAGACAGCGATGGCTATTGTATTGGGACTTTCCTCAAGGTGTGAATTTACCATCTTTGATGAAATTTATTCCGGACTCGATGCCGTCATGAGAAAACAATTTTATCGCTTGCTAGTAGAAGAATATTCAGAACATAACAGGACGTTCATCCTGTCCACACATTTGATTGATGAGATGAGCAACCTCTTTACAGATGTAGTGATTATGGAACATGGAAAAGTACTTGTTGAAAGTGAAATAGAAGACCTTAAGAACAGCGTACTATCGTTACGTGCAACAAAAGAAAAAGAAGCAAGATTAAAGAATGTGGAAATCTTAAATACCAGTGAGTTTGCAGGCACAGCAACTTGGATTGTAAGAGGAATGTTTAATGAAAAAATCTTAGCGCAGTATAGAAAAGATGGATTTGAGATTACGGCATTAAGTCTGCAAGATATTTTCGTTGCGATGACGGAAAAAGAACGGAGGTAAGTCAGATGGATGATACAACGTTGGAGTTAGATAAGAAATATCTTAAGAAAATCCTATTGGCTATTATTGCTATCCTTCTCGTTGGGATAACAATCGCGAGTTTGATAACGAGATATGTTGCAGGAAATATCTTAGTAGCAGACAATCAACGGGAAATCGAAGCAGCTATGTATCCTGTTTTGGCATTTCTGGTATTTGTTTTAAGCTTGTCCATAACGTACAGTTATGGATTAAGAGACAATTATATGGACAGTTTTCGTGTAAGAAGAAAATACGCCTATTATATAAGAAAAAGAAGCATTCTTCTGTACTCGCCAGTGTTTGCCTTGTTCGGCTTGCTAGCAAAGAGTGCATGGGTAGTCAGTTACTATGAAGGGCAAAAGAAAGATGGATTGGAGATTGCACTGTTCTTGGTCGTAGTGTATTTGTTTTATACGTTAGTCATAGGAACCGCGATTACGATTCTTGCATGTGTGAATAAATTTGTCTATATACTTTTCTTTGCCATTCAGCCTTGGATTTTCGTTGTATTTGCAACGTATAATAGGATTCCATTTACTCTAGGACTATGGAATACTGGAAAGACAGCAGTACTTTGTGTAGCAATTGCAGTAGTCTGGTATCTGGCATTATTATGCTTAAAAAGAACTTTTCATCAAATAGATTATATTAAGGAGGAACAGTCATGAATCGAGATAGAAAGATCTGTCTTAATTTTGTAAAAGAAAGTGTCGGATTATTCTTATTTGCTCTATTGGCAGGGGTATTCACAATGGGCGTGATGTGTTTGATCCTAAAAGATCAATATATATTATCTTCAACTATGGTCATTAACATAATTAATATCATGGTTGTCATACTTACAAAAGGATTGATGGAACGAGAGTATAGTAGCTTTATATGCGCAAGAAAAGCATTGTTTCGAATCAATATTTTGCAAGATATATCGATTGCAATTATTGAAACAATCCTGCTAGGAGGAATTACTGGTATTGCAAAAGCATATCCAAGTATAAATGAATCTCTTCATATGGTGAATATAGAAAAAACACTTGGTACTTCCAGTATAATAGAATTCTGTCTGTTTGTCTTTTTAGCGATGCTATTTTTGGAATCCATTATTACCTTTGATTTCATGAGAACAAATGGAATTTTGAAAGCATTTTTTGAAAGTAATAATAAAAATAAGAAGGCAAGTATAAAAGGGCTGGTTATTTACATGGGGCTTTCCTTCTTAATTGGAATGGGGACTGCATTTTTTGCAGAAGTAGAAAATGTTGTAGAAAGGAATATAATATTAGGTGCAATGGCAGTGGTTCCTGTAGTGTTTTATATAATGGCAGTGAAAAAAGTGGAATCAAAAGAGTTTAGTGTCGAAAGAGTGTAAAGTTTCGTCTTAACAAAAATCTTGCTTTATGTTATAGTACAGTTATGTGACTCGTGAGAAATATACATAAAGGAGATTTTATGGAAGAACTAATTGTATTAGGAACAGGTAATGCTACCGCTACAAAATGTTATAATACATGTTTTGCGCTACGTAAGGGGAAAGAATATTTCCTAGTAGATGCAGGTGGTGGAAATGGAATCATTACGGCACTCGAAAAGCGAAACATTGATTATAGAGATATCCACCATATGTTCATTACCCATGAACATTGTGACCATATCCTTGGAAGTGTATGGATGATTCGAATGATTGCAACTGCAATGATGCAAGGAACGTATGAGGGTAACTTCATCATTTACTGCCATGAGGATCTTGTGCAGACAATCAAAACGTTAGCAACGCTTACGATTCAGAAAAAGTTTACGAAATTTATTGATGAGCGAATCGTAGTTGTGGCACTAAAAGACGGGGATCAGGTAGATATCCTTGGAACAGAAGTGACATTTTTTGATATCCAATCTACAAAAGCGAAACAATTCGGATTTACTTTACCAGTAAAAACAGGAGAAAAGTTAACATGCTGTGGGGATGAGCCATATAATGAAGTAACCTATGATTATGTCAAAGGAAGCAGTTACCTGCTTCACGAAGCATTCTGCCTCTATGAAGAAAGAGAACATTTTAAGCCTTACGAGAAACATCATAGTACAGTGAAGGATGCCTGTGAGCTCGCAACAAAGCTTGGGGTGAAACATCTTGTCTTATGGCATACGGAGGATAAGGATTTAACTCATCGAAAGGAACGTTACCTTCAAGAAGGAACGCGTTATTTTTCGGGAGATCTTGTGATTCCATATGACTTAGAGGTTCTCTCCTTGACAGAAGGGGTAATGGCATGAAATTAGCTGCTCTTAGTGATATTCACAGCAATCAGGTTGCTTTAGAGGCTTGTATAAATGATTTGAAAAATGAAGAAGTAGATGGAATCTTATTCCTTGGCGATTATGTGAGTGATTGTCCACATCCGAATGACACTCTTCGCATGCTTAAGGAAATCAGCAAACAGTATAAGACATATTTTATCCGTGGAAACCGGGAAGAATATTTTATCGAATATAGAGAACATAAATGTGATGATTGGGGGTACACTTCCTATAAAGGAAGCCTCCTTTATACGTATGAGCATTTAAATGACGAAACACTAGATTGGTTTTATAGCCTTCCGTCAACGATGGTACTTGAACTTGAAGGAACGAAACCAATCACGTTAGCCCACGGCTCTCCATTTAATACAAGAGAATTGTTAGATGAAGACCGTGACAATACAAAGCTTTGTATGAATAAGGTCGATACCCAGTATATTATTTCCGGCCATACACACAGACAGTGCGTGTATCGATATGGACATAAGACATTATTTAATCCAGGAAGTGTAGGGGTTGCTATTGGTGCTCCGAAACAAGCCCATTATATGATGTTGGAATGGAAAGAGGATGACTGGATTGCAGAAAGAAGAAGCGTTCCTTATGATTTTGAACGGCTAAAGGAAATCTTCTATGGAAGCAGATTAATGGAAAAGGGAAAGGTATGGCCACTTGCTATATTGAAATCCATCGAGACAGGAATTAACTATGGACCGCTTTGTGCAAAGCGTGCTTATGACCTTGCGATAGAGCATGGGGAAGAGGTCCATGATCGAATCGTATCAGAAGAATATTGGAAGATTGCAGCCAAGGAATATGGTGTAATCTAAAAGGTGTAAAAATAGAAAAAGAAATAGGAGGGTGTGCATGTCATGTGGCTGCACACCCTCCTATTTCTTTTTTCAAACTTATTTCGTTAACGCTTCTTCAATCACATCAAGAAGTTCATCATTCTTTTCTGGAGACATAAAGCAGAAACGAATGTAGTGATTGTCAAGGAATGGGAAGGTTGAGCAATCACGAATCATAAGCCCCTTGCGGATTGTTTTATCAAATAAGTCTTTGGAAGTGATATCATCACGAAGCAATTTGATTAGTACAAAGTTTGCATGTGGTTCATACACCTTGATATCCTTGATCTTATTAAGTCGTTTGACAATACGTTCACGTTCCGTATTGATTAACTGTTTTGTCTGTTCCATATAGTCTTGGTCGGTAAACATGATCTCACCGGCAATCGCAGCAAGACTGTTGATTGTCCAAGGATTCTGACGTTTGTTGATCTCTTTGATTAAGTCATCATTTCCGCAGACAGCATAGCCAAGGCGAAGACCAGGAGCTGCAAAGAATTTGCTCGTTCCACGTAAGATGATTAGGTTATTATAATATTCTGTTAATGGTACAGAAGTGATTTCGTCCATATCCGTTGCAAATTCTACATAAGTTTCATCTACCATAACATAGATATCGCGCTGTTTACAGATGTCTAAAATCTTACGCATTTCTTTTCTTGTAATGACAGAGCTTGTTGGATTGTTTGGATTGCAAATGATTAAAAGGTCCACATCAGAGTGAAGCTCTTTTTTTAATTCGTCCATATCAAGAGCAAAGTCTTTGTCTTCATGAAGGCTTAAGTAATGGGAACGGCCCCCTTCTAAGCTGACTTCACGTTCGTATTCGGAGTAAGTTGGCCCAATCATAAGAGCCTTTTTAGGCTTTTGAATCTGGATAAATAAAGAAATAAGTTCCGTGGAGCCATTTCCTACAATGATATTGGAGAAGTCTGTATGCACATAGCCTGCAATCGCTTTTCTAAGTGCTGTATATTCTCGATCAGGATAGGAAGTAATCGCATCTATTTTCTCTGCAAGTGTATTTTTAAGTAAAAAGGATACGCCAAGAGGATTTACATTTGCACTAAAGCTCGTAATCATTTCTTTCTTGATTCCATATGTCTGTTCGATTTTTTCTAAATCACTTCCATGAAAGTGGTCTACATGTTTAATCATAGTATGTCATCCCTTCTTTATATAGTGAAGTTATTCTGAAGATATGAATCTATCATTGCACTTTTTTGTAGAAAAATCAATGTTTTTCTTTCGCCGGAGCTGTATACTCGCCTGAAAGGAATGTGTCGCTAATATATTACGCAGCGAACGAAAAATAGTGTTAGGTTAAGTGACTAAACTAAATAAGGAGAGCATGTTAAAATTACATAAAAATATGTCATAATTTCGACTGTACATGGGAAATTATAACAATAAAATGGGAGAATATGTGGACAATTGGTAAATACTGAATTATAATATTATTTGGAGAGAAGAGATAATGTTTAGAACTAAAACTTGAGTAGGAGGGAACAGATATGCTTCATATTTTTAAGCATTTGAAACGCCTTGAGGCAGGTTTATTATGTTTGGCCTTAGTTGGTGTTTCCGTAATTACTCCGGTTACCGGGGTGTCAGCAGAAAAGGGGTCGAAATTAGAAGGCAGAGATCTGCTAAAGTTGTCCATTGACTATTGTAGTAAGATGGAGGACACAAAGTACACAGAGGATACATATCAAGCATTTCAAAAAGAATTAGAGAATGCAAAAAAAGTATATAACGATGCGAGTAAAGACGATTTAGAGTATCGTGATGAGAGAGACGCATTAGAAAAAGTAAAAGCAGCCATGACATTTAAGCCGGTAGAGGATAGTGGAAATCCAAGACCATTTACAGAGTTATCTGTAGAAGACATGGTTGCCGACATGGGTGCAGGCTTTAACCTCGGTAACACGATGGAAGGTCATACAGGACTCGTGCCAAATGAAACATTGTGGCAAAACGTCAAGACGACAAAGGCATTTATTAAACATGTACATGATCAAGGCTTTAATACAGTGCGTATTCCAGTCACCTGGGGAAGCATGATCAAAGAGGATTATTCCATTGATGAAAAATGGATGAGCAGGGTACAAGATATCGTAGACTACTGTATATCACAAGATATGTACTGTATCATCAACGTACACCATGATGGTGCAGAACAGACTGGATGGTTAAGGGTTGCAGCAGATGATATCGATACAGTGTATGAAAAGTTCGAAGGCGTATGGAGAAGCATTGCAACACAGTTTAAAGATTATGATGAGCACTTAATATTTGAATCCATGAATGAGATTGTTGGTGATGGCAGCTATCCAAATTCAGAAGCACATGATGTAAAAGTCATTATGAACTTAAATCAGATCTTTACCAATGTAGTTCGTAATACAGGATCCAACAATGCAAAACGTTGGTTATTGGTTCCAGCAAAATATACGAATATCGATGCAACAACGAATCCAGCCAATGCATTTGAGATTCCAACAGATACAGTAAAAGATCGAATCTTTGTATCCGTGCATCATTATGATATGTCGCTAGGTCTAACTCCATCCATGTCAGGGACTACGTTTAGTGAAACAACGATGGAGATACTAGGAAACACGATGCAAAAGATGATGGATTCCTTTACGTCAAAAGGAATTCCAGTAATCCTTGGAGAATATGGTGCAATCAACAAGAATAACTCAGCGGACCGTGCTTACTTCTGTGAAGGCATTACAAGAATGTGCCAGGTAACAGGAAAGATGGTTGCATGTTATTGGGATCAAGGCTGGTATGACAGAACACAGGAACCAGCAGATTACTCCTTTACGTTGTTTGACCGTGAGACTGGTGAAGACATTGATACGACAGTTACAGACGGAATCCTTCGAGGCACGTTCTTAAGCGGCAATGCTAAAAAATGCTCAGAAGTAGTCAAAGACATCAAGAAAGATGTTAAGGTAGTTCCAGCAAGCGTAATCAATCTGGATAAGACAGCATTAGATATGGTAGTTGGAGACCAAGAAACAGTTAAGACAAGTTTAGAGCCCAAAGAAAATAATGATATCATTTTATGGAAGACAGACGATGAAACCGTTGCAACTGTATATAATGGAAAAATCCGTGCAAAAGGTGTTGGTACGACAACAATTACTGCAACTGCAAAAGACGGAAAGATTGAAAATAAAGTAACGGTAACAGTTTCTGCAAAAGGTTCAACGAATGCAGTAACAGAAATCAAGACAGAAAAAGATTCCTATGAAGTGGAGAAAGACGGCTATGTATTTTTAAATGAAACAGTAGCACCAGAAAATACAGATGCTACAGTTTCTTACCGTTCTTCCGATGAATCTGTTGCAACCGTATCAAGCCTTGGAAAAGTAGTCGGTGTTGGTTCTGGGACAGCAATGATTACAATCGCATCTTCTTCCGGTCTTACAAAGACAGTCAAAGTCGTTTGTAAAGGGGAAGAAAGTACAGATATAATCAATGTAACGTTAAATGCATACTATAACGATAACGAAAATAACTATTTTGGCGAAGAAGTAGGAGAAAAACTAGAAATCTCCAAGGACGGCCAGTATACGGCAACGTTTGATTGCGCAAAAGATTTATCAGACGCTGCAAAGAAAGCAGGAGTAAAAGGATTAAATAACCTTACTGCCATCTACTTAAAAGACGATGATGTGACAAAAGGAACGATTTCAACATCGAAAGTAACGGCCTGCGATATTACATATAATAAGATTACCGTGGATGGAAAAGAAATTCCGATTACAAAGAAGGAGAAGAAATCCGCATTAAAGAGTTCAGGAATCTTCGATACGAATGACCCGATCAACTCCTGGGATGGTTCTGTTGTGGAAGATGTTGAAGTAAATGGTAACCATTCACTTAACTTTAAAGGAATTGATAATCCACAGAAAGTAGAAGTAGTATTTACGTTATCTGGTTTAACATTCAAAGGCGGAGATACAAAGAAAGAGACAGAAACAAAGATTGAAAGCGTTGCCGTTGACGGTGCAGATAAAGTAGAAATTGCAAAAGCAGACGAGACAGCACAGCTTAGCGTAGTCGTATCTCCAGCTACGGAAAAGGCAAACGTATCTTTTGTTTCTTCCGATGAGAGCATTGTCGCAGTTGCTGCAACAAGCGTAGAAACAGGAGCGGATGGAAAAGCTGTCGTTACCGTAACAGGTAAAAAGGCTGGAACAGCAACCGTAACAGCTTACGCAAAAGATGGATTAAAAGCTGAGTTTACAGTAACTGTAGCAGGTGAGACGAAGGATGAGGCTGTGGCAGTAACCACAACCAATAAAGAATCTAGCAACAACAATACAATTTATATTGTAATTGCAGTGGTAGCAGTTGTATTGATTGCATGTGGTGTCGTACTTGTTGTAAGAAAGAAATCTCGTAAATAAAATAAAGCACATAGGCTTGCCAGGAGTTGTGGAACCGGAAGGAATCTACAGCTACCTGGCTTTCCTTTTTTTGATTTTAGCATTTTAAATGCAACAAGCAGGGATTGGAAAATGTGACCGGTAGCTATTGAATGTTTAGAAAGATGTTTGTTATAATTGGGAAAGGAATGAGTATACGAATAGGCGGTGAAAATACAATGAAGGAAAAAATAAGTCAATTAGCGAAAGAAAAGTTTGAATATGAGAAGCCTTCTATTATCTTTTCAAAAGAAACCCTTGTTTTAGAAGTGGAGACTGGAAAAAGCGTAACAGATACCATTCACATCTCAAATAGCGGGAATCGTAGTATGAAAGGGATTATTTATTCCTCTGATCCTAGATTGAGTATTAAGGAAAACACATTTGTCGGACAGGAAGCTGACATTTGTTTTTTATATAGTGCGAAGAATGAACCTGATCATCAGACAAAGAAGACGGGGATTATTACAGTTGTAAGCAATTTTGGTGAGTATGAATTGCCGTTTGAAGTGCAGATTGAAACTCCTTATTTTGAAACATCTCTTGGGAAAGTTCGTGACCTTTACCAATTTGCCAATCTTGCAAAGGAAAAGTTCGAAGAGGCGTTGGAGATATTTAAATCCGATGATTTCAAACGAATCATCTTAACAAAAGAGACAGATATTCAAATCTATGAGGGACTGATTAAGAGCCCATCGTTGTCACATGCATTAGAAGCATTCTTGGTGGCAGTCCATCAGAAACTTAAGGTATCCATTTCGGCAAAGCAGCAGACAGTAAGCTATACCGAAGTGCGTGAATCCATTGAAGATGAAGTAACGTTAATAAAGAAGGAATGGGGATATGCAGAGTATCAGATCGAAGTAGACCAACCATTTCTTATCATTGAGGAAGAGGTCCTTAGTACATTAGAGTTTAAGGAAGATGAGTATCTGCTTTCTTATGCTATCGATTATGAGTTGTTGTCTTCAAGAAAGAATGTGGCACATATTCTTCTAAAGAATCATTCACAGGAAGTAACCATCACAGTAGAAGTACAAAAAGAAGTAGAAGAGCATGCAAGAATTATTGAGAGCTCTCTTTTCAAGCGAAAAAAATATGAAGCCAAGTTAATTGAAACATATCTGAAGTTTCGTTTGAGCAAATGTACGAAAGAAGAATATGAAGATCAGATCGAAGCCATCCTTAACAGCCTGATGGGCATCACACCATCTGTTTTATGGCAGTTATGGTATGCGCATCTGTATATGGTTTCGGGACAGACAGAAAAGCTTGATTCTAGCATGCGGATGTTTGCAGAAAGCGAGAATGAGATCTTAGACGAATCCGTGGAATACTATCTCGCCTATCTATACTTAAAAGTGTTGTATACGAAGAAGGAAGAGGATATTGCAAATGCTATTGATATCATAGGAACGTACTATGAAAATGAGCGTAGCGACTGGCATTTGCTTTGGTATCTTCTTTATCTTGATAAGTCCTATGATGATGATCAATCCAAGCGCTTAGAGGCATTGTGGAAAGAATTTGAACAAGGAGTCATTTCTCCTGTGCTTTATTATGAGGCACTTTGTGTCTACAATAAAGAGCCCCAGCTTTTAAAAGAGATTGGCCCAATTGAACGTCAAATCATGCATTGGGCAGTCAAGAACAAATATATGAGCCATGCGCTTTCCGAACAGTTTGTCTTTATGGCATCCAGGGTAAAGACATATGATAAGCTTCTATTAAAAGACTTAATGACCATTTATGAATATACGCAGTCAACAGAATGCTTGCAGGCAATCTTACGACTGTTAATTATCGGACAGCGTACAGATACTGAGTATTTTAAATGGTACGAGGCAGGGGTAAAGAAAAGCCTTAAGATTACTGAACTTTATGAATATTATATGTACAGCATCCCTGAAGACAAAGAGATTACTATTGAACAATCGGTACTTTTATATTTTGTTTATAACAATCATTTGCCAGAAGCGAAGAAAATATTCTTATATGCATACATCATTAAGAAGAAGGAAGAAATCGGTTCCATCTACCGCACTTACCTTCGCCAGATGGAGACCTTTACAAAACGCATGCTTCTTAAGGAAAGCTTAAGTGAGAATCTTGCGGTGCTCTATAAAGAGTTTATTACTCCTGACATTGTGGATGAAGCACTTGCAAAAGCGTTGCCTGCAGTTTTGTTTTGTTATGAATTTATCTGTAAGAACAAGGCAATTAAAAGCATTGTGACAAAACAGCCGGAAAAGAAGCAGGAAGAAACGTATTTTCTTGATGACGGTGTTTGCTATGTAACAATGGAAACCGACCATATGACCATCTTCCTTGTTGATGAAGATGGCAATCGTTATACCGAGGAAAGCGGCTATACGATGAAACGCCTTTTCTTCAGACAGGATTTGGTGGATGTTTGCTATCTGTACAATAAGCAGGATATCCGGCTGCTGTTATATAAGAAAGAGAGCTTGAAGAAGAATCCGGAAAGCGAGAGCATCAAGGAAGAACGACACTTCCTTCTCAATCGCATTTTAGAAAACGATTTCATCGATGAGCAGTACAAAGGAAACCATTATATTACAATGGTGGAATATTATTATGATCAGGCAGATTATAACAAGCTAGATGAATATTTGCTGACATTGGATGAGGCTGTTGTAAATGAAAATGAAATCTATCAGATCATTGACTATATGATTATGAGGGATTTATTTGAAAAAGCATATTCCATGATTGCAACATATGGATTTGAGATGGTAAACAGCAAGCGAGTCTTTAAGTTAGTAATGCATCTGTTAAATGATTTGACGGATTACAAAGAGGACAAGTTATTACTTGATATGTGCTATTACCTGTATGAGAAGGGCAAGGCAAACTGTGATATTTTAAGGTATCTGATTGCGTACTATGAGCATTCGACAGAAAAAATGTTTGAACTGTATCAGGTGGCAAGGAAAAATGGATTAGATGCCGTAGTGCTGGAAGAACGATTGTTAGGGCAGATGCTGTTTGCTGAATCACATATTGAAAGCTCATTTGAGGTGTTCCAGCAGTTTTACGAAGACAGCAATAACAAGCTTTTAATTCGAGCATATTTAAATTACATCGCATACCGTTATTTAGTACATGGGGACGCGATTATGGACCAAGGCCTTCTTGATAAAATGAAGAAAGAGAGCTTTTACCATGAGAGCAAGGTATGCATGCTTGCAATGCTTAAGTTCTATAGCGACCGTGAGACATTTACGGAAGACGAGCTTAAGTTTATCGACTATAATCTTCATCGATTTATCAACAATAAGATTATCTTTAAGTTTTTCCAAAACTATCAGGATAAGATCAGTCTGCCGGATACGATATGTAACCGTGTTTATGTAGAGTATTCAGCACCGGAAGACAGCACGGTTATGATTTATTACACCATCGATGGGACAGGAGAGAGCATGGCTTGTCCGATGAAGAATATCTATGACGGCGTATATTCCAAAGACTTTCTTTTATTCTATGGGGAAAGCATGAAATATTATATTGTGGAAGAAAAGGACGGAACCCAGAAGATTTCTAGAACTGAGCAAGTCGAAATCAAAGAAGAACCGTCTGGAAAAGAAAATCGTTATGAAGAAATCAATCAGATTTTACGAGCTAAGAAAGAACAGAATACCGAGAAGTTACAACAACGGTTAGAGCAATTTGCAGTCGAGGAATACATTGCCTCATCATTGTTTACACCATTGTAAGGGAGGGATTATTATGATGGATGACAATACATTAATTGTGGGGTTAGATTTATGTAATGATTTTACGCAAATCAGTTATTATAATGAACTTACGTATGAGGTTGAAAGCATTTACTGCGGAGAAGAAAAAAATGAATTTATGATACCAACCGCGTTAGCAGTGACAGAAAGAGAAAAGGACTGGTTGTTTGGGGACGACGCATTACGATGCGGCGAGCAAGGAAATGGCCTTGTGATAACACAATTCTTGGATTCCGAACATAAAAGTTATACAATCTATGACAGCGTATTTGATAGAACGCAGTTATTGGAAAAATATCTTCGCAAAGTGCTTTTACTACTAAAGAGAGAGTTCCCAACAAAGTCAATCAAGCGCTTAGTCGTGACCATCCGCAATTTGGATCTTTTGTTGATTGAGAATATTTATAGTGCATTAGAAAGCCTTGGGTTATTTAAAGACCGTGTCCATGTCATAAGTCACGAACAGAGCTATTTGAATTATGCACTTAGCAGAAAGAAAGAGTTGTGGATGAATGACATCGGTTTATTTGAAATCAATGAAAAAGGCCTTATGTATTATCAAATCAGCATGGACCGAAGAGCAGAGCCAATGTTGGTCGGCGTTAAGACGAAAGACTTTACAGATACCCTTTCTTACGATATGGTACAAAACAGAGCAGCTGAATTACAGTATGTGTTTAAGAATATTTATTCCGGGGTACTCCATAAGCAGATTATATCGACCATTTATCTGACAGGACCGGGATTTAGCGAAGAGTGGCTTGGACCATGCATCAATGACCTTTGTGCGGGAAGAAGGGTGTTTATCGGCCAGAACCTATATTGCTTTGGAGCCTGCATTACGGCAAGGAACGAAGCAAATGAAAACGGAGCGGTTAATTATGCATATCTAAGCAATGAAGCACTTGCTTATTCAGTTAGCATGAACCTGTATACAAAAGGAAGGATGAATGAAGTGACACTAGTACCAACGGCTACGCCATGGTATGAAGTAAAACGTTCGTTTCAGGTAATCCTTGATGGAGAGACGGAACTCCAATTTATTATCCGCGATGCCATCAGCCATACGACGACAACGAGAATCATCGCATTAGATGGTTTAGAGCCAAAGATGGTGCGAAGCACCCGGGTTGAAATCCGATTAAGAAGTACGAAGAACCATGAATTGATCATAGATGTCAAAGACATAGGTTTTGGAGAAAACTTCCCAAGCAGCAATCGTATTTGGGAGACGATAATAAACGTATAGAGGAGGCAGCCATGGGAAAGGTTATATTGTGTTCCGGACAATTGACAGACACGCCATTTGTATTTGCCATGTCCAATACAAGCGTATATAGTATTGAAGAAATGAGCTATTATCTATATACACATATTTATGAAATTGATAATAAATTCTTAGATAAGTCATTGCTTAACTGGATTCGCTTTGAACTTGGCATGCCAGAACTTTATGAGAAGTTAGAAGCAATGCGTGAAAATGGTAATGACTTAAAGGATATTATCGTAACAATTCTTTGTAGCAATGATTATTATAGTGAAAAAGAAATTAAAGAATTAATTCTGATTATGGATGCAATCAAAGGATTGCCGACAATCAAACGAAGAAAGATTCGCGGCGATTACTTTTTAAAATATGGCATGTACTATAATGCAACAATAGAATATGAAGGCATAATAAACGATCAAGATGTTTCAGAATTTACTCCTGAGGAATATGGCGATCTCCTTCATAACATGGGAGTTGTAAAGATTTATACATCGTCTTATGAGGCAGCCGCCTTCTGTTTTAAAGAAGCCTATAACTTAAATCACAAGCAAGCTTCTTTGACGCAATACATGCTTGCAGTCCTCTTATCCGGTAATGAGGAATTATACAATGCCGAGCTTGAAAAATACGAACTAGATGAGCAGTTTACAAAGCTGTTATATGAGGCAATCTCCGAGAAAGAGAAGGAAGCAAAAACTTCAAAAATGTATCAAACAGTCAAAACGATGGAAAAAGTCTTGCAATCGGGAAACAAACAGTTGTATGATATGAAGTTAGAAAATACATTGTTTGAAATAAAGCAGGCATATCGAAAGTCTATAGAAGGATAAATCCTTTTACTTAAGGGAGAGACACATTAATAGGAGCTAGAATGGGTAAATTAAATTGGTTTAAAAGAAAAAGGGATAATAAGGAACAAGAAAATCAAAGCGTTACTATGGCCGAAGAGCCACAAAAGATATTATCCGAAGAAATTAAGACAGAACTAGAAGTAGAAAAAGTCAATGTAAAGAATCCGATTGACCGTAAGTCGTTTGTTTCACAGCATTGTGAGCAGATCATTGAAGCGACAAAGCAGACGGAAGAATTCCGCAAAGAATATGAAGCGGTAACCGCATATTTGTCTGATATTCAGGTGATTGATTCCATCCCAGAAGGATCAAGAAGTGAGATTGATGATACGGCGCGTAATATCTTGACACTTACAAGGGAACGAATCAAATACCAGAACGGTCAGTCAAAGATTACGATGAAACAGTATAAGCTGATGGAAACCTTTGAGGAGGAAATCCCTAACGAGGTTAAGAAAATCAACCAGAAGGAAGCTTATCAGTCCGCCTTAAAGAAAGATATGGCAACACTTGAAGGAGAGAAACATAATCTGTATTACGAGCAGAAAGAGCTATTTGACAGACAGCGTTTCTTAAAGATGACAAGTATTATTGTATGTGTGCTTGCAACTGCAACCTTCTTCGTGATTGGAATGCTTACATTTCAGACAAGGTTTGATGGCAAGGTTCCTCTTATGGCCACAGTAGTGTTTGCTTTGTTATGTGCAGCCTATATTGACAACGAAGCAAGAAAGAATCGAATTGACATAAGCAAGAATCAGCGAAAGATCCAAAAGGCAGTCGGCTTAATGAACCGTGTCAAGATCAAGTATGTAAACAACCAGTTGAGCCTTGATTATTCTTATGCAAAGTTTAATATAAAGAGTTCCATGCAGCTTACATTTTTCTGGGAAGAATATGTAAAGCAAAAGGAAATCAACAACAAATACAAAGACAATACGGAATATTTGAACTATTACAGTGAGAAACTTGTAAAGCTTCTTAAAAACTATCATTTACATGATTGTGATGTTTGGGTACATCAAACGCTTGCGCTTCTTGAACCAAAAGAAATGGTAGAAATCAGACATCGTTTGAATGTTAGACGACAGAAGTTAAGAGAGCGTATGGATTACAACAATCAGACAAAAGAAGAGAGTGTTCAAAAGATTCAGGATGTGCTTAAAAGCTATCCTGAGGCAAAAGAAGAAATTATTGCAACTATGAAAAAATACCAGATTAATCTATAGCGGAATACGTATAAAATACTTGACAGATGGGAATTCTTTGTCTAGTATAATAAACAGTAACGATATTTATAACTTAGGTTATTTCATAGAGTAAATGTAGTGATAGAGAAGAGTAGATAGACATCTTATCAGAGAGAATGACCCATGGCTGGAAGGTCGTTTTAAGCAATGGATATTGAAGGTAGCTCTTGAACAGTATCTTTGAACGAAGGATAGTTCCTTTTAGTAGGAGGTAACGGAGTAAGTCACGTTATAGACTGATTGAGGCAGCAGGAGATTCTGTTGTGAATTAAGGTGGTACCACGGTTCTTTCGTCCTTTCCTATGGAAATGACGGAAGAACCTTTTTTTAATTGTTAGGAAATTTCTCTGTCGAGCTCTTCCCTAACAATTAAAAATGTCCCAAAAAGCGGGACGTGTGATGCGCACTCACCTGAAAGGAAGATGTCGCTACCAAGACCAGGTTCGGCGCGGGCAAAGTGTGCGTTCCTTGACAAACACAAAAGACGCGAGAGTGTGTGGAACACACACTTTGTTCCTAACGGGCACCTTGGGGCATTTTGCAATTCTGATTCGAATGGAAAACTGCGTTTCCAAAGCCTTTCCCTAGAAAGATGTGGTACTTGCTTTTAGTTGACTATGATATAAATATTGAATAAATGGATAAGGAGAAAAAAGATGAGCAAAAATCTTGAAAAGACATATAGCCCTTCTGACATCGAAGGTCGTTTATATGAAAAATGGATGGAAAAGAAATATTTCCATGCTGAAGTTGATGAAAATAAAAAACCTTTTACAATCGTAATTCCACCTCCAAACGTTACAGGTAAATTACACATGGGACATGCACTTGATGAAACTATGCAGGATATCATTATCCGTTTCAAAAGAATGCAAGGATACTCTGCATTATGGCTTCCAGGTACTGACCATGCTAGTATTTCGACTGAAGTTAAGGTTATTGAAAAATTAAAGAAACAAGGAATCGATAAGAAAGATATCGGCCGTGAAGCGTTCTTAAAAGAAACTTGGGATTGGACACACGAATATGGCGGTGCAATCGTAGAACAGCTTAAAAAATTAGGTTCTTCTTGTGACTGGGATCGTCAAAGATTCACATTAGATGAAGGATGTAATAAAGCTGTTGAAGAAGTATTCTGCAAATTATATGAAAAAGGACTTATTTACAAAGGTTCTAGAATCATCAACTGGTGTCCAGTATGTAAGACTTCCATCTCTGATGCAGAAGTAGAACATGAGGAACATGCAGGTCATTTCTGGCATATCAAATACCCAATCGTTGGGGAAGAAGGACGTTTCGTTCAAATTGCAACAACTCGTCCAGAAACATTACTTGGTGATACAGCAGTAGCAGTAAATCCAGAAGATGAAAGATATCAAGACATCATCGGAAAAACTGTAATGGTACCATTTGTAAACAGAGAGATTCCAGTAATCGCTGATTCTTATGTAGACAAAGAATTCGGAACAGGTGTTGTTAAAATCACTCCAGCACATGACCCTAACGATTTCGAAGTTGGTAAACGTCATAACTTACCAGAAATCAACGTAATGAACGATGATGCTACAATTAACGCTTTAGGTGGAAAATTCGAAGGAATGGACCGTTACGAAGCTAGAAAACAAATGGTAGCTGAACTTGATGAAATGGGCTTACTTGTTAAAGTGGAAGATCACTCTCACAACGTAGGTACTCATGATAGATGTAAGACAGTGGTTGAACCATTAATCAAACCACAATGGTTCGTAAAAATGGATGAATTAATCAAGCCAGCAGTAAAAGCTGTTGAAGAAGGCGAAATCGAATTAATTCCAGACAGAATGAAGAAAACATACTTCAACTGGACTGACAATATCCGTGACTGGTGTATTTCCAGACAGTTATGGTGGGGACACAGAATCCCAGCTTACTACTGCGATAAATGTGGTGAAGTTGTAGTTTCTAAAGAACAACCAGACGTATGTCCAAAATGTGGTCACAACCATTTAACTCAAGACGAAGATACGCTTGATACTTGGTTCTCCTCAGCATTATGGCCATTCTCAACACTTGGCTGGCCAGAAAATACAAAAGAATTAGAATACTTCTATCCAACAGACGTTTTAGTTACTGGATACGACATTATCTTCTTCTGGGTAATCCGTATGATCTTCTCCGGATACGAACACATGGGAGAAAAACCATTCAAGACTGTATTATTCCACGGCTTAGTACGTGATAGCCAAGGACGTAAGATGAGTAAATCCCTTGGAAATGGTATCGATCCACTTGAAATCATTTCTGAATACGGTGCAGATGCTCTTCGTTTAACATTAATCACAGGTAATGCACCTGGTAACGATATGCGTTTCTACATGGAAAGAGTAGAAGCAAGTCGTAACTTCGCAAACAAAGTATGGAATGCTTCCCGTTTCATCATGATGAACATGGAAAAAGCAGAAATTCCAGAAACAATCGATTTATCTGAATTAACATTAGCTGATAAATGGATCCTTTCTAAGAAGAACTCTTTAGTTAAAGAAGTTACAGACAACATGGAAAAATACGATCTTGGTATCGCTGTACAAAAAGTATACGACTTTATCTGGGAAGAATTCTGTGACTGGTATATCGAAATGGTAAAACCTCGTCT
Source organism: uncultured bacterium (assembly GCA_905214875.1). GTDB lineage: Bacteria > Bacillota > Clostridia > Lachnospirales > Lachnospiraceae > KM106-2. The sequence goes on along the minus strand of CAJMNR010000027.1, from coordinate 7,995 downwards.
TTACAATGATGAAGACAAGACTCAAATGGCTGCATTATGGACATTAAAGACAGTATTAATCGATGCATTAAAACTTCTTCACCCATACATGCCATTCGTAACAGAAGAAATCTTCTGTACATTACAGGACAAAGAAGAATCCATTATGGTTTCTAAGTGGCCAGAATACAAAGAAGAATTCAACTTCGCTACAGATGAACAAGCAGTAGAATTAATCAAAGCTGCAGTTAAGAGCATCCGTAACGTGCGTGCAGAAATGAACGTTCCACCAAGCAAGAAAGCAACTGTAATCGTTGTTTCTGAAGATGCTACGGTAAGAGACACATTCAACACAAGTAAAGTATTCTTTGCGACACTTGGTTATGCAAGTGAAGTACTCGTTCAATCTGATAAGACTGGAATCAGCCAAGATGCAGTATCTACAGTAATTCCAAATGCGACAGTATACATGCCATTTGCTGAATTAGTAGACATTGAAAAAGAAATCGAACGTTTACAAAAAGAAAAAACAAGATTAGAAGGCGAATTAAAACGTGTTAACGGTATGTTAAACAACGAACGTTTCATGAGCAAAGCTCCAGAAGCAAAAGTTGCCGAAGAACGTGCTAAACTTGAAAATTATACAAATATGATGGCGCAAGTAGAAGAAAGATTAAGTCAACTTGCTTAATCTGTCGATAATTGCGACATTTAACTATTGAAAATAAAAAGTACCATATTATAATAGACATAGGGCAGTTTGTCTCTATTCATATAATATGGTGCTTTTTTTATACCAAATTACATGGATAACGAGCAAAAGTTATGCGTATAATATGACAAATCTTAAAGAATTCTTATAAATTTTTAAATATTATGAATATATGTTGATTTTTTGGGGCTTTCTTTTTATTATAGTATAGGCAAAATGCTATGAATTACGATATGATAAACAATTTATATATAAATAATTGATTCACATATAGACAGTAGAAGTTAAGTGGACAGTGAAGATTAAGGACGGAGGGTTTACATGATTAATTTTGAAGAAGAATTACAAAGATTTCAGCCAAGCTTAGAAGTAGAGCAGGCAGAAGATGCCATTTATAATGATGATTTAACAGATGCAACAGATATTATTAAAGAAATCTTAAAAGCATCTAAGAACGAAAAACGAACAAACTAAGACAAAAATGACAAAAACGAAGAGGAAACAGGTGAAGATATTATGAAGTGTCCTTATTGCAATAGCGTATTGTCTTTAAAGAATAATCGTTGTGATAGATGCGGGGAAGATGTAAGAATGTACAAACGAGTTGTTAAAGCTTCAAATGCATGCTATAACCAAGGTTTGATGAAGGCAAAAGTTAGAGATCTTTCAGGCGCAGTGGATGCCTTGAAGAAAGCTCTTGAATTAGATAAGAATAATACGAATGCAAGAAACCTTTTAGGACTTGTATATTATGAAATGGGAGAGACAGTGAATGCCCTACGTGAATGGGTATTGAGCAAGCATCTTCAGGAAAATGACAACGATGCAGATGAATATATCAGCATGGTACAGTCCAATCCAACAAAGTTAGAGAATACGAATCAGGCAATTAAGAAGTACAATCAAGCGCTTGCAAGTGCAAAACAGGGCAGCCCTGATCTTGCAATTATCCAGCTTAAGAAAGTAGTTTCCTTGAATCCTAAGTTTATCCGCGCATATCAATTATTAGCGTTATTATATATGCAGGCAGGGGAAAAGGATAAAGCAGGCAAACAGCTTGTGAAAGCCAATGCTATTGATGTGAATAATACGACTACCCTTCGTTATATGAAAGAGTTAGGAATTAACGGAACGAAGGTCGTTAGAGAAGTAACAACAGTAAAAGAAGATCGAAAAGCATTGAATGATGGTAAGAACGGAGAATTTAATGCTTTTGCTGGAATGAATAATTTCAAAGAAGATAAGCCAAGCATTTGGCCATATTTGAACTTAGTCATTGGTGTAGTTGTAGGTATTATCGTATTTTACGTATTAATTGGACCAACAGTATCCAGTTCAAAAATATCAGAGTTAAATACGAAAAATGCAGAATTTCAGAGAAAGAATTCTGATTTACAAAATGAAGTAGATCGTGTCACAAAAGAAAGAGACGATTACAAGGCACAAATTGAAGAGTTGACAGGTAAGGTAGAAGATGATACGAATGCGACAGCGGATCCAAATGCAACTCAAGATCCTAACGCAACCCCAACTGGTGACACTGCAATCAACTTATTATTACAAAGTGCAGGCTATGTATTAAATGACGATTTAACTAAGGCAGCAACAGCGATGACTACGTTAAAAGAAGATTCCTTTACTGTTGATTCTGCAAAAGAATTATATAAGACAATTAAAGAGAAATCTTTAAGCAGTTATGCAGAAAAGTTATATAGCCAGGGTTATACCAAATATGAAAGAGGTAAGTTTGACGATGCAATTGAGTTGTTACAAGCAGCCAATGCAATCAAAGATGATTATGAAGATGCAAACTATATCCTTGCAAGATGCTATATGAAACAAGGAAAAAATGATAAAGCTAGAGAAATATTCCAAGACCTTGTAGACAAGCATCCAACGACAAGACGTGGTAAAGAAGCAAAAACTCAGTTACGACAGTTACCTGAATCATTCGCTTCACCATCTGCATCACCAACGGCTACTCCATCGGAGACAGAGTAAAGACTAAAAAAGACAGAGATAAACTAGAGAAATTAGTATAGAAGACACTTATGGATATTAACATGACATACGAAAAGATGTTCGTGATATACCATAAGTGTCTCTTTTTTTATTCATAGGTAATTTCTCTGAGAGTACCCGAAGACACTTGGTTCCTTGAACAACAAACAAAACTCTTTGGTAAGTTAAAAAATAATTCGTAAAGGAAGGTTGAAACATGAAAACAGAGTCGATTAAGCAAAAATATGATCCTGAAGATATTTCAAAAGAATTTGCTGAGTACGATATTGTTGGACACTGCCTGATCATACGTTTGAATCGAGAATTAGATCATCACTGCGCGCTTTATGTAAAAGAACGTAGTGATTATCTGATTGATAAGAAACGAATAAAGAATATCATATTTGATTTTAAGAATGCTCACTTTATGGACAGCTCTGGTATTGGCGTGATAATGGGACGTTATAAGAGAGTAATATTTACTGGTGGAAAAGTAGCGGTTGCGAATGTAGATGCAACAGTAGACCGTATCTTTGAATTATCTGGGCTTTATAAGATCATAGAGAAATATGACAAGGTGGAAAATGCCGTAAGGGAGCTAAAAGACACTGAGTATTAACGGATTATTATCGTGTGTAAATAGGAGGGTAAGCATGGATAATACGAACGAAATGTATTTGGTATTTGACAGTGATTCAAAGAATGAAAGTTTTGCCAGAACTGTGATTGCAGCATTTGTATCGCAGTTAGATCCAACAATGGAAGAAATTGCAGATATTAAGACAGCAGTGTCTGAGGCTGTTACAAACTGCATTATTCATGGATATGATAATGGCGCTGGGAAGATAGAAATGAGATGTAAGATTGAAGATCGTGAGATTCAGATCGAGATAAGCGATAAAGGGATAGGTATTGAGAATATTGAGCAGGCGATGGAACCACTATATACGTCTAGACCTGAACTAGAGCGCTCCGGGATGGGATTTGCTTTTATGGAGGCCTTCATGGATAAGTTGGAAGTAGTATCTGACAAAGGGGTAGGTACTACTGTGAAAATGAAAAAAGCAATTAAACATTAGGAGTAGGGGCAAAAGTTCAGGAGGTGAATATGGATACTCTAGAGTTGATTGAACGTTCCAAACAGGGAGATAAATCAGCCAGAGACATGGTTGTCAACATGAACATTGGATTAGTGTGGAGTATCGTCAGAAGGTTTGCAGGCCGTGGACATGAACTAGAAGATTTATTTCAAATAGGAAGCATAGGATTAATCAAAGCAATTGATAAATTCGATACGAGTTTTGAAGTTAAGTTTTCCACGTATGCAGTTCCGATGATCACAGGTGAGATCAAGCGTTTCTTAAGAGACGACGGAATGATCAAAGTAAGCCGTTCCTTAAAAGAGATAGCGGGAAAGGTAAGGATTACGAAAGAAATACTTGGCAATCGTTTTGACCGGGAGCCAACGCTGGAAGAAATCAGTAGCGAACTCAATATACCAACTGAAGATATCATTATGGCATTGGAGTCCAATGCAGAGGTGGAAAGCCTATATAAGACAATATATCAAGGCGATGGAAATGCGATTTATTTAATTGATAAATTAGAACAGACAAGAGACGAAAATGAGAATGTAATAGACCATATTGCCCTTCAAGAAATTATCGATACGCTCAGTGATAAGGAAAAGAATCTAATCGAGCTTAGGTATTTTAGAGATAAGACGCAGACGGATATTGCAAAGGAACTGGGAATTAGCCAGGTGCAGGTATCCCGATTGGAGAAGAAAATATTAAAAGTCATGAGAGAACGCCTTACTTAATGTATAAAAGTCGTAAAAATCTCCCATACTATTATATGATAGTCAATGAAGCATTTACCGACGAGGTAAATGCTTTTTTAGGAGGTTATTGTAATGACGAAGAAGTTGATCCTCATACTCGTTGCAATATTGGCTGTGCTGATTGTGGTAGCAGTCTATGTTGTGTTTTTAATGCCGACAGAGCAGGTGTATGATGGAGTACTCATTGATAATTTCACAAAACAAGAACTAATTAGAGGATTTTGGCTATGAAATCAAGGACACTTTATATAAAGATAGACCAGAATATTGAAGTCTATAATACAAGAGTATATATGGAAGACATCGCCAAATTATATAGTAGTGATAAGAAGCTGGTACACGATTTGAATCATCAGCTTGTAAAGGTAATCAAGACAAATCAAAATGAAAAATACTGTTTTTCTATTATGAAGGTAATAGAAATGGTAGGAAAGCTGTATCCGGATGTAGAAGTGGTGAATCTGGGAGAGACAGAGTTCATCCTTTCTTATAACATACCAAAGAAACCTAACAAGCTATGGGAAATATCTAAGACGATATTTGTAGCCCTCGTAGTATTTTTCGGGGGTGCATTGTCAATTATGGCATTTAATGCAGATGCTTCGATTCAGGATATCTTTGATAAAATCTATGAATTGGTGGTTGGTCAGACAAAAGATTCATGGTCAATCATCGAAGTGGGATATTCTATCGGCATTACGCTAGGAATCATTGTGTTTTTCAATCATTTTTCAAAGTTTAAGATAACAACGGATCCTACTCCGATTCAAATTGAGATGCGCAAGTACGAAAATGACGTAAACAGCGCATTGATTCAGAATGCAAGTAGGGAGGGAAAGATCATTGACTCTAATTAAAGCAATCGTTCTTTTCTTTATCGGAGTCTCTGGCGGCATTGGTGTTGCAGCTGGAGTTTATGCGTTTATTACGATGATTCAGATTATACAACGGCTTGCTGTAAGGACTGGAACCGCGAAACAGATATGTTTTTACGAAGATTGTGTAATGCTTGGAGGAATCCTTGGCAATTTGGTATCTATCTTTGAGGTAGAGATGCCGTTTGGATTAGTGTTTTTAGCGCTGTACGGCTTATTCTCTGGCTTTTTTGTTGGATGCCTAGCAATCGCACTGGCAGAAGTTTTAGATGTCTTCCCGACCATTTCAAGGCGTATTACGCTAACGATGGGACTTCCTTTTCTCGTTGTCAGTATTGCAATCGGAAAAGGATTAGGAACATTTTATCAGCTTGTAATTAATCGAATGTAAAAAGTCGCAAGTAATTGTTATTAACAATGCCTTGCGATTTTTTTATGTTTAAAATTTAAGAAAAGATAGATACTAATTGTAGCATAGATATCATTTTCATTCTTATAGAGAAAGGATAATGTGATGAGTAAAGAGGATCAAACGGAAAAAAAGGGTCCAAAGATTGGCGATGTGCTTAATGAGAAGGATCCCAAATTACGTGATAAGAAGTATAACGAATATGTAACTAATATGACACCGACACATAACTGTTTTTTAAATTGTGTCAATGCATTTATTGTAGGAGGTATTATATGTACGATTGGGCAAGTCTTTTTGAATTTATTTATGAACTATGGTTTAGATCAGGAAACAGCCGCAGCTTATAATTCGATATTATTAATTTTGATTAGTATTATCTTAACAGGACTTAATATTTATCCAACATTAGCTAAGTTTGGCGGAGCTGGTACTGTTGTTCCGATTACAGGTTTTGCAAATGGCGTAGTTTCACCGGCAATGGAGTATAAGGCAGAAGGTCAGGTATTTGGTATCGGATGTAAGCTGTTTATTATTGCTGGACCGGTTATCTTGTATGGTATCTTTAGCTCTTGGGTATTAGGGTTGATTTACTATATTTTGAAAGCCATGAATGTGCTTTAGAAGGAGGGATTAAGATGCCAAAGGCAAGCAAGATGCACGGAAAACAGACATTATTGTATGAATCGCCCCCATATGTACTCGGATATGCAGCTATCGGTGGAAAGAAAGAGGGCGAAGGCCCATTGGGAAGCTATTTTGACCTAGTCAATGAAGATCCGTTGTTTGGCAAAAAAACATGGGAAGAAGCTGAAAGCGCAATGCAGAAGACGGCATGTCAGTATGCGTTAGATAAAGCAGGGCTACAAAGCCAGGACATCCGTTATTTATATGGTGGTGACTTACTAGGACAGTTGATTGCGACATCATTTGGTATTGAATCTTTTGGTATCCCTATGTTTGGTATCTATGGTGCATGTTCAACCATGGGAGAGGGATTAAGCCTTGCTTCTATGGCTATTGATGGCGGATTTGCAGAAAAGACAATGGCAGTTACTTCAAGCCATTTTGCAGGAGCAGAAAAGCAATTTCGATTCCCTCTTGCCTATGGAAATCAAAGACCATATTCGGCGACTTGGACAGTAACAGGAAGCGGATGTATGATACTTGGAAAGACTAAGACCAAGAATGCAATAGATGTTGTGATTACAGGAATTACGACTGGAAAAGTAGTTGATTATGGAGTAAAGGATTCTATGAACATGGGAGCATGTATGGCTCCTGCAGCTGCAGATGTTATCTATGCAAACCTTAAGGAATTGAATCGTAAACCAGAGTATTATGACAAGATCATTACTGGCGATCTAGGTACGATCGGACGCGACATTACAATCGATATTTTGCGTGAAAAAGGATATGACATCAGCGAGCAGTATATGGATTGTGGTATCGAAATATTTGATCCGACAGAACAAGATACCCATGCAGGTGGAAGTGGCTGTGGATGTTCCGCAATCACATTAAATGGGTATATTATCGAGATGTTGCGCAGAAAACAATGGAACCGTGTTTTGTTCGTTCCAACAGGTGCATTGTTATCACCAACCAGCTATAACGAGGGCGACTCTGTTCCGGGCATTGCCCATGGCGTAATGTTTGAAACGGTTGGGTAGATAAGAAGGAAAAGCGAGGTATCCGTATGGATTATATAAAAGCATTTGTCGTAGGTGGACTCATTTGTGTCGCTGTACAAATCGTTATGGATAATACGAAATTAATGCCTGGACGGATTATGGTTGGACTAGTATGCATCGGTGCTTTATTAAGTGCACTAGGACTTTATGAGCCATTTCTTAAATGGGCTGGCTGTGGAGCAAGCGTTCCATTATGTGGTTTCGGCCATAACCTATTTAAAGGTGTAAAAGAAGCAGTAGATAAGGATGGATTCATAGGAATCTTTAAAGGTGGATTTACTGCATCGGCAGTAGGCTTAAGTGCTGCTATTGTATTTGCATATATTGGATCTTGGATCTTTAAGCCACACATGAAAAAATAGCTGAGAAAAGGCCTTGCATTTTTGCAAGGCCTTTTCAGCTTGTCGACAAAGTCGACAAGCTTTGGATGAACACGGCGCTCGAAGCGGGACGCTTGGCGGTTGCGGACTTGGTCGCCGCTG
>CAJMNR010000026.1 GCA_905214875.1 uncultured bacterium | reverse complement strand
ATTACTTGTCATTCTTGGTGTCTATTATTATGTGACACTGCCTGCAATCAATATTCATTGCAAAGGATTTTGGTATTCCATCATCTTTTTACTTGCAGCGGCTACCATCGTCTTTGGATATATCCGTTTACGTCACGTGGACATTTTTAAAGGGTACAACAAGAACCAAGTTGACCCCAAACAACTAAAACTTGCATTTAGTAGCAAGGCATTCAAAACTTGCTTTATCCTTACAATCTTAGTAATCGCAGTCTATGGAATCGGATATTTATTATCCTCTCCTATTATTAATGCGAAAAAATATCGTGAATTAATCAAAATTGAAGATTCCGATTTCAAACAAGACATCAAACAGATTTCTTATAATGAGATTCCAAGTCTTGATAAGGATTCTGCAAAGCTTCTTGGTACAAGAAAAATGGGTAACATGGTAGAGTACGTTTCCCAATTCGAAGTCAGCGATGACTACACACAGATCAACTACCAAGACACTCCAGTCAGAGTATCCCCTCTTGAATATGGTAACGTATTCAAATGGTTCACGAACCACTCCGACGGAATTCCTGCCTATATCAAAATCGATATGGCAACTCAAAATGTTGAATGTATCAAACTTGAACAAGGCATGCAATATACAAAATCCGATCATTTCGGACGTAATATCTACCGCTACATCCGTTTCAAATATCCAACTTACATCTTCGATGAATTATCATTTGAAATCGATGAAAACGGTACTCCTTATTGGATCTGTCCAGTAAAAGACTATACGATTGGCTTATTTGGTGGGGAAACAATTAGCAATGCCGTATTAGTCAATGCAGTTACCGGTGAAACAACAGATTATAAGATTGATGAAGTTCCAAGCTGGGTTGACCATGTCTTCTCTGCAGACTTATTAATCTCTTATTATGATTACAACGGTACATTAAAGAACGGTTATTTAAACTCTTTATTCAGTCAAAAAGGATGTTTAAAGACTACGGATGGTTATAACTACATCGCTTTAGATGACGATGTTTGGGTATACACTGGTGTTACAAGTGTTGGACAAGATGCTTCCAATGTCGGCTTTGTATTAATGAACCAACGTACTGCACAAACGAAATACTATGCGATTTCAGGTGCCGAGGAACACTCTGCCATGGAAAGTGCAGAAGGTAAAGTTCAGCAGATGCAATATACTGCCACATTCCCACTGCTTCTTAATATTGCAGGAGAACCGACCTACTTTATCGCTTTAAAAGATGGTGCCGGACTTGTAAAACAGTATGCTATGGTTAACATTTCAAAATATACGATTGTTGCCATCGGTGACAGCATCACAGATTGTGAAAAATCTTACTGTAACCTGTTAAAATCCAATAACATCTCGAGCCAGTCTTCGGAAGAAAATCAAAAGACTGGTGTGATTAAGAAAATGGTCAACACCGTAATTGAAGGAAACTCCCATTGTTATGTAATGTTTGAAAATGACGATGACATCTACGATTTCCCTCTTACTGATTTTGTTTCCATTATCAAATATAATGTTGGAGATACGATTAAGATCACATTCACAGAAGGTACTAATTTAAATGTAGTAACCTCAATCGAATAAGGAAACGCAAAAAAACTGCTGTGCATAAGAATTGCACAGCAGTTTTTTTAATTCCCGCTTATTTTACGTCTGATATGATATATTTTATTCTTAATCTTCCTATGTTTACGGTTTTTCTCAAAGTTATGACAGAACGTCTGATTTAAGAACTTATGGATGCATCGAATATCTTTTGCATTCTTTACATTACGTAAGCCTTTTTCAATGTTCTTACGAATTCTAAGCATTGCCTTGCTATGGTCAATGGACATCGTAAGGCAACCTTGATCAAAGCATAGTTCGTACACTTCTTTATAACAGAAGCATGGATATTCACTCAAATCATCTTCATAGGAAAACGTATCTACGATATCCTTTGCCACGATGATATTGCCCGTATACGTTACCGGACAATGTAGCTGGCTAAACACCTTATTCCCCGTCACAAGGTCCGTAATCGGTTCCTTTTCATAGAACTTCTCGTTATTTTTCATAAGGTTCTTGTCCAGGATCAAATCCTGTAATGTAAGCATATACTCCTGTAAATCATAGGATGCTATAACATCTCCCGAATAAGATTTCCAAATGGGTTTGTGCTCTTTTATAACATCCATTAACAGATTGTCTCTCTCACGAAGCAAAACAGTATAAAAATCTTTTTTAAAATATATTTCTTCCGTGAATAGCATAAGCTCTCCCTCTTATCTTATAAATTAATAGACTCCACACAGTTGTTCATAAGCATGGCAATTGTCATTGGTCCAACGCCACCAGGCACTGGTGTGATTGCACTAACTACGTCAAATACGTCATCATAGTCAACATCACCGCATAATTTATTGTTTTCGTTACGATGCATTCCTACATCGATTACAACTGCGCCTTCTTTTACATACTCTTTCGTAATAAACTTAGGCTTTCCGATTGCAACGACTAAGATATCCGCTCTCTTCGTTACCTCTTTTAAGTCTTTTGTTCTGGAATGACAGATTGTAACAGTACCGTTCTCTTTTAATAATAACGCACCCATTGGTTTTCCAACGATGTTACTTCTTCCAATTACTACGCATTCTTTTCCTTCAATAGAAATATTAGAACGTTTTAATAATTCAATAATACCCGCTGGCGTACAGGATACGAATCCTGGTTGTCCAATATTAAGTGCCCCAACATTCATTGGATGGAATCCATCCACATCTTTTTTCGGACTAATTGTTTGAATGATCTTATCTTCGTCAATTCCATTTGGCAATGGAAGCTGAACTAAGATTCCGTTAACATCTTCTCTCTCATTTAGTTCTTCTACTAAAGAAATCAATTCTTCTTCTGTCGTAGAGTCCTCTAATTCATAGGATAGACTATTAATTCCGATATATTCACAGGCCTTCTTTTTATTTTTAACGTAAACGCTGCTCGCTGGATCATTTCCTACTTGTATTACCGCTAATGTGATTTCCACATTTTGTTCTTTTAGCTCTGCTACTTTTGCTTTCAAGTCATCTTTGATTGCAGTAGAGATTTTCTTTCCGTCAATAATCTGTGTCATATAATCACTCCGTTTCTTTATTATTCCAGTATGTTTTTATTCTATACGATATCGTTCTATTTTTAAAGTCTTATTTTAAAAGCTTTAATTTCGTAAGTACTAAAAGAAACATGAAAAAGGACTGTCTTGAAAGTGACAGCCCTCCGCATTTTTTCATTATCTTTCGATTATAAAAGTCTCATAACCAGCATTTTGAATTGGCACTTCGGCCTTTTCTGCTTCTGCGATTGTTTTGAAATTGCCTACTGTTACTGCTGTATAACCTCCCATTGGCTCAAGTTGGGCTTCAATTCCGTTTGATTTTAACTCCTCAATCAGATTCAAAGCATATTCCTGATTTTTAAACAGACCGACCTGGATCGTATATTCCGGCTTCTCTGCTGGTTCAGTAGTTTCTTTTCCAAGCGTGCTCATAATTGCATCTGTAATAGCATTTACAATTTCATCAAACTTATCATCAAACAGTTCGTTATCACTATCTGTATTCATGTACCCAATATCTAATAAGATTGCTGGCATATCCGTCTTTTTCAAAATCGTCAGATTCTTATTTACACGAACGCCTGAATTCTTAAATCCTAGCTTTGCCAAATTCTCATTTACATTTTTGGCTAATTCTTCACTGACCCCACCGGTATTATAAACATACGCTTCTACGCCATTGTTTGTATTAGGCGCTGGACTGGAACTTCTGTGGAAAGAAATGAGCAAGGTTGCATCCCCTTCATTTGCAATCTGCGCTTTTTCGCCTGGACTTTGATATACATCTTTTTCACGGGTAAAATTCGTCTGAATCCCTTGATCTCTTAGCTTTTTACCTACTGCCAGCGCTAATTTTAGATTGTCATCTTTTTCTTTTCGATCGTTATAGGTTGCTCCGTTATCATAACCGCCATGACCTGCATCAATATATATATTTGGTTCCATATTTGTATCCATGCATCGTTCTCCTCACAATTTGACTTGTAATATCCTATGCAAAGAATAAGAAAAAGTGCCTTTCCCTTTGATTTCGGAAAAGACACTTTATTGATTCAGAGGAAAATTCTCTGCGTTTTATTTAGTTAACAGAAGTAATGGAATAACCAAGTCCATTGACTTCATTAATGAAATAGTTCAAATCTGTATCTGTAACGACTTTCGATGGTTCATCATAGCTTAATGAATTATTATCAGCGTCTACAATGATATTAGAAATCGTGGACTCTGCATAAAGAACAGTATCTCTTGTTTCTCCAGTTGCCTCATTTACAACGGTAATCGTATATTTTTCAATTATGATATATGAGTTTACATTGCTTTTTTCTGGATTATATAAGAAATAACGTAATGCAGTCTCGTTTGTCGCACTTTCAAAAGAATACGTTTCCCCATCATTGAATAACGATTCAATATCTCGATCGAATATATAACTTTCACCTTGCTCATCTACCTGATCTTCCATCGTGCTTTGCAATTCGTTATCCAATTCTCTTGCCTGTTCTCTGCTGATACTTGAAAGATAAGAGGATACATTATTAACGGTAACAGTCTTAGTCGTTGTTGAAATCTTATATCCATTCTCTTTTGCTTTTTCTTCATCAACGCTTGCCGTAATTGTAATGCTGTCGCCAGAGGAAACATGATCTGTTTTACTTAAAGTAAATGTAACATAACTCTTTACAAAATCATCACAGGAAGAAGTATCCACGCTTAAGCTTAAGTTAGGAGAAGCTCCTGAATAAGAAATCGATAACTTATCAAAGATATCGTATTCTTGTGTCTCTGCTAATCCTTCTACTGTAAATTCCTTCGTCTTGGAATCCACCTTATATTGATGTTCGTCAAGTTTTTCATCCGATACTTCGGCAACGACAACGACTTTGTCACCATTTTTAAGGTTGTCTGATTCCTGTTCTAACTTATATGTTACATTTTCTTTTGCGAACGAATCACATGCTGTCGTATCAATGGTTGCTTTTCCATTGCCTTCATATCCTTCATATCTTACTGTCACGCCTTCAAACAAATCATAGTCAGACGCTTCTTCTAATCCAGATATAACAACCTGCTTCGTATCATTTATTACTTTGATATCGTATTTTTCTAAATCCGCTTTCGATGTGTCTGCCGTAATTGTTACTGTATCACCATTACTTAAGCCACTGTCTGGCGTTGCTTTAAACGTTACTTTCTTTAATTCTTCGCATGCATCATAACGATCTTTGATAAAGAAATTACTATATAAGTCACATTTTTCATTAAAAGATAATTCCACTTTACCTTTGCCATTTACACCAGTAAAGTTAACTTCACAAATATCCATTAAGTCTGCTTTCGTGCTTTTATTCCTAAACATAAAAAAGCAAGTAATTCCGATTGCAAGGACTGCAAGGATTGCCATGACAATTAAGACAACCTTCTTTTTGGATTTTTTCTCTGGCATTTCTTCTTCGCCATCTAAATCATCCGTTTCAGGTTCATCGATTGGCATATTTCTTCTTTGGTCTATTGCGGCATCATTTTGATGTTCCGGTCTTTCTCCCATCGGTTGACCCATTTGTCTTCCTGGCTGACTGCCTGGTCCTTGGTATCCTTGTTGCGCTTGCTCACTTGCCATCTTTTGCCCCATCTGTTGTTCTGGCTGAACTGGCTGCTTATCTACCACAAGCTCATTCTCTTCAAGAGGTTGGCTGCCTGTTGTATAATATTGATTATTTACAGGAGTTTTAATTTCTGGTTGTTGCTGATAATTAGATGTATCAGCAAAGGGAACGTCGTCAAATAACCCTTCCATATCAATTACCGGTAAATCATCATCTTTTTCTGTTGTTTTAGGTAGTATATTATTATTTTCTGGTTCTAAATTACCAAATATGTCGTCAACATTAATTACGGGTAAATCGTCGTGATCCATTTGATTCGGTCTACTATTCTGAAACATCACGTTCGGTGCACCACATGTGGAACAATACTTATGATTTGGATTTAAAATATGACCGCATTTCTGACATCGAAACACTTTTTGACCAATTTCATTCTGATCCATCTCGTTTCCTCCCTAATACTATAAAATCTATTTTATTATAGCATACGTCTTTTGACATAGCAATTCTAACAATTTTTTCAGATTTTAGCTTTGAATAAAAAGACGTCTTTTACACATACTAAAATCGATATTTTAAAGGAGGTAATCTTAATGAAAGCTATCGTAGATCAAGATACTTGTATCTCTTGCGGTATGTGTGTGTCTGTTTGCCCAGAAGTTTTTGAATTCAATGATGATGAAAAGGCATACGCAAAAGTAGACGAAGTTCCTGCTGACAATGCAGATTCTGCACAGGAAGCTCGTGATAGTTGCCCTGTAGATGCAATAGATATCAAAGAATAGACAAATCAATAAGAAAAGGCAATCGATTCCCTTATGTTCGATTGCCTTTTTTCTGTTTACGCGGGCAACTGCCGCGATAACACTAGAAGCTCGCAGAGCGTGTTTCTTCTCGTTTTAGGGAAAATTATACATAATGGTAATTGACATTCCTATAAGTTATATTTATACTGAATTAAATGCAATGAGGCATAGTTTATGTATGTACATAACTATGCCCTTTTTTAATTCTTAAACAGATGAGGTAAGAGGCAATGATTAAACTAAACGATTATTTATATTCCGGAGATACCGTACTTAAAATTCTTTATAAATATATAGATGACCTTAGAAACTCAGCAAAACAGACTCACAATCCGGTAGATCTGATACATTGTAATTTTCTGATTCAAATTACAGACCTTCTTGAACATAATGACTTTCTCACCTCCCAGTCACAACGTATTCGGGAGTTTTACAAATATATGGCGCGTGAATATCCATATCTTGCGTTTACCTTTAAGGGACGAATTAAATCATTGATTCGTGCAGAGGAAAAATTCAATGGGTATATCGTAGAATACATATCCGACTATTACAAAGAGCATGGCTCATATCCCTCCGTTCCAGAACTGAAAAGTAAGTTAAACTGCTTTCGTGACCTGATAGCTTATCGGATCGTAATCTCTATGCCAAAGTGCCATTTAAAAGACGGCCAAAATCAGGAAGAGGAGGAAATTAAATGCCTCTATGAAATTGCTAATCATCTTCCTGAGTTTCTTGAGGAACTTGGATTCAGTGCCGAAGTCTCTGGCATTACGGCCAAAAATTCGTCTAACAGCTTAAAAGAATCAGTAAGTCCATATTATAGAGACTATATCGCTAATCCAAGTCCCTATGGCTATCGTTCTTTGCATATCACTTTTTATGATAGCCGTGCACGCTGTTATATCGAGGTTCAGCTACGTACAAAAGGAATGGATGACTATGCGGAGATTGGTCCTGCAAATCACCTAGGCTATGAAAAGCGTCAGGAAAATGAACGAGCTAGACGAGATGCCATCCCTGTAGGCGAATGTATCTATTTTGACGAAGCATACGAACGTGGCATGCTGTTACAGCAGCTAGAGCTTGCTGATCTTGATGTAAATATGTTCTCCGCAGCCAATAACTCGCTGATTAATGACGGCTGTGGATTATACCGTGGTAGATCAATCTTGCCATACGAGCATTTGTCCAGATTCCAAAATGATTTGATTGATTAATTATTTAGAAAAAAAGGCAACCAAAACGTTATGTCTTGGTTGCCTTTTTTACTTTATTTATTTATTTTGACTTCTGTAGTAGTTAATTAAGCATCCTTGTAAGATGATTTCGCGTTCATCATCTGTAAGCTCGCCTACTTGAAGATCAAATTCTACTAACTCATCTTTTACTACATATGCCTTGATTACTGGCTCTTTATTAGCAATTGCTTTTTTCACGTCTTTGATGAAGATATAGTCATTTAATGCAAATGGTAAGTCTTCGCCAAATGTGAATGGTAACATACCCCAGTTAATCAAGTTAGAACGATAACGTTTTGTTGCATATTCTGTAGCGATATTAGCTAAACCGCCAAGAACTTTCTGACAGCTTGCTGCTTGTTCTCTTGCAGAACCATCACCTGGTTTTACTGCATATACAACAGAACCGATTTCTGTTTCTTTTGGATCAACTGCAAATGTTTCATTGATCTTATCGAATACTTTCTTCACTTCTGGATCAGCAGCAAAGATGTCTTCTCCTGCAATTCTTGCTTTTTCTGCTTTTTGAATTGCTTTTGCACGTCCTACGTATTCAGGATCCTTACGAGATAATGTGAATTCTGCAAGTCCTAATGGGTTAGAACGGTAAGAAGATGTTTCTCCAGATGGGATAAGTTCATCTGTTGTTGTTACAGGATCATGGATTTCTGCAGCTACTTTAAGTACCATGTTGTCTGTTAGACCTACCATTTCTGGCC
Source organism: uncultured bacterium (assembly GCA_905214875.1). Lineage (GTDB taxonomy): Bacteria > Bacillota > Clostridia > Lachnospirales > Lachnospiraceae > KM106-2. The sequence continues at coordinate 52,002 of CAJMNR010000026.1, read as the reverse complement.
AGTCTACGATATTTGGACCAAATTTGATTTCTGTTTCTGGTTCTGCTTTTCCAACGCCGTTATAAACACGGTTTTTATAGATTTCTCCATCGAAGAAATATTTTGGTTTAGAGAAGTTAACATCGATATCCGTTGCTGGTGTAAGGAAGCCTTTGTTTGCTGCTGTTGCTGCAATAGAACGAGCATCCATTAATGCTACGGAAGCGATTTGTCCGTTTGTAATCTTAGAACCTTCACGGTTAGGGAAGTTTCTAGTTGAGTGACGGATACTTAAGCCATTGTTTGCTGGAACATCTCCGGCACCAAAGCATGGACCACAGAATGCAGTACGGATTGTAGCACCTGTCTGCATAAGGTCAGCTACGCGTCCATTTTTCACAAGTTCCATAAAGATTGGTTGGCTGGCTGGATATACGCTTAATGAGAATTCATCATTACCGATGTATTTTCCACGTAAGATATCGGCTGCATCACAGATATTTTCAAATCCGCCGCCGGCACATCCTGCAATAACGCCTTGTTCGATGTAAAGCTTGCCATCATGTACTTTGTCTTTTAATGTGTAGTTTACGTTGTTGTTATCAAGAGAAACTAATGCTTTCTTTTCTACGTCATCTAAGATGTCATAAAGATTTGCATTTAATTCTTCGATTGTGTACACATTGCTTGGATGGAATGGCATAGCAATCATTGGTTTGATTTCTGATAAATCAACATAAACAAGACCATCGTAGTATGCAACATCTTTTGGAGCAAGTTCTTTATAATCGTCTTTTCTTCCATGGATTTCATAGAATTCTTTCACTTTGTCATCTGTTTCCCAGATGGAAGTAAGACATGTTGTTTCAGTTGTCATAACATCAATTCCAATACGGTAATCAACGCTTAAATTATGTACTCCATCACCGATGAATTCCATTACTTTATTCTTAACATAACCATTTGCAAATACTTTTCCGATAATCGCTAAGGCAACATCCTGAGGACCAACACCTTTTTGTGGTTTTCCTGTTAAATATACGCCGACTACGCCTGGCATATTGATGTCGTAAGTTCTTTCTAACAATTGTTTTACGATTTCTGGTCCGCCTTCACCGATCGCCATCGTACCTAAAGCACCGTAACGAGTATGGGAGTCAGATCCTAAAATCATATTGCCGCCAGCTGCAAGCATTTCACGTGCAAATTGGTGAATAACTGCTTGATGAGGTGGTACATAGATTCCGCCGTATTTCTTGGCACAGCTTAAACCGAATACGTGGTCATCTTCGTTAATTGTTCCACCTACTGCACATAAACTGTTATGACAGTTTGTAAGGGCATAAGGTACAGGGAACTTTTCAAGTCCTGACGCTCTTGCTGTCTGTAAGATACCAACAAATGTAATATCATGAGATGTTAATTTGTCGAATTTGATTTTTAACTTATCCATACTTCCAGAAGTGTTATGTGCTTCTAAAATTGAGTATGCCATTGTATTTTTCTTAGCTTCTTCTTTAGAAATTGTCTTTCCATATTTTGAAGCTAACACTTGATTTACATCATTTGTTTCTTCTACTAATTCAGTACCATTTACAAAATAAGCACCGTTTTCAAATAGTTTGATCATGGGAGTCCTCCTTTTATAGCATAACTTATCTTTTCATTATAAAGATTTTAGTACAGGAATGCAATAAAGAGTTTTCAGCAAATGTAGATTATGGTATTTTTTTGATAGTTTTCTAATTTTTATGTTGTAATCCGTCGCTCTATATATTACAATATGTAGTTGAAAATTTACAGAGGTTCGGCTAAAATACGAAATAACATCGGACCTTTCGATACCATTATTTAACGAAATAAGGAGGCACCTATGAAACACATTATTAGTCCTTTAGATCTTTCCACGAATGAGCTAGATGATGTTTTAACTTTGGCAGAGGACATTATTAACGATCCAAAAAAATATGCCCATGTATGCGACGGAAAAAAACTTGCTACATTATTCTACGAGCCTAGCACGAGAACGAGATTATCGTTTGAGGCAGCGATGATGAATCTTGGCGGAAATGTCCTTGGTTTTTCCTCTGCAGATTCTTCCAGTGCAGCAAAAGGTGAAAGTGTTGCAGATACTATTCGTGTCATTTCCAGCTATGCTGATATTTGTGCAATGCGTCATCCGAAAGAGGGTGCTCCAATGGTTGCAGCTAAATATTCTACAATTCCTGTTATTAATGCTGGTGATGGTGGACACAACCATCCTACTCAGACATTAACCGATCTACTTACTATTAAAAATCTTAAAGGCAGACTTGATAACCTTACCGTAGGTCTTTGCGGTGACTTAAAGTTTGGCCGTACTGTTCATTCCTTAATTAACGCTCTCGTTCGTTACGAGAACATCAAATTTGTACTTATTTCCCCTGAAGAATTAAGAATTCCAACATATATCCGTGAGGAAGTCTTAGATGCCAACAACATAGAATATAAAGAAGTGAATGTACTTGAAGAAGTTATGCCTGAACTTGACTTATTATATATGACAAGAGTCCAGAAAGAACGTTTCTTCAATGAAGAAGATTACGTACGTTTAAAAGACTTATTTATCTTAGATGCACAAAAAATGAAATATGCGAAAGACGATATGTTAGTACTTCACCCACTTCCTCGTGTAAATGAAATCAGTACCGAAGTGGATAACGACCCTCGTGCCGTTTACTTTAAGCAGGCGCAGTTCGGTGTTTATGTCCGAATGGCTTTAATTATGACGTTATTGGAGGTAGAACGACCATGTTAAATATTAGTGGATTAGGAAACGGAATTGTAATTGACCATATTAAAGCTGGAAAGGCAATGGATATCTATCATTACTTAAAACTTGATAAGGCAAAATGTACGGTAGCCATCATTATGAATGCCAAGTCTAACAAAATGGGGGCTAAAGATATTATCAAGATTGATGGTCCTATCACTGAAAATATCAATATGCTTGCTGTTTTAGATGACCAGCTTACTATTAACATTATCGAAAATGGTAAAATCGTGATTAAGAAGAATCCTGTTCTTCCTACTGAAGTTACCAACATCATCAAATGTAAAAATCCTAGATGTATCACTTCTATCGAGCAGGAACTTCCTCATGTATTCAAGCTTACAAACAAGGATAAGCGTGTTTACCGTTGCATCTACTGCGAAGAGGCATTTGACCAAAAAATCGAGTAATTGACACACGGTAGGTTTTTCAACTAAAAAGAAATCCCGTCAGAACATTTTTTCAGTTCTGACGGGATTTTTAATTTACGCTACATTATTCTTCTTTTTTCTTAGACACTAAGGAATATACTGGCAAGCCGATTAGTGTAATCACGATGCCACCTATGGAGATCCATGGTGAGGTAAATAACTGATTGATTACAACAAATAGTCCACCGACGATTGCGATAATTGGTATTACTGGATATAGTGGAACTTTGTATGGTCGTTCTAAGTCTGGTGCTTTCTTACGAAGAATCATTACTCCGATAAATGTTAGCACATAAAATACCCATACAACAAAGATTGTTAAGTCAGTTAATAAGTTAAACTGTCCTGTTAATGCATATAGACATGCAAGACCAGCAATTAACCAAATAGAGTTATAAGGGGAACTTCCCTTATTTACTTTTGATAATGCATTGCTTCCAGGAAGTAATCTTTCTTTTGATAATGCATAAGGGACTCTCGATCCAGTAAGAACATAGCCATTTGCCGTACCAAATACAGAAATTAGAATACCTGCGGAAATTATCTTTCCACCGATCTTACCAAATATCTTAGTTGCTACTAAGGAAGCTGGTGACGTTACATTTGCAAGGTCACTGGCAGGGACCATCCATAAATATGCTACGTTGATTACAAGATAAACTGCCATAACAAGTGACAATCCGCCAACAATCGCTTTTGGAAGGTCCTTAGAAGGATTTTTCATTTCTCCTGCGATTGCTCCAACATTGATCCAGCCGTCATAGGCAAATAATACTGCAATCAATACCTGTCCTAATGCCGATGTCACATTGACTCCATCTCCAACCATTGGCGTAAAGATGGATGTACTGTTTCCTTTGATAAATCCAAATATGATAATAAGCGCTAAAGGAACTAGCTTGCCGATTGTTGCGATGGTCTGAATATATCCACCAAAGGAAGATCCTAATACATTAAATACTGCAATCACTAGAATCATGCATATAGCGATTACTAATACGAGGATTCGGTTGTCAGAAGAAAATCCTAGGAGTTCTGCTGCTTGTTGTGCAAAGATTACTGCACATGCTGCAATTGTCCCTGGGAAAAATAATACCATTTGCATCCAACCAGTTAGATACCCGTATTTTCTTCCGTAAATTTCTTCGATATAAATCATCATGCCACCAGTCTTTGGTATTGCAGCAGATACTTCTGTTGCAGTAAGTCCGCCGGCAATGGTGATCAGACCGCCAATAATCCAAGCCATAATACCAAGTCCAGGCGCGCCATTGGTTACGCTATAAATTGCCTGTGGCTTAAAAAATACACCTGAACCAATTACGAGACCTACGACCGTAGAAAACGCAGCCATAAATCCTAATCTTTTTTCTAAACCTTTATCCATATGAACCTCCAGTATGTTTAAAACATACTGATAGTATTTCCCCGACAACTAGTTCTATGAGTAAATTTAGGAATTGTTTTTTTTTACCTCATTTCATTTTTTCAATTCGTAAATTTTGTACTGACATACAGATTTGTATTACGTTTTCTCCCAATAAAATGATACAAGGAATTATGTACAGAAGAATCTGCATGCTCCGTATTTCTGTAAATAATGAAAATACGCATGCACTTACTCGGATCGAGTATAAGACTCCTGGCAAAACGGCCACTGCAGTTAGCCATATGTTATCTTTTTTATTAATCAGATTAAATAGTGCATTCCATCCAATGGAAAGTGCAATCGTCAAATAATAAAAGACACCAATCATGATAAAGATAATATATCCAAGTCCTCCTATCAGATTCCCTAATAATGCCGGAAATACAAGCCAACCAGAGATAGCGTCATCTTGCGTAGAGTTTTCTACCAGTCTTGCTGTCAATCCAAACCCATTTCCCCAGCCAATGATTACAGGTAGGAATAATAGTGCGATAATAACTAGCTCACCAATTAATGTGCCGATCAATATCTTTGACTTACTTATATTATGATTCATTTTCTCCTCCTTACATGTACCCAAGAAGAAAGGCTCAGCGTATAAAGTTCTATACGTGAGCCATTCCTTTTAGTCAGCTATTCTACTTTTATGTGTTCCCCTTCTATATCGTAAATGTCATCAAAGGCAATCTTCGTATTTACAATCTTCAAACTTCTAGATGAAATGTCGAAACGAGATACCATACCTGTGACTTTTACATATTGTCCTTTTTCAAAATAAACAACCGTAATGATATCATTTTTTGCAATCTGATGAAGTTTTTGGTCTAATATATCTTTCGCGTATTCGGACAATTCCACTCTTGGAACGATGATTTTTTCCTTTTCTTTCATTGCTTCCCGAAGGCCTTTTAACGCATCGAATGGCATAAACTGTTTTGCACGCTCTTCGCGGCTCATTTTCATTCTATTCTCCACTTTTATGCCCTCCAATCTGATGGTTTCGTTCCATCGTCGTGGCGCCTGCCTGTAAGTTCATTCCCTTTAAGATTGCATTTTTCCCGAACTTTTTCTTTATATCGAGCATTGCCTGCTGCATCTTACGTTCGCGCTCAAGCTCTGCCGGATCACAGAACAAATTATATTGTTGATATGCCTCATCTACAATATGGTTAAATACCATGTTGACTTTACGAATTGGTGTATGTCGGTCTGTAATTCGCTCATAGAGCTGTTCGACGTGGGACATAATCGTCTTTGTAGAACTTGTAGGAAAATTCATGGAAACGGTGCCTCTTGCCGGCTCCATTCCAAACTCTTTCGCATAACCAAGCTGTAACGTAACCGACTCAGTCACCATTCCTCGATCGACTAAATCAAGGCATAGCAAATCTGCCATTTCCTTTACGATGATTTTACCTTCTTCAAATCCATAATCTCGCATAAGCACCTGTCCGCTTGTCAGGCAGTTTGTCTTTGGTTTATATGAATGGATATCTGCTATGGTCGTAGTTTCTCTTCCCCATGCATGGTCGATTAACAACTCTGCATCGATTCCGAAAATCTTATACAGTATGCTTTCATCGGCTTGTGCCACTTCTCCCATCGTACTGATTCCAATGCTAGAAAGGCGCTTTACTGTACCTGCTCCTACTCTCCAAAAATCATTTAACGGCTTATGATTCCACAACGTCCTTTTATAGCTTTCTTCATCTAGGATGCCAATTCCGTCCTTTGTATGTTTTGCCGTAATATCAAGCGCAATCTTTGCAAGATACAAATTGCTTCCGATACCGCATGTAGCTGTGATTCCTGTCGTTTTTAGGATATCATTACGAATCTGCATACCTAATTCTTCTGCTGTCATTTGATACATCGTAAGATAATCGGTTACATCCATAAATACCTCATCGATGGAATACACATGAATATCTTCCTTGGCAATATATTTTAAATAAATGGCGTAAATGTCAGCCGAATACTCGATATATAACTTCATTCTTGGTGGCGCCATGATATATTCCACATGTTTTGGAATTTGAAATACCCTGCAACGGTTCGGAATGCCAAGCGCTTTCATGGAAGGAGAAATTGCAAGGCAAATGGTCTTTTCCGAGCGTTCCGGATCTGCTACTACTAGGTTAGTAGTCAGCGGGTCAAGATTACGTTCTACACATTCTACAGAAGCATAAAACGATTTTAAATCCACACATAGATACGTTCTGTTCTTTTCCAACAGATTTCTCCTCCTTTACATTTTTCGAATGTTTGTTCTTTTTTAAGTATGATACCATACGTGACAGAACTTGTAAATTCAGAGTTTTCTTTCCTGTAAAACCTCTTTTATTTTAGTCCCGTATACATTTTATGTCAATTTTAGTATTCATCCAGTTGCAAAAAACTATCCAAATGAAGTCAGTCTCCATTTGGATAGTTTTTAGTCAAAATATTCATTATGTAAGTCTTGGCCAATCTGGATTGCAATAATCGTATCGCGCCGGCGTACCATCACAGTAATTTACAGTCGTAAACATACCACCAACTGGAGGCGCCCCATTATTTGTCACATGATGAGGCATATGACAGTGCATTGGCCAGATTCCCGGATTATTTGCTAAGAATTCAACATCCCATGTTTCTCCCGAAGCAACTAAAATCGTGTTCTTACAGATTCTCGCACTCTCTTTGATTGGGAAGCCATCTGCTGCAACTACTTGAAATTGATGTCCATGCAAATGAATCGGATGATGGTGCATTTGAATATTGCCGAAGCGAACACGTACCGTATCTCCACAGTTTACCTTTAATGGAAGTGTCTTTGGATAACATGTGCCATTCATTGTGAAGAAATTAAATTGAGGGTCTATAAAATTAAGCGGATAGACTCCTGGAGTAAGGTCTCCCCAGCACAATTCTTTAATTGCCCATTCCTGTAAAATGTAAAGATAGTCCTTATAGTGGCACCGTTTCTGATTTCTAGGGTCTTCTACAATAAGCCCGCCAAACAATCCTGCATTGTCCTGCGTCATAACATCAACATGGGAATGATATAAATACGTTCCTGGTGGATTATTTATGGTAAAACAATACTCTACATAGTATCCCGGATCAATAAATGGAGATGGCTCGATTGGCGGAACCCCATCCATATTATTTGGTACTTCTAATCCATGCCAATGGATACTCGTCTTAACTGGTAAATGGTTAATCACACGAAAGACAACTTTATCCCCTGGAAATACATGAATCGTTGGCCCTGGCGTAGAGCCATTATATCCCCATGCCTTAATACAGATTCCATCCACTAGTTCCCATGTGATTTCCTCCGCAATCAGTGTAAATACCTTTCTTCCATTTTCATATATCCACTCACAATCTTTTATTCCCGGTGTAATAACCATACAGAGCACTTCCCATTAAATCATTACTACTAATATATGAAGTGCTAATTCTGCAGGTTACTACTCTTTATGAAAACGAAATAATTACGTGAGTGGAATATTAATTATAAAATCACACCCTTGATTCGGACCGCTTTCTAAACGGATCGTTCCACCAAGTGCTTCGATTATTTTTTTCGATATGGATAGCCCCAATCCACTTCCGCCATGCTTTGAATTTCTTGCTTTGTCTACTCTTGTAAATGGTAAAAAAATCGAGTCACACAGTGCCTTGTCTATGCCAATTCCGTTATCGATTATATGGATGGTCGCCTGTTTACCTATTATTGAAAGCGTAAGTTTCAACTTAGTTCCTGACTGATTATATCGCAAACTGTTCTGTACGATATTACCAAGTGCACGCTCCATTCTTGTCACATCAAGCATTGCAAAATATTCCTCTTCTGGGATTTCAAATTCCGCCTCAAATCCAGCGCTTTCCAAATCCGGCACATAAGATGCTGCAAACTCTCTTAAGAACTCTGAGATATCTACCCGTTCCTTCTCCACGGTAAATGCTGTCTCCTCAAGCCTTGTGTACTCAAACAAATCATTCATCAGCGAATGGGCTCTCATACTATTCCGATAAATAACTTCCATATAGTTTTCTTTCTCCTTCTCAGATAACCCATCTTCTCGACATAAACTTTCCGAATAGCCTAAAATCGTAGCCAATGGATTTCTAAGATCGTGAGAAATATCAAGTAACATCTGCCGTTTGCTATCCGCCAACTGCTTTGTCGTCTTCTTTTCTTCCTCGAGTAGCATTGCTAACTGCTTAATATCCTGCTCAAGCAACTTATATTCCTCAATATTTGTTTCCTGCTCTTTTACTTGATAATTTCCTTTGGAAATCTCCCTTACGCTGTCACATACCTTTTTAAGCGGCAAGCTATATGTCTTTGCTGAATGTCTTGCATAGTACCATGCGAAGAAAAATAAAATAGCTGCCAGACTTCCTCCAAGCACAAGATAGAAAAGAAAAGATTTTTGATAGTCTTTGGATGTATGATTTGACGCAAAGATAACCTGTAATCTCATTGACACCGGAAAACTTACAATCAGCCATCCTTTGTTTTCCTCGTCATAGAAAATGGAATGCTTGTAGTCTGCATAAGGATCATTGGCATTGACAAAAAAGTCAGTACGCTCTTTAACTGACATTTCTTCTGCCTCCCATACTCGTATTCCTCCAATCTGCTCTACTCTTCCATCTTCATGCACAAATATAATTCCGCCGCCATCCCGAACGACTTCTTCAATTCGCTTCTCATCAAGCCCCTCTTCTACAAGACGATCTGCCGTATATTGAAATGCTGCCAGTGATGGCCGAATATAGGTAGCATTGACCCATGTTCCAATGGCAATTACCAAAAGGAGCGTTATTATAAAAAGCGGAAACATCAACAAATAGCTTTTTCTTAACTTTCGTTCCATATTACTTCTCCCTAGTCATGCTTTTGAATTTTATATCCTACACCACGGACGGTTACCAGATATTCCGGCTCTTTTGGATTCGTTTCTATCTTTGCACGTAGTCTGCTGATATGTACCATAATCGTATTATCATCATACAAATAAGTATCCTCCCAGACATTATGATATAATTGTTTTTTCGTATAGACACGCCCCGGATATTCCATAAACATCTGAAGAAGCAAGAATTCCTTTGCAAGTAACGGGATTACTTTTCCCTTCTTATAGAGCACTGCTTCCTGTAAATCAAGCGTTAAATCTCCACATATTAATTGCTTTTTCTCTTCTCTGATTGGTTCTTGGTTTTGCGCCTGTACCTTGCATTTTTGTAAATGGCGGTTTTGAACATTTACCCTTGCTTTTAGCTCCGCCATGCTAAATGGTTTCACAAGATAATCATCCGCTCCTAAGCTCAACCCATAGATTCGATCAATCTCATCGGTTCTCGCAGTTAAGAAAATCACCGGCATATCGCTTTGATTTCGAATTGCCTGCAATAGAGAAAATCCATCCATCCCCGGCATCATTACATCAAAGATTCCCAGTTCGATTTCTTGCTCATTTAATATTTTCCAAGCCTGTAATCCGTCTTCCGCAATTGTCACTGTATGACCTTCCCGCATAAGATTATCTCTTAACAGGTATAACAAGTCCTTTTCATCTTCTACTACTAGAATCTTCATATTCTCTCATCCTTTATTTATGATAGCTTTTATTCTATCAAAGAGCCTTCGTCTCTTCAACTATAATACTAATCCGGCAAAACAACATTGGTTTTTTCGCAATCAGCATTCACCGCAAATACTTTCGTTGCATAATGAAGCCTAAGTCCCGTCTCATATAAGACAATGTCTTTCGAGCCATCCGTACAGATACTTCCGCCGCCTGTCGGATCTCCTTTTACTTTTCCTAAGCTAAGTGACTGATAGATTGCTGCAAAATGGCTACAAGTCGAAAAGCATGCCCCGTCAATTACCAATTCACTTTCAAAATCTGTACTATTTTCTTTTGGGACAACTTCCTTTCCATACCCTGCAATCTTTTCTACCAATGATAAATCACTTTTAAAATATTGAAATGGCTCACTAACCAGATAACTTAACAGTTCTTTCGCCATCCTTGGATCGCCTCCAAAATTTCCACGTACATCGATTACAACCTTTTTACACTGGTTTTCCTTTACCTGTCGAAAGAATTCTTCTAAAAACTTAGAAAAGGAACGTTTTCCCTCCATAAACACATGGATACGAAGTGTAGCCGTATCACCAGAAAATGAGGAAGAATAATAGTCTATGTCCTTATACTGTGCCATTCGTATCTCCCAGCTGTTCACATTGTATGTTTCATTGTAAGCTGCCTGAACCACTTTAGAATCCTTTGTTCCATCGCTTCTCTCATACTCAATTACAAACTCTTCTGGCTGTTCGATAAAATCATAGTACTTAATTGGAAAGCAGAGATTTAATATGTAATATGCTCCCGCCAAATTATCTCCATCATGACTGATATTCTCAAGTAACATATCAATAATCTTATCTGCTGGATGCCCATTGATACTTACGATTGTGTCATTGGTTTCCTTGTCTATCAGCTTGTTTCCTTGGACATAAATATCAAGTGGTAAAAACTTTGCTTTTTCCTCCCTGTTTCTTTGCAATGCCTTTGAAATGGATAGATTGGTATGGCCACATTGTACATCCACAACAAGCGGATTGATTAACCGATAAAACTCTTCCTCCGTCATATCCCCTGTGATTTGTTGTTCTACCTCTTCAAATTTTTGTTTCAAAGCCTTTCGGTCGGTATAATACAATGGACTCTCTTGGAATAAAATATTTTCTAACTGGCCTAAATCTTTTTTTAGTGCTGATGCTGAATATGTTTTTGAATCTGCACTTTCTACATTAATCCATTTTCCAAAACGGCCCAATACGCAAAGTACGAAAAGGAGTCCAAGCATACAAAGCTCTGATTTTATGAAAAATCTCTTTTTCCTGTGCTTTCTTGTTATGAAACTGATTCCTCCAAGAAGAAGCGTAATGCTTAAGAAAATGACCAGTGCCGTCGTTATTCTATCTTGATAAAATAAAATCATAGTATCTCTCCTATTCTCTCTTTATGTATTATTACTTTAGCAAAGAAAGCTTACATGAGTCACTCATAAACCTTAAATGTACCTTAAATCAATAAGGCTTAGCACACCTATCACAGCAAAAAGGCAGCCTTGATTTTAACATCAAAGCCGCCTTTTTTATTCATTTAACTAAAAACTTGTTCAAATAGAACGTAAGTCCTCTTTTAGCTATAAAATTATAGCGGTACTTGATCCCTTGTTAAAAAACTTGGTTCAATATACTCTACTCCAAGTTCTTTTGTATACTCAATCAATATTTTATAATAATCCGGTAAGACTTGATTGGTCGTCACAGAATCATGCATTAAAACAATATTATATGTATTTGGCAATAATAGCCCGTTTGCCTCTATATCCTTAGAAGCATGAATAGACTCCTTAATCGTATCCAACGTAAATTCTTTCTCTGTCTTTAACAAATACTCCCTAAAATCAAAGGTCCAAAACACATCCATCGCTTTGTGATACCCTCCTTCAATGTACCACTTATACTGTATTTTTCGATCAACAATACGGTTAAATCTTTTAGCATACAAAAATTCTTGTAACCTCTCCTGATTTTTTCCGCCTCGATGACCGTATGGAAAACGGAACAGTTTATAGGGTCTTTTCTTATTTGAAGCATGATATAGTTTTTCAAAGATAATCTCCACCTTTTCTATTTCAGCAATACATTCAGGCAATGTTAACTTATTAAAATCTGGATGTGAATAGCTATGATTTCCTAAAATTGCGCCTTTTTTTACTGCATTCAGCGCCTGCGTGTAATTCAGTTCTATCTGAGTTCCTACAAAAAATAATATCGGTGTGATCCCAACATCCGATAAATACTCTAATAGCTGATCTGTAATTTCTGTCGGTCCATCATCAATCGTTAAATATGCTTTACCCATTTTTACGTCCTCCATCTTAAACGAAGATTTCTTTATTATATTATAGAGAATAAAACAGCTCTGCTTCCTATTCCCGCAAAGTTTACAAAATATAAAGCCACACAATAAAACTCCCCTCTTGTTATGGATAGACCATGTATCCTGGACTAGAAGCTATATTACTAGTGCTATTGCTTCCCTCAAGGATCAAAACGCTGTATTGGAACAACTACTGAAAAATCAAGATGATATTGGTAATTCTATTAAGCCATACTACGGAGAAGAAGCTGGGAACAAACTCGCATCACTCCTTCGAGAACACATCCAAATAGCCGGACAGGTTGTGGAAGCTGCAAAAGCCCACAATAAGTCCGATTTAGATAAAAATAATGAGCTTTGGTATAAAAACGCAGATGAGATTGCCGCTTTCTTAAGCAAAGCCAACCCAAATCTAGCGGAAAAAGAACTAAAAGATATGTTATATACGCATCTGAAATTCGTTTAAGATCAAGTCAATGCAAGGATAAATGAAGATTGGAAAGCAGATATTGTAGCATATGAGCAAGGCGAAAAACATATGATTCATTTTGCTAATATGCTCGCAGATGCAATCGTAAAACAATTTCCTGAAAAGTTTAATTAACAAAGTAACAAGCTCTGCGAGTTTCTCTCGTTATCGCGGAAGTCGCCAAGGTCATGCAAGCAGGACTTTGGCTCGTTGCCCGCGTAAATTAAAAAAATGGAGCAACCCTCTATCTCATAAAGCGTTGCTCCATTTTTATATACTATTGCTGCTTTAATGTCTGCTTATATAAGCTAGATGACCGAATCATGCAATACAAATAGATTACTAAACATAACGGTAAGATTAACCAGATAAATCCACGCCCTAGAGCAAATGGCGTTTCAAACAAGAACTTTCTTATAAACTCTACGCCACTTGCTTCCCATAACCCGGGCGTTAAATATAGTTCTTTCGGATTCAAAAATGCTTTTACATTGACTGCACCAGTCGTGATTAGCGCCATAAGTATTACAAAATAGCTTAAAGCCAAGCTAAGCCATATCTTTGATGCTCTTTTATATCGTTCTGCCTTCGAAATCGTATCGGAAAAGATATCATCGTCACTCGCCTCTGATACTTTCTTAAAATACTGTTTTCCGCTTGCTTTTGACCCACAGATATGTTTCCAACCCGAGTCTTCAAAGATGGTACAATACTCGACAAAATCTCGATTGCTCTTAAATGTTCTATAATCAATTCTATAAATGATATTATCTGGATTGATTTTCTTAAATGTATACCCAAAGCAATTATTAACGACTTCATATCCTTTTTTAGACATTTCGTTTAGCCATTGTTCTTCTTTCGAATAATTCATAAACACTTTAAACATATACATAACTACCCCTCCAATTCTTTTAATGCACTCTCAGTAATCTTCGCCATATGTTTTATTCGTTCTAAATCAAGGGTTAGTATTTCTCGCCCTTTTTCTGTAATCAAATATACTTTTCTTCTCTTATCTTCGCTGTGCACCGGTTCAATAAACTTTAGCTTCATCAAGTTTTCAATGGCTCCATACAAGGTTCCTGCCGCCAACCTGACGTTGCCGTTGCTTAACTGTTCCACCTTTTGCATGATCAGATATCCATGAGCGGGCTCTAGTAATGCGAGTAATATATAAAATGTCGTTTCCGTAAGTGGCAAATTCTTATCTCTCTTCATATATGCCTCCATATATCGTTAGACTTTATACAGTTAAACTGTATAGTTGAATTATATATCGGCCAACTGTATAATTCAAGTAGTTTTCCCTTTTTTTTAAACAAAGTGTGTGTTCCACACACTCTCGCGTCTTTTACATTTGTCAAGGAACGCACACTTTGCCCGCGCCGAACCTGGTCTTGGTAGCGACATCTTCCTTTCATGCAAAACGAAACTCTCTAGGTTCTTTCTATTACTCTTCTAAAAATATAGGCTCAAATCTAGCCTTGGGATCTTTCTCTATAATTAACTGATACATCTGTTTCGATACTATCGTTTGCTTAAAATGTACCAAATACTCACTCGGCATGTTTACCGGCTGTAACTGACTTACTGCCTCTCTACTTATGGTCATCGGAGAGAATTCCTCTGGCTCTGAATACAACAGCTGTATCCTTCCACATTTCTCACACTTCTCCTTAATTTCAAATTGTGGATATTTTACTACTTGTGCAGGTAATACAAAATCTGAATACAGCTGATATGCGATTGGCGTTAACTTATCTCGTTTTGAATAAACTGGCCGTAAATACTTTTTGTCTATCCCATTTTCACATAAATACTCATATAACTTCGCGGAAATTAAGGGTGTACCAGCCCCCTCATTTACAAATGTTGCATATTCATCCCTATACTTTTTTATAGAACCCTGTGGCTTTATTTCTAAATCTCCTGTCTGATCCCACATACCACATTCTCCACAATCATTACCAAACACATCGGAATCATCATACTCCCAACAAACTCTTTTAAATTCAGGGACATAGGCTACTGCCTTTTCAAAATCTTTCTTATCATATTTGGCGTCTAGCGAATAACCAAAATTCACAATATTGCTATATTTCTTTGCCAGTTCCTTCGCCTGAATAAATAATATATTATCCGTAGGCATTCGGTATGAAATAGGAGTATAAGTATATTTTTCCAATTTTTTTATAAATTGATATAGTTCTAAGGTTTCCTCCAAGTTATCATTTTCTTCAATCTCGAATACAAAACGTGTATATACTTTCATTTATAAAATCTTTTCTATTGCTTCTTCACACAAAACTCCGTACCAAATACATATCTACTTCCTTACTTGTCCACTTGGATACTAAATATCATTTACGTACGGAGCTTAATTCATATTTTATATTATACCACTATCTCTTTCGTTAGTCCTTTTTACTACAATAACTCCCTTCTTACATAATTCCTCAAAAACTAGTTTCAAAAAAGAGCGCTTACTATGCGCTCTCTAGTCAAAAAACTTATTCTTCTAATAACTTGAATAACACCGTATTTGCATACGTCAGCGGATTACTGTTACGATAAAAGATAACTCCATCCTTTGGTGCCAAGACTTTCTCAATTACATTCCCTTCATAAGGATCTATGATTTGGGCCAAAACATCATTTTTCTTAACTTGCTTTTTCACTTCTACCTTGCAGTCTAAGATACCAGCATGCTTATTTTTTATCCTACAAAGGGTACTTTCATTTAGCACTTTGCTTTCGCCAACCATTTTCTTATCAGCAGAACAGATTCCCTTCTTTGCCATAAAATTAATTACAGCATCAATAGTTTCATTTGCACTCGTTACATCAATCCTAGACGATTCACTAGAATACATCGAATATGCCTTACAGTTCCAGATTTGCCAGTTATAATTAAGCGTTGTCGTATCATATGGCTTAGGGTCTTTTGTAACAATAAAGGGAAGTCCAAAGTCCTTGGCTTCTTCGACTCCCTCAAATCCTGTTTTCATAATTCGAATATGCGGAATAAACTCCCCTGGCATATAATTGCTTGCAAACTGGATTCCATATTCATAGTCTTTGATTTCCCGAAAGACACCTGCTGCAATCCTCTGTGTAGTCTCCCCCTGCTCATATCCTGGAAACATACGATTGATATCGGTATTGTCCGTTGGCCAAAACCGTTTCCCAATATTGATAGAAGCGCTGTTGGCACAAGGGATTACAAGCACTTCCTTTTTTGTATTAAGAAGTCCTTTCTCCTCCATTTCACGTAACCGTTTGATTAATTGGGAGCAGATATATAGCTGCTGCACCTCATTTCCACGAAAGATTCCCATAATGC
Source organism: uncultured bacterium (assembly GCA_905214875.1). Lineage (GTDB taxonomy): Bacteria > Bacillota > Clostridia > Lachnospirales > Lachnospiraceae > KM106-2. Next base: position 35,578 of record CAJMNR010000026.1, on the reverse strand, counting down.
ATAATGTCTTCTCACCATTTCCAAAACGATAGCCAGTTACTCTTACCGCATCCCGATACAGTGGTTTTAATTCATAAATGATTTCTTTCTTCATCGGCTACACCTCCAAGATTCTGGCAACTAATGATCCTTCGTCTACGACAGGATATTCACGAATCGTAAACAAGATGCCATCACATGGAGCTAGCACTTCTTCTAAGACAACACCGTGCAATGGATCTACAATCTGACCGATCTTTTTGCCTTTCACTACCTGTTGGCCAGCCTCTTCCTTTATAAAAATGCCTGATTTTGTAGCATTTAGAAATTGTACTTGGTCTTTTTCTGCAATCATCGGCTTCCTTGGTTTTACGACTTCGCCCTTCCATAGTTCAAGTGCATGCATCAAGTGCAAGATTCCGTCAACGAGCTGTTTTGTATATTCTTTTGTAATGCGCATTCCAACCCCCATCTCTACTACTAACGTTGGCACTCCGATACTGTTTAGGGAATAGGCCAATGTGGATTCCAAAACGGTTGCGTTGCTATGTACCCAGATAAGATCCATATTCAGCTGCTTCCCAAGCGGAAGAAGCTGCTCTTTACTCTTTTCATTAATTCGAATCTGTGGCAGCTCTGTCAAAAAGATATTGCTCGCATGGATGTCGATACAAAGATCTGCTCCCTTAATGTCCTGTATGATTTCATCTGCCAGATATTCTGCCATCGTTCCGTCACGTTCCCCTGGGAATAAACGGTTCATATCCAAATCAAACCCTGGAATTCCTCGTGTTATGGAGTCGATTCCTAACGGATTTATGGCCGGATAAATATCAAGAATTCCATTCAAATTCGAAATTTCCTCTACTACCTTCCTTCCAAGTTCAAAACATACCGCCTGGCCCTCTAATTCATCGCCATGAGTTCCTGTTACAATACAGACTCGTTTCAATTTCTCCTCGGCAACGGAAACGTTTTTTGGAAGGATTCTTTGTTTCTTTATTGCAAGCACCTCATCCACGGGAAGTGCTACGGATGCTATACTTTTAACCATACTTACGTTTTCCTTTCTCTAACGACACTAACAGATATGGATAGCTTTTGATTTGCAAATCCTTCAAACATCCCTTTGCTAATGCAACAGTCCTGATAGTCTCGCCCTGAAGATATCTTAATATAATTCTCATTTACCCATGTCCCATTGGTAGGATCAATTCCGTACCAAAAACCATCTTGCAAAACTTCCACCCAGGCATGACTTTCGCCCTCTCCCTGTATCAATCCAACCACATATCTGGCAGGAACGGATGCCAATCGAAGCAATGTAATCAAGATATGTGCATAATCTTGACACACTCCACAGCCTTGCAAAAATACTTCTTCTGCTACGGAATTTACCGATGAGGTTCCCGATTGATAGCTAAAGACCGTTTGCAACTTAGTCATAAGGTACTCTGCTATCTCACATGCGGTGTATGTACTAAAACGTTCCTTATCTGCACTCATTAATGAATTAAAAAATTCATATAAATGCTTTCCAGGCTTTGTATATTCGGAAGGGTAAAGAAAAATTCTGCTATTTTCTTTCTCCTTCTCCTCCTTGGCATCCTGTTTTGTTTCAGCCAATCCTTCCATTTTGATTTCAAAGGAATCATGAGGCTTGAAACAATTTCCATAAATAATTTGATTTCCAAATCCATCCTGATTGTTACCAAGCATATCACAAGGGGTGATATCATAATGCAGGTGAACAATCTTTTGACGTAATGTTGACTTTGGCTCGATGATATTCTTAAAATAATGCTTACTAACCATGCAAGAAAATTCTAGTTTCATATCATAGTAAAAATGCAAATAGTCACCCATTGTAGTTCACACCCCTTTAACACCTTACATTTCTACCAAACTTTCTATTTCTCTTACCCCTTCATGGTAATTGATATGATTCTCTTCAATCATGGTAACAAGATACTCTAACTTTTCTTTATCATACTTAAGTTCTGTTCTTTCAATTCTGCTCTTTAACTTTGTAACCTCACGATGAAGCAAGTCATTGTCCATTTCAAAACGCAGATATAAATCAAGCCGTTCAATTCTTCGTCCCGTTTTGATCATATCTCTGACATTGGAAGAATCGATACAATCATCCACACATCCCCAGAATGCTAACAAATGGTCTAGTACTGTTTGCATTTCGATTAATGGTGCCTTGCTATCCTTTGCCTTTTTCATATCGTAAATGGCAAGTTCAATATATGCAAGTGTCTCTGATCCAATCTCATGTCGTAGAAAAACCGCATTATCATAAGCACGATATAAATTACTTAAGATAGAATCTGGATTATCCCTATCAAATGGATAGTTCTTTAAGAATACCTCTTTGGAACCATATACATCCGGCACATCCACCCGTTTACAAAACTCTTTGTATTTTTCTTCCTCTGCTTCGATCAAACGATCAAATGCTATAAAAAATGTTTGAATCGTTGTATATACTCTCTCGGAATATCTTCCTAACCATAATAAATCTTTTGCTTTTTCTACTGTGATAATACCCATGTGTCTTTAAAGCCTCCTCCCTGTGATGAATTCACGATAAATGAATCTGGATTTCTAGAAAACCTTGTAAGTCCGCTTTTCCAAACCTTCACTTCTTCCCCGCTAAGTACAAATGCCCTTAAGTCAGCCTTTCTAGGTACTTCCTCTCCATCTTCCAAAATATCGATATCAATAAAGTCTATGACTTCCTGTGCGATAAACCGTCTAGGCTCTTTCTTTAATAGTTCAATAAACGCTTCCTTCTTTTCTTTTGTTAAACTACTTCCGAATAAGACTCCATATCCGCCTGCTTCTGCAACATCTTTTAACACTAACGTATCAAAATGTTCTAATACATAGTCCATATCCTCTTTGTAGTATGGAAGGTATGTAGGTGCATTGTGCAAAATGGCTTCCTCTCCTAAATAATACTTAATAATTCTAGGAACAAAATAGTAAAGTCCTTTGTCATCTGCAACGCCATTACCAGGCGTATTGATAATTGCAACATTTCCTTTGCGATAGACTTCCATCAAATGTGGAACACCAATCAATGATTCTGGCTCAAAAGTCATCGGATCCAAGTACTCATCGGATACCCTGCGATAGACGGCTCCAACTTTAACCTTCTTGCCTTTATAATCTTGATAGTAAAGATATTCCCCTTCGACTGATAAGTCTTTTCCGGTTACTAAGATCGCCCCTGTCTTCTCTGCCAGGTAGGAGTGTTCAAAAAACGCCGCGTTGTAACGGCCTGGAGTAAGGATTACATTGATTCCACCCGTATTTACATAATCCATCATTTCTCTTAATAATGTGCAATAATTTCGATTATCCTCTAAGCGATTATTTCGAAATGTATTAGGACTAGATTTTCTGCATATGTCCCTTGCAATCATTGGATAAGAGGCCCCAGAAGGAATTCGTAAATTGTCCTCTAATACATACCATGTCCCGTCTTTTGCCTGTACCAAGTCAATACCTGAAATATGGCTGTAAATGTTTTTTGATGGTTTAATCCCCTCACATTGTGCAAGATACCCAGAGGAAGCGAAGATAAACTCTTCTGGAACCACCCCATCCTTTACGATTTTTTTTTCACTATAAATATCTGCTAAAAATAGATTTAACGCGGTTACCCTTTGTTTTAACCCACGTTCTAGATAATCAAACTCTTTTTTCTCAATCACCCTTGGAATTGAATCAAATGGAAATAACTGCTCTTTGAAGCTTCCATTTTTATAAATTCCAAAACGTACCCCATATCTTGCTAACAATCGATTAATTACATCTGACTGCATTGTCAAATCAACCATACAAATCCCTCCTTATTGTATCTTACTATCAACCAGAAGAAACATACTCTGCCAGTTTCTCTGGTTACCGCGACAGTTACCAAGGTAATGCAGGCATCACTTTGGCTCGTTGTTCGTGTAAATACAAAAAGGCGATGGAGTTCTCGTTTTGAAGAACTCCATCGCCCTATTTTTAGTTTATTTTAGTAAAATAGTAATAAAATGTCAAACTATTTTTTATTTTAGTCCATAAATAGTTCTCTTGGATTTACTTTTTTAATACGAATTGATAAGATCATCGTAATTAAAATAGAGAAAATCGTAAGGCCAATCACCGATAAAACAGCAGACATAAGCGAAACATCCAACGAACATTTCTTAAAACTAGCTACGCTGAACATAAGCGTACAGATTGGTGTAGAGAAAAGCATTACCCCAATTGCTCCAATTATGAAGCTGATAAACATAATGATACAAAATGAAATCACATTGTGAACCATTAATTGCTTTGTCGTAAATCCAATTGCTTTCTGAATACCAAGAATCTTTTTGTCACGAACGATTTTTACTTTTACCATGTAGAATAAAATCAATGCAACCACAAGGATTACCACGCCATCTAATACGATACACATAATGTTGCAAATATCTGAGATAGATTTCAAGCTGCTCTCAAAAGTAGCCTGCATATTGACGAAGCTAAACTCATCGGTACCTAATTCTTGTTCCAGACGATTCATAAACGATTCAATCTCTATTCCATCTTTGAGATACACATAAATCTCATCGCAATAATAGCTACTGTCATTCCTTATCATCCCTTTTTCAGTCAAAGAACAGGACCTTCCAAGATGGTTGATATGCTGGTTGATTCCGACGACTACATATTCTTTGTTCCCTTCTTTTCCTCTGACCGAAACAACATCACCAGTACTTACACCCAGCTTTTCTGCATTTGAGTTACTTAGTACGATTTCATTATCATGAATTGGATACCGTCCATCAAATACGGTCTTTACGTTGATGTTACTAAAATCTTCACATATGTTTGCTGAAGTGGATACATCTTTGCCCTTGGCTGAAATCACAATATCTTCATAACAAAATAGATTCGTATTTTCAATTTCGTTATAAGTACTAAGTGTTTGTCTAAGTTCATCTCTTGCTTCCTTCGAAGTACAAGTAATGCCGATTTCAGACTGCTCCAACCCGACTAATTTCATTAATGTAGCACCTTTTCCTGAAAAGTTCATAAGCAAGGTAAATCCCATGATAAACGTAAATGACATAATTACCCCGATGAGACCAATCGAAATATTCTGTTTCTTCGCATGTAACATTTGCTTTACTCCAAGCAGAAAATTCAGCTTTCCTCTTGTAGAGTCCAATGGAAGATAGTTTTTCTTAAAGTTATACGTTGATAATCCATTTCTAAGAGCAACAATAGGCGTAATCTTTTTTAATCTTGCAGATACCTTTGTTGCGATGGCTCCAACAAATAAAAGTATGATACCTATAGTAAGAAGCGTTGCACTAATTGAAAATTCTGCCTCCCAGTACAAACCGATCGATGACGATACAAATGTAGTTACAACGTTGGAAATACAAAGCGCCACTGCAAAGCCAATTACAAATCCAACGACACCAAGCCATATAAACTGCAAGATTAATGATTTTCGAATCATTGTGCTTGTAAATCCTGCTGCCTCCATTGCACCGATGTTCTTCACATCTTCCTCAATATGATTGATGATGGTAAAACGAATTACGATTAACGCGATCATCAACATTAACATGGAAAATACGATTAGAATAATAGTTACGATCATAATCGTAATGGAAGTACCAAGTTTCATAGTTTCATAATCCAGTGTAGTCATGTTCTTACTAGAGATTCCTTTTGTCGTTGACACCTTATTGATAAACTCATCACTATAATCAGAAGAGCTTGCATTCTTTTCTAAACGAACCTTGATGTCCTTCATTTTCATCGTATCAGGCACTTCATGATACAACCTCTTAAATGTAGCATCCGTTACATAAAAAATGTACCGATCCACATTAGATGGAGTTGAGAACATCACGTCTTGTAAGAATCCACAGATTTTAAATGTCTCTTTTTTCCCATTTAATCCAATCTCAATCTCATCACCGCTTTGATAGTCAAAGATTGACTTTAAAGAATAAGGAACAAGGATTCCATTGTCCTCCATCTCCTTTGCATCTTCCAATCTTTCTATTTTAGACATTGTTCTTGCTGTCTCTTGATTTAAAAGGACAATTCCTTCGTTTTGTGGTGTATCTTCTACTTTTTTATCTTGAACCGTACCATAATTTACGATGGCATCTTCTATTTCTGAACCATCATATCCGGAAACCGACTTCATAAGTTCTTCAACGTCCTCAGACGTTTCATTTGAAACAAAGACACGAAAATCTGCACCTTGATTATTTGCATTCACATTTTCTATAACGTCACTTACATTTAGTAAAACCATCAGGCTACTATATAATAAGATGGTTGCCATTGTGATTAATAAGACCAATGTAATTGACGAGCTTTTATTCTTTCTAATACTGCTTTTTATCATCATCCATGTCTTCATACTACCACCCCATGCTCTCTAAGAATTCACGAAGTCTTGCATGACGAACTGGATCGTCAGATACATAGCTTCCAAGGTTTAATTCGTCTTCGATCACACCATCTTTTAGATACAAGATTCGATTTGCTCTCCTTGCCGTCTTCATATCATGGGTAACCATGACGATACTCTGTCCCTGTTGATTAAGCTTTGTCATAATGTCTAATACATTTTTGGAGTTGGAAGAATTCAATGCTCCCGTTGGCTCATCGGCAAATAAGATTGGGGGATGATTAATGATGGCGCGGACGATTGCTGCCCGTTGTGCCTGGCCTCCTGATAACTGTGTTGGGAACTTATGATATACTTCTTCGCCAAGTTCCACCTCGTCAAGTAATCGTTTTGCCTCTTCCACAAGCCCCTTTTTCTCTTTCTTATTTAATAATCCGCATACTAAGATATTGTCCATAATGCTCATCGTATCATTGAGATATACCTGTTGAAAGACGAATCCACAGTTTTTCCTACGAAATAGCGCCAATTGGTCGTTACTATAATTAGAAATATCCGTTCCTTTAAATTTAATGGTACCAAGTGATGGTTTATCCATTCCTGATAATGCATACAGAAGCGTTGATTTACCGGAACCTGAACTTCCCATGATTACCGTAAAATCTCCTTCTTCAATTTTTATATTTAAGTTTTTTAAAACATGTTGCATAACCTTTCCATTCGAATATGATTTACATAAATTATGAGCTTCTAATATTGTTGCCATAATGTTTCTCCCTTCTTTCTATCGATCTCTTCTTTACGTTTTCAATTATAGCAACAGCTCCCTTAACAAGACTTTTTCGAAGTATTATGAAATTCTTATCTATTTCTTAATTTGGCTCCTATTTTTTGGATATGGAGGGTAACGACAAACCCATGGTCATTTTCACAGGAAAGCCCTCCTCCCATTTGTTCCATAAATGTTTTCGCAAGATACAAACCGAGCCCTGATCCACTCTTTCCTGCCGAATTTTCCCCTCGGTAGAATTTTTCACAGACTAAAAGTAAGTCCATATCCGAAAGAGATGTGCCAAAATCACGAATTTCCATGATAATGTTTTGTTCCGTCTCCTCATAACTGACTTCAATCTTTGTTTTTGCATATTTATAGGAGTTACTGATAATATTATCAAGTACTTGATTTAGCCGTAGTCTGTCACAGTAAATAAGGCACTCTGGAATCTCTCCGATTTGCTTAATCAGTCCATAATGATTCATGTCTTCAAGCATCTGAGGAATAATCGTACTCTCTTCTTCCTCAGGAATAATCTTTAATACCGTAAGTTCCTCTAAGGTTGCATGGAATAAGTTGCCGATTAACTGCTCAATCTCCCCTGCTTTCGTATCGATACTATAGATTTTGCTCACATTTTCATTGTCTTTTAACTTAATCTCAAGTATTTCACATAATGCTTTAATAGAGGCTACAGGTGTTTTGATATCATGAGACAAACTTGCTACAAGCTCCCTTTTGCTTAAGTTTGCCTGATACTCGCCCTCTCTTGCCTTATTAAGTTCTTCCCTCATTACATCAAAGCTTTCTGTAAATGCCCCAAAATAATTATGCTTATTCATATGTAACGGCGCGTCTAGCTCCCCCTTTGCAATGTTTCCTGCAAATTCCTTAAGCCCATGAAATGGCTTTATTATACGGACATATTGATACAAGCAGAAACTATCTACAAGAAGAAGCATTCCTCCCATAAATAAAAGAAGGATTCCCCTAATTTCTTTCTTTACCTGTTCAAATATTGCATCGTTCTGTTTAAAAATAATCTTGCTGATTAGTGTTTGCCCTTTCAGATAATCAAAGACAGTATCCTTCTCACTAATTGCCTGATATAACTTGGCTGTATAATTCTCATCGTTAAGTTCAATAATCTCACAACCATACTCCTCCATGACTAACTGGCGGTCTCGCCCAGCATCCAAAGCTTCCATTACTAGCTGATACTTGTCATTTAGAGACGCCATGTCTTCTGTACGATATTGAAAGGAAGTAAGTTTATTAGAACATAGGAAAAAAAGCAGAATTCCCAACACATTGATTCCTACTAAAAACTGTCTCATTTTCATAATTCCAACATATACCCCGTTCCCCAAATAGTCTTTATGTATTTCGGTTCTTTCGGATCCTTTTCAATCTTTTCTCGTATTTTCCTTATATGTACATTTAGCGTTCCATCGCTAAAGAAATCATCTCCCCATATTTCATCAAACAATTCTGCCTTTGAAACGACTTTGTTTTTATTCTCATATAAATAATTTAACAAGCGGAATTCTTTTGCTTTCAGCTTTACTTCTTCCCCATCCACATAAACCTTCATAGCATCGGCATCAATCGTAAGGCCATTTTTTTGCGCCACTACTTTTTGATCCGTCTTTTCTAAACGCTTTAACGTAACTTTTACTTTTGCCAACAATACGCTTAAGGTATATGGCTTCTTAATATAATCGTCTCCACCTATATTTAGTGCGATCAAGACGTCATCATCGCTTTGTCTTGCACTGATGAATAGGATGGGAAGATCATTGGTTTTACGTATTTCCTTACAAAGGGCAAACCCACTTTCCTCTTTCAGATTGATATCCAGCAAAACTAGCTTTACTTCGTCTTCTTCCAACACCTTTAAGCATTCTTCTGATGTTGTCACATGTTTCGCCTTTAAACCAAACATCTCAAAATACTCACATGTTGCATTTCCTAATACAATCTCATCATCTACGATCAGACAATCGTACTGCATGTATTACACTCCATTCATATTTTATTTAGCATCTCATTTTATGCCATCTTCCATTCTGATGTATAAAAAGCGAAGCTGCATGCTCCGCTCCAGACTGTTCACATATCATTTCCTTTACTCTGTTACCTCTGCAAGTAAAAATGGGACAATCTTTTTTAAATCATCCGGTGCCACTTCTACCTGATATCCAATTTTTCCTGCACTGAAGACAATGGTTGGAAACTTAACCGCTGTTTCATTTATAACGGTTGTAAAACGCTTCTTCATGCCGATTGGAGAACATCCTCCATGAATATAGCCTGTTAACGGCAATAATTCCTTCGACTTAATCATTTCCACAGACTTCTCTTTTACTGCTTTTGCCGCTTTTCGTAAATCCAACTCTTGGCATACAGGGATAACAAAGACATAATGCTCGCCAGACTTTCCAACTGTTACAAGCGTCTTAAATACTTGCTCCGGATTCTGATTAAGTACAGCTGCTACTTCCGCACCACTGACTGCATCGGTATCTGCATAAGAATAATGCTTGTATGGAATCTTGGCCTGTTCCAATATACGCATTACATTTGTTTTCTGCGCCAATAATTTATCTTTATTTGTGTTCTTACCCATAAATGTCATCTCCATATTAAGTGATTCATATCTACTTCTATGCTAATATACTGCCCCAAGATTTACAACAAAAATTTTCTTATGTCTCCCTTGCTCAACAACATGGCATTATTAATGTCTCTATGTTATACTATTAGGCAAAACCGTAAAGTTTTTACAAAAAACCTTAATTGATGGAGGGTAGGATAAATGAAAACAATTGGACTAATTGGCGGAATGAGCTGGGAAAGCACTGTAACCTATTATCAAATAATCAATACTACAATCAAAGAAGAACTAGGCGGCTTACACTCTGCAAAGCTATTGCTTTATAGTGTCGATTTTTCGGAAATAGAAAAATGTCAGGCAGATGGCGATTGGGATAAAAGTGCAGATATCCTGTCAGAAGCAGCGAAAAGTCTAGAACTTGCCGGTGCCAATTTTATTGTAATCTGTACAAACACCATGCATAAGGTAGTTCCTCAGATTCAAGAACATATTAACATCCCAATTATACATATTGCAGATGCAACTGCAAAAGAGTTAAAGAAGAACAACATCAAAAAAGTTGCATTGCTCGGAACAAAATATACAATGACCGAAGACTTTTATAAAACGAGAATCGAAAGTAATAAAATCCAAGTCATCATTCCAAGCAAAAGTGATATCGAACTTATAAATCATGTTATTTATGACGAATTATGCCTCGGTACTATAAACGAGGAATCAAAAAACGCGTTTACCCGTATTATCGATGAGCTAAAGGAAGATGGTGCAGAAGGCGTCATTCTTGGATGTACTGAAATTGGCCTATTGGTTAAGCAACAAGACAGCTCACTACCAGTCTTCGATACGACTCAGATTCATGCTAAAGTAGCTGCGCTAACTGCGATACAATAGCTATTTTCAAATTATAAGGAGGTTATTATTATGGAGTTAGCTACAATACTTGATCCTAACTTTAGAGGTAGTATCTATGTCGTTCAAAAGGATACTGTATTGTGTGAACATGTATCAGGCTTTGCAGATATGCCAAATGAAGTTCCTAATACTTTAGAGACCAAATTTGCAAGTGCTTCCGCTGGAAAGGTCTTTGTTGCTGTTGGCATCCTGCAACTGATTGAGCAGGGGAAATTACATTTTGATGATACACTGGGAACAATTTTAGATATGGATTTAGAACAAATCGATCCCGATGTTACGATAAGACAGTTATTAAATCACACCTCGGGAGTACCGGATTACTTTGACGAAAGCGTTATGGATGAATACGAAGAATTATGGATTGATTATCCGAACTATAAGATTCGACATAACAACGATTTACTCCCACTATTTTTACATAAGCCTATGATGTATCCGAAAGGAGAAAGATTTCAATATAATAATTCCGGCTACGTTCTTCTTGCCATGATTATTGAAAAAATAACAGGCATGTATTTTGATGACTATTTACAAAAACATGTATTTGATGTTTGTAATATGGCTTCCACAGGCTACTACGAATTAGACAGACTTCCAGCCAAATGTGCCAACAACTACATCTACTGCCCAGATACGAATGACTTTCGAACGAATATCTTTAGTGTCGATGTAAAAGGAACTGGTGCAGGCGGTGCATTTATTACAGTAAAAGACATCGTTGCTTTTTGGAACGGATTGATTTCTGGAAAATTGTTATCTGAAGAATACGTTTCAAATATGCTTCATAAACAAAGTGGAGATGGCATTGACAAAGAAGAAGGTTATTATGGGTATGGTGTCTGGATTATTGCAAATGATGGCAAAGAGGATATCCCTTATTTTCAGGGATGCGACCCTGGAGTAAGCTTTCTGTCTGAATATAATCCTAACAACAATATCATCTCTGTCTTAGTAAGTAATTATGGTGACAATGTCTGGAGCGAGATGGGTAAACTCAGACATCATCTATATGGCTAAAAAAGGTGCTAGAAGTTATGAATCATAAACTTCTGGCACCTTTGTTCTACACGATTCAATTAACGAAACGCCCAAAGATTCTTTATCTGATCTTTGATTTTATCAAAGGACCACAGCTTTTTTGAATTCTGATAGCTATTTGGATCATTAATCTTGATCTTACCATCCTCATATCCTACTAGGACGATAAAATGTCCAGACGTTGTAAAATCGCCAGGCCCCATTGCACATATGATTGGATTTCCCACTTCAAGATTATTAATGATGCGGGTTTCGTCCAAAGGAAGTTCCGTCACATCTAGGCCAAGCTTTTTACCGCCTTCTGAAAACAATGTCCATTTGGAACCATTTCCATTGGTTGTGTAGTTATTTTTTGTGGCAAACTCAGCCATTTTCTTAGGATTCATGGTTACATCACCCGTCAAATATATAGTAACCATGGAAAGACTGGTTGGACCGCAACCGGTTAATCCAAACAGATCTCCCGCATACTCAGAATACCCCCAGTCTTGATCCCATTGCATCAAAAGTGGTACTGTCTTACAGTTTTCATACTTAGACAGATTAATTTCATGTGTTTCATTCTTTTTCAGTGGATATTCCAACACAAAATCGCTAGCGTCTGGATTTCTTTCATATAGACTTATCAGCTCCTCTGAGTACTCTGACATATCGATTCCATTCGCGTTAGCATATGCTTCGATTTTTTTTACACTTCGACCATTCCCACCAAATGGATTTGATAAAAATGTTCCAATCGAATTGGTAACAAATGAATACTGACATATAACCATGTAAATCACCGCAACCACAAGGATTGTACGAAATACCCTAAACTTATGACCTCTCTTTTTCACCCTCTGTATCCCTCAACTTTCATACTATGCTATTATTTTTATCATTCAGTAGATGCGCTATTCACATCATCTATCGATATGACATATCTTACCAAATATATATGCTATGTATGTTCGCTTTTTCTTAGATATTTGTGATTTGTTTCTTCATAAATTCTTACAAATTTCTCACAGAGGTTTTAAGTGAATCTGATTCTACTTATAAGCTTTCTACTGTATATCCATTTATTCCATTTAGACTATTAATATCCATAAAATATTTTTTCTTATTTTCTCGGTCAATAAAGATTCGTACACTTTCTCCCTTTTTTGCGTAGGAAGGAAATTCTCTTATATATTCGCTTTTGAACTCATAGATTGTCTTTGTCGAATCATCCACATATTGAGCAAGAATCAGATATGGGCTTCTTCCATTGATTACGACATTTCGAATCTGTTCTACGGACACAATCTCTGCATATATAGCCTGTCCTGTCTCTCTTAAGCGCTGTTTTAATTTGGACTTTCTTCTTATTCTCAATAATCCGATTGCTCCACTTAGGAAAAAGATAAGACCTATTCCCCCCAAAAGTAACAATAAAAATAAGTTTAGATAAATACCACTATCTGTTCCATCTGAATTTTGCAGCTGTCCTGCGGCTGAACCAAGCGAAAAATACAGGATTACGCCAACTGCCATTATGGCGGCCCCTATGGCGGCAAAAATGCCAAAAAATACGTTATACGCCTTATTTAACATATTCCCTCTCTCCTTCTCTTTTTTATGTCTGCACTTATTATACGACAGCCTCCTTTAAAATAAAACAGGTTCGTATTTAAATAAGCTTCGTTAGCTCTCCCATATGCACAATAGCCAGCTCATGCAGTGCTCTTGTTGCTGCTACATACAATAACTTGGCATGCCCATCATCCTCTGGATAATCCGCTTTTGTTGGATTATAGAGTAATACTGCATCAAATTCGAGTCCTTTCGTATACGCCACTGGCAGCACCATGACTCCTGTCTTAAACTGTGCTTTGTCAAGCTTGCTTTCTTCGATTTCGACATAAGGTTCTAACTGATGAATCAATTTCTCCGCTTCTTTTTCTGTTCTCGTTACCACGGCAATTGTCTCATGCCCGCCTTCTCTCCATGCATTTATAATCTGAACTGCCGTCCTAAGCATAGTAGAAGCATCTTTAGACATTCGAATCTGCACTTCATTTCCATGACGGATAATTGGTTCAATCGGATAACTTAAGAATGAGGCATGCCGTAAAATGCTCTGTGCAAAGTTTGAAATCTCCACCGTATTTCGATAACTTTTTGCCAGTACCCCAAACGTATCCGCCCGATCAACCAAGAATAATTGCTTTAATGCTTCCCAATCATCTAGTCCGAACCCAAAATGAATGTTCTGTGATACATCTCCCATGATCGTCCAAGTACATGCAGGGATACAAAACTTCAAGACTGCATATGCCATCATACCATAATCCTGCGCCTCATCCACCACAATATGATGTGCCTCTGTGATTGGATCTGTCTCCTTTACCCGCTTATACAAATATGCAAGCGCCGCCAGGTCATACACGTCAAATGCATTCTTTTCTACATGGATCACTTGCCCTTCTTTGCAAGCTGCCTTCCTCGTTTCGATGAAGTCATAATACAGATCATAAATCGACCGTTTCCATTTGCTTGGACCAAATAACCTACTGTACTCTTTTCGTAACTGCTTTTTCTGTTCGGTTGTATAGCTGATTTCTTTTCCAATCAGTTCATTCTTTAACTTATTTAACGCCCTCTCATTTAACATGTTTATCTTTGTCTGAATGGAAAGCGAAGGATTCTCTTTGATATAGCTTTTAATCTGCTCTTTGGAAAATAAGATATCCTCTTTTAGATAAATGTCCTCTTGTGGGATTACCTCATCTTCTAATTTTCTACAATAGTCCTCCAATGCATGAAACCATTCAATCGTTCCCTTTACATGATTTCCCGGCTTGCATGGGATGACTTTATACTTCTTTTCCTTCCAGTCTTCATAAAGCAAGCGGATAAATAACTGCTCCATCATCATCTGCTTGATTCCATACACATCCAAATCCGGCAACACACCGGTAATATAATTTAACAGAATCTGATTACTTCCAATAATATAAAAATCTTCCGGTCTGAAATGATTGGAATAATTGTAAAGGATATAGGATATTCGGTGCATGGCGACCGTGGTCTTTCCACTTCCTGCAACGCCTTGCACAATCATATTGCGGTATGGCGACTTACGAATAATGTCATTTTGCTCCTTTTGAATCGTTGCAATAATTTCACCGAGGACAGCTTCCTTATTCTTTGCTAGATATTTGGTTAACAGTTCATCATTTGTGACTACTTCCGAATCGTAATAATCTATGAGCTGTTCCTTATCAATCTCATATGTTCGTTTTTTCTGCAAATCCACGGTGTATGTCTGTTTTCCTGGGGTCACATATGAACACTTACCCAAGCCGCTTTCATAATACACATTGGCCACCGGTGCACGCCAGTCTACTACAATGATGTTGGTGTTATCTTTCATCACACCGCCTTTTCCAATATAGAACCTTTCTAGATTTCTTCCTTCTTCCTGAATGTCGATTCGTCCAAAGTATGGCTTCTTTAACGCCCGTAAATTCTTATCGAGTGCCATCTTTGTCGATTCCTTCATACTGATTTTGTTGGACAATTCTGTAAAGATTTCCGGATCTTCGTCCCGATAGCGTTCATACATCTCTTTAATTTCCGCATTCATAGAAACTACTTCTGTTTGAAATGTCTCAATGTTATCTTTGATGATTGTCAAACACTCTTGTAAATGCTGTTCTTCCATTTCACGTTCCATTTCCACTACCATGATTCGCCTCCTATTGTGCTTTTGATCGGTTGCAGTATTAATTATAAAATTACCGGAAAATTTTACTAGACTTATATTTCAAGATATGTTACACTATATAATGAAGTTTCGGTAAAAATAGAAAATTCACAAAAATAGAATTTTACATAAAAAAGGAGCTTTCCCATGTGTGGGAAAGCTCCTTTTTCTTTGTTACCGTCCAAATACATTCATCACCCCATGAAGCAATATGGTAGAGTAACAATTCTTAGTCTTAAGCCGTAACGCACCAAGGACCACTCCAAACGCCAGGCCTGTAATCACTTTCCAAACCATTACGTTTGCTAAGTCAGTCTGAACACGAAAGGATATGGAGCTGATATAGCCAAGATGCCACACCCCAAATAATACCGTTGTAGTTATATAGACAGATAATTCATTTTTTAATATTTTTTCTAACTGATTCCATACATAACCTCGAAATAATATTTCCTCAAACACCGGTGTCACGATACTTGCATAAATCAACAAACTGATTGCCTCAATTCCTCCTACAAAGTTCGATGGTGTGATGAGTAAAATAACTACTGCTACAGATGTGGCCATCACATATGCCTTACCAAATGTTTGCGGCAGAATTGACAGTTTTTCCTTCCTTCTTCTTGCAATGCTTATTAACAGAATCCCCACCAAGATCATGGCAGCCATAGAGACCATGGAGTCAGAATATTTGGTCCTACGAACAAAGCAAAAGAATCCTTGCTCGACTGCAAATAACAAAAAATGTATTAAAGCTAATATGGCCATAAGTTTAGCTACTGCTCTTACTCTCAAATTTATTTCCCCTTTTTTATCTCAAACTTAATGTTCTAACTACTTTTCCTCATTAATGAAGAAAATGCACGTAGTCAATTGTTCTTTCCTTTAAGCTAGTACAAAACATTTCTTACTCTTCTCCATGTCCTTTACAGCAAGCCGTGTCCCTTTGTACTTTAAGGCCTGCTACCTTTTTTCCTTTTGATAATACACGAATTCATTGTCTCTAGCCATTTCAACGTAGCCAAGTTTTTTATAGAAATTATTCGTTCTTACATTCCAAATCGGTGTATCTAGTTTCCAGACCTTAATGTTTGGAAACATCGCTTCAATCATACGCATCATTTGCATTCCAAATCCACTATGGTGTAACTGTGGATCAACAAATATTCTTCCGACAACCATTGCCTGTGGCGAACTGTCGTCGTTAAATAAAACAGCTCCCCCAATCAGTTCATCCTTTGAATAGACACTGTACAAATGCTTTTCTTGGGCCATCTTTTTATGCCAGTACTTATTATCGTAGTCAGGAGGGCCACCGATTCCATCGTTTCCCACATAAATATCAGAATCAAAGGCTTCTTTTGACAACTCTGTTAACCGTTCTATTTCACTGCTTTGTGCTGGCCTTATTACCATAAATACTCTCCCCCTTATCTTTATACGCCTTAGTTTATATACCATTATTATACAGTTATTAACATGAATAAGCAAAAAAAAATGACCCCTTTGAAGGTCATTTTTTACGTTTATTTCTTTTCCAAATTTCTTATTTCACGTGCTAGCTTTCTACATACTCCTGCATTATCCTTTCCATTTTCAGAAAGAACATGTAGTTTCTCACTTAAAATAGCAATTTTCTCTTTATTTGTCATTTTTCCACCTTCTTTCTAACGCTAAACCAATCTTGTTCTAATTACGTTTAAAAGACATTATGTATCACTTACAAAATAATTTTATTCTTAATTCCAATTTTTGTCAATTTATAAATTGCTTCCATAAAGAAATAATCGCCATAGATAATGGAGTACTCATGGGCGACCCGATGTTGCGTCAAGAGACGATAGACGCTTTATTTTTGATTCTATGTAATCACCTGATTATGGCCGCAAAAAAAACTGCTCCTGATCAGACACTTTCTATGCCCTATCAGGAACAGCTTCAGTTTATCCGTCTCAATCTATCTTCTGAACTTCCTAATCGTCCTACCATTGAGAACTATGCAGCCAAGCTAGGAATCAGCAGTTCTTATTTTCAGCATTTATATACCAAAACTTTTGGTGTTTCTTTTCAGAAGGATCTAATTCGAATTCGAGTGGAACAAGCAAAATACTACCTGACTACCACTGACTTAACCCTCTCTCAGATTGCTGAAGTATGCGGCTACACCAACGAAGTGCATTTCTATCGACAATTCAAGCAATCCACCCGTATGACACCTGCCAGATTTCGTAAAGGCGGAGTCTAATCGGTGTATTTTTGAATTAATTCGTTGGTCTTCTCATTCAGCCCTTTTGGTAAATATAAATCTGGTGGTAAAACCGCTTCCATCGCATTACCTATGTATCCATAGTCCATATCATCATACATACCGATTATTGTTCCATTATTAAAATCTAGCCATATTTCACAAAGTCCGTCATACCCATTCTTCACTGTTTTGAAACTATCCTCTTTACATAAATCGGTAATCTCCTCAATGGTTGCCTTGTCTGTAATCTCTATTTTCTTCTTATCACTGCCAAACACAATGGTAATCTTATCGGTAGAAAAACTATAACCGCTTATATCTGCGATAGAGTCCTTATTAATTCTATATATGATTATAGATGCCATACATAGAACGCATAAAACGATGGCTGCAACGCTTATATACGCTTTTTTCTTACTATTCATTTTTCTCTCCCCTTATTGTAGTTCTGACATTATTCTTATTCCATTATATAGTAATCTTCCACAATATGTAAATAGCTGTTATCTCAGCAGTTAAATATACCACTGAGATAACAGCTTATATCTATTTTTTCACTGTTACAATGACTTTTTTAGTGATTCCATTACACGAAACGGAAATCGTAGCCTTTCCGGCTTTCTTTCCTGTTATGACACCCTTTTTATTTACGGATGCAATACTAGGTTTATTTGACTTAAAAGTTATCGTTCTGGCTGGTGTTGCCTTTACCTTAAGTGTAATCTTCTTACCTCGTTTTACAGTTCTTTTTGAACTTCCTACACTTAATGTTGGTTTCTTTACTACCACTGTACATTTTGCATGTACGCCATTGGCTTTCACCGTGATGGTAGTCTTTCCTTCTTTCAATGCAGTTACTTTTCCATTTTTGTCTACTTTTGCAACTTTCGTATTGCTGCTTGTATACGTTACTTTTTTGCTCTTACCTACAACAGTAGCTTTTAGTTGCGTTGTAGTAGCGCCTTTTGTATAAAGCGTCACACTCTTTTTATTTAGTGTTACCTTTGGTTTTACTGTTGGCTTTGCTGTTGGCTTCACTGTTGGCTTTGCTGTTGGTTTTGCCGTTGGCTTTACTGTTGGTTTTGCTGTTGGCTTTACTGTTGGTTTTGCTGTTGGCTTTGCTGTTGGTTTTACCGTTGGCTTCGCTGTTGGTGTCGCTTCTGGTGTAGCTTCTGGCTTCACTATTGGCTTCGCTGTTGGTGTCGCTTCTGGTGTCGCTTCTGGCTTCACTATTGGCTTCGCTGTTGGTGTCGCTGTTGGTGTCGCTTCTGGTGTCGCTTCTGGTGTCGCTGTTGGTGCTTCACTTGGCGCAATCGTCGGCGGTATTACTGGTGGTAGACTCGGTGTCACTTCTGGTTCTTCTTCCGAATCATCCTCAAGAACAACAGATAGTTCTCTAGAAATCTGTTTTCCTGTCGCAATATGGGTTATCGTTATAATATAGTCACCATATATATCTTCTATATTATCAAAAGAGAGAAATAATTGGTAAGGATCGGTTACATCATCTCCAAATCTATCCACATCCCAATCCAAAGCGATATCACCTTCATATATATCAATGATTGTACCATCTACTGTTTTCATCTCAATCTCATAATCGAGTAAAATTTCAAATAGTTCTGGTCTATACGTCTCATTATACCCATTACGAAACTCTACTGGGAAATAAAATACATCTGAGTATTTAGGTGCAACAATTTTCTCAGGTCCACCTAACCAGCTAAACGAATGAACCCCTTCGTTACCTTCCTCCAATTTTTTATAAGTTGTCCAAGTCGTGCTTTCCCCATTATTCTCTTTCTTTAATTCAAATTGAGTATACTGCGTTCCCTCAATAGAAAAATCACCGCTTGAAGCTTTATTTGCCGTAATATATACATGATTCTCTTTAAAGATTGGGAAAAATGCTTCTCCATATATATTTAATCTTGTAAGGCCTGTTACTTCACCTGCAATCTGTAATGTCTGCTCATTGTTTAGGATAATTCCTCCACAATTTTCAATATTGGTACTAGATGATACTCCTGTAAAATTACCGCTTACAATTGGGCTTTCACTCATAAGCTGAAAATTGACGAGTGTCTTATCCTTTAGCGTAAGATTGTTTACCTTAAAACTTTTATTCTTAGGAATTAAGATCTTAGCCCCATTTTCTAATACCAAATCATCCACTTCATTAATATCTAGGATTGTGGTATAGGTATCTTCCATAAGTCTTACATTAAGTGCACCATCATGATTACTTCTGTCAAACTTAGTAATGTTATTCGTATCGTATAGCATTACAGTTACATTTCCATGCAATGGTTGAAGTAATCCTCCTGTATACAAGGTCGTATCTACGCAACTTGCATCAAGGCGAATCTGTACATCCATTGTACGCTCTCTCCAATAGTCACCTGCATAAATAGCGGAAAGCTTCGTTTCACTATTTGGATTGATTACTGTAACGGATGCTGTATCTCCAACTTCTCCGCCTGCTTTGTTTGTACCACCACTAATATATGGTCTTGTATCATATTGATCAAGACTTTCTCCCATTTTTGTATTTACATTATCTAATGTTAATGAATGTCCAGCTAGATAAATCGTCGTACTTCGCTCTACTTCTTCCCCAAGAATTCTGCTGTTCGCACTCTCTGCTGTTCTTCCTAAAGTTACTTCTGGGGTCATCTGTAATCGCATATTTTTAAAGGTTACATCCGCTGCTAATTGAATGGCCGTTCTTATAATTAAGCCGGAAGAATATTCATCGTCCCCTTCAATCGTGATACTCTTGTCAATAATCAATGGCACAGCAGCCCCATTAGGATATTGGTCATATTTTGTATACTTTACATGACCGATTAGTTTCAATGTTTCCCCATCTTGTATCTCTGCTAATGCAGTACGGATGTTGGTATAAGGATTCACTTTCGTTCCACTACCATCTCCCAAAGTGCCCTCCCCATCTGTTAGATAAACTACTCTGTTCGATTTCATTTCCTGATGTTCAATCTGAGTACCGAGTGGATTGATTCCCTCCGCGTAGACAGGACTTCCGCTTACTGCACTTTGGAAAAATAGTAAAGCGCATAATGTCAAAGGCATTATTTTTCGTCTCATTCTTTCTCCCCTTATCTTTCTATTTATGCTTTTCAGTATTCTATATTTCGACACAATTTACCCATTTCTTTATTGTTTTTACATGGAATATTTATCCACTTGACCTCTAGCTTTCTCTCCTAAACATAAAGAAAGCAAGGGAGCTTTCGCTCACTTGCTTAGACTGTAGACAAATAAAAACTTTCATCCACTACGTAGTTTTCTCTATGAATTCTAAATACTCTTCCCAAATATTTAAGTTTCTTAACTCAATTTCTGGAATCTTAAGTGTATCTACCGATATCGCCTTAATATTATTTTCTTTTACAAGTCCCATCAGCCGATAATCCTTACTTTTGATTTTCTCCTGCATGGCAGGTAACAGCCGTTTGGAATATAGTCCGATCGTTGGATAGTATTTTCCATCACTTCCTGTCAGAATCACACCATCGTATTCTTCCCTATACTGCTTACACAAAGCTAACATCAACTCTGCCGTTATCATAGGCATATCGCATGGCGTAAAGAAAACGACCTGCTCTTTTACCTGCAACAGACTCGAATAGATGCCACCCATAGGACCAATACTTGCATATTCATCTAGAATCAGACTGCAATCCGTTTCGGGAGCACGTTTTAAACTATCTAAGGAAAGATACGTCGGCCCACACTGTTTCATTTCATCAGAAATCTTTTTCCAAAAAGGGATTCCATGATATGATAAATACGCCTTATCTTTTCCCATGCGGCTGCTCTTTCCGCCCATTAACAGAACATACCCTATCGTTTTCATTTATTTCCTCGCTTTTTAAGAAGATGCAATGCGTCATGTGCTAAAAAAAGTTGGATGACATCTCCCACTTGAATCGATTGTCTCATGCCATTGCTCTCCTTCTTTCTGCTCACAATCATACGGCACTCTGACAGTTCCTTTACTATCACTTCATAACGGATTCGGCTAATTTCCTCTACAATGGATACAACATTTCCGGTCAAATGAAGTTCATTATTTGAACCTTTAGAAAGCCTAATGTCATCTGAATAGATTCCTATCGCCACATCGTCCTTAAATGAATGGGTAAGTCCAAACTTTTTCTTAACTTCTGGCGTCATTCTAATAATGTTATCACATCCACATAGCTTGGCTTCTTCCATTGTATCCGGTTTTTCAAATACCTCTTTTGTCGGACGAATACCACCAAGTTTACCATGTTCAATCACTCCTAAACGACTGCTTAGCTGATATACTTCCTCTCGGTTGTGGGATACAAAGATAACAGGGCATACGGCATTTTCAAGAACTTCTTTCATCTCGTGGATGAGTTCCTTCACCAGTTGGTGATCCAGTGCAGAAAATGGTTCATCCAAAAGGATAAGTTCTGGTTTTGCCGCCAACATTCTGGCAATGCTAACCCTTTGTCTTTGACCACCAGATAACTTGGAAGGCATGGTATCTTCAAGCCCGTCAAGGCGAAATTTCTGTATCATCTCTGCCACGACCTGTTTCCGTTTGGATTTACAAACTGCAAACCCAATATTTTGTGCCACTGTCATATTAGGAAACAAAGCATAGTTTTGAAACACATAACCAGCCTTTCGTTGCTGCGGCTTTACGTTGATTTTCTTATCAGAATCAAAAAGCACTCTGCCATTTAATACAATCCTTCCACGGTCGGGCGTCTCCAGTCCTGCAATACATTTAAGTATCATGCTTTTTCCGCTGCCGCTAACACCAAATAAAGACAGCACTTCTTGCTCTACCGAGAAATCTGCACGAAGCACCATATGGTCCAATTTCTTTTCAATATTAACGATTAAGCTCATCTTTTCCCTCTCTTCGCTACCACATTCATCACAGTAAGGCAGACACAGGAGATGGTAAGGATAATCGCAACATATCGATATGCCAATGCATCATTTCCCTGTAACATCGCCTGATAGATGGCAATGGATACGGTCTGTGTCCTTCCTGGAATATTTCCAGCCAACATAATCGTCGCACCGAATTCCCCAAGTGCCCTGGCAAACGTAAGGACCGTCCCAGCAACTAGCCCTTCCATTGCATTTGGCAAAAGGACTCGAAAGAAAATTCGAGTTTCCGAGATTCCTAACGTCCTTGCCGCCGATAAGATATCCTCATCTACTTGTAGAAATGCGCCAAGTGTCGTTCGGTACATTAATGGAAATGCAACGACCGTAGATGCAATTACAACGCCTGTAAATGAAAACACAACCGACACATTGATAGACTCTAACCACTGGCCAACCACACTATGTTTCCCAAACAATTTAAGTAGTAAAAATCCTGTAACCGTAGGCGGAAGGATCATTGGAAGCGTACAGACCACATCAAACACTGCCTGCCATTTTTTTCGATACAAAAGAAACCTTGCAAGCAAGGTTCCTGTAATCATACAAAAGGCCGTTGCAATCACAGCGGCCTGTATAGATAATATTATTGGTGTTTTCATGATACTGTCTCAAATCCATATTTCTTAAATACTTCTTTTGCTGTGTCACTCTTTAAGTATTCTAAGAATGCATCGGCTCCCTCTTTTTGTTGGGAAGCGGAAACCACTGCTGCTGGATAAATAACAGGATCATATAACGAAGAATCTGCTACGGCCTGTACCTTAACGCCCTCTTCTACTGCAGCATCTGTTGCATATACGATACCGTATTTAGCATTGCCAGAAGCAACCCAATCAAGTACTTGACGAACATTGGATGCATAATTTGCCTTAGCAGCTAACTTGTCTTGAAGCCCTAGGTTTTCATATAACTGAATCGTATACTGCCCAATTGGAACTTCTTTCATACATGTTGCAATCATATCTACTTGATCGCTAGTTACAAGCTCTTCAAAGGAAGTGATTGGAGAGGCTTCTTTGCTATTAGAAATTAAAACGATTTCATTTTTAAGAAGATCCACCATTGTCTCTTTCTCTACAAGGCCTTCCTCTAAAAGCTCATCCATTGGTAATTTGGAAGCGGATAAGAATACGTCAGCATCAACACCTTGTTCGATTTGTTTCTTTAACGTACCACTAGAATCAAATGCAAATTCTAATACATAATCGTCTTGTGTTTGTTCATAGGATTCTTTGATTTCTGTTAAAGCATCTGTAAGGCTTGCTGCTGCCAATACCATCATCTTCTTAGGTTCTTGTTTGGAAGTATCGTCTTTTTTTTCGCCGCATCCTGCGAAAGCTACACTTAAGCAGAGTACAAGGCCCATAGCAATTTTTCTTCTCATGTTCTACCTCTTATTCTACTACCAAAAATTCATCACCAGTTTTCACTGTTCCTCCATGGATTACACGACAGAAAACGCCTTCTCTTGGCATAATGCAGTCACCCATCTTTTGAAAGATTTCACAACCATGGTGGCATTTCTTACCGATTTGTGTTAGTTCAAGAACAACATCACCGCAAGAGAATCTTGTTCCAACTTCATAATTCTTTAAATCATATCCGCTGATTACGATATTTTCACCGAATGCACCGAAGTCAACTTCAGCACCACGGCTGCGGAACTCATCGATTTTCTCAAATGCTAAAAGACTGATTTGTCTATGCCATTCTCCAGCATGTGCATCTCCTTCGATTCCGTGGTTTTCAATAAGCACTGCTTCTTTTACATCCACTTTCTGTGTTCCTTTTTCTATACTCTTACAAACTGCTAATACTTTACCCATTTTTTATTTCCTTTTCATAAAATATTCTAAGATACGATCCGCAATTGCTCCGATATCGTTAAGCGGAATCTTTGTAATTCCAGGAACTTCACATGCCGTATCAGTAACGATGGCAAATAAGCCCTCTCGGTTACACACAGATTGTGTAGAATTTCCTTTTCGAATCACTTCGACCTTCGGATACGCACTGTATTTGAAACCTTCAAGTATAATGATATCTGCTTCCGGAAACATAGGAATCAAATCCTGTTCACTCACTTCTTGTTGTTTCTTTAGTACATATTGGCCTTTTGAAAAGATGGCAGTGCCATAGGCACCTGCCTTGGAATGTTTGTACGTATCCGTTCCTACAACATCCCCTTCAAATTCATGGCCATCATGTTTGATCGTAGCTACCTGATAGCCACGTTGATTAAATTCCGGAATCAAGTTTGTTATTAATGTGGTCTTACCGGAATTCTTAACTCCGCTGACTGCCACTATGATTTGTTTCTTATTACAGCAACACAACCGTAACCTCATCTCCTTTAAGAAGCTGTTTCGTCCCTGGTGTAATATCAATCACACAGTTACATCCTGCCATGGTAGATAATACCCCGGAAGAATGAAGTCCATTCTTTGGAAGATACACTTTATGGTTTTCATAGTATGCACGGATAAATCTTCTTCCCTTGCTTTCCTTTAAAAACTCATCTTCCATTACTCCCGTTGTCCTAACTGGAAGCAGAGACTTGTCATTCGCCATCGTTGCAAGCATCGGACGAAGTAAAAGTTCTGTATTCGTCAGCGCACCAAATGGATTGCCAGAAAGGCTTACGATTGGAATCGAGTTATAAACAGAGAAAATGGTCGGAGTTCCTGGTTTTAATAACACTTTCCAAAATACTCTCTCTGCCTTCATCTCCTTGATTGCATCATGAAGAATATCCTTCTTTCCAACAGAAACGCCTCCTGTTGTCACAATTGCATCCACGCCGTTTGCAAGCTCCATTAATTCCTTCGCAAGACTTTTTCCATCATCTCCATGGGATTTGATGATACAAAATGGATAACCAAGCTCTTTCAGTCTTGCTTCCATCATGGTCATATTGCTGTTATATATTTTTCCAGGCCCTAGTGGCTGTCCTGGTGTAACTACTTCATCCCCTGTTGTCACAAGCGCTAGACGCGGCTTGTCATATACAGTAACTTCTGTGATTCCAAGACTTGCAAGAATTCCAAGCTCTACAAAAGTAAGAGTAACACCATCTCTTACAAGCAAATCGCCCTCTCTTACATCTTCGCCTAAATCACAGTAGTTTTCATGAGATTTCATCTCCTGATAGATCTCAACCTTGTCTTCCCCGTAATTCGTACTCTCTTGACGAATACAACAGTCACAACCTTTTGGAATTGGTGCTCCTGTCATAATACGAACGGCTTGACCATGTTGCAATTCACGTTCCGAATACTGTCCAGCATCCACTTCTTCCACAACAGTAAGGATCACTGGACACTCTTTTGTTGCCCCTTTTGTATCCTCTGCCTTTAGAGCATAACCATCGATTGGCGCACGGTCAAATGGCGGATTTGAAAATGGTGCATATACCGTTTCTGCCATTACATACCCAAGCGCCTCCATAAGCGGAAGCTTCTTTTTACGATCGATAAAGGAAACACGTTCCTCAATCAGTGCGACTGCCTGTTCAACTGTTACGTGCTCCATACTTAGACCCCTTTACCAAAGGCACAATGTGGGAACGTACATGGAGTACATCCTGTACAGAATCCGCCATGGCCCATTCTTGCGATTTCCTTTTTGGTCATCTTCACACCTGCGCATACTCTCGGAAGCATCAAGTCAAAGATCGTTGCCTTTGTATACATAACACATCCAGGTAATCCCATAATCGGAGTGTCATCTTCAAAGTATCCAAGTAAGAACATTGCTCCAGGAAGCACCGGTGCACCATAAGAAATAATATTAGCACCTGCCTCTTTGATAGCACCTGGCGTCATATCATCAGGATCTACGCTCATACCGCCAGTACAAAGAATCATATCGACTCCGGCCGCCTTCATTTCATGAATGGCACTTACAATATTCTCTTTCTCATCATTTACAATCTTGTGATGAGTTACCTCGATACCAAAGCGCTCTAATTTGCTTATGATCACTGGTGTAAATGTATCTTTGATTCTTCCAAAGAATACTTCGCTTCCAGTAGTAATTACTGCAGCTGTCTTCATCTTGTATGGAAGAAGCTTGGCAATCGGTTCACTTCCGGCTGCTTTTTTCGCCTCTTCTAGCTTATCTTTTTTTATCGTAAGCGGAATGATTCTTGTTCCGAGAAGCTTATCTCCCTTTTTCACAGGTGTATATGTGTGAATCGAAGAAACCATAATTTCCTCTAATTCGTTGATTTCATCTAGACGGTCCACATCGATCATGTAAAGGCCTTCACGTTCTGCGATCAGTTCGATTTTTCCTTCTTTGACCGGTGTTTCTTCCATACCTTCATTCTT
The DNA here is from genome assembly GCA_905214875.1 of uncultured bacterium. Taxonomy (GTDB): domain Bacteria; phylum Bacillota; class Clostridia; order Lachnospirales; family Lachnospiraceae; genus KM106-2. The sequence continues at coordinate 8,556 of CAJMNR010000026.1, read as the reverse complement.
ACATAAAGCTACTAAGACCGCTGCTGCATCATTTTCATGAAGCATCGTATCATCACATTCCCATACATAAAGGTGTTCCTTTCCAATAGACAATAGTTCTTCAATGTCTTCTTCACGAACCACATGTCCCTTTTTAAAGGCAACTCCTTTCATGCCTCCTTTTACGATTTTCGTAATATCATGGCAAATTACATGACCTACTGCATCTACTGTATTAATTTGCTTCATACTCTATATCCTCATTTTCTAGCACAATCTTTGGCACTTCCGACTAAGATTTCTACTCCGTGCGTTAACTCACTGATGATAAATTCTAAGCATTCCCTAACTGCCTTCGGACTTCCCGGAAGGTTAACAATCAATGTCTCCTTACGGATTCCTGCAGCTGCACGGCTTAACATGGCACGCTTTGTAAACTGCATGCTATAAAAACGCATCGCTTCTGGAATTCCCGGAACCATTCTATCTGCAATTGCATGAGTTGCTTCCGGCATGCAGTCTCGCATGGAAAAACCAGTCCCACCTGTTGTCAGGATCAAATCTGCTTTATTTTCATCGGCGATCTTACTCATTGCTTCTTTTAATTGTTCTAATTCATCAGGAAGTAGAAGCTCCTCTACTACCTGATATCCTTCTTTCATAACTATTTCGCGGATTACCGGACCACTAACGTCCTCTCTTATTCCCGCATAACCGGAATCACTGGAGGTAATAATCGCTACACGTATCATTTAGCCACCAATTTGAGACATCCCTCGATGCTCTTCCTTTCCTTCTTTTTCCTCATGGAACTTATGTCCCTTTGGCTTATTTTCTAATGCGCTAAGAATTACTTCTTTTAGTTCTTCTTCGTTCCCTTCCGCTAGATATGGTGCTAAGTCTGCACCCATCTCATACTGCAGGCAAGTTTTTAAGAAACCTTCAGACGTAACTCTGACACGATTACAATCATCACAAAACTTATGGCTGATTGCACTGATGAATCCAATCTTTCCTTGAAATCCATCGATTTTATAATAATGGCTAGGGCCGTTACCTAACTGCTTGTTATATGGCTCTAACGCACCAAACTTATTATTTAGAATTGTAAGAATCTCATCCTCTGTAAGCGATTTCATATGTTTTCCCATACCAATTGGCATAATCTCGATAAATCTTACATGCATATTGCTTGTTTTTGCAAGAGAAGCAAGCTTAATGATTTGCTCTTCATCTGCCGCAATTGGGACACAATTGATTTTCACTTGTAAGGACTCATATTCCATTGCTTTATTTAATCCCCTTAGCACACGGCCAAGTTCATTTCTTCTTGTAATCTTTTCGTACTCTTTCTCATCCAGATGGTCAAGACTGATATTGATTGCATCTAAGCCCGATGCAACAAGCTCTTCTATTCTATCTTCCAGTAAAACGCCGTTTGTCGTAAGCGTAACCTGCTCAATTCCCGGAAGCTGTTTCATTTTATAAATCAGCGAAGGGGTACTTTTACGAAGAAGAGGTTCTCCTCCTGTCAGCTTGATTTTCTTAACGCCAACAGATCCAAGTACTTTGCAAAGCCTAAGAATTTCCTCATCTGTAAGTACTTTAGTTGATTCAGCATATTCTGGCCCATCTTCCGGCACACAATATACACATCGTAAATTACATCGATCTGTTAAGGAAATCCTAACATAATCGATTACTCTTCCATAAGAATCTCTCATCCTTAACCTTCCTATTTTATCTCTGCTTTATAATGACCGCTTTTTCCACCTGTTTTTTCTACTAGGTAGATTTCTTTTAATACCATGGATTTATCAATTGCCTTACACATATCATAGATGGTAAGAAGTGCAGCTGTTGCACCGGTCAATGCTTCCATCTCTACTCCAGTCTTTCCTTCTACTTTTACCTGGCAGATTGCAGCAATCTGACTGTTCACTTCGTCTAGTTCAAAGTCAACGCTGCATTTTTGTATCATAAGCGGATGACACATCGGAATCATGGATGACGTATTCTTAACTGCCATAATTCCAGCGACTCTGGCAACACCAAGGACATCTCCCTTTTTCACCGTGCCGCCTTTTACTGCCGCCATAATTTCTTTACCAACCTGGATTTCTCCTCTTGCAATTGCCGTACGGCTTGTATTTTCTTTTCCTGAAACATCTACCATAATTGCATTTCCGTTGGCATCAAAATGACTAAACGTTCTTTCCATTTCCATTTTCCTTTTCACTTACTCTTGTTTCTTTTTATTCTTTTCAATAAGACGGCTGATTCCAATACTAAATTGATATAATAAAATCATTGGAAGCGCTACCATGATTTGTGATACGATATCAGGTGGCGTAATGATTGCACATATAAAGAAAATCAGTACAATAATTGCCTTTCTGCCTTTTTCTAAAAAGCTAGATTTTAATATTCCAAGCGCTGTCAATATACTTATTATTACCGGCATTTCAAAAATAAGTCCAAATGTAAGTAACGTTGACAAGATAAAACTAATATAGTTGCTTACCGAAATATTTGCTGTAATCGTGGACGATATATTTACACTGAAAAAGAATTGCAGCATAAACGGTAATATAGTAAAGTAAGCAAATACCACTCCGACAATAAATGAAATAAATCCAAATACTACCGCGCTAATAAAATATCCATTCTCTTTTTTCTTAAGGCCAGGTCTACAAAATGACCAGATCTGATAAAAGATAAACGGCAGTAAGGCACTAAAACTTATAACAAGCGTTACCTTGATATACTGGGTAAACAGCTCTGCCGGTGCCAGATAAATCAGGTTGTAACCATATTTCACCGCGATATCTACAAAATACTCTACGATATATGGCGCCACTTCAAATGCTGGAATAACAAGTATTATAAATACAATTGCAATTGCCACGATTCTTTTTCTTAACTCTTTTAAGTGACTAGAGAGGCTTGTTGCCTCGTCCTTTTTCTTACTAAATTTCTTTGTCAGCTTTTTCAGATTCATCTTCATTTAATTCCATTCCGTTACGGAAGCCTTTGATTGTTTTACCAAAAGTTTCTCCTAATTTCGGTAATTGTTTTGGTCCAAATACTACTAAAACAATTGCAAAGATAACGATTAATTCAGGTACTCCAATTTTTCCAAACATATTAGTTCTCCATTCTATTCTTTATAATTAAATAATGTTTTTGATTGATTCTTTTACTTCTTCTAGCGGCTTAGTGATTTCATCCGCAATATCCTTGATCGGTGCAGCTGTTTCCTTAAGCGGCTCTGAGATTGTCTCATTGACCTCTTCTGTCAATTTGCTTGTATAGCTTTTCATCTCTTTTAGGAGCTTGACTCCTTTTTTAAGATACACTGGCATTTTATCCGGGCCAATTACTACAAATGCGACTACGAAAACTACAAATAGTTCTAATACACTGAGTTTCATGTCTGCTCCTTTTCTATTTAAATGATTCTAGGAATGAAACATCCTCTTTTAAAAATTGTTCAAGATATGCTGCTGCCACCTTAAAATACTCCATCGTTGTTCCTTCCACAACGTCTTTTGCAAACTGTGGCACCCATTCTAATAGGTGCTGAACAAGGAATTCATACTGATACACTGCCATTTTAATAGCAAGTTCATCTTCACTATTTTGTAATGCCTGAAACATGCGATGGCTCATCCAATACATAAATTCAAGTTCTGTTCCAATAAAATCTTCCGGAATCTTTACCTTTTCTTTTAATTCCATTCCCGCATTAATATAAAACTGCTTTACATGATTTGTTTCCTTACCATAGACGCATTGATTATGGGAACGGTACACCGATTCATAAGGAGGTGCGATTAACTTATTAGGTCCAAGGAATAATCTTGCATATTCCGGCTTCATCTCCTGACGGATTTCTTTTACCTGCTCGTCCTCTATTGACGAGAAATACTCAATATACGCGCGTTCAGCGTCTGACATTCCTTCAAAACACTCTGCTTTCTTGCAGCTTTTCATAATCTGACGAATCTGCGCCATTGTGGCTTCTTTAATAAATAACGTCTTCAGACTGTAATACACGCTGCAGCGGTATTCCATATACTCAAGTAATAACTCTTTTTGTTCCACCCTATCTCATCCCCCTATTTTTCTTTTTTCTGCAAATAATACATAATCCATCTTCCGATTCTGGAATCGGATCATTGCAGATTATACAATTTCTTACTGTAATCTCACATGCCGTTATAATCCTCTTTCCATCCTTCTTACTGTAGGAAAAACGAATGGCATCCTGGTTACAGACTGTTTTACATATCCCACAATGGGTACATTTTGCATAGTTATGGGTAAAGTAATGTGCTCCATCCTCATTCACAATCTTAATTGCTTCCTGTGGACAAAGCTTTTCGCATGTCTTACATCCATAACAGCTTGTTGTGACTAGAAGAGAATTCCAACCATATTTCTTTTTCTCTTCCTGATTCAATTGCTTAACTTTTCCAACCAATAGTGTACGATACACTCTTGCATCCTCATTTTTAGGAAATAAAAAGGGGGCTGCCTTTGCTACACTGCTCTTCCCTTGTCCTGCAAGATAGGTAAACATCTCCCGTCTTGTAAGCTGGTTTGCGATTTGTGTTTCCTTCTTATATGATAGGGTCACGTTTTGTTCATACAGCTCGTTTGGCAAAAATACCTCTAACCGTTTCAGATTGTTCTCAACTAGCGTCTTCATCACATCTTTTTCACACTGAATGCAATGGGATAAATCCAGCACAAGCTGTTTATCCAGTGCCACATAGGCTAAAAACTCCCATGGCAGTTCGCCAATGCATCCAACTTTAATAGTAGCTTCAGATTCCGCCTGTTCACATCCTACCGTAATCACGTTTTGATTATGAACCTTACGGTATAACGGCTCAAGTGTCTCCATCATAGGCACAAAGGTTACGGAAGGACAAATTGCAGCACACAGATTGCAATTCGTGCATTTCTCTTTAGAAAGATGAATGCCTTTTTTGTATTCCAAAGCTTTACTTGGACAAGCTTTTACACATTCCTCACAATACTGTCGCCTCTGCCTAGAATTCATACATTTTTCTGTATAAACAGTCGGTACCTTATCTGAAGTCAACTGCTTAATCATATACTTAGACAATAGGTTTCCTAGCATATACCCCCCCTGATATAAAAATCATTTTAAGTTGCATTAATGTAAGAAACGAGTAAACTTGCTTCTTAACATGAATGCTGAAAAGATAGTGCGCATTATCTGCAACACTATCCTGAGTGATTCCGATTATTTTCTTACGATAAAACGGAATGCTGGTGCTGTATCATGCACCTCGAAGTTATGACCTTCTTTTACGCCTTTTTTATCAAGTTCTTCTAAATCTCCATAAGTAAGAACTTTCACTGGACAAGCTTCAACACATGCTGGTTCTAAGCCTGCTGCAAGACGATCTTGACAGAAATCACATTTATGAGATTTCTTAGTAGTTTCATTGTATTTCGGTGCATCGTATGGACATGCTCCGATACAAGCTTTACATCCGATACAAAGGTCAAGGTTCGTACTAACGATACCATTCTTTTCATTTTTAGAAATTGCACCTACTGGACAAACTTCAGCACAAGCTGGTTTTTCACAGTGGTTACAGCTCATTGTAAGGTATGGTCCTTGATCGATGATTTCAAAACTTTCTGCTACTCGTAAGCTTTCAGTTGCATCCGAATTATTTCTTGCCTGACAAGCAGTCTGGCAGCCTTGACAGCCAATACAATATCTTTGATCTAGTAAAAATCCTAGTTGTTTCGACATATATTCTTATTCTCCCTTATCTTCGTTACGCTTTTACCACTTCTACTAAGTTCGTGTGGAATGTGGAACCTCCACCGATATCAGATAATCTATCTGGTGTAGTTGCATTTACGTTATTTCCGCCTGTGTATTTTTGCCATGCATTTGAATATGCTAATACAATACCTGGACGAACTTTTTCATCAGCAGCTTTTGCCACTAATTCGCATTGACCACGGTCATTTTTCACAACTACTTTATCATTTTCCTTGATACCACGAGCTTTCATATCCTCGGAATTCATAAATGCATAGAATTCACCGAATAATCCACGAACATGTTCAATTTGTGACATCTGTCCATTGATAAAGTTCTTTGTACTCATTGATAAGAAGTATAATGGATATTTTTTATATAATTCTGGTGATTCCTTCTTGGACTCTAAAAGTTCAACAAACTCAGCAACTGGATGTAAGCCTGCTTCTTTTAATGTTTCAGAATAGAATTCGATTTTTCCAGATGGAGTTGCAAATTTTCTATCTGCGTAAGGAACACCTGGAGTAAGCTTATGCCAGTGATTTTCTTTTAACTGTTCATAAGTAAGACCACCGAAGATTGTCTTATCTGCACCTGCAAGTAATCCTTCAATCGCTTCTGGAATTGTAGTCTTGAATTCTTCATCTTCAAATCCCATGTATCCAGCTAATTCTTGGAACATTTGATAGTTAGATTTTGCTTCGAATAATGGATCAACTGCTTTTTCATTGTAGTTGATATACCATGCAAAGTAGTTTTGGTTTACATCTTCTTCTTCGAAATGAGTTGTCGCTGGAAGAACGATATCTGCATAATCAACTGTTTCTGTATGCCAGATATCATGAACTACTGTAAAGATATCATCACGAGTTAAACCTTTACGGATTAAGTCTGTATTAGGAGTAGATGATAATGGGTTTGCATCGAATACAAACATCATCTTAATTGGCTCTTTCTTCGTAGATTCAAGCTGACCAGTTAATGCTTTACCGATATCAACCATGTTGATGGAACGTGGATTTTCATTTTTATTTAAGCTAGCTCCACCAAGTTGATCATAATCAACTGCCCAATAGCCATCGTTGATAAATACGATACCTGCGTTGTTTGCTTTACCAATCATACCAGTAAGTGCTGGAAGGAATGTGATGGCACGCATCATGGAACCACCATTTGTATGACGTTGCATACCATAACCAATTCTTAAGATGGAAGCATCTACCTTACCGTACATTTCTGCAAATTGTTCAATTTGTTCTGCTGGAACGCCTGTAATTTCAACTGCTTTTTCAATTGTATATTTCGCAGCTTCTTTCTTTAATTCTTCAAAACCATGAGTATATTTTTCAACAAATTCTTTGTCGATCATATCTTTTTGAATTAAGATGTTTGCTACTGCTAATGCTAATGCAGCATCAGAACCAACATTTGGTCTGATGTATAAATCAGCCCATTCAGCAACAGGAGTCTTAAGTGGGTTTACAACAATAAGTTTTCCACCTTTTTCTTTTAACTCCTTAATGAATTTTACAGAGTGTACAGCAGTCGCTGCTTCATTTGTTCCCCATGATACATAAAGATCAGTATTGGCATATTCCTCTGGATCACATCCAATACCTGAACCAAATGTATATGGCATTAATGCTGCACCAGTTCCAAGACAGATTGTAGTAAGAAGGCTGGAAGCACCGATTTTATTAAAGAACTTTTTACACATAGAATAATTTGAAATATATCCTAATGTTCCTGAATACCAATATGGAAGAACGGAGTTTGGTCCGAACTCATCCACGATGGATTGTGTTCTTTCTGCAATTGTCTTGTATGCTTCTTCCCAAGTAATTCTTTCGAATTTACCTTCGCCTTTTTTACCAACACGTTTCATTGGGTATTGAAGACGGTCTGGGTGATATAAGAAGTTTACGTAGTGATTCATCTTTACGCAAACGTTACCTGCTGTATAAGGGTTATTTGCCCCTTTGATTCTTACCACTTTTCCATCAACTACTTGTGTTTCGATTGCACAAGTATCGTGACAGTTTCTTGGGCAAGTACTCTTTTTCCATTCTCCTGAATTATCGTATGCTTTTACATCCTCTAATCCAGGTACGTTATATTTATCATCATTCACTTTTTCTTCTTCATCTTTTGAAGAACATCCAGTTAATGTTGTAACAGCTGCTACTGTTGCTGTCGCTGCAGAAACTTTCAAGAAGTTACGTCTTGTAAGTTTCAAATTGTTAAAAAATGAAACAATTTTACTTTCTTTAGACATCTATTTTCCTCACAATGTATTATTTGGTAATGCCTCGTCTATTATTGTCATAATTCAACATTAATCGACTTTTATTACCTTTGTTAATTATATCACAAGGATAACGCTCTTGAAAGACGGATTTTATTTCCAATTCTCATTTATTGAGAATTTATTTATACTATAATGCGTTTTTCACTGGAATTTCTTCAATAATCTTCATTTATTTCTTTATATGTATATTTTATTTTACTATTAGAGATAATTATTTCACAATATACGCTGCTGGTAACCAATTCTCAGAAATTGAATTGCTCTGATTTTTTTAATCCCGCACCTATAATAGTCAATAACATCACACTATTTGTATTTCAATTTTGTCTTTTGAGCATACCTAAGTGTTTTGTGCACACAAAAAAAGCAAAAAAAAAACACCCTTTTGGTGTTTTTCTGGTTTCCTATCCTAGTACTAATCTATTAAATATTTACTAATATCCCATAATTTCTT
>CAJMNR010000025.1 GCA_905214875.1 uncultured bacterium | reverse complement strand
TGGTAGCGACATCTTCCTTTCAGGTGAGTGCGCATCACACGCCCCGCTTTTGGGGAGGTTTTTTATTGTTAGGAAAGAGCTCGACAGAGAAATTTCCTAACAATAAAAAAAGCTTAAGGCATCCATTCAAACGCCTTAAGCATTATATATTTCATTTTAGTAAATATCTTCTACGCCAAACATCTCATATGCTTCTTCACGGTCAAATAATCTTGACTTGAAATAAGTGAGTAACGTTTCCCATTCACTAATATAAGTATCATATTTCACACGGAAGTATGTTTTAAACCCTTCATTAGAGGATGTTTCCCCTTGTAAAACATAAACATAATCACCATCTGCATAAATGACAACCTTAGAATTGTCTTCCTCAACACAATATGGTCTTTCCTTAGAACCAAGGAAGATCTGCATCATGTTCATTGTCTTTAATGTCGTATCTACGTCAGATAACCATGGAAATGAAGTTACTACTCCATTTTCTTCACTGTAAAACAATAATTGCATCCCAGAAAAGTCACTTTCAACAATTCGAATTGTAAAATCCTTAATCATTGGAAATACACTTTCATTTTCCATATCGATGCCGTCAAACTTTAAAGGTTTTTCATTGTAAAAATATTGCATGTTCATATTCTCCGTTATGTTATATCTCTATTAAACTTTTTTAATATATTCTATACTTTCTCATTAATTGTGTCAACACTTCCCAAAACATTACCTAAAACTTATTTTTATCCAATTATTTTATAAAATTCGGAAACGTTTCCACAAAGAATGATTTTATATTTTTTAAGAAACGCAAAGTACATTTCCAGAACAAAGTGTGTGTTCCACACATTCTCGCGTCTTTTGCGTTTGTCAAGGAACGCACACTTTGCCCGCGCCGAACCTGGTCTTGGTAGCGACATCTTCCTTTCAGGTGAGTGCGCATCACACGTCCCGCTTTTTGGGACATTTTTAATTGTTAGGAAAGAGCTCGACAGAGAAATTTCCTAACAATTAAAAAAAAAGAGAAACCTTTTCATATTTCTCTTCAAATCAAGTAAGCGCGAGACGGGATTCGAACCCGCGACCCTCGCCTTGGCAAGGCGATACTCCACCACTGAGCCACTCGCGCATATTCACTTTGTTTGCCGCTTCATTCATGCGACTTTTATAGTATATACGAAAGCAGGTATCTTTGTCAACCTTTTTTCTAAATTTTTTAAAAAATTCATTCAAAAGGAACACACCAGGCAAGATTCTCGTATAAATCCAGTCGGCCAAAGCGTATTAACAATACGCCTGGCCGATCCTATTTTTATGGAAGATATCCCATATATCCAACACCAATACCAATTACTGCAGAAGCTAAAATAATAGCAATTGGATGGCATTTCATTTTCTTTGCCAATAACATCACTAAAAATAATATGACCGCTATAAAAAAGCGAACCGTTCTTACTTCTAGAGTCCAAGCACCATTTGGAAAAAATGCAGCCTTCCCTACACTGATTACCGCTGCCGCTATCAGACCGATTACAGCAGGACGCAATCCTAAAAGTCCATACTGCACAAATCGATTATTCTTAAATGCCAGAAAGCATTTCGCCACGATTAAAATGATCACAAAAGAAGGAAGTACTACTCCGACAGATGCGCAGACCGCTCCAAGCAATCCGCCAGTCTCACTTCCCACATACGTGGATATATTTACGGCAAAGGGCCCCGGCGTGCTTTCACTGACCGCAATAAAGTTTACTAACTCCTCCATGGACATCCAGCCCTGGCGCATAACCTCTTTCTCGATTAATGGAAGCATGGCATAGCCGCCTCCAAAAGTAAACGCTCCAATCTTTAAGAAAGTCCAGAATAACTGTAGATAAATCATAAATCATCACCCTTTCCTTTCTCAAATGGCAGTATTGAGGTGACAATTCCAATCACAGCACAAAGAATCAATACAAAGATTACATTGATCTCTGTGAACGTGACAAGAACAAAGGCCAAAGCCACAAGAAAATAAGATAAAAGGCTCTTCTTGCACTCCTTTGCCATGGAACATAACGCGCTAAGGATTAAGGTAACCACACCAATACGAATCCCCCAAAAGGCGTATTTAATCCATTTAATTTCTTCAAACTGGCGTAAAAAATGAGAAATCAAAAAGATGATTACGAAACTTGGAATCATGACGCCAAGGGTAGCACAGGCAGCTCCCGCTTTTCCCGCCGATTGAAAGCCAACAAACGTGGCACAATTTATGGCGAGCGGTCCTGGCGTACTCTCTGCTACAGCAATGATATCCACGATATCTTCATTAGAAAGCCAATGATTCTTATCGACAACTTCCTCACGTATTAGTGGAATCATCGCATAGCCTCCACCAAACGTGAATGCACCAATTTTTAAAAATGTCATAAATAGTCGTAAGCACATAGCTGGCTTTTTTTCTTGCATATCATTTCTCCTACAGATGTAAATCTTTATAGCACGTTCTTATAACCTCACAGGAGTTATGGAACGCATCTGCTTCTTCTTTTGTTAACTTTAATTCTACTACTTCACGAACTCCCTTGTTATTTAGAACGACAGGAACTCCTACATAAATATCTTCTTCCCCATATTGTCCGGTAAGTAACGTGGATACTGGGATAATCTTATTCTCATCAAATAAAATTGCTTTTATAATTCCAACAACACTGGATGCTATGCCGTAACACGTATTCCCTTTACGATGGAAGATTTCCCATCCTGCCTGCAATGTCTTTTGACGAAATCCTTCTAAAGAATCATTTCCAAGTCTGGACTGATTATCCATTAAGATACTGATGAAATCTTTTCCGCCGACTGTTACTGCGCTCCAAGGAATCATCTCACTATCTCCGTGCTCGCCGATAATCATAGCATCAACACTTCTTGGATCGACATTGATCTTTTCTGCGATAAAGCATTTTAAACGTGCCGTATCAAGAGAGGTTCCCGTACCAATTACTTGATTTGCCGGTAATCCTGACACTTGGTATGTATAATATGCCATAATATCAACTGGATTAGAAACTACGATGAAATGTCCATCAAACCCTTGTTCCATTACGTTCTTAACAATGGAACCTACAATTGCCTTTGACTTTTCAAGCATTGGAATTCGACTTGTTTCATCCTTTGACATTGGTGCGCTTGCTGTAATTACGACAATATCTGCGTCCTTACAGTCTTCATATGTTCCTGCCTTAATCTTTACATTACGATTTAAAAACTCGATACAATGGGTAAGATCCATAACCTCACCTAGTAACTTTTCTTCATTTAAATCAATCAAACATACTTCATCACACACACCTTGTGTCACTAAACTGAATGCTGTCGTAACGCCCACATTGCCTGCTCCAACAACTACAACTCTATTTCTGTGTATCATCGTCATGCCTCCTAGTAGTTTTTCTTAATCATAGTTTTCTAGTATTATTTTGTCAACTTTTAATTTCTTTATGCAGGTAAGACTTAATGCCAGTTACAGCTATATAATTGCTTTGCTACAAGACATGCACTATTGTGCTCCTTTGTAAATGTCTTTGCAGCCTCAATGACTTCTTCTAAACAGTTTGCATGCAGCTTTGAGAACTCTTCAAATCTCAAATTACCGAGGCTTAGACAAAACATCCCATGAAATGCTCGTTTCGGTAAAAAAACAGTATAATGTTCTGCATGTTTTCCGGTATATACTTCAAGCTTTCTTTCTGCAATCTCTTCCTCTGAGCAATTGGACAAATCCAAAACATTCTTATTCTCCCAAGATATCTCCCCGCTTTCGATTACCATTAACCGTTCATAGATTTCCAACATAGTTATCCCTAAGGGAATCTCCTTGCTAAACTCGTCTGTTTTCGTAATATAATCAATGTTAAAGTCGTCGATGTTTCCTAGATAGCTAACGCCCTCTTTCGTTGCTGCAAAAATATTATCTTTGATTACAGGCTCGTCACCTACGCTTAAGATGCGATTTGGTTTTCCATATGGCCAATTATGTACTGTAATTCGATCTCTAATTGTTCGCTTGGCCTTTTCTCCAAACTGTTCCTCAAATATCTTTAACTCCTCTTCCATTTTGCCCTCCCCAAAATTTTCTATTTACCAATCCAGTATACCATAATATCCCTTTTTATTCCATTCAAACCCATACATATTCTTTTCCATAAGAAAAAGAGAAGAGGTTGTACCAAATGGCACAACCTCTTCTCTTAATGAAAAGACATTATACTTATATTTACACAATTATCTTGTGGCTATATGTACTTTTTTCTTTTTATCATAAGGTATGCTTAACGCAACAAGCGTTTTTAGAGTTGTGTGTGCTACTTTTTTTGTTACACCTCCAATCTCTATAGAAGCATTAGATACAATTTTTTCTCCGAAGTACCTACACCTTATATTTCTTTTGTACTTTTAGATTACTACTTTATTCACAAAATCGCAACAAGTTTTTTCTTGTTTTTTCCTATTTTTTAAAAGAATTTTTAGTTAGTATTTTGTGTTACTAAACAAATGCATTCTGTTCGACACTTTTTTACAGATAAATGCCCATAATAAACCATAAAACCAGAAGATGCACACGTTGTGAGTCTCTCTCGTAAAATTGAGTAGGAGAATGACACCTCCTACTCCTTTTATTTAATGATCGTTGGCGTCGAACTACCATTCCCTTGTGGAACTGCTAGTATGGATCCTAATTCCTTGCTAGAGATCCAATTTCCACCATAGGCAACCGTATCACTAAGAAGTTGCGAAAAGCTGCTTCTCATAATCCTTTCTTCCATTGAAAAACAAGTACATCCACTTGTAAACGTATATTCCGGTATCTGAAAATTACTAAAGGATGCCACTCTGCAATCCCTATTGTTGATTGGCGTAAGCAAGACAGGAATCCGATTATACGCAAGCTCATTGTACGTATAACGAAGGGATGCCGCAAGCTTAATTAGGGTTGCACTATTATTGGCAAATACCCCCGTCGAATATAAATAGAGACCATGTGCCTTTCCGAAATCAAGGCGCTTATATAGTAGTTCCTCATTATACACAAACCATCCTTTTGCATTGCGGTCTGACGTATTCGTTACACATGTCTTTGTCCTTGTCTCCGAATTCGATGTTGTCGTTGCAACTGTATTACTATTTGTCCTCTGGTGCGTGTTTGTATTCGTAAGGCTTACTTGCCTCTCTGCGTCATTAATGATGAAATCTCCATCAACTAACGGAACATTACCTCCTAAGAACTCTGAAGCAATCCCAGTTCCCTGTGGAACCCTTCGAATGATTCTTGTTCCCGACGGTGCCGGCAGCTGCATGGCAGCAACCTGGTTTCTCCTTGCATTTCTTCGTCCAAATGGCTGCCTTCTATTTTGTCGTCTTGTCATCGGTGGCTGACTGGCTATGCTTGCTGCTTCAAATGCTTCCTCCTCATTCAAATCATCATTTACTGCATTCGTAGAACTACTTATCCTTTGCACTTCTCCTTCAAAGATTGCTTCTCTTAGTTCGTTGTTTACCCTTGCCTGATTTTGAGTTGTCTGTTGCCGACCTTTGTTTCCTGTCTCAATCGGTGTCGTGGAGGTTACCGGCGAAGCAATCGTATCATCCGGGTCAGTAAAACGATATTCCCTTCGAACTTCGCTATTTCCTCTTGCTGTGCTATTAGAACAAAACCTCCCCGCATTGACATTGAAACTATTGTTCTTGGAATCTGTCAGAACACGGTTTTCCGTTCTATTTGCCAGTGGCTGCAACTGGGTGCAGACCTCATCCACATTACAGCAAAGCATATTATTTTGTTTTACTCCAATAGGTTTTGCCAAGCTGATTAATAGAAAGTCATCCTGACTCATTGCTACTTGCACGTTATTAGCCCCATTACTCGTCGGATCACTATTAAATAATCCCGGAACTCCTTCTAATATTCCTGCCGATGAATATTGATACGCAGCTCCCATCAAGATGCTTTTTTCATCTTTTGATAACCTTCGCAATGTGTTTTTTGGAAAATTGCCAGCATACATTGCCTCAAATACTGAAGCTGCCTGTCGAAGTACTGTGCTCTTCATTTGTGCATCCAGATTATATGTAGTATCTATACTGATTCCATAGTAGTATCGTATCGTTTGGTTACTTCCCTGTACCAAATAGACAACCAAGATTCCTGGCTGCTGCATGGCTACAAGAACGTTGCTTAATGCTGTATATGCTACCTTTGCACTTTCTGTCCCATTATTGCTTACTTCATATATAACAAACTCCTCTGCACTTATTGAACTAGTAGAAAGCGCAGATAGTCTTGCATCTCTGGCCAAATACCAGTTATCTACATCGTTTAAAAAAGAAAGCAGACCTTCGATATACATAACATCTTCCCTCCTACGCAACTATTCCAAGTCCTATGTTTCCACAAAACCCTTACCTACATTTTATTCAGTTTACTAAAATACGTACCTGTTCCCTTTTATTTTTCTATGATAGCCAAAGTGCCTGTAATCCCTCACTGTCTCGTGAGGGATTACAGGCACTTCTCTAACAATTCTTACCGTCGATGGAACAAGCATGAACTGCTCGTTCTCTTGGTTCTGCTAACTCTACATAATTTTCAATTTCAAATGTTTTTGTTCCATCTTCTAGGATAAAAAGTGGAATACCAATCTTTCCTTGCTTTTTGATTTCTTCAAACATCTCTTCTTGATCACGAATTTGAAGAAATTCTTTTAGTACTGCTGTTGTAGCCGTAATGTCTTTATACTCTAGCTCAATTCCTTGTTGTTTTGATAACTGTTCCTTCGCTGCCACACAGTCTGGACAGATTGCTGTTCCATAAATCGTTACTTTCATTATACTCTCTCCTACTAAAACCTTTCGGCTTTATCTGCCTTTATGCTTTTCTTTTTTCTTTTGCTGCCGGAGTAAGAATTGACGTTCTTTTTCTTCTTCTAAACGTCTTTTCTTACAAGCCTTTCGTAACTTTTTGGCTTCTTCCTGTTGCTTCTTTAATGCCTGCTGAGATTTTGTTCCGATTCCAACCGTAGCAACTTCTTTCTTTGCCTGCCGCTGTAATCGTTTTGGATTTACCTTATGTGTGCTCTCTGCCGACATCTCTACGGTAGGACTAAACTTTAGCCGATAGAATTTGCGATTTAAAAATTCATATACTTGATACTCCTTTGGTTCCGGTCCAAATGTCACCTTGCTGACGGATAACTGATTCTTATAACAGGTTTCAATCACACCGACCCAAAAGGGATCCTCAAAATATACAAGAAAACTATCCTTTACTTCGTCCATGTAGAACCCTCCTTTTATTTTTTTAAACAAAGAAGGGACAACCAAGGAGGCAGGTTACTGACAAATAAATTGCTCCCGGACTACCAACCGGGACGTGTTTTTATCTTTGCACTATTAGTATAACATTCCCATTTATTCCAGACAAGAAACACTCTTATTTTTTTGCTACATTTATAATGACATATTCAGATTGAGATTGTGTTCGAATCGGAGTTCCCCATCCGGCCATTCCTGAAGATACAATGACTTGAAGGTTCGAAAACTTCTTATAGCCGTAGCTCATTTCGTTCATATGCAACCATTCGCTAAAATAGCCAGTTGGCCAAATCTGTCCGTTATGTGTATGTCCAGACAACTGCAAGTCATATCCTAAACTGTCATTTTGTTTTAATTCACTTGGCTGATGGTCAAGCATTAATAAGAAGTCGTTCGTATCTACTTGTTTTAGCAACTCTTCTCCGCTGACTCTTGAGCCATATCGATCAAATCCAACATCATCTCTTCCGATAATCGTAAAGTCATCATTAATTACCGTCGTCTCATCTTTTAATACTTTTATATTGGCATCTGTAAGTGCGGCAGATAGTTCTTCGACGCTAAATGCCGGCGTATTCGTATAGGTGCATTTATCATGGTTCCCATATATATAATAGATACCATAGTTCGTCTTTACAGAACCAAGCGTTTTTGCTGCATCTAACATCTCTTCTTTTGTCGTTCTCTCATCCACGATATCTCCACAAAGTACTAACATATCAGGATTCTCGGCTGAAATCTTATCACAATACTCCTGTAACTCGTCTTTACTTAGCGTAATTCCAAAATGAAGATCTGAAATCATCGCAATCTTATATCCTTCTTGGCGAATAGACTTATCTGTATATATGGTGTATTCTTCTCTCACGACATTTCGAATATTGTAATATCCATACCCAAAGAACACTGCCATGATTACGACAGGAAGTATACAACTTTTAAAAATCTTTGTCCATATGCCAAACCGCTTCAATACAAGATTAAAAAGCTCTAATACCAAAGAGACAACAATGACATGCATAAGTGCCACGAATCCGCTGGAACCAAACTGGGCGACTATAATCACGATTACAACCTCGATTGCGGCAATTACTCCTTTTACAATGTGGTTCTTCGTGTTCATATGTAACAAATCGGCTATCCTTCGTATAAGCACGAACATATAGGCTGCTAACGCTGCTAAAACAACTACTGCTATTATTATTGCTGCAATTCTCATCCCTCTACTCCTTTGTGTTTTTATTAGATTTAAGTTTATCCCTATCCTTACTTTCCGTCAACCTAATTCCTATCGTTCTTCTCTAAAATAAGACTTTCCAAGACTTTCTGGTGGTTGTTTTTCCCTTCTATTTCGTTTGCTCGACAAAATTAGTACGATAATGGTTACCACATATGGAAGCATCTTAAACAGTTCCTGACCTGCTCTCGACAATCCTGGGATATAAATATAAAGAATATACAAAGCTCCAAATACAATCGACCCGGCAATGGCGCGTTTCGGATTCCACAATGCAAGGATTACAAGGGCAATGGCCAGCCAGCCTCGGTCACCAAATCCATTATTCATCCATGTACCGCCGAGATAGTCCATAACAAAAAACAGTCCGCCAAGTCCTGCAATGGCTGCTCCCACGATTGTAGCAACGTATTTATACCGTACGACATCGATTCCTGCTGCATCGGCGGTCGCAGGGTTTTCTCCTACTGCCCTTAGGTTCAATCCTGGCCTTGTCTTCTTTAGATAGTAAGTGAGTAAAATAGCTATTAGGATTGCTCCATAAGTCAAGATTCCGTACGAAAATAACAGCTGACCGAGTACGGGTATATTGGAAAGAAGCGGAATCTTTGCCCGATACGCCTGGGCAGTCGTTGCAACAGAAATCTGACCAACTCCGCCTGCAAGCTTGGATATGGACCCGCCAAAGAAATTGCCAAATCCCACTCCGAATGTTGCCAGTGCAAGACCAACCACATTCTGATTGGCACGAAGGGTAATGGTCAAAAAGCTATATAACAGTCCTCCAAGGGCCGATGCTAACAGCGCACAGACAAGCGATATGACAAATCCAACCCATGGACTCGCATTCTTTACTCCTGATTCATAAAAAAATGCACCCATAAGTCCCGAGATTCCTCCCATATACATGATGCCAGGAATTCCAAGATTGAGATTGCCACTCTTTTCCGTAAGTATTTCCCCAGTTGCTCCAAAAAGAATCGGTACTGCCTGACCAATGGCATTCTGTATAAATGTCAAAATCACTGACATAGGGCTACCTCCTTTTCTTTCTTCTAACCTCAACTTTGTAACTCACAAAGAATTCGGATCCAATTAGGAAAAACAAAAGGATTCCCGTGATGATATCCGAGGCATTCTGATTCAATCCATACTGGCTTGCAATCTGCACTGATCCTTGCTGCATAAATACTAGGAATGCGGATACTACAATCATGACAAATGGATTAAACTTTGCCATCCAAGTAACGATGATTGCCGTAAATCCGCGACCTCCTGCCGTGCTTGTAGAAATCGTATGACTTGATCCACTTACGATGACTGCTCCTGCAATTCCACAAATAGCACCTGAAAGTAATACCGTTCTAATCATTACCTTTTTGACATTGATACAGGCATATTTTGCTGTATTCTCGCTTTCTCCTACTACGGACAGTTCATAGCCTTGCTTGCTGTATTTCATATATATGTACATGCCGATGGTAAGTACAAGAACAAGCAGAACATTAAGTGCCTGCGGATTGCCAAACAGCTCTGGAAACCATCCTTTTCTTGATGCACCATTTATTATGCCTACAGTATTGGAGCCTTTTGGTTTTTCCCAAAACACGATAAAGAACGTGACTATCTGCATTGCCACATAGTTAAGCATCAGCGTAAATAACGTCTCATTAGTATTATAGTAAGCCTTGAATATAGCAGGAAAAAAGCTCCACACCATGCCAGCCACCGCACTTGCAATCACAATTATAATAAGCAACAACCAGTTTGGCATGACATCTCCACAGTAAATCATAAGTGCCGCAGTTATGAGTCCCCCGGCAAGTACCTGACCCTCTGCACCAATGTTCCAAAAGCGCATCTTAAATGCTGGTGTAAGTCCGACTGCAATCAAAAGTAAAATCATGGTTTCACGCACGGTTACGAGCATTCTTCTCCTTGTCCCTATTGCGCCATTTACAATACCTTCATAGACTTCGATGGGATTTTGTCCTGTTATCAAAATGATCACCACTGCACAGACAACAAGCGAGAGAAGCACTGCTATCAGCCGAATTGTAAGCGAACGTTTCGTAGAAAAACCGCCTCGTTTACTCAAGTGGATCGTCATGAACTCATTTCCTCCTTCTTTCCTCCAGTCATCAATATTCCTAGCTGTTCCTTTGTGGCAGTCCTTGCATCTACGATGTCAGCTACTTTATTATGGCTTAACACGAGAATTCGGTCACATAATTCTAACAGCACATCCAAATCCTCACCTACGCAAAGGACACAAACTCCTGCTATCTTCTGACTATTTAGCAAGTTATAAATGGTATAGGATGAGTGGATATCCAAGCCACGGACCGGATAGGCCGCCATCAATACCGATGGTTCTAGAGCAATCTCCCTTCCAACCAAAAGCTTTTGCACATTTCCTCCTGAAAGCATGCTGACTGGCATATCGATTCCCGGTGTTACTACTTCTAACTCATCTACTACCTGCTCGGCTAGCTTCTTTGGCTTCTTGCGATTTGCAAATATATGTCCTCCTTCTTTATAGCTTCGTATCATCATGTTATCGGTTAAATCCATAGATGCCACAAGCCCCATGCCGAGACGGTCCTCTGGCACAAACGACAACGTGATTCCAAGACTTTTAATCTCCTCCGGATTCATATCAGAGATTTTCTTAATCTCTCCTTGTTCACTGAAAAAAAAGATTTCTCCGTGTTCCATCTCCTTAAGCCCTGCAATGCATTCTAAAAGTTCCTTTTGGCCAGAGCCGGAGATTCCTGCAATCCCTAATATTTCTCCAGCATATGCGGTAAATGAAATGTTCTCTAGCAAGTAACATCCTTCCTTATTCCTGCAGCTTACCCCTCTTAACTCCAGCCGTTTTTCAGGCTCTTTCGGCTCATCTCGCTTAATATTAAATTCTACTTTTTCACCTACCATCATTTCCGCTAATGACTTTATGGTTGCCTGTCCTGTTTCCACGGTTCCCACATATTTTCCTTTTCGAAGCACTGACACTCGATCGGATATCTCTAACACTTCTTGAAGTTTGTGAGTAATGATGATAATGGATTTTCCGGCCTCTTTCATATTGCGAAGCACGCCAAATAAAGCATTTGTCTCCTGTGGTGTTAACACTGCGGTCGGCTCATCTAAGATTAAAAGATTGGCTCCTCGATAGAGCACCTTTATGATTTCCACGGTCTGCTTTTCTGAAATAGACATATCATATATTTTCTTCGAGGGATCTATGATAAAACCATATTGATCGGCAAGGAACTTTATTTCCTGTTCGACCTCTTTTAAGTTAAGGCGATTCTTCCCTGGAAGGCCGAGGATAATATTTTCTGCTGCCGTAAATATGGGAATCAGCTTAAAATGCTGATGAATCATGCCAATCCCAAGATGGTATGCATCCTTTGGCGAGCGAATCGAAACCTCTTTTCCCTCTACCCAAATCGTTCCGCTGTCGGGATAATAAATACCTGCAATCATATTCATGAGTGTTGTCTTGCCGCTGCCGTTCTCTCCAAGTACAGAAAGAATCTCTCCCTTTCTTACACTTAAATTCACATTATCATTGGCTGTTACATCAGCAAACCGTTTCGTCACATTTTTTAGCTCGATTGCATATGTCTCCTCCATAGCATTCCTCCTTTTTTAGCTAAATGCTGCCAGCCAGAAAAAAACTGCGCAACCACTAAATTAGCGATTGCGCGTCTTTTGTCATTTTGATTCGATTCCATCAATTTTTAATTCAAATGCAGGTGCGCTTATTCCTTCGGATTCATGGAAATAGCCATCTTTTATATATTCAATCCCTGCTTTGTTCTTCCAAGTCGTTACCTGTTTGTTCTCCACAGTAAATTTGGAAGTGTCAAATACATGAAGGCTGCCGTCTTTAAGTGCTGCTACGACCTTCTTCACTTCTTCCTTCGTTCCGCTTGCGCAGGCTTTTCCAAGCACTGTCGTACCGACTGCATCATCTGCATATCCTTTACACCAGTCCGTGTCAATCTTCGTTCCATCTAACAAGCATCCAACGGCATACTTATAATACACACCCCAGTTATTCGTTGGGGATGTCAGTGTCGTATTAGGTGCTACACTTGACATATCCACATTATAGCCGACAACAGGAATTCCTTTTGCTTCGCAGACTGCCGGAGCACCTGTCGTATCTGCATGCTGGCTGATTAAGACACATCCATCTGCTATTAATGCCGATGCTGTCTCGCCTTCCAACGTAGAATCTGCCCAACTGTTTGTATACTGCACTTCCATCGTCACATCACTTACGATGCTTTTGACGCCAAGATAAAATGCCGTATATCCAGAAATTACTTCTGCATAAGGAAATGCTCCTACATAGCCGATCTTTGCCTGTTCCTTCGTAATCTTTCCGTTATCGATCATCTCTTTTAGCTTTAAGCCAGCCACAACTCCGGAAACATATCTTGCTTCATAAATGCTGTCAAAATAATTATGCATGTTTTCTAGGCCGCTGCTTGCTGCCTGATAACCGGTAGCATGGCAGAAGGTAACATCTTTATACTCTGCTGCTGCACGTAATATGTAATCCTCATGACCAAAACTATTTGCAAAAATAATGTTGCATCCTTGGTCTGCCAAATCGATTGCTGCATCATAACAGGACTCATCTTCTTTGATACATGTCTTTTCTATGATTTGGTCGTCTGATAAGCCATACTCTTTCGCCATTTCCTTAATGCCTTCCATATGAGCCGCTGTATATCCTTCATTCTCATCTCCAACGTAAATCGCTCCGATTTTTATTTTTGATGCGTCAACTTTGTTTTCCGCTTCCTTCGTATCTGCCTCGGAATCTCCACAGCCGGCTAATAGTGTTAAGCAAAGCACGGTTGACATAAGTATGCTTACAAACTTTTTCCTCATATATTTTCCTCCTACATAAGAAATTTGTATATATGTAAGAAATATATGCATGTACTACTTTTTTTAGGTTAAGAATTTATAATTAACAAAAACGACCATTTCGGTGGTGGTACAATTACTGTACTCCACCGAAATGGTCGTTCCTGTTTTTATAATAAATCAACATCTTTTCAAACTCTTCTTTTGTATCCGTATCCATTAGGATTGCTTCATCCTCTACCTCTACTCTCCTAATCACGGCACCTATCGAAGCAAGGGCACCTTTCATTCCGCCGTCTCCGTTATAAAGAAGCATCTTGTTTGCCACATTCTTACTTAGCATAAGTGGATGTCCGCCTCTTCCATGATACACAGGCTTTGTGACCTCTGCTTTGATTTTAAGCAGTGTCTTTACTGTACTTGGAAGAAAGAGCGGAACATCGACTGGTGTAAAAAGAATTCTCTCACATGTATGTGCAAGATACTCAAGTCCTACTTTGGCAGAATCAAACATTTCGCCATTCTCGTATTTTTCATTATACAAGCTGATTACATGATGTCTTTCCAATTCTTTGTTTAGTTCCTCTGAATGGTTTCCTGTTACGACAACGATGGTCGTAATGCCTGCTTCTTTAAATGTCTCAATTACATGAGAAACCATGGACTTTTCTCCGATAGAAAGAAGCGGCTTAAATGCCTTCATTCTCGAAGACATTCCTGCTGCTATAATTACTGCTCCTACATTCATACGACCGCCTCTCTTACTTTAAATATGCCGTATGCTCTAAAGGAAGCTTTGTTCGAAAGATTCCATCACGTTTATAATACGCTGCTTGCGTTGCTGGCGAGGTTGGAATTAACGGTATCTCTCCCACTCCCTTTGCACCATAAGCAAGTTCTGCATGGTTTTTCTCCACTAAGATTGTCTCAATTTCAGGTACATCAGTGGCACGGAACAGTCCTAATGTTCCATATTTTGCAGTTGGTCTTCCGTGTTCAATCTTAGGGTTTTCGGTCAAGCCATAACCAAGCCCCATAACGACACCGCCTTCAATCTGCCCTTCAACATTGAGAGGATTTACTGCGCGACCAACATCATGAGCTGCAACCACTTTTTCAACCTTGCCTTCTTCGTTAAGGATTACGACTTGTGTCGCATAACCATATGCCAAATGACTTACTGGATTTTCTTTCTTTGCTCCCATTGGATCAGTCACTCCAACAAACTCTTCATAGTATTCCTTTCCTTCCAATTCAGAAAGGGTATGATTCTCAAGGTCTTTTTTTAGTTTAAGAGAAACTCGTCTTGTCGTCTCTCCAGTAATTACTGTCTGTCTAGATGCCGTACTCGTTCCAGAGTCAGGAGTAATGTCTGTATCTGGCATTTCAACAATGACATTGGCTGCCCTTACGCCTGTTGTCTCACAGCAAATGGCACGCATTGTACTTGCAATTCCCTGACCCATGCAGGAAGCACTTGTTCTAAGGCTTACCTTGCCATCTACGATTTTTAGTTTTACACGTCCTGTATCCGGAACGCCTACACCAACGCCGGCATTCTTTATGGCACATGCAATTCCTGCGTTTTTATAATTGTCATAGTAAGCATCTTTCACTGCTTCTAGCGTTTCCACAATGCCTGTTCCCTCATCTGCAATCTGACCATTTGGAAGGACATCTCCAGGACGAAGCGCATTTAAATAACGAATTTCATATGGATCAAGCCCCACTTTTTCCGCTAACAAGTTAATATTACACTCTGTTGCAAACATGGTCTGAGTTACGCCAAATCCACGAAATGCGCCAGATGGTACATTATTGGTATACACGCTTCTTCCAATGATATCGATGTTTTGATAATTATAAGGACCTGCTGCATGGGTACAGGCACGTTGTAATACTGGGCCTCCAAGGGAAGCGTACGCCCCTGTATCTGCAATTAAGCGAAGACGCATTGCTGTTAGCCTACCCTTTTCGTCACATCCTGTTGTCAGTTCCATTTTCATCGGATGGCGTTTTGGATGGACAAATAAACTTTCCTCCCTTGTCAAAGTCACTTTTACTGGAACTTTCGCAAGGTAGGCTAGAAGTGCTGCGTGATGCTGTACACTCATATCCTCTTTTCCTCCGAATCCGCCACCGACATAGGCACTTCTAATTGTCAGGTTCTCGTGAGGAATTCCAAGCAGACGCTGAATCTCACGATGCTCATCATAAATGGACTGTCCCCCTGTATACACAATAAGCTTGTCACCTTCTGGAATTGCAAGAGCGGCTTCTGGTTCTAAGAATCCATGCTCCTGTGCCGGCGTCTCATATGTATTGGTTACAACATATGCCGAATTCTCTAATGCCTTCTTAACATCGCCTCGTTTGATTCTCTCTTCTTTATAGAGATTTCCACCTTCATGCACGTTATAATCCGTTAACGCTAATGCTTCCTCTGGTGAAAATACTGGCGTTCTCTCTTCGTATTCCACCTCAATCAAGTCTTTGATTTCTTGTAGTGCTTCTTTTGTCTTTGCAGCAACTAAGGCAATTGCATCACCGTAATATCTTGTTTCTTCTCCGACAGCGATCAATGCTGGCCAATCTAACGTAAGATGGCCAATCACACGCTCTCCAGGAACATCCTCAGCCAACACGATTTTTACAACGTCTTTATGCTGTAACGCTTTTTCGATGTTGATTGCCTTTACTAAAGCTCTTGGATATGCCGCACGCAAAGCACTTCCGTACACCATCCCCTCAACTTTGTAATCATCTGCAAACTTGCCGATTCCAAGAATTTTATCCTTTGCATCTGGACGAACGGCAGCTTCTCCGACCTTTCCAATTGCTTCTAATACCACTGGTTCTTCTTCTCCACGTAAGCATTTTGCAGCAAGTAAAATTGCTTCTACTATCTTTTTATATCCGGTACAACGGCAGATATTACCCTTGATTGCTTGTTTGATTTCATTTTTTGTCGGACTTAAATTCACATCTAATAATGACTTTGCACTAATTACCATGCCAGGAATACAGAACCCGCACTGAACGGCTCCTACCTTTGAAAATGCATATTCATATATTCTCTTTTCTTTTTCTGTTAACCCTTCTACTGTGATGATATTCTTACCATCCGCTTTCTTTGTTGTAAGAAGACAGGCGCGTACTTTTTTTCCATCTACTAAAATCGTGCATGCACCACAGGCACCTTCTCCACATCCATTTTTTACAGAAGTAAGATCAAGTTCATCTCGTAAATAATCAATCAGACTCATCTCTTTTTCGGTCTGTCTTACAACTCCATTTATATTAAATCGATACATATCCTTCCCTCCTTACCGTTTTAAGACAAGTCCTGCCCTTACTCTTGTTTCGCTTCCTTTTTCCACTTCCAGCTGCCCATTTACAAAGACATATTCAATTCCGATTGGAAATGCTTCCGGATCGGTAAATGTTCCTTGATCAAGGACTGTATTGGGATCAAAGATTGTAATGTCGGCAAAGTATCCTTCTTTGATAAGCCCTCTGTCTTTTATAGAAAAGCTTTCTGCGGCCTTTCCAGTCATCTTCCTTACCGCTTCTTCTAATGACATGACGTTTTCTTCTCTTACGTATTTCCCAAGCATTCTTGGAAATGAACCATACACTCTTGGATGTGGCTTTCCAGACAACAATCCATCTGTACAAAGATTCATTTCCTTTCGTTTCATAATTCGTTTTACATGATCTTCTGTTCCATAAAAGTCCACCATGCCTACTGCATTTTTTTCTTCCAGAAGCAAATCAAAAGTTGCGTCTAATGCAGACTTTCCACGCTTCTTTCCTAGCTCATCAAGGCTTAATCCGACTACATCCTGATTCTTTTGGGTCACAACGCTTGTAATAAAGATTCCTTCGGTTCCTGCAAACTGAATAAAGTTATCCCAGCCATCGATTCTATGTTCAATGTCTTCCTTCATCTTTTCACGAAGTTCTTTGCTTTGTAAGCGCTCTACTAGACAGTCAGTCCCACCATCATGTACCCACGGTGGGAGGATTACTCCAAGCATAGTGCTTCCTGCGATATATGGATATTGGTCAAAAGATACTCTAATCCCTGCTTCTTTGGCTTCATCTAGTTTGGCTAGCATGCCATCAAGCTTGTCCCAGTTTGGTTTACCACAGACTTTAAAATGGGAAAAGTGAATGCGTACGCCAGATTCCTTGCCAATTCGAATGATTTCATCCATGGAAGATAAGATATCATCCGCCTCACTTCTTTGGTGAACGACAAATACGCCGTCATACTCTTTTACCACCTTACACATGCTTATGATTTCCTCGGTCGCTGAGTAAGCACAAGGCATATAGATTAAGCCGGAAGATAAGCCGATACATCCTGCTTCCATCTCTCGTCTTGTGATTTCACACATCGTTTCGATTTCTTCTTTCGTCGGCGTACGGTCATCTAAGCCCATAGCCTCCATACGGACATTTCCATGTGGTAGTAAATACGCTTCATTTAGTGCCGGCTTTGCTTCTTTAATTCTTGCAAGATACGTGGCACAGTCTTGATACGTCCAGTCAATCGTCTCATCTTCTCCATCTAGTCCTGCAAGGTTTTTCTTCCAAGGACCGATAAATTCCAAGGGAAGTGGCGCCATGGAGATACCATCTTGGCCAAGTACCTCGGTTGTGATTCCTTGTTTTAGCTTAGGAAGAAGTAGCGGGTCGGTTAACACTTTTAAATCGCTATGGCTGTGGGTATCGATAAATCCAGGTGCTAACACAAGTCCTTTGGCATCGATTACTTTATCCGCCAATTTAAGGTACTTATCTGTTTCTTCCTGATTTCTTATGATTCTTTCTATCTTATCCTCCACAAGGTAGACAGAAGCTAGGAAACGTTCCTTCCCTGTTCCGTCTATGACTGTGGCATCCTTAATCAGTGTACTCAATTGCATTCCTCCCACTATTTTAGTAATGCCTTCATCATGCCGTAATAGCATTCGGTTACTTTTTCAAGTTGATCGATTTCTATGTATTCATCAATGGTATGGGCAAGGCTTTCAAGACTAGGTCCCATTCCCATTGTCATAATGCCTGCTTCCCCTGCATAATGGCTTCCATTTGTACAGAAATTATATTGCGTGATTTCTGGCGTAAATCCCATGTCTTGTAGTGTGGCGATTACTTCTTTTACCTTGGCTTCTTCTTTATCAAATAGCCAGCCTGGGAAGAAACGTTCACCTTCTATCTTATTACCGGTGTAACACATCTCTTCTCCTGTGGCAAAGGATACTTTTGCTTTGAACTTCTTATCTTCCTTACTTAACTGATCTAC
Organism: uncultured bacterium; assembly: GCA_905214875.1. Taxonomy (GTDB): domain Bacteria; phylum Bacillota; class Clostridia; order Lachnospirales; family Lachnospiraceae; genus KM106-2. The sequence goes on along the minus strand of CAJMNR010000025.1, from coordinate 41,961 downwards.
TACTTCTTGCAATGGCTTAAGAACGCTTTCTTTTGTTTCACCAACTAATAATCTGCGGTCATAAGTTGCCATGCAATATTCAGGGACAACGGATGCTCCAGGATAAGGGCTGGACTTGATATCCGTAAGTTCTAGGATTCCGTCTCCTAATACGTCATGATGTGTTGGTTTAATCTTTCTGATTGCTTCTACCGCCTTGCACATGCTGTAAACGGCATTTACGCCTTTTTCTGGATTGGCAGAATGCGCTGGTACTCCAAATGTCTCTAATTTGATTTCTCCACGGCCTCTTTGTCCAATCTTTAAGTTTAAGTTAGACGCTTCTCCGATTACGACATAATCTGGTTTTACAAGACTGCTGATACTTCTTGCTGCAACGCCTTCAAAACACTCTTCATGAACGACACCTGCCACATAGATTTCTCCTGCAAAGTCTTTGTCACAGTCTTTTGCAAAGTTAGTAGCTGCATTTGCCATGGCGGCTAAAGCGCCTTTCATATCGGTCGCTCCTCTGCCATAGATCTTACCGTCTACGATTTCTGCCACAAATGGATCATGCGTCCATTTGTCTATACTTTCTACAGGAACGGTATCCATATGACCGTCGAATAATAGTTTCTTTCCTGGGCGTCTTCCTTTGATCATACCGATAATGTTGCCGTATTCATCCACAGTAACTTTATCAAAACCATTTTCCATAAAAAACGCTTGTAAAGCTGCTGCTACTTTATCTTCTTCGCCCGAATAGCTTTTTGCCTGAATTAGAGTCTGACATAACGCGATTACTTTCTCTTGTCTTTCTTTACTTAACATACAACTTCCTCCTTATGGTCTAGGATATGCGCCATCCCAAACAATCTTTTTATAGTTTTCTTTATCCGTATCCCCTTCTGAATTGAAGAATAAGAGTACAGAATCTTCGTTAATCTGAAGTGTTTCTTTTAACTCTTCTAATTCTTCATTGGTCATGATTTCATAAGCACATCCAAATCCAGCTGCACCGCTTTCTCCAGAGATAATACGGCTGTCTTCTCCTTTTGGAGAACTTAATACTCTCATACCGCTTGCTGCTGCATAATCAGGGCAGGAAATAAAATAATCCACATAATTACGGAGCACATCGATTCCTACGGTTACTGGTTCACCACATGCAAGACCTGCCATAATCGTGTTCATATCTCCAGTAACTGGATGAATCTTGCCGTCGTCTGCCTTCATTGTCTTAAAGATGCAAGCAGCTTCATTTGGTTCTACAACTGTAATGATTGGCTTGTCCTCTTTATAGACATCGGAGAAAAATCCGGTAACTGCTGTAGCAAATGAACCAACTCCTGCCTGCACGAAGATATGGGTTGGCTTCACACCTTGTAACTGTTCATATGCCTCATATGCCATCGTTGTGTACCCTTGCATAATTGCCGTTGGAATTTCTTCATATCCTGGCCATGAGGTATCCTGCACAAGTACCCATCCATGTTCCTTAGCATCTTTATTGGCAAGACGTACCGCATCATCATAGTTTAAGTCAGTAATGGATGCGTTAGCGCCTTCTGCCTTAATATTCTCTAAACGCTCCTTTGCACTTCCCTTTGGCATGTAAATCACACAGTCCTGCTTTAACTGATTGGCAGTCCAAGCAACACCACGTCCATGGTTTCCATCGGTTGCTGAGATAAATGTTATCTTTCCAAGCTTCTTCCTTGTTTCTTCAGAAACTAATAAATCATACGTTAATTCGCTTACGTCTACGCCAAGCTGTTTTGCAATATAGCTGCCGATTGCATAGCTGCCGCCTAATACCTTAAATGCATTTAAGCCAAAACGGTAAGATTCATCTTTTACATAAACGCCTTTTACGCCTACTTCTTTTGCCAATGCTTCTAACGCTCTTAGCGGTGTCTCACTATATACCGGAAAGCTTTCATGATACCGTTTTGTATTTTTTGCGACTTCTTTTCCTAAGAAAGAAACACTTGGTTTTTCTTCGATTGGTCGCATAACACCTTTTTTATTCTCTATCAGTTCAAATGCCATATCAGATCCTGCCTTTCTTTATCGCCTGTTCAAGTATAGCCGACACATTTTCTGGAATTTCTCCAACAAATCCATTTTGGCGATATCTCTTTTTCTCTTTCAAATACAATACGCCGTCGTTGTTGCTTATATCAAACGACTCTTGATCTTCAAAAATCGTAAATTTTTCTTTATAAGGACTATGGCCCTTGATACATTTACAAGCACAGCAGCCACACTCATTACAGAGACGGTCTCTATGAATCACATACTTGTTACCTTCTACCTCTACTAACACATTGGCGCGGTTTGGACATACATCCACACAATTGTTGCATACCGCACAAACTGCACTATACCCTTCTTGTCTTTGTAATGCTTTTACTGGTTTCTTATCATATCTTAGATTATTCGCTGCTTCTTTTGCCAAGCACTCTAATGCTTCATTGTCTATTTCTTCTTTTTCTTTATAGCCTTCTGACTGTTTGATTAACTTAGTAATATTTTTGTATCCGCCTGCCTTAAGTAACAGAGAGGATACAGTAACTGGTTTGATTCCTGTTTCTAAGAGTTCCTTTATATTTAACTGGTCGGCACCACCGGAATAAGAGATTGCTAGTGGGGCATCGATTTGCTTGTTAAGTTCATTTGCAACAGCAATGGCAATCGGATAAAGCGCCGGCCCTGACATGTACATGGTGCCTGCTTCTAATTCATTTTCTTTCGTCTTTACCGGCAACGTATTCGTTAACTTGATGCCAAAGATACGTCCACACTGATTTGCCGTCTTCTGACAAGACAAGATGATTTTCTTTGCCATATCAAGTGTAATATCATTAGCAAACGTATCCTCTTCAAGAAGAAGTGTTTCGTACCCTTTTTCTTTTAATAACTCTTCTACCCTTTCTTTTCCGATTAACGTCGGATTCATCTTGATAAAGGTATTTAGCTGTTTCTCTTTGATTAGATAGGTTGCAATACTCTCAATTTCTTCGCCTTTACATCCATGCATCGTGGATAGGGTCACCGTATCGGAGATTACTGCATTTTCTGTCATAGCATCGATTGCTTTTCTATCGACATTAGAAAATAACTCTAGATGATTTCTTATGTACTCGCAATCCTGTCTCCATTCTTCTGTCTCTTTTGCATTCTTCATGTCCTCTAAAAATCTGTCTACTTTTTGAGATTTTATTCCTGCAAGGTCATATCCCACACTCATAATAAAATGGATATCACTTACCTTTGTTAGGGAAAATTCTAGGCTTAGTACTCGAATTAAAAGGAATGCCTTAATATACTCATCCCTTGCCTGTTCTACCGTAAGCTCTGTGGACCATTCCGTATTGAATACTTCATGACCGACATAAATGCAAGGTTTCTTAATCTGCAATGCTTCTCCTTCTAAGATCTGTACGGTCTTTAACTCAAAATACGTTGCTCCGGCCCCATAGGCTGCTACAATGTTACCAGCTAACTGGGTATGTGGTCCTGCTGCTGGTCCAATCGGTACTAGCTTATCTGATGACACAACAGGAACACCATAAAATGTCTTGTATTCCTTATACTCCGTTAACAGTTTGTTAAGCATCTCAGGAAACGGGATTGGTATCATTGTTTCACTCATGCAATTCCTCCTTTCTGCTCTCTTATTTATTTTTCACACAGCCTCTTCCACAGCTCATCTGCAGACTGCATGCATTGTTTCTTTCGTGTCTCTTCATCGATTCCAATAAATCTTCGATGTCGCATTCTTAATTCTCCGTCAATTATTGTCGTATCGGTCATGGCACCATTCATGCCAAACATAATGTGCCCATTGATATTGTCTTTTGTAACGGTCGAATATGGACGATAGTCCACAATAATAAGATCTGCTGCAGCACCTGCTTCCAATACGCCAAGAGTTGTTTCAAACATGTTAGAAGCGATTGTCCTATTATGTTCAAATAGCATGCTGCAAGCTTCACAAAATCCTCTGTCTGGCATTTTCCTTCTATGCTTTTGCAAGATGTTTGCCACCTTTAATGACTCTAACATATCATTGGTATAGCCATCTGTTCCAAGACCAACGACAATTCCTTGATCTAACATGCTAATGCAATCAGGACATCCGACTCCATTGCCCATATTGGATTCTGGATTATGTACCACATTGGTTTTGGTTTCTTTTAAAAGCTTGATATCTTCCTCACTAACATGAATGCAATGCCCTGCAATTGTCTTCTTACCAAGAATTCCATGGTCATAAAAACGAGAGACAATTGACGATAAATAGTTCTTTTGGGCGTGCTGTTCATCATACAATCCTTCTGCAATATGCACATGATAACCGGCATCAAACTTGTTTTCTTTCTGAATGATACGAAGCGTTTCATCACTTAGGGTAAAGGATGCATGAAGTCCAATCATTCCCTTTAACATTGTGCTGTCTAGGTCCTTCACATATTGTAAAAACTCCATGGTCTCGTTAATTGCTTGATTCCTCTTAGCTTTACCATCCCTGTCAGAGATTTCGTATGCAAGACATGTCCGAATGTTTAGTTCCTCTGCTGCTTTTGTTATGGCAAATAAACTGCCGTCTATTGCTCCATAACTTGCGTGATGGTCTACAACTGTAGTCACACCATTAGCAATACATTCAAGATAAGTGGCAATCGCACTATAGTACACATTCTCTAGCGTCATATGTCGGTCGATGTTCCACCACGTTCCATCTAATACTTCTAAAAAGTCTTTTGCTACTGGCCCAGGTAAGTTAAGGCCTCTTGCAAACGCACTATATATATGTTCATGGGCATTGATAAAGCCTGGCATGATAAACATCCCTTCAGCATCAATAAACTTGGCGTCCTTATATTTTTCCTTTAACCGTTCATATGGACCTGTCTCTACAATTAAGTTTCCTTCAACTGCGACCGCTCCATTTTCATAAAAGCTCTGGTCCTTATCCCTTGTGACCAGCCTTCCATTTCCAATTAGTTTCATCTGCCCCGCCTCTTTCTATGATAAAAATGCATTCAGCAGATTGATGCTTACTGTCTTACGGTAGTTTGCCGTAGAACGTTGGTCATCAATTGGGCAGATATAGTCGGCATAGCTTGCAACTATCCCCTCCCTTAGCGAGGCAAGGTCAGCTATGTTCCTTCCAATCAACTGCTGCTCTAACTCATTTCTTCGAACTGCCGTAACGCTTACTGCTCCGAATGCGATTCTTACATCGGTGATAATTTCATCTTCCACTTTCATAAGTCCAACAAAGGAAAGCTTAGAAATCGCTTCCGACTTTCTAGCACCTACTTTTTCATACATTATTTTTGTCATGCCTTCATAAGAGGCAGTTGGAATCTCAATTGCTAACACAAGTTCATCGTCCTGTAATGCTATTTTTCTTATGCCTTGAATAAATTCTTCGATTGGAAGGCGCGTCTCTTGAAGCTCACCCTCTTTTGTTACTTTTCCTTTTACTACGATTGCACTAAGTGCATAAAGAACAGGAATCGTGTCTCCGGCTGGAGAGGCATTACAGATGTTTCCTCCCATAGTACCAACGCTTCGAATGGCAGGAGATGCAATGTTACGAATTGCTTTCTTTAATACATTAGGAATCAGTCCATTTGCCAAAAGGTCTACATAGGCAACTCCTGCTCCAATCGTAAGGACTCCGTCTTCTAACTTGACTCCTTGCAATTCTTCGATACCGTTAATGAATATAGGATTTGCTGCCTTTTTCTTAACGACCATGATATCGGATCCCCCCGCTACTAGCATTGTATCCGTTAAGTCGCGACGAAGCATGCATGCTTCACTAATTGTCTTTGGATAGTATCCTGTTACCATAACCCTTCCCCCTGTTCTGCTGCCATTAACACCGCATCGATGATCATGTTATATCCGGTGCATCGGCAAAGGTTTCCTGAAATTCCTTCTCTTATATCATCTACCGTTGGATTTGGATTGTGGGATAATAACGATTCCGCTGCCATAATCATGCCTGGTGTACAATATCCGCATTGTACGGCCCCTGCCTTAGCAAATGTCTTCTCTAATAATTCATACCGTTTTGTTTCACGAAATCCTTCTAGTGTTACGACTTCTTTATCCTGTACGCTTCCAACTGCGGTAATACAGGAGTTAACAAGTCTTCCGTCAATAAGAATGGCACATGCGCCGCATTCACCTTCTCCACATCCTTCTTTTGGTGCATTTAATCCAAATTCTTCTCTTAACACATCAAGCAAACGATTCGTTGGTTCGCAAGTAGTCTGTACTGTCTTTCCATTTAATTTAAACGTAATCATTGGCTATTACCTCCATTACTCTCTCTGGTGTGACTGGTATCTTATACATCTCTTTATTAATGGATTGTTCCACTGCTGCTTCATAAGCTGGTGCTGTTCCGATTAACGTTAATTCTCCGGCTCCCTTTGCTCCAAATGGTCCTCCGTCATAAAGGTTATCTATAAACTCAATTCCAAATGGAACCGTATCTTTCGATGTCGGAATCATATAGTCCGTAAAGCTTGCCTGCTTAATGACCCCATCTACATTTTCCATCTTTTCCATGGATCCATAGCCGATTCCCTGTAGCATGCCGCCTTCTGCCTGTCCTTTCATAATCGTTTCGTCAATGGCCTTGCCGACATCAAAGACTCCCCATACGCCAAGCAGTTTTGACGTTCCCACTAGCATATCTGTTTCCACTTCAACTACATTGACACCATAGGAATACGTTGGATACGCATCCCCTTGGAAGGTTTCAAGATCCCAAGGAATCATCTCTGTATGCTTGTAATGTTCTTCAATAACCAGTTCTTTTCCATCTTCCCATTGCTCTTTCATTCGTTTTGCACCACGTTCTAATAACTTACCAACAATCATTAGTGAACGGGAAGCCACGGTTGGCCCTGAATTCGGCACTCTATCGGTATCTGGATTTTCAATATGTACGCGGTCTAAATCAATTTCTAATACCTTTGCAACAATCTTAGAAAATGTCGTCTTAAGTCCTTGACCAATGTCCGTATTACTTGCGAGAATTTCTACTGTATCATCTTTGTGTTTTACCAGCTTTACTACAGACTTTATCAAATCCTTTTCTGCAGATCCTGTGAATCCACAGCCATGTAAAAATACAGATAAGCCGATTCCTTTTCTATAACGTCCCGTCTGTTTCCTTGCATATTCTGCCTGCTTCTTACTGTAGTCGGACATGTCTTCGATTCGCTCAATCATATCTTTGATTGGCACGTAATGATGGAACAATCCATTGGTACTTGTAGGGTCATTCTGCTTTACAAAATATTTTTCCCTAAGTGCAAGTGGTGTCATGCCTATCTTGTTCGCAATATGGTTCATCAATGTCTCGATGGCAAAGAAACTTTGTGGAGCTCCAAATCCACGATACGCTCCATTCGAAACCATGTTTGTTAATACGGCATCTCCGGTTATATCTAAGTTTTCAATATTATAAACACCAACTGCTGCAATTAAGGAACGTTGCAATACAACGCTTGATAATCCAGCATATGCTCCTGCATCTAACGTAATCTTTGCTTTGATTGCTGTGATCTCATTTTCTTTATTTAACGCTGCAGTATAAATTAACTTACCTGGATGACGTTTTGGCGTTACTGCCAGATCTTCTCTTCGGTTTAAGATAATCTGTACTGGCTTTTTCGTCTTCTTTGCGGCAACTGCTGCCTGACAGCCAATTAACGATGGAAAATCCTCTTTCCCACCAAATCCTCCACCTGTTGTGGATTGAATAATTTGCACATGGTCGTCGTCAAGTCCCATGGTCTGCTTCACTGCATCCTTTACATAATAAGGGCACTGCATCGAACCATACACGATTGACTTTCCATCCTCATAGATACCGACCGCCCCTTGTGGCTCGATATACGCTTGTTCCTGATATCCTACATAAAAAGTCTCTTCAATTAACTCATTCGCCTCTTTAAATGCTTTTTCTAAATCTCCCTTTACATAATGGTAAGAGGCTGCAGATTCGGTTGCATCTTCAATAGATAAGACCGGCGTCATTTCCTCATATGTAATTTCCACCTGTCTTGCAAGCGTTTCTAGTACCTCTTTCTCTGGGCCTGCTAGCAACAAAATTGCTTCACCGATATAACGAACGATATCCTTTGCAAAGATTGGCTGTTCACTTGTCACGACCTTTAATACATTTTCCCCCGGAATGTCATCTGCATCTACTGCATAGTATCCTTCTGGAAGCTTTGGTAGCTTAATGTTCTTTATCTTGGCATACGGTACGGTAGAACGAACAATCTTTGAATATAGCATTCCATCAAACTTCATATCTGCAATATATTCAGCCTTTCCACTCATCTTTATGGAATGGTCTTTTTTCACTACTGATTCACTAATGTCTTGCATTCTGATCACCTCTTCTTATATATCTTCCGTTATGTTCTATGAGTTGTTGCTTATATAACACAAGGCTTCCACGTACCAATACACTCTCAATACTGCCTTGTAATTCTTTCTTATCATAAACGCTCATCTCATCATCAACGACCGTCGTCTTCGATGGGTCAAAGATGACAAGATCGGCATCATATCCTGGAAGCAGTACACCTTTTTTCTCAAGATGGTAAGCTTCTGCCGGGCCTTTCGTAAATAAGTTAAGACACTGAAATCCATATAAGGAATACATGTTTAAAAAGGAATATCGTATTCCGCCAATTCCCATCGGAACCTCACTCGTATATGTATGGGCTTTCTGCTCCTTCGTATAAGGACAGTGATCAGTTCCAATTGTTGAAATGTACTGTTTATATTGATTCAGAAGAACACGTTCTTCCTCTGGTCGAATTGGTGGTGTCATCGTATATTTATAGCCGTCCTCTCGCTCTAGTAAGCTACTATTCAAAAGAAAATAATGTGGACAGCTCTCAAGTGTAATCTGATGACTTCCTAATTCTTCTTTAAATATTTCAGAAAGAAGTTTTACACTGCTTCCTGCACTGACATGCACGATATATAAATTACCACCGGATTTTCTTGCTAACTGGGCTAATTTTAAAACCTCTACATTTTCGCAAATCGTTGCCCTTGCCCGTTCATGGTCTTTTACTAAAATGTCCTTTCCATGGTCGATAAGGTCATCATTTTCCGCGTGAATGACAATCTTTGCGTTCTCTTCTTTGGACGCTTTTAACAGTTCATAAATTGTATCATCATAGGTGCGCCTATCGGTATCTGCATACGTCGTAAATAACTTGATGGAATCGATACCGTACTTCTTACACTCTTTGATAAGTTCTAAGGAATCTGAAGTTGGGTTTGCAACCGTTGCATGAAAGGCATAATCCACAACACTTTTGCTTGCAAGACTTAAACGGCTTTCAAACTCACGCTTAATCTCTTCGGTCTTCTTAATCGGATCTAAAAAATCAATATAAGTAGTCACGCCACCATAGGCAGCTTCCACTGATCCACTGTAAAAATCATCCTTAGACATATTCGCTCCAACACCTAAGGAAAAATGTACATGAGGATCAATAAATCCCGGCAGTACGAATTTTCCTTGTGCATTAATTCGCTTACTACATTCACATATGCCAGTTGTCAGTGCCCTAATCGTTTCCCCTTTGATATAAACATTCATATCATGAAATGTTCCATCCACATATACCTTGCCATGTTCAATGCCAACATCATACATACCGATCCCTCCGTTTCGTATTTATTTGACTGACCGATCAAATTTTTTTTTAAAAAAAATATAGGATTAGCGGCCACACTCTGTTGCATCTCCTGCCATAATTCCAAGTGCATGATCTAATGTATCGATTATATATAGCAAGCACTCTTCCACTGCTTTTCTGCTTCCTGGCAAATTAATAATCAACGTATGCTTTCGTATTCCTGAAACACCACGGCTTAACATGCCTCGTTTCGTAATACCAACGCTGTAAGCCCGAATTGCTTCTGCAATTCCAGGCACCTCTAACTCTATGACCGCTTTGGTTGCTTCTGGAGTTCGGTCCCGACTGGATAGCCCGGTCCCTCCTGTCGTCAAAATCAACTCGCAGAGGTTTCCATCCGCCAATCGAATCAGCTCTTCCTCTAACTTGGTCTTATCATCGGGAAGTATCTTATACTGCACGATCTCATACCCGTTTCTTTCTAATTCCTTACATAAGAAACGTCCGCTTGTATCTTCACGTTCTCCAATGCTTCCTTTGTCGCTTAACGTAATGACTGCCGCCTTATACTGTTTCAACTTGCATCACATCCCCTGTTTTAATGATTCCACCAGATAATACCCTTGCAAAGATTCCTTCCCTCGGCATGATGCAATCACCAACCTGACGAAAGATTTCACATTCGGAATGACATTTCTTCCCGATTTGGGTCACTTCCAAGATTACTTCGTTACAACGAATGATGGTTCCAACTGGAAGCATCTTAAAATCAATTCCTTCTGCTAATATATTTTCTCCAAATGCGCCATCACCAACTGTGGCTCCTCGCTTACGAAATGCCTCTACCTGTTCATAAGAAAGCAGGCTTACTTGTCTATGCCAATTACCTGCATGAGCATCTCCTTCTAGTCCATAATTTTCAATTAGCTTTACTTGCCCAACCTCTTTTTTTGCGGTACCTCTTCGTTCGCTGATGCAAACTGCTTTGACTACTGCTTCCATATTATCCTCCGATCTGTGCCATGTACTTTCTGTTGTTTTGGTATTTCCTAGTTTGCTCCTGATTAAAATTATGCTGAACCGGCTTTTTATAAATTGCCCCACTCATTATTTCTATAAGTTCTTCCTCTGAATTGTCTCCTCGAAGCGTCTCCTTTAATGAGATGCCATCCTCATAATTTAAACAAAGCTTTAAGTATCCATCTGCACTTAACCGTACCCGGTTACAATGACTGCAGAATGCGCAAGATCTTGCACTGATAAATCCGATATTGCCTAAAAATCCATCAAATGTCACATACTTCGCAGGACCATTTCCATTCACATGGCTTATTGTTCTTGCTTCTCCAAATTCCTTACTAAGCTTTTCTCTCATCTGCCTTTCTGAAATCATTGCAAAAGAAGCACCTTGCCCAATTGGCATCATCTCGATAAAACGAACATCGATTGGATAATTCTTTGCAATCGATGCAATGCTAAGCAAATGTGTATCATTTAAGTTTGGCACCGGCACACAATTGATTTTTGTATGAATGCCATTCTCTACCGACTTTTTTATTCCCGCTAAAACGTTACTAAGCGTATCTCTTCCTGTAATGCTCTTATATTCCTTGGGATCTGTCGAACACAGGCTGACATTAATACCATCAATCCCTGCCCGTTTTAGTCCCTCTAACTTTTCTTCTAATAAAACACCATTGGTAGTGATAAACACTTGGCTGACACCGGGAAGATGCTTTAAATCATATAAAAACTGTTCTATTCCTTCCCTGACAAGTGGTTCACCACCTGTAATACGAAAATTCACAATTCCCAGCTTTACAGCAGCTTTTGCAATTGCAAGAATCTCCTTAAACTCTAGGATTTCTTCTTTCTTCATAAAACAAAGGTCATCCGTCGGCATACAGAATCTACAACGTAAATTACACTGGTCTGTGACCGATATCCGCATATAATTGATTTCGCGGCCTAATTGATCTTTCATACTTCTCATTCCTTTGCTTTAAATTCATAGTCTCCACTCTTGCCACCACTTTTTTTGACAAGGTGAACATCGGATATGACCATATTCTTATCTACTGCCTTACACATATCGTAAATAGTAAGTAACGCTGTCGTTACTCCCATCAACGCTTCCATTTCCACGCCAGTCTTTCCGACTAGCTTTGCCATACAGGTTGCTTTAATATAGCCACCCTCTTCCTCTACTTCAAACTCGATGCTACTCTTTGTAAGCATCAATGGATGACACATCGGAATCATATCGCTTGTATGCTTCGTGGCCATAATTCCTGCAACTCTGGCAACCCCAAGGACATCCCCTTTTTTCACATCGTTTTGCCTGATGTGTGTCATAATCTCATTGCTTACATATATTTTTCCTTCTGCCACTGCCACACGCTTTGTATCTTCCTTATCTGAAACATCGACCATGACTGCATTCCCATGTGAATCAAAATGATTAAATTCCATCTATCTTCCTACTTTCCAAACCCACAATTAGGGAAATGGCACGTCTCGCAGCCAAGGCAAAGTCCGCCTTCCCCAAGTGTCGTTAATTCATTAATTGTAATCTTCTCATCAGCCACAACCCTTGGCAGTATCAAATCAAAGATTGTCCGCTTGTTGTACATGACGCATCCCGGAAGCCCCATAATTGGAATCTCGTCATTATAATAGGCAAGTAAAAACATTGCGCCAGGAAGCACTGGAGCGCCATAGGTTACAAGGCGAGCCCCTGTGTTCTTGATAGCGGTCGGCGTCGTATCATCCGGATCCACACTCATCCCGCCTGTACAAAGAACCATGGTTGCCCCCTCCTTAATGGCTTCCTTGATGATATTCGTAATCTTCTTGGCATCATCATTTATAATGACCTGCTTTATGACTTCTACGTCGTACTCTTTTAACTTTCGTTTTATAACTGGACCAAATGCATCCTCAATCCTTCCGAAGAAAACTTCATTTCCAGTCGTAACGATGACTGCCTTTTTCTTTTGAAAAGGACGGATTCTAAAAAGCGGCTTACCCATTGCAGCTTCCTTTGCCTTTAAAAGCTTTTCCTCTTCAATGACAAGCGGAATCACACGCATGGAGGCAAGTAGATCTCCTTTTTTCACTGGAAAATGCCCATGTCTTGTTGAAATAACGATTTCTCCAATGGCATTAATGGCATTTAATCGTCTTGTATCCACTTCGAAAACACCATCGCAAGTGGCACGCAGGCTGATTTTTCCTTCTTTTATCTCAGAGGCTTCCATGAACTCATTGCTACATATTTCATACAGAAGCTTTGCAGCCTCGTCCTCATGTATGATTCCTTCTTTTTTCTCCCAGATATAAAGCGTATCCTTTCCCATTGATAGCAGTACCGGGATATCTTCCTTCGTTACAATATGCCCTTTCCTAAATGCTGCATCTTTCTTTACTCCTGGAATGATTTGAGTCATATCGTGACATAATACATGCCCGACTGCATCTTCCGTCTTAATGAGCTTCATCTTAACCACCTCGTTATATACTTTTATGTATTGTATCTAAAATCATCTTTTTACCGAATGCAAAATAAGCATCCAGATCAAAACTATCTTCCTCAATGAGATACTGAATTGTTGCTCCTTCCAGATAAGACACTACCAAATAAGGAAGATATGTCCTTACTGTCTCATTAAGGCTTGGAACATATCGGTCTAGCATCTCTCCAATCTCCATTCTCCAGCCATCAAATGACTTTGCAAAGTTCTCTCTCATCTTAGGATTGATTCGTCCTTGTACCCAGAAATCAAGCTCCGCATAATCGTAATCCCGGTATTCCATAATAAATGCTTTTTTTTGTTTAATGAACACATCCAGTTCCGACTCTAGCGAATCCTCACAATCCACTCGCAAATTCGTCCTGATCTCAAGGCATTTATCAAGCACCTTGTCCTGAAGAGCCTGCAACAGATCATTCTTTGTCTTATAATAATAATGAAGATTGGACTGCAGCATATCTGCTTTCTGGGCAATCAGATGCATTCTCGTCCCACTAATCGTCTGCTCTCTTACGACTGCTAAAGTAGCCTCCAATATTTTTTCTTCATTTTTCATTTCCTTACCGTTCCTCTCTAAAATACGCTTGTCCTAAGCTGGCTGGTGGCTGATTTTCCAGTTTGTTACGTCTGCTCGTAATAATCAGCACAAGAATTGTTACTACATATGGAAGCATCTTAAACAATTCCTGCATGGCCCTTGAAAGTCCCGGGATATAGATATAAAGTATATACAAAGCACCAAATACAAAAGATCCCCAGATGGCACGCTTTGGATACCAAAGTGCAAGGATTACAAGTGCGATGGCAAGCCAGCCACGATCTCCAAATCCATTATTCATCCAAGTACCACCAAGATAATCCATAACGAAGAATAATCCGCCAGCTCCCGCAATCGCTGATCCTGCAATGGTTGCGATATATTTATATTTTGAAACATTGATTCCTGCAACATCTGCAGTGGCTGGATCTTCACCAATGGAACGAAGATTAAGTCCCGTCCTAGTCTTCATTAAGAAAAAGGCAAGTACAAATGCCACAATGACGGAAACATAAGTTAAAAATCCATAAGAAAATAGTAAGGGTCCAATCACTGGAATCTTTGACAATCCAGGAATCGTCGCCCGATAAGCTTCTGCTGTCGTAGCAACGGATATCTGACCAACACCACCAGCAAGTTTGGAGATGGAACCACCAAAGAAGTTACCAAACCCAACACCGAATGTTGTTAAGGCAAGACCGACAACATTTTGGTTTGCGCGAAGGGTAATCGTAAGAAAACTATAAATCAGCCCTCCCAATGCGGATGCTGCTAACGCACAAAGCAAAGAAATTAAAAGTCCAAGAAATGCACTTGGATGTTCACATCCTTTTTCATAGAAGAACGCACCCATGAGTCCTGAGATGCCTCCCATATACATAATTCCTGGAATGCCAAGGTTTAGGTTACCACTCTTTTCAATGAGGATTTCTCCTGATGCACCAAAAAGAATCGGCACTGCCTGTCCTATCGCTTTTTGAATAAAGGTAATTAGTACTGACATATTACTCCTCCCCCCTTACCTTTCTTCTAAACTCGACTTGATAATTTACAAAGAACTCACATCCAATCAAAAAGAATAATAAGATTCCTGTAATGATATCTGAAGCATTCTGATTTAATCCAAACTGGCTGGCAATTTGAATGGAACCTTGCTGCATAAATACTAAAAATGCTGACACGATGATCATGACAAATGGATTGAATTTGGACATCCAAGCAACAATGATTGCAGTAAATCCACGTCCACCGGCCGTACTAGTAGAAATCGTGTGGCTTGATCCACCAATGATGATGGCGCCAGCGATACCACAGATTGCACCGGAAATCATTACTGTACGAATAATGACTTTCTTTACATTGATTCCTGCATATCTTGCTGTATTTTCACTTTCACCGACAACTGCGATTTCATATCCTTGCTTACTGTATTTCATATAGATAAACATGCCTAAAGTGATTACAAGGACAATGATTACATTTAACATCTGTGGCTTTCCAAACAATTCTGGAAACCAGCCTTTTCTTGTTGCTGCATTGATAATCCCTACTGTATTCGAGCCTTTTGGATTTTCCCAGAATACAATGCAAAAGGTAACAAGCTGCATGGCAACATAGTTTAGCATCAACGTAAATAATGTTTCGTTCGTATTGTAGTGAGCTTTAAAGAATGCAGGAAGCAGTCCCCAGATCATCCCCGCTACGGCACTGGCAATAATCATGACGATTACCAATAACCAGTTTGGCATGCTGTCACCACAATAAATCATAAGTGCTGCAGTCGCTAAGCCACCAACAAGCACCTGGCCTTCTGCTCCGATATTCCAAAACTTCATTTTGAATGCTGGAGTAAGGCCGACTGCAATTAACAAAAGAATCATCGTCTCACGGATAGTAACCCAGAGACGCCTGTTCGTGCCAATTGCACCATTAATAATTCCTTTATAGACCTCCATAGGATCTTGTCCTGTAATTCCAACGATAACGATTGCACATACAATAAGAGATAATAGTACAGCAATGATACGAATGCAGATTCCTTTCCACTTAGGCAGGGAATCCCGTTTCATCATACGGATGAACGGTTCTTTATTGGAAACACTCAGTTCTTTGTTCATTGACGTTACTCTCCTCTCCGGAACCTGTCATCAATACACCAAGTTCCTCTTTTGTTGTCGTTCTGGCATCCACGATACCAGCCACTTTACCGCCATTCAACACAAGGATTCTGTCGCAAAGCTCTAGCAAGACGTCTAGGTCTTCACCAACGCAGATAACTGCAACACCCTTTGTCTTCTGGCTATTTAATAAATTGTAAATCGTATATGAGGAGTTAATATCAAGTCCACGTACCGGATAAGCAACCATCAGTACGGATGGATTCGAAGCAATCTCTCGTCCAACTAAGATTTTTTGTACATTTCCTCCAGAAAGCCTACTGACTGGCGTCTCAATGCTAGGAGTCACAACTTCTAGTTTTTCAACAACCTGCTCTGCTAGTTCTTTTGGTTTCTTACGATTTGCAATGAAATGTTTTCCTTCTTTATAACTTCGAATCATCATGTTATCGGTAAGATCCATGGATCCGACTAATCCCATGCCAAGCCGGTCCTCTGGAACAAAGGATAACGAGATGTTTAGATTCTTAATATCAATCGGCTTCATGTCCGATATCTTTTCTACCTTGCCCTCTGGGCTATAGTAAAGGATCTCACCGCTTTCAATTTCCTGGAGTCCGGCAATGGATTCTAACAGTTCTTTTTGTCCGCTTCCTGAGATTCCTGCAACTCCTAGGATTTCTCCACTATAAGCGGTAAAGGAAGCTTCCTTAAGCATCATGATTCCTTCTTTATTTTTAACAGTAACGCCCCTCATATCGATGCGTTTTGTCTGTTTTTCTGGTTCAGTACGATTAATATCTAGTACTACCTTTTCACCTACCATCATTTCAGTAAGGCTATCCACGGTAGCATCTTTTGTTTCTACAGTCCCTATGTATTTTCCTTTACGAAGTACGGAGACTCTATCGGAAATCTCTAATACTTCATTTAATTTGTGGGTAATGATTATAATTGACTTTCCATCTTTTTTCATATTACGAAGCACATCAAAAAGCTTCTCTGTTTCTTGTGGTGTAAGAACCGCTGTCGGCTCATCTAGGATTAATAAGTTTGCACCACGATATAAAACCTTTATTATTTCTACTGTCTGTTTTTGTGAGACTGACATATCATAAATCTTTTGGGCTGGATTTAAATCAAAGCCATATTTATCAACTAATTTCTTTACTTCTTCCTCCACTTCTTTTAGCTTTAAGCGCTTGCTTCCTGGTAATCCAAGGATAATGTTTTCTGCTGCTGTAAGGATGTTTATGAGTTTAAAATGCTGGTGGATCATACCGATTCCTAGTGCAAAAGAATCTTTTGGAGAACGAATCGTTACTTCATTTCCATCTATATAGATACTTCCACTGTCTGGATAATAAATGCCAGCAATCATATTCATGAGTGTCGTCTTACCGCTACCATTTTCCCCTAAGATCGATAGAATCTCTCCCTTTCGAACTGACAGATTGACATTATCATTTGCTACTACCTCTCCAAAATGTTTGGAAACATTTTTTAATTCGATTGCATTATTCGGTTTCACGTTATTCTCCTCCTTATAAGTAGGAAACGGCCGTACACACAATGCTTAAACTATGAAAGCAAAGATGCGGCGGCCATTTCTACACTATGCTACAGTTTATTTTGTCAATGATGTAATACCATCAATTTGTAACTCAAATGCTGGAGCTGAAGTTCCTTCTGATTCATGGAAATATCCGTCTTTGATGTATTCTACTCCTGCAGCATTTTTCCAAGAGTCAACTACTTTACCGCCTACTGTGAATTTAGAAGTATCAAATACATGTAAAGAACCATCTTTGATTGCCTTTACTACTTCTTCTACTTTCTTATCTGTACCTTTTGCACAGGCTTTACCAAGTGTAGTGATTCCAACTGTATCGTCAGCGTAACCTTGGCACCAGTCTGTTTGAATTTCTTTATTATTGATTACTGCATCTACTGCATATTTGTAATAAATACCCCAGTTATTTGTTGGAGAAGTTAATGCTGTGTTAGGAGCAACGCTTGTCATATCTACGTTATAGCCTACGATTGGAACACCTTTTGTTTCACAAACGCTTGGAGCACCTGTTGTATCAGCATGTTGGCTGATTAAGATACAACCATCAGAGATCAGTGCTGTTGCAGTTTCACCCTCAAGGGAAGCATCTGCCCAGCTGTTTGTATAACGAACTTCCATCGTTACAGAATCAACAATGCTCTTAGCACCTAAGTAGAATGCTGTATAACCAGAAATAACTTCTGCATATGGGAATGCACCTACATAACCCATTTTTGCCTGATCTTTTGTAATCTTACCGGCATCGATCATTTCTTGAATCTTCATACCAGCAACTACACCAGATACATAACGTGCTTCATAAATGCTATCAAAATAGTTATGCATGTTCTTTAATCCACTAGAAGCAGCTTTGTTGCCAGTTGCATGACAGAACTGAACGTTAGGATATTCTGTTGCTGCACGAATTAAATAATCTTCATGACCAAAGCTTGTACCAAAGATGATGTTACATCCTTGCTCTGCTAAATCGGCTGCTGCATCGTAACAAGATTCATCTTCTTTAATATTTTTCTTTTCAATGATTTGATCAGATGATAAATTAAGTTCTTTCGCCATCTCTTGTACGCCTTCCATGTGGGCTGCTGTGTAACCTTCATTTTCATCCCCAACATAAATGACACCGACTTTAATCTTAGATGCATCGGAAGCTGCTGTTGCCCCTGCCGTAGCTGAAGCCTGCGTACCTTGGCTAGTTTCTTCCTCTGAGTTCCCACAACCTGCAAATAAGGAACTAACCATTGTCAATGCTACCATTAAACTAACTATCTTCTTTTTCATAGTTTCTTCCTCCTATTTTTAATTTTGATTCCATATGTACTAGTAACAAATCACATACAACTTCCTTCGACACGCCCCGCTTTTTGGGACATTTTTAATTGTTAGGAAAGAGCTCGACAGAGAAATTTCCAAACAATGAAAAAAGGAGCTGCGTGTATCGCTACACACAACTCCTTCGTTGTTCGTTCGTTTGTTACTGCACTAATAATAATGCAATCTTTTACAGTTTGTCAACATATTTTGACTAAACAATCAAAATTTTTTTGATTGACTAATCAAACCTACAGTGATACAATATGACCTAATTTAATGAGCAAAGAGGCTGTTAGCGTGAATCTAACGGCCTTTTTTCATTATGTGGAGAATTACTTACGCCTCCCATATAATGTGAATTTCTAAGAAAGTGATGTGAATACATATGAATAACGATACATTCATTATAAAAGGCAATATCGTATACTTAACCCTTGACCGCACCTTACAATGTAAAGAACATGCCTATCTTATCTGTAAGGACCGTCAAGTAGAAGGCGTTTATGAAGTCCTTCCAGAACAATATGAGGACTATATCATCATTGATTATGGAGATCAGATCATCCTTCCGGGAATGACCGATTTACATGTGCATGCACCTCAATACCCATTTCGTGGCCTAGGAATGGACCTTGAACTATTAGAGTGGCTAGAAACCAATACGTTTCCAGAGGAAGCAAAATATGCAGATACCTCCTATGCCAAAACGTCTTACTCACTCTTTACTGAAGACCTTTTACATACGACAACGACAAGAGCTTGCATCTTTGCAACGATCCATAACGAAGCCACGCTACTGCTTATGGATCTGCTTGAAAAAAGTGGTCTAAAGACTTACGTTGGCAAAGTAAATATGGACCGTAATGGCGGTATCAACTTAGAAGAAGAAAGCGCATCTGCTTCCTATGAACAAACAAAACTATGGCTGGATGCCTGCCAAGCAAGATATCATAATACAAAACCAATCCTTACACCAAGGTTTATCCCATCATGTACCGATGAACTTATGGAGAAGCTTTCCAAGCTGCAAAAAGAATATCATCTTCCAGTACAGTCCCATTTATCAGAAAACCTATCAGAAATCCAATGGGTGAAAGAACTGGTTCCAGACTCCAGCTGTTACGGTGATGCCTACCAGATGTTTGATTTATTCGGTGGCGATGTTCCAACCATCATGGCACACTGCGTCTATAGTACAAAAGAAGAAGTTGCCCTGATGAAAAAGAATAACGTCTTCATCGCCCACTGTCCGGAATCAAATCTGAATATTGCTTCAGGAATTGCACCAATCCGTTCCTATCTAGAGGATGATTTATCGGTAGGTCTTGGCTCAGACGTTGCCGGCGGCTCCAGTTTATCCCTTCTTAAGGCAATGGCTTGTGCCATCCAGTCTTCTAAGATGTACTGGCGCTTAGTCGATCAAACACAAAAACCACTTACCTTTGAGGATGTATTTTACTTAGCAACACTAGGTGGCGGCTCCTTCTTTGGAAATGTCGGCACTTTCCTTAAAGGTTATGAATTTGATGCTGTCGTCCTAAATGACGAAAACATAAAATCTCCACGTACCTTAAGCTTACAAGAGCGAGTAAATCGGCTGATCTATATGCCAGAACATGTAACCGTTGTTGCCAAATATGTAGCAGGAAACTGCCTCTATAGTGATCATGCTACACTTCCAAGGAGGAATGGATATGACACGATTCGAGTATAATAAATCAGACTATAAAAAACAAATTCAAACGGCTGCCAAAAGAGACTACCCAGATATGGTCTTAAAAAATGCAACCTATCTTAATGTGTTTACCAATGAGTTTCTTACTGGAGACATTGCCATAACCGGAGATAAAATCGTCGGCATCGGATCCTATGAAGGAAAGACTGAAATCGATTGTACTAATAAAACCGTAGTTCCAGGATTCATCGATGGGCATATTCATCTAGAAAGCACGGCTGTCCGACCTGACGTATTTGCAAAGGCTGCCCTAGTTCATGGAACAACTAGTGTCATTACCGATCCACACGAAATCAGCAATGTTCTAGGAACAAACGGCCTTGACTATATGATGGCAGCAACCAAAGGACTTCCACTGGATGTATTCTTTATGCTTCCCTCTTGTGTTCCTTCCTGTTCCTTTGATGAATCCGGTGCCGTTATCGATTCTAGGCAAATAAAATCCTATCTAAAAGATCCCCGTGTATTAGGATTAGCCGAAATGATGAATGCTCCCGGTGTCCTATCCTGTGACGAAGAAACCATCAATAAAACCTTTGCAACCTTGCAGGCACATAAAATCATTGATGGCCATGCACCAAACTTAACTGGCTCTGATCTTATGGCATACGTTGCAAGCGGCATCTACTCCGACCATGAATGTACTACCGCCCAAGAAGGCTTAGAAAAACTACGTGCCGGACAATGGATCATGATTCGAGAAGGAACGGCCAGCAAGAACTTAAAAGCACTTCTCCCATTATGCAAAGAACCATATGCATCCCGTTGTATGTTTGCAACCGATGACCGACATATCAATGATATCCTTAACGAAGGCTATATCGATTACATCATACGCACTGCCATTAGTAACGGCGTCTCACCTGCTACTGCCTATAAGATGGCCTCCCATTGTTCTGCCACATATTTTGGTCTGACCAATCGTGGCGCCATTGCCCCAGGATATTTAGCGGATCTGATTCTTCTTTCAGACATTGAAAGCGTCACGATTGACTCCGTCTATAAAAATGGGCGCTGTATGACAAAAGACGTTCTAGACGCTACTTGCAAGCAGGCCTCTCTTCCTTATCTTGATGAGCTTGTACACGACACAATACATATCCAGCCAATTACAGAAAGTGACCTTGCACTTAAACGAATCCCTGAACAAATCATCGGCCTCGTTCCAGAGCAACTATTGACTACGGATGCCGGGAAAGCTTCCAGGATAGATGTGGAACAGGACATTCTAAAGGTCTGTGTAGTCGAACGACATAAAATGACTGGACACATTGGTGTCTGCTTAATCAAAGGCTATGGCCTAAAAGAAGGTGCAATTGCAACAAGCGTGGCCCATGATTCCCATAACATCATCGCAGTCGGCACCAATGACTATGACCTATCCATTGCCATTCAAGCGCTTAAAAAGATGCGTGGCGGCATGGTCGTCGTAAACCATGGAAGAATCCTTTCTGCCTTCGCCCTTCCAATTGCAGGACTTATGAGCGACTTTGATGCCGAAGAAGCAAAAGAAGGACTAGAGGCCATCCGCGAAGCCGCTTACTCCCTGGGTGTAAACCATAACATTGATCCGTTTATGACCTTATCCTTTGTCAGCCTTCCAGTCATACCAAAAATGAAACTGACAACGTTAGGTATCGTAAACGTAGATAAATTCTCACTCGTTTAAAAGGAAAAATACATATGAACCAAGAATATAAAACAATACTAGATATATTAAAAAGAAGCCATATCGCCGTATTAGAAACGACACTTCCAAAGCGGGAAGGCCAAGTAAGCGATATGATTCGTACACTGACGGAATACGATCGTTATGATTTTCTCACAACGTATCAAAGACCAAGCGAATCCACAATTACATTTGCCTATATGCCTCCTGAACGCCTAATATTATTAGGTGGTGGGCATATAGCAATGCCTGTATGCGAATTTGCTGCGAAGACTGGCTTTGAAGTAGTCGTTGTAGATGACCGTCCAAAATTTGCGAATACAAGACGTTTTCCAGACGCAAGTAATGTCATCTGCGACTCCTTTTCAAGTGCCATTCACAATTTATCCATTACACAAAATGATTATGTTGCAGTAATTACGAGAGGACACAAAGAAGACGAAACCTGCATAAAGGCATTACAAAAAGGCACATGGCCTGCTTATGTCGGTCTCATTGGTTCTAAGCGTCGTGTCAAAAGCCTAAAAGAAAAACTAATTAGCGAAGGAGCCTCTGCTTCCTTATTAGAGGACATCCATACACCGATTGGCTTATCCATAGGTGCTGAAACTCCAGAAGAGATTGCTATCTCCATTCTCTCCGAATTGATTCAGGTAAAACGAGGCCGAACTCCTTCCAGAAAAAAAACAGATTGTGCTCTCTCCTATGATACCATCGGGTTCTTTGAGCAAATCTGTTCCTTAACAACACCATATGCAATTGTAACGATCACATCCACGAAAGGCTCCACTCCAAGAAAGGCGGGTTCAATCATGGTTGTCGACCAGCTTGCCAATACGATTGGTTCCATTGGCGGTGGCTGCAGTGAAAGCCATGTCATCACCGAAGCAAGACATATGATTGGCAGCGGCACCTATAAGCTTATGACCATCGAACTGACCAGCGACTTTGAAGAAGAAGACGGCATGGTCTGTGGGGGAACGATGGAAGTGCTTATCATTGGCTAAGCCTTTTTACGGGCTTACTCTAAAAACATAAGGCGGTCAAATCTCACGTTAACTTTATCATTTACGTGAAGTAGGCCGCCTTTTTCTTTTCCACAAGTAAAGAGGATAGGTTCTTTACCACTTCCCTCTCCTTTTAGTACATACTGAAAAGCGAATGGTAGCTCCACTTTACGGACAACTTCTAATGTACAAACTGGCTGCCCATCACTGCCTTCTGCCAAGAGCAGATCCTGCTCCCGTATGCCAACAAAACGGATTCCTTCTTCCAAAGGAACAGAACCTTTTAGTTCAATTCCCCAGTCGGAAGCATAAAAGTCTAACGTACCTTTTCTCTCAATCTTAGAAATATTTCTACAGCCAGTTAATCGTGCTGCTTCCATCGTCCTTGGAGCATCAAACACTTCTTTCGTCTTTCCGCTTTCTATGACCCTTCCATCTTTTACAACGAATAATTCCTCGCTGAAACGATAGATTTCCTCTTTACTGTGGGACACCAAGATTACTGTTCCCTCATAGCTTTTCAGCATCTCTTCTAATTCCATCTGCATCTTCTCTTTCAGATAACTATCCAGTGCAGAAAACGGCTCGTCTAACAAAATAATCTCCGGCTCATAGGCAAGGATTCTTGCTAACGCAACTCGTTGCTGCTGTCCTCCTGATAATTCCGATGGAAGCCTTTTTTGAAGTCCTGTCAAATGAAACCGCTCGATTAACTCGCCTGCAACTTTCTTTTTCTCCAAACGGCTCCGATTATGTACACCAACCATAATGTTCTCTTCCACTGTCATTGTGGGAAACAGTGCATAGTTTTGAAACAGATAACCTACTGACCTCTGCTGTGGTTTTCGATTCACCTTTTTTCCCTTGTCAAAATATGATGTATCTTCTATGTCAATTCGCCCCTCATCTGGCGTAAGGATTCCTGCAATGCATTTTAACGTCATGCTTTTTCCACAACCGGATGCACCCAGTATCCCTATTCTCTTGCTATTACTCTCTATCTTAATGTTAAGCAGAAATTGATCCATCTGCTTTTTTATATGCAAACAAATCCCCATCTGGCTACCATCTCTTTCTGTTTTTACTTGTTCTTGCACTAATCAAGTTCATTCCTACGACGATGACAAACGCAATTGCCATAATAATGGCTACCCATATGCCAGCCGTTGTATAATCCCCATCCTGTAAGACCATGGCGATTCTCTGTGAGATTGTCGCTGTCTTTCCTGGAATATTTCCTGCTAACATGGAAGTTGCTCCATACTCGCCCAAAGCCCTTGCAAACGTCAGAATTGTACCAGAGATGATTCCTGGTCTGGCACTTGGAACAACGACCTTCCAAAAGATTTTCCATTCCGACATTCCAAGTGTTCTTCCTGCATGGACTAAGTTACTGTCTACCTGTTCAAACGCAGCTCTAGCATTGCGGTACATAAGGGGCAACGCAATAACAGTCGCAGCTACGACACATCCCAGCCACGACTGCACTACTTTAAGATCAAACGTTGTATACAAAAATTGTCCAAACGGTTTTCTCTTGCTAAACACAAGTAGAAGGAAGAAACCTGCTACGGTAGGAGGAAGCACTAACGGCATAGTTAAGATTCCGTCTATGCACGCCTTAGCTCTCTTAGACATGCGAAGTACTTTTGCAGCAATCCATATCCCTAAGAAAAAGCAAATGATCGTAGCCGCTATGGCTGTCTTTAAAGAAATAAACAGTGGACTATAATCAAGATTTCTTACAATTTCAATTAGCTCTTTCATTGATTACTCCTTCGCTTTTTCATTGCGTTTATTTTACATTTGTGTCGAAGTAGTATTTTTCAAATACTGTTTTTGCTTCATCAGAGCAAACATAGTCATAAAATTCTTTTGCAGCCTTTGTTTCTGCTTCACTAGCTTCGTCATTTTTCACTTGGCAGATTGGATAGATAACAGAACCCGTTAAGTCTTGATTTACTTTTTCAAGAATCTTAATCTCGTTCTCATATCCATATGTATCAGAATAATACGTGGTACCTACTTTGCAATTTCCTTGTTTTACTGCTTCAAGCACTTTACTAACGTTGCTTTGTTCACTAATTTCAACACCTAATTTATCTTGGATTGTTTTTGTTTCGATAGAAGATGCATCCTCTGTCTGATCAAGAACTTTAAGATTCATAAGTGCTTCTCTCGTATATTTTCCTACAGGTACGCTTCCATCTGCTAATGCGATACTTGCTGCTTTGTTAAGAGTAGAAAGGCCCTCCACTTTTGTGTCTGTATCCTTTCTTGCAATTACAACAACCTGGTTGTTTACCATGTTCTTTTTCGTACCATCTACAATCAAACCATCTGCTTCTAACTGATTCATTTGTTTTTGTGCCGCTGAGAAAAATATATCACAAGCAAAACCTTGTTCAATTTGAGTCAGTAATTTTCCTGAACTATCTGCATTAAATACAAGTTCAACATTTGGATTCTTTTCTTGATATTTCTTTGCAAGATCTTCCATTACTGTATTAAGGCTGGCTGCAAGAAATACCTGCACCTTAACTTTCTCTTGTTTTGTTTCTTCTGAACCAGAACCTGAATTACTCTTTGTACATCCGCTCAATATGCTTACAAGCATGGATAATATCATAATAACAACTAATTTTGTCTTTTTCATATTAACTTCTCCTATTTTGTATTGTTCTGTCGACATAAACGTTGTTATGATGATACCCCTCTATTTCGAATTATACAAATAGTTATATCTTATTATCTATATAATTTATATAGGTAAATACTTATGTATCAAGTTTTATTTTGGAACTGTTTTTCACAATCTCGATGAATTCACTCATTAGTTTCGTTACATACTTATCCTTATGATAAAAAATAGAAAGCGTCCTTGTTAACTTCATATCCTCAACCGTTAATTCGACTAAGCTTCCAATCGCGATTTGTTCCTTTACCGCTTCATATGGAAGGATGGCTACTCCACCAAACTCTTCTGTCGCCTTAATTAAAGCGGTCACGCTAATACTTTCCCAAAACGGTTTCACCTCATACCCTTTTTGAAGCATATCCGCCTCAAACTGATCCCTTGCGCCGGCTCCTCGTTCACGCATTAGTAATTTTTCATCCACTAAGTCTTTGGTATATACCTTTTCTTTTTGGACAAGGCGATGGGTTGGTGTTGTTACGATTGTGACATGATCTGTGGCAAAGCACTCTCCTACTAAGTCACATTCCTTTTTCTGATCCTCAATCAAAATAAGATCCACTTCGTTCTTCCTTAACATTTCCTTTAGCACGCTTGCTTTATTGATGAATACATTTACTTTAGCATCAGCTTCTTTGTTATGAAGCTGATGCACAAAGTCACTCATCATAGAAGCTCCCACTGTATAGTTTGCGCCAATCCGAATATGATTCAACAGTGATTCCCCGTTTATTTCCTGTTCCATCTCATTAAATAAATCAATAATCTTTCCAGCATATGAATTCAATGTATCCGCTGCAAAAGTCGGATATAACTGACGATGCAGCCGCTCAAATAACACAACCTCATAATGTTCTTCCAGTTCACGAATGGCCTGGCTGACCGAAGGTTGTGTCATATATAGCTGCTTCGCCGACTCAGTCATGTTTCTTGACTTATACACTGCCATAAAAATCTTTAAATGTCTTATTGTCAATCTGATCGGCTCTCTTTCTTTTCCCTATAATTCTTCTGCCTCAAAGCATACAGCATATTCTTCCGCTGGCTCCACAATCAGTCCATAATGACCACGAAATGCTTCTCTAATCTGTCGCAATGAATATCTTCCCACTTCAAAATTACGGTCATTACTCATATTGGCTTTATGTTCTGTCATAAACAGTTTGACATAATTCTTACCTTCAACATTCTTTGCGTCGAACGCATATAAATCTTCCTCTTTGTTAAATGTCTCTGGAATCTCACCTAATACATAGAATTCTCGTTCTTCTAAACGATTCATTGCATCTGTTTTTGTAAGTCTTTCGCTAAGTACTGCCATCATTGTAACAATCGTATCTGCCTGTTTCTCAATTGGTCGTAAATCTGATTTCGTTATGTAAAGCTCTTCATCAGCGAGTCCATTGATTGATACACCTTTACAAGTATTGTTAAATACCGCATCAATAACTTGAATTACAGGAACTTGACAGTAGGAATACTGTGTTTTATCTGTAATTGTCTTTATTCTTTCATTGATGCTTCCTGTTGTAAGGTAAATCTCAAATACACCATTGATAATTGGAGATTTGTCCTTCATCAAGGAAAGAACGGGATTGTTCCAATGTTCAATTAATGTTAATCTTTCTAATCTTGTATTACTTTCTCTTACTTTCGCCTGATTATGCCCATTGCTCATAAGTTGACTTCCTTTCTTTGATCCGTTTCTTTATAAACTGATTTAATTCTACCATATAACTAAAGAATCTTTCAATAAATTTCATAGGGAGTTCTCCTTAAGAAAACGAGAAGAAACACGCTCTGCGAGTTTCTCTCGTTTTCGCGGCAGTCGCCAAGGTCATGCAAGCAGGACTTTGGCGACTGCCCGCGTAAAAAAAGCTTGCCGAACTAATCGACAAGCCTTTTTTCTATAATTTAAAATTATTGATATGTTTTTCTAATACTGTTACGCTTTCAGCCATGGAAGCAGATACATGTTGAACACCCTTGCTTGTTCCAGTGAACTCGTCTGCAGTTGCCGCAACTTCTTCTGTTGTAGCTGCAAGTTCTTCTGAAACAGCACTTACGCTATTTACAAGCATAAGCATTTCATCTTTCTTCACGATACTGTCTTTGGATGCCTCTGCAATAGCGGAAGTCATAGGGATGATTTTCGCCATAGATTCTGTAATCTT
Source organism: uncultured bacterium (assembly GCA_905214875.1). Lineage (GTDB taxonomy): Bacteria > Bacillota > Clostridia > Lachnospirales > Lachnospiraceae > KM106-2. Next base: position 13,920 of record CAJMNR010000025.1, on the reverse strand, counting down.
CTTAAACTCAGTAATTGTATCTTCTACGTTGTTCTTCTGATTTGCCATCTTTTGATTCATATCATTTGTTGACATAGAAATATTCTTACCACTTTGTAATACGGTATCGATAATCGGACCGATTTCGTTAACGCTTTGTTCACTTGCTTCTGCAAGGTGTCTGATTTCCTCTGCAACTACAGCGAAACCTTTACCAGCTTCTCCTGCTCTTGCAGATTCGATTGCTGCATTTAACGCTAATAAGTTTGTTTGAGAAGAGATTTCTTTAATTGTTTCTGTGATCTGTCCGATGTTCTCGATCTGACCACTCATTGCCGTTACTTCCCCATAGAAATGGTTAAATGTATTTGTGAACTCGTCTAAAGATGAACTTAATTCTAATAATACTTTACTGCTTACTGCAATTTCCTGATCTGCTGAATTTGCAATTACAACAATATCTTTAATGTTATCATTTACATTATTGATGTTTTCACCTAATTGTTCCATCATCTGGTTAATGTCTGAAATCGAAGTTGCCTGATCGGAATTACCTGTTGCAGCTTCATTCATGGCAATCGTAATTGCTTCCGAACGAGAATTGATATTATTCGAAACTTCTTCTAACTCAGTTGCATTTGTAGATAAATGATCGATATTTTCTTTAAATGCTAACATCGCCCCTCTAATTGATGAGGCACTTTCCTCGATTGCTCTATAAATGTCGCCAAATTCATTATTTTTATTTTTATATTTATCTTCAATTGTAAAGCTAAAATCACCAGTTGCAAAAATAGCAATCTTGTCTTTTAACGCGATTAAGTTTTTAGCCACATTGTTTACAATAAAGAAGTTGACTGTAGCTAATACAACCATGCATCCAATTGTTAAAAGAAGGATTTTCATCGCTAACGCAATAAAATCTTTGTCAGCTTCTTTTGTCTTAATTTCAAATGCAAGAGACCATCCGTTTGAATTAGGAATAGAGTGATAATACACATATTTTTTGTCACCATCACTAAAGGTAGCTTCACCTGTTTCTCCGGCAATCATTTTTTCTTGAATTGCTGCAATTGCTGCTAATGATGTATCTTCTTTTGCAGCTTCAATTAGGTTATATTGCTGCTCTACTTCTTCATGGTCTTGGGAACCAATTACTGTTCCTTGATTGTTTAAGATATACGCTGTTCCATTTCCAAAATAATTAACATCTGCAATTAACTGAGAAATAAAATTACCTTCAAAAGAACATGTAAATGCACCTACTGCTTTACCATCTTTCATAATAGGTTTTCCAAAGAATACAATTTGCTTTCCAGTATCTTTGTTATAGGAAGGACTGCTGACATATTCGCCGCCTGCCATCAGATTCTTATAATATTCTCTTTCGGAAATATCATTTTGGAAATTGTCCGTTGTCTTAAGCATACCGTCTGTAGAAATATATCCTATACTCTGTAATCCATACTCATCTTTGTGCTCTGCCACAACGATTTTAAGCTGCTTTAACTTATCTTCCCATTTTTGAGAAGGATCGTTAATTCTTGTATCGTGTGTAAGCATATCTGTGATTGCTAGATAACGACTTAGTTTCTCACTTACAGAATTGGAAGTCTCCTCTACCATACGTGCAAGATTATTATCCTTTACTGTTTCCATTGTATTAAATGTTGACACATATGCGCTGCCAAGAACAATGGCAAATACTATTAAAATGTTTAATGATGTCAGCAAATTTAACATCATCTTAATTGATTTTCTTCTACCCATTCTTTTCCTCCAATGTGTTTCTATTGCACCTATGCCTTATTTTTATCGACATAATTCGTCTTTTATTTATAAGTATTGTTGAAATACCTATTGGAAATTTTCTACAGTTACTTAGCCGCATTTCCTGCAATATTCAAAACGTCCCATGTTCTTGCAAATGGTGGGGAATAACATAGGTCTAACATACCTAATTGCTTTGTTGTCATCTCACCATAAATCATCGCTGCAAGCACATCGGTACGAAGGACGGCACCATCTTTTCCTACGATCTGTCCACCTAGGATTTTCTTTGTCTCTGCTTCATATACAAGTTTGATGCTTACACTTTCTTGCCCTGGATAATAATCCGTATGGTTCTTATCCGTAATAAAGGAAGTCTTCACTGGGATTTTAAGCTTATTTGCTTCTTCCTCCGTTAATCCGGTTCTTCCGGCTTCCATTCCAAGTAGCTTAATGCAGCTGGACCCTAACGTACCTTCAAAACGTACATGGCCTCCTGCAAGATTTTCTCCCACGATTCTTCCAAGCTTGTTGGCAGTCGTTGCAAGTGGAAGATATGCTGGCTCTTTCTTTAATCGATGAGGAACCGTAGCACAATCTCCTGCGGCATAGATATCAGGGATGCTTGTTCTTCCCTCTTCATCGATGATGATAGCACCATTATCTAAACAGTCGATTCCTGTTCCTAAAATAAATTCTGTATTTGGCTTGACTCCTGCTGAGATGATTACTGCATCCACCTCTACCCCAAATTCTTTCGTTATCACTTTCTCAACTACTGTCGCTCCAAAAAATCCGGTTACCATCGTGTTAAGGTATAGATGAACTCCTTCGTTTTTAAGCTCTTCTTCAAGGATTTGAGTAACTTCCGCATCAAATACACCAGGAAGGATACGATCCCGTACTTGGAATACATGCACTTCTTTCCCTAATTTCTTTGCAGCTTCTACTACTTCAAGTCCGATAAATCCGGCACCGATGATTCCGACCTTCTTTATCTTCTCATCTAAGAATAAACGCTTTACCTGTTCCCCATCCTCCAAAGAACGAAGGACATGAATGTTGTTAAGATTTCCATTTTCAAATGGTGGAATTACCGCTCTTGCACCAGATGCCACCAAAAGACGGTCATACGTTTCTTCGCTTGTAGTTTGATTTACAAGGTCTTTTACAAGCACGCATTTCTTATCAGGATCAACATTTAGCACTTCATGCTGTAAACAAACATGGATTCCCATCTGTTCCATCTGCTCTTTCGTTCTGACAATCATTCGCTCTTTGTCTTCAAAATAGTCGCCAACATAGTAAGGGAGGCCACATGCTCCAAATGATATATAGTCTTGTTTCTCGTACACAATGATTTCTGCTTCACGGTCCGCTCTTCTTAATTTGGCTGCTGCGCTCATTCCCGCAGCAATCCCGCCAATGATAATTACTTTCATAGTTAGCTCTCCTTCTTTTCAAATGACTTACCTACAGTGATCGCACTAACCATAGTACCGCTGACATTTAAAAATGTTCTTCCCATATCAAGAATAGGATCAATCGCGATAATTGCACCAATTAATGGGAAATACTCTCCCATTCCCATACCGGAGATGACAACCGAAATCGCAATCGTAGCCGTTCCAGGTAGCCCTGCAATTCCGAAGGAACTAATTGTAATGATTGTAATTAACATAAAATAAAAACTTACGTTCATATCTACGCCAACAATCTGTCCAAGCGTCACTGCAACCAATGCCGCATATAATCCTGCACAACCGTTCATTCCCATGTTACTTCCTAGACTTCCAACAAAGCTTGCAACCCCTTCATCGATTCCAAACTTCTTAGCAAGGGTCTCGATTAATACTGGCAATGTACCAAGGCTGGAACGCGAAGTAAATGCAAGTAATAACGGTTCCATACCATATTTAATATACTTAACTGGGCTCACACCGTTAATTGCTGCAATCAATAAATGCACTAGGAACATTACTAAAATTCCTGCGTATAATACGCCAATAAACTTACCTACAGAGGCTAATACTCCAATACCTCTTGACGTAATTGTATTCGAAAGCATTGCAATTACTGCATATGGCATAAATTTGATTACCGTCATTGCGACACTAAGAATAATCTTATAGAATGCTTCTACCCATTTTACAAATGGTTCAATCACGTCGCTGTATTTTTTCGTCAGACGTCTAATGGCAACACCTATAAATGTTGCAAAGATTACAACGGCAACTACATTTCCTTCAGCCATAGCATTTACAACGTTAGACGGAAGTAAGCCACGGAACGTATCCACCAAGGATGTCATTTCTCGTATCGTCGCTGCTTCGGCTTCTACTTGAAGACCCTCCCCAAGTCTGAAGAGGATTCCTCCTGTCATACCGATTACTGCTGCAATAAGTGTCGTTCCAATGAGCATTCCAATTGTCTTCGCTGTCATCTTACCAAGGTTTTCTCCTTGCATGTTCATGATGACACGCACGATTGATAAAAATACTAAAGGAATTACAAGCATCTTTAGTAAATCCATATAGCCATTTCCAATTAATCCATACCAACTAGAAACTTCTTTTAGCCAAGCAACTCCCGAAGGGTCCTTCGGAACTCCTGCTGTTAACTGAATCATTCCACCAAGCACAAGACCGATTGCCGTTCCTGCAATCATTCTTGTAGAAAACTTAATCTTTTTCTTCTCCATCTGACGGATTCCTGCCATAAGAACAACCATCACGCCAATAAAGAGCCATGTTCTATAATCACTCAACTGTAAAAAGTCGGTTAAAAAAGTACTTTCTTTCATTTTTCTCTCCATTTCATACTATTCCACTTGGTTTTATATGTTATTATAGAGACTACTATTGTTTTTGTAAACAAAAAAGGAAGAACTACCACAATCTACCATATTTAAGAATTTTACTTACAGAACTCTCAACCCCAAAAAAGAAAGCATAGGTTTCCCATGCTTTCTTCAGACTGCAGACAAAGTAAAACTTTCACCTTTCTATACATACTTTCCGATATTCGGAATCTTTTTTACCAAACGGTCATACCCTTCCATATCTTTAGAAAGATTCACAATCAGCAGTACTCTGCTCGCTTTATCACGAAAACAGATTCCACATTTTGTGCTTTCCAAGGACATGGCCGGACGCTTTAGCGTATCTTCTTTTGCCACTTCAATAATCTCATCGATCATTTTCTTTTGCTTAATCTCCTCCGTAATAGCAGATGCATCGGTCTCATTTTTCCAATGAAACAATTCCACTCTGGCAACTTTATCACGATTCATCGTAAATACCGCCCGAATCTGCTTTACCACTTCCTCCGAACAAAAGACCTTTCCCATATAGCTGTCAGCCGGTACTCCTGCATACGTTAACGTGAACTCTTCATTGGTTCCATTTTTAAACAAGAAATTAACCGAAAACGAAGTTGCTTCTCCAATGGCATCTTCCCTTTTATCCAGGTGCTCTTCATCTAGCGCTGCTGCCATCCATTCTATATTCTCCTGGCTACGTACCGTAAATTCGCTTGCATCCCCATAATAGTTCTTCGATAACTCCATAAGTGAACGAACTTTTACCTCGCTTACCTTGATATAATCTACCGAGTACACTTTGATTGTAGATTTCTTAATCAGGCAAAAAAGCACACTTCCAATCGTCAGAACGATAAGGAAGATTCCCCAGCCAATTGACTTATACTTCTCATATAACTTGTGCACGATACGCCTCCTCATAAATGATTAACGTACTACATAGCTATAACAAGTATATCATGGTTTTCTTCCTAGCTGTCCAAGATTCGTACTCTCTTAATTGAGAGAAAACGACAGCTTATCCAAAAAGTCGGTGACTCTCCTCCTCTTCTATCCAGACACTTACTCCTCCTTGCGAAACGGTAAATTTACCTTGTCCCTCTTCTCCAATTACTACCTTTTCTGTTTGATGTCCAAGCACATCCACATAGCATTTTCCTTGCTCTCTCATTCCAACATACATGTTGATTGGTTCACTGTCTCCTTTTGATAAAAGGACAGCAACACCAGACCTTCCATATTCGCTCTCTCGACTCCATCCAAGCTCGTTTTTCTCATTTACATAGTCGGTCTGCCTTCCATAGGTAACTTTCCTGCGTACAGTAATCATCCTTTGAATCTTTTCAGCAAGGCTACCTTTCTTGGTATTGCTTCCCGTGTAATCTTTATAGAATACACAAGGATATCCCTCTTCTCTTAACAAGATAAAAGCATAGGCATGTGGCTTAAACCAGTCATTAATCTCTCTTGCATTTATCCCTGCTTCTTGCACCTTTCGAATCTGGGTATCATGGTTATCGACAAAAGTAACCGCATTCATAGGATGCGTGCTTACTAATGTATCTTTCAACAGATTTGGAAGATAAAAGTCCATTTGCCATGAAGCATTATAAAACTTTTCATGTAAGGAAAAATCAAATAAATGCATAGAAACATTCGCAGTCGTAATATGAGTTAGATATGCTTCTAACTGTCTATGATCATTATCAAAATACTCGCCAACTACAAAGAGTTCTTTCAGTCCCCCCACATAATCAAGCCATGTATTATAAAAGGCTGGCTCAATATGTTTTAATGCATCTAAACGAAAACCATCTACGTTGGTCGTTTCCAAATACCATTTGGCCCAAGCTTTTAGTTCCTCCACTACCTTCGGATTCTGTGCATCAATATCAGAACAGTTTAAGAAATCAAAGTTTGTATCATTGTCCCACTCTTTTCCTTCAAACAGATAAATCTTATTTTCCTCCTTAGGAAACATTCCGTTGGTATCCACTCCGTCAAAGCAGTCCTTGTTCCATTTAAAGGTAGAGTATTTTCCTCCTCTTTTTTCAAATAAGAAATCCGTCCATGCATCTATAGTAACCCGCTCATCGGTACGATACCAGTTTTCCGAAGCGGAATTTCTTCTCCATACGATGGCATTTACACGTTCTGTCTTTTCTGCCCCTGTCATATGGTTAAATACCACATCGGCATATACTTTAATCCCTGCTTTATGGCAGGCCTCTATTGCTTCTATGTATTCCTCTTTCGTCCCATACTTGGTCCGTACTTCTCCATTTTGTGATTTCTGTTCAAATTCTCCTAAGTCATAAAGATCATAGACACCATATCCGCTGTCATTGGGACCGTCATACCCTTTATAGGCAGGCGGAAGCCAGAGTGCAGTTACTCCTGCTTCCTTAAGTTCTTCTGCCTTTTCTTTTACTTCTCTCCACAGACTTCCATCTGCATTTATATCCCATTCGAAATACTGCATCATAACACCATTAAGACTCATAACATACCACCTTTTTTTCTCTTAATGGTACTATAAATGGAATGATTTGTAAATTTTATTTCCAATAAGGCGTAATCATCTGTGATTTTTGTTCGCTATCATTTCTTTTAAATCTAATTTCTTTCGTTACTTCGTGCCCATCTTTATATGTAATTACTACATGGATCACTTCATTTTCAAGGGCATCTGCTGCTAATTGATATAGTTGTGTCGAACCATCTTCCCAGTTTCTTGCATCTGCTGTAACACCTATCGCATATACATTATCTACACTATTTTGCTTATCATAGGAAACAGTGTAGCTATTTCCTTGTTTCGAGAGAAGCCATAAGCTTTTCTCTGGATCTCCTAACGTCTTATCATTTCCCTCTTCGTCTCTTAACCCGGTAATTCGTTCCTTCGAGATAGCACCTACATACTTATTCTTATCAAAGCTATTTTCTTTCTCACCGTCAGCTTCTGTCTTCTTATAAAATACTCCGTTATCCATAGAGTAGGTAATGCTTTTTATGTCTTTTCCTTCTACTTGTGCATATAATCCATAGTATGTCATTAACGATTCATCATCTACGCCTATTGATGAAAAATTGATTGTCTCTCCAAAGACTTAATACTAGATTGTTTTTCTCATCCTTGACGCTATTCATTTCGATCCCATCTTCACCTTCCGTACTAATTACCCGATCTTCAACTTCCACCTGAGGATCTCTATTCTCTTTCTCTATCTCTGCACGACGTTTATTTACTGCCTCTGGATCTGCTTTGGACGAATCTAACGTAACGTCGAACAATACATTAGTGCCTTTATAGGGTTCATTTCTTGTAATTGCACCACTCTTCTCATCATAAGAATAAGCATCCTCGTCATAGCTTTTTCCTCCCTGTACGGCTAAGTACACTTGCTCACCTGCATAAATCTCAAAATTATCACATTCAATCATTCGATATAAAATACCGTCTTTTACAACCGTTGTACTCGCGCCATTCTCAGTATAAATATTTAATTGCCAAGGTTTAAACTGCTTAACAAATGGACTGATAAAGAAGTCATCCTCAACTTTCATTTCCTTGCCATCTTTTCGTTCAATGGCTACCACCAGATACGAACGGTCATCCTTAATCTCTCCATCTGCCTCGATACTGCTTCCAATCTGCTTTCCGGAAACCGCTCCAAGAAATGCAACTCTGTATTCTTCCGATTCTTTTATAACGATTTCTTGTTCCGTCTTTCCAAATGCCTCTGCTAGCTTTGTATCCGAGAGTTCTGATGCCACCTGTGATGGTGTAAGCCATTTATACGCTGCATAAGTTCCTACTGGAACTATGGTTACCGCCGCAAGACACGTTACTCCAATTGCTACTTTCTTTATCATTCTCTTCTTTCCATAATTTTTATTTTCCATAATAATCTTCCGATTCATGATTTTCTTCCTTTCCAAGTTCTCCTCGGTGGAATCCTTTGCTTCAAAGAGTATCTGGTTGTAGATTCTTTTTTTATCCTCTTCACTTAACTTCGCTTTTTCAAAAGAATCTTTGATTTGTTTTTGCATCATTCCAGCTCACCGCCTATCATCTCTTTTAATAATTGTTTCGCTTTGCTTAGATTACTTCTTATCGTCGATTTCGGTTTATGTAATATGCCGGCAATCTCTGCGCTGTCATAGCCTTGATAATAATATAGATAGATTACTGTCTTGTATTTATCTGGCAACTCCATGACTGCCATAAGCGTCGTATCGATATGTAATTTTTCTACACCTGCCTGATACTCCTCATAAGTTGTCCTCTTTTTCCACCAGTGCTTTAATTGATCTTTACATAGGTTCGTAACCGTTACAATCAACCAAGCCTTTTTATGCTCTTCGCTACGAAATTCCTTCTTACTCTTTAAATACCTTACAAAGGTTTCCTGTACAGCATCTTCTGCATCATGCTGATTTTTCAAATAAGCAATTGCGATATGCCAAACCATATCTACATAAGCTTCGTAGGTCTTAGCAAAACCTTGATCCGTACGTAATTTTGGTTCTGCCATACACTTTCTCCTTTCTTCTCGAAGTATCTTTCGGTTTCATACCTCTTTACTAATAACACGATTGTGTTACTCTATGTGACAAAATAAGTTGCAAAAAATATTAATATCTTATAATAGCAAAAAAATAGAGAAAGAATCAAACAGACTCTCTCTCTATCTTTTTACTTATCTCTTCTTTTATTGGAAGAAAACGTTTTTCTAACAAGTAATAAACTCAAACAACTTGCCCTCTGCCCTCTCTTTACAAACCAATTTTTCCTTTTCACATGCCGCATAGTTCTGATCCACCAAAAGGTCTGTCCATCCATTTTCCTTCTGTCCAAACCAACAGATGCTAAACCGTCTCTCCACTGTATCCATTACAACCGTACGGATTGTCCCAAACCAATCCTCATAGTAGCAAGTTGACATTCCTTCTGGATACTTTGTAAGGAAAAAGTCCTTTACTTCCTCTTCCTTACACTTATCACGACTATCTACAAATCTTGTTAACGCTTGAAAACGTACGACCGAATTTCTCATCGCTACCGGTTCATTTACCTGAAACTTTGGGATGACGATATGATTCGTTCCACAAAGATACTGCTTCTTACTCGCTTCGTTAATCCTCTCATATGCAACCTTTCCATCCATCGTTTCATATAAGACACCATTATGAGAAGGATCTGCAAGATAAAGATTAATATTGTAAGCAATCGGCATGTCTTTTACCATTTCCAATGCTTCCTCTACATTCTTGCAGTTTTCTAACAGTGTACGAATGACTGCCCAAAAATGAAGTCCGTATACCTTTGGCGCTCTCATTCCTTCCATGTTTCCAACTGGCATTCCACAAGAACTCATGGAAACTGCAAGTCCACACTCATTGATTCCTTCACACCGTCCAAAGATAGCAATCGTTCCACCGATATGTGAATATTTTCCCACAGGTGCCGTTCTTACAACTGCAAGGTCTTCGTCTTCTAAACTAAACTCATAGTTACGGACTAACTTCGTATGTCCATCAGTTGTCTTACTTCCAAGTAGAATCAGGCCAGAACAGCGAGGTACAAGATAGGTCATCCATGTATACATGATTTTCTCTACTTCGATTCCTGCTTCTTTTGAAAATCCTTGAAGTTCTTCCACTGTTCCTGGACAATATGTTTCATATAGCTTTAAGGCATCTTTTAAATCCTTATCAGTAATGCACTTTGGTCTTGGGATTAAAACAGAAGACAGCATATTTGCTTCTTTCAGTCTCCTTGCCATCTGCCTCCCAATCTCTTCATAGGTTCCTGCCAATTCAAAATAACTTACTGGTTGTGTTTTCATAGAATTCTCAATCCTTTCCGCTTTACTGAGTTCATTCTACTTCTTTGCCTCGCCATACTCCTGTCATTTTTAACTTTATTCTGTCCGATTAACTTTCTGATTCATCATTCGCACAACGAAAAAGAGCCTTAAGAACGAAACACTTTTTTCTTCTTAAGACTCCTTTCCTATGTATTTACCTATCTTTTTTCACTGCAAATTGATAAACAGTCTTCTCCTCATACTGTTCTCCTGGCTTCAAAAATGGTGTCTCAAAGGCTTGTTCATTCACTGCATTGGGAAAATACTGCGTTTCCAAACAAAATCCCTGTCGAAAGTGATACGTTGCCCCCTTCTTACCTGCTCCATCCTTTAAGAAGTTTCCCGAATAAAACTGAATACCGGGACAGGTTGTAAAGACTTTCATGGCAATCCCTGATTTTTTGGAATATGCCTCTGCTGCCAGACCAAACACGTTCGTTTCTTTATCTAGCACAAAGTTGTGGTCATATCCTCCAGCAAATTGAAGCTGTGAACATTCCTTACCAATGTCCTTCCCAATTGCCTTTTCCTTACGAAAATCCATCGGAGTTCCTTCCACCGCCTCCATCATTCCTGTTGGAATCGATTCCGAATCAATCATTGGCATATAGGAAGATGCATAAATCGTTAAGAACTGTTCCTCAATCGATCCAGCCTCATGCCCATCCAGATTAAAATACGAATGATTGGTCATGTTGGCGATTGTCACTCGATCAGTCGTTGCCTGATAGGTCAACAATTCTCGGTAACCTTTTCTACGTTCCACAAAGCATGGTGAAATCCATTACTTCCGCTATGAAGATTATTAGAAGCATCATTTTCTTCCAGCCTGTAAGTAATACCATCGATTCTACAAGAAGCACCTGCAATACGGTTGGCATTTCTTCCAATCACCGCTCCAAAATAATAACCGCCCTCTTCATATTCCTTGACCGTATCATACCCTAATACGACATCGACATCTTTCCCTGTTGCATCTGGCACATGTAAGGATACAATGGTTCCACCATAATCCATAATATCGGCACTCATTCCCTGTTGATTCCGAATCGTATAAAGGGTAACCGTTTTTTTCTCCTTCGTCTTACCAAATATCGTTTGCTTCATACAATCATTCATCCTCTCACACGTCCTGTCCATAGTATGCATTCGCACCATGCTTACGGTAAAAATGTTTATCCCTTATGCTATCTGGTGCTGGAAGCGCTTTCGGATTGATTACCTCTGTCCTTGTTGCCATCTTGGCCACCTCTTCCAAAACGACTGCATGATACACTGCTTCTGCTGCGTTCTTTCCCCATGTAAATGGTCCATGGTTCTTGCAAAGGACACCTGGCGTATACATAGGGCTCACTCCTAATTTATCAAAAGTCTCAATAATGACCATTCCTGTATTCTTCTCATAAGCTTCCTCAATTTCTTCCCGAGTCAAGCTTCTGGCACAAGGGATGCTTCCATAAAAATAATCTGCATGAGTCGTTCCGTAAAGAGGAATTGCCCTTCCTGCCTGTGCCCAGCTTGTTGCTTCTGTTGAATGCGTATGTACGATACCGCCTATTTCTGGGTATCTTTTATATAATTCCAAATGAGTCGCCGTGTCGGAAGAGGGACGGTACTTTCCTTCGATCCTATGTCCCGAAAGATCCATGACTACCATGTCATCCACCGTAAGTTTTTCATACTCCACGCCGCTTGGCTTGATGACGAAGTATCCTGTCTCCCTGTCAATTCCGCTAACATTTCCCCATGTATACGTGACAAGTCCACGTTTTGGAAGCTCCATATTGGCTTCAAACACTTCTTGTTTTAACCGTTCTAACATGCTCCGACCTTCTCTCCCTTGTTCTTTGCCTCTTCCTTATACTTCTTTAAACGTTTCATTACATCATTTTCTCCACGTCCAAAATAATCGTGCAACCTCTTATATTCTTGATACCATTTATCATATAAAATGACATTTTCCTCAATTGGCTTAAATGTTCTGTCTTCCACTTTGCCCATAACCTCTGCCGCGTCAAAGATGGAATCATAACCGCCATTTTCTTTACCTGCTGCAACAGCTCCAAACATAGCCGCACCTAGTGCTGGTGTCTGATCAGATTTACCAATAAAGATTTCACGGTTTGTAACATCCGCATAGATTTGCATCATCATCTCATTCTTCTTAGAGATACCGCCGCATGCATACAATTCTTCAATCGGAACCCCTGCCTCTTCAAAGGTATCGATGATCATTCGTTTTCCAAAAGCCGTTGCCTCAATTAATGCACGGTAGATTTCTTCTGGCTTTGTCGTAAGCGTCATGCCAAGCATCATACCGGTTAAGTCAACATCTACAAGGACAGAACGATTCCCATTCCACCAGTCAAGTGCTAAGAGACCGCTTTCCCCAATTTCAAGCTTCTCTGCTTTTTTTGTTAAATACTGTTGTACCGTAAGACCTTCGATTTCTGCTTTCCGTTTATAGGCTTCCGGCACACAGTTTTTCTCAAACCATTCAAAATGATCCCCAACACAAGACTGTCCTGCTTCATAGCCATAATATCCTGGAAGTACTCCATCTTCCACAACTCCACACATACCAGGTACGATTCTTTCTTCCGTTCCACACATGATATCGCAAGTAGAAGTTCCCATAATCATAAGCATCTTATTTGGCTTTGTAATTCCAACTGCAGGTACGGAAACATGGGCATCAACGTTAGCAACTGCCACTGCAACATTAGTTGTAAGTCCGCAAAGAGTAGCCATCTTATCTGTTAAATATCCGGCTTTCGCTCCCTGTGGATAAATGTCGGTACCTAATTTTTCTTCTACTACATGTTCCATCTTTTCATTTAATGCTTTAAAGAACTCATTGTCTGGATATCCTTTTTTCTTATTCCATAATGCCTTATAACCAGCCGTACAGCTATTTCGTTTTTCATTTCCAGTAAGCATCATAACAACCCAGTCTGCTGCTTCCATAAAACGATCGGCCATATCATAAATCTCAGGTGCCTCCTCAACAATCTGCATGATCTTTGGAATCATCCATTCCGAAGAAATCTTTCCACCATAACGACCTAAGAAGTCTTCCCCTCGTTCTTCTGCTATTTTATTCAGCTTATTTGCCTGTTTCTGTGCCGCATGATGTTTCCAAAGTTTTAACCAAGCATGTGGCACACTCTTTAACTCTTCACGGAAGCTAAGAGGCATCCCTTCCTTGTCTACAGGAAGCATCGTACATGCCGTAAAATCAATTCCAAGTCCAATTACATCTTCTTTGTTCACGCCACTGATTTCCATAACCTTAGGCACCGTAACTTTGATTACTTCTAAATAATCCGCTGGATCCTCAACTGCCCAATCCGGTCCTAACTTTGTATGGTCTGGCAAATACTCCTCCATTACCCCATGAGTATATTGCTTTACATACTGTGCGATTACATTGCCTGTATCTACTTCCACAAGAACGGCTCTTCCCGACTGTGTCCC
>CAJMNR010000024.1 GCA_905214875.1 uncultured bacterium | reverse complement strand
TTCCTTCCTTTTGTAACAACGAAGTCTACTGGTTCAGGACTCGGTCTCCCTACCGTAAAGCGTATTCTTCTTTCTCATAACGGTTCGATTGCAATATCCTCAAAAGAAAATAAAACAACCTTCACTGTTACACTTCCAATTAAAGAAGATAACAAGTAAAGGTTGTCTTACTCCAGTCTTAAGAAAACGGAAATTCTGTTGGTTTACAAGTAAACTCAACCGTTTTCTTAAGGCCAGGATGTTTAAATGTTAAATAATATGAATACAAGGCAATTTTTGACCAGCCTCTTCGATTCTTAAACTTCTCATTATATTTTGTATCGCCCCAGATTCCTCCAAGATGCGCTGCTGTCTGAACACGTATCTGATGATGTCTTCCTGTCAGTAAATGTACGTCAATCAAGCTACATTTCTCACCTTCGACTTCCCTATGTTCCACAACAGTATATTCTAACACCGCTTCTTTTGCATCTTTTGTCTTCCGATCTACCACTTTCGAAATATTTGTCTTTCCATCCCTTAATAAAAAATCTTTAAGTGTTATTGGTTCATCATTTTCATTAAGTGGTAATTCTTCATTTACAATTGCATAATAGCGCTTGTTCATTTCATGGGTCTGTAACTGTCTGCTTAGATCTGCAGCTGCCTGTTTCGTCTTGGCAAATACCATGACTCCGCCTACCGGACGATCTAAACGATGTACAATTCCTAAATAAGGATTTTGCACCTTTTCCTTCTCATATAAATAATTCTTAATCATGCTCACCATGTCAATCGCCATGGATCTGTCACTTTGAGAAGGGACGCCTGCTGGCTTTTCGCAAACTATAATCTGCGCATCCTCGTGTAATATATTAAGCTTCATAAAGCCTCCTGTGATTATACTTTAAATCTATATCCCACGCCCCATATAGTTTCAATATATTGTGGTTTGGAAGTATCTTTTTCAATCTTTTCTCGAATCTTCTTAATATGAACAGTTACGGTTGCAATATCACCGATACTTTCCATATCCCAGATTTCTTTAAATAACTCTTCCTTCGTATATACGTGATTTGGATTCTCTGCTAAAAACGTAAGCAAATCAAATTCCTTTGTCGTAAATATCTTTTCTTCGTTATTAATAAAGACACGTCTAGCAGTCTTATCAATCTTGATTCCTCGAATCTCAATCATAGAATTCTCTTTTGTACAGGTTCCCACAAGTCGATCGTAACGAGCTAAATGCGCTTTTACTCTGGCTACTAATTCACTCGGACTAAATGGCTTAGTCATATAATCGTCAGCACCAAGTCCAAGTCCACGAATTTTATCAATATCATCCTTCTTTGCAGAAACCATGATAATCGGAATATTCTTTATCTCACGCAGCTGTCTGCATACTTCAAATCCATCAACTCCAGGAAGCATAAGATCTAAGATTACGAGATCATAATCCTCACGAAGTGCTGAGTTTAATCCTGTTTCTCCATCTAGATTAATCGTAACCTGAAATCCACTTAACTCTAAGTAATCCTTTTCAAGTTCCGCTATTGTTTTTTCATCCTCAATGATCAGTATCTTGTTCATCACTCTTCAACTCCTTCTTTAAGCAAAGGTAAATAATCGTTCCCATATGTTCTTTACTCTTAGCCCATATGCTACCATTATGCTCTTCTACTATTTTTTTTGCAATGGCTAGTCCTAAACCAGTTCCTCCAGTGGAAGAATTTCTCGAAGCATCTGCTCGATAGAAACGATCAAAGATATACGGAATATCTTTTTCGGCAATTCCTTTTCCATTATCCTCAATCTCAATTATAACATTCTCATCCTCTTCATGGATTCTAACATTAATAATGCCTCTACGTTTATCCATATACTTCACTGCATTACCAACAATATTGTTAATCACACGCTTAATTTGTTCCGGATCAATCACTACACTAATCTCGTGATCTACATAATTAAAGTAACCAAGATCAATGTTCTTAACTTCAAGATCCAAACTAAGTTCTGAAATACAATCCGAAAAATACTGATTCAAATTCACTGATACAAAGTTATAAGGTATCGTATTCGTATCCAACTTTGTATAAAGTGAAAGTTCATCAACAAGCATCGTCATGTCATTTGCTTTGGTGTAAATCGTCTTTAAATACTTCTCACGTTTTTCTTCCGTATCAGCTACTCCATCAAGAATTCCTTCGGTATATCCCTTAATAGCAGTGAGCGGCGTCTTAAGATCATGAGAAATATTACTAATCAATTCTTTCGATTCCTCTTCGTACTGAAGCTTCGTATCAATGAGCTCTTTCAGTTTTAATCGCATCTCTTCAAAGTCCCCACAAAGCAGGCCGATTTCGTCCTTCTTCCTCGTTGTCACCGAATAATTCAAATCGCCTTCCTTCATACGCAAAGTAGCAATTCGAAGCTTATTAAGCGGACAAATGACCGAACGATATAGCCAACCTGTAATAACTGTAGCAGTAAGACATATAATAATAAAGAATGCGACACAAATTTCAATTGCAAAACTCTTAATCTGAGGAACTAATGTATTTACATCTGTAAGCACATATGCACTACACTCTTCATCATTTACATAAAAATCCTGCTGTTTGATTAAATAGGATTCTTTACCGCTAACGTATACACCGCCATCCACATTGCTCGTATTACCTCCAAATTCCGGAATACTATCCTCAATCAACATGATTTCCTTTGTATTACCGCAATAATAGATCTTTCCTTGTCTTTTCACCAACAAGAACGAATACTTTGTACTTAGTTCAGAATTCAACTGTTCCAAATACTCATTATCACAAAGTTTTTCTGGGTCTTTGATCGCCATAAGTTTTATTTCATTATAAACACCTCGTGTTATCCCATTCAGAATATGAAGTGGATTCTGAATTACTTCCAGCGTATCCGAATTAACGTTATAAGAACGTTGAATAGACTCTAACTGATACGAAATAATTCCTGTTCCAACACATGTAATCAAACTAATCGGTAGAATGATTACAACAATAAAAGCGATAAACAGCTTCGCCCGCATTTTCATAATTAACCCCACTCTATTTTCATATTATTATGTCAACCTTTTTTCCTATTTATATTATAGCATAGCCACCGTCTATTTACACATAAACAATGCATAAGGAATCTAAACAATATATAAAATTTGTATTTTTTGGTAAAAAATATTTCCTCTTGACGAATAATAAAAAAAAGTATATTCTTTAATAGTTATATACAAACTAATTAAATAGATGTCTTATTTGGAGTGGTGGAGAGTGAAGGCTCAAAGAAACCACGGCAACCCCAATTCTGGAAGGTGCCAATCTGAGCGAGTAATCGAACAATAAGATGATTTGAAAATATGTTCAGGTCCATCTTAGATGGGCTTATTTTTTACCCAAAGAACACGAGTCATACTAGTTTTAGTAAATTCGTTCACCAAATAAATAGATAATCTCAAAGGAGGATTTTATGGAAAAATATTTATTCACGTCCGAGTCTGTTACAGAAGGACATCCAGATAAAATCTGCGATCAAATCTCTGACGCAGTGCTTGATGCTTTAATGGCACAAGACCCAATGAGCCGTGTAGCTTGCGAAACTGCTATTACTACTGGTTTAGTATTAGTAATGGGTGAAGTTACAACTAAAGCTCAAATTGATATTCAAAAAATCGTTCGTGATACAATCACTGAAATTGGTTATGATCACTCTGATAAAGGTTTCGACGCAAACACTTGCGGTGTAATCGTTGCTCTTGATAAACAATCTGCAGATATCGCAATGGGCGTTGATAAAGCTCTTGAAGCTAGAAACAACGAATTAACAGATGAACAAATCGAAGCAATCGGTGCTGGTGACCAAGGTATGATGTTCGGTTTTGCAAGTAACGAAACTGAAGAACTTATGCCATACCCAATTTCATTAGCTCATAAATTAACTAAGAGATTATCTGATGTTAGAAAAAATGGTACTCTTGCTTACCTTCGTCCAGACGGTAAAGCACAGGTTACTGTTGAATATGATGAAAACGGAAAACCAAAACACTTAAACGCAGTAGTTCTTTCTACTCAACACAGTGAAGAAATCAGCCAAGAACAAATTCATGAGGACATCAAAAAATATGTATTCGATGAAGTTCTTCCTCAAGAATTAGTAGATGAAAACACTAAATTCTATATCAACCCAACAGGACGTTTCGTAATCGGCGGACCTAACGGTGATAGTGGTCTTACAGGACGTAAAATCATCGTAGACACTTACGGCGGATATGCTCGTCACGGCGGCGGTGCTTTCTCCGGTAAAGACTGTACAAAAGTTGACCGTAGTGCTGCTTACGCTGCTCGTTATGTTGCAA
Organism: uncultured bacterium; assembly: GCA_905214875.1. Classification (GTDB taxonomy): domain Bacteria; phylum Bacillota; class Clostridia; order Lachnospirales; family Lachnospiraceae; genus KM106-2. Next base: position 57,212 of record CAJMNR010000024.1, on the reverse strand, counting down.
AGAACATCGTTGCTGCTGGTCTTGCTGACAAATGTGAAGTTCAATTGAGCTACGCAATCGGCGTTGCTGCTCCAACTTCAATCAACGTTGAAACATTTGGAACAAGCGAATTAAGCGATGAAAAATTAGTAGAAATCGTTCGTAAACACTTTGATCTTCGTCCAGCTGGTATCATCCAAATGCTTGACCTAAGAAGACCAATCTACAAACAAACAGCTGCTTACGGACACTTTGGTAGAAACGATTTAAATTTACCATGGGAAAAAACAGACAAAGCAGAAGAATTAAAAGCATACGCATTAAACGCATGTAAATAATATAAAAAAAGCAGATATAAAAAATATCTGCTTTTTTTATTACTATCTAGTCATTATTGCTGGACTTGTGTTTTTAACAATACTTTATTACACTGTAGGCACAAAAAGAAGTCCCGTTTCATACAACGGAACTTCCTTTTTGTTTATATGAATCATCTGACTTACTTCAAATGAATTCTTCTCTCTAACTAACTTTTAATTTAAACTTACGGATTGCTTTCTCATCTTCGTCATCGAGTTTTTCCATTACAGCACCTAATGCTTGTAATTTCTTTTCGAATCCTTCATATCCACGTTCAATATATCCGATAGAATCTACAATTGTAATTCCTTCTGCTGCTAAACCAGCAACTACGATCGCTGCACCTGCACGTAAGTCTGGTGCGCTTACTACAGCGCCTGTAAAGCCTTGTACACCATCAATGATTGCACTGTTACCTTCAACCTTGATTGTAGCACCCATACGAGCAAGCTCGTCCACATATTTGAAACGGTTTTCAAAGATGCTTTCTGTTACAATACTAGTTCCCATAGAAAGAGCTAATAATGTTGTAATTTGTGGTTGCATATCTGTTGGGAAACCTGGATACGTTAATGTTTTTACATGAGTATGACCAAGACGTTTTGTTGCTACAACACGAACTGCGTCATCAAACTCCTCTACTGTCGCACCGATTTCTTCTAATTTAGCTGTAATTGCTTCTAAATGTTTTGGAATAACGTCTTTGATTAAGACATCACCTTTTGTTGCTGCCGCCGCAATCATGAATGTTCCTGCTTCAATTTGATCTGGAATAATAGAATATTCACATCCATGAAGTTTCTTAACACCGTTAATACGAATAATATCTGTACCAGCACCTTTAATATCTGCACCCATAGAGTTTAAGAAGTTTGCAACATCTACTACGTGAGGTTCTTTTGCTGTATTCTCAATGATTGTTTTTCCATCAGCAAGAGATGCAGCTAACATAATGTTGATTGTTGCACCAACACTTGCACAGTCAAGATAAATATGGCTTCCTTCTAATTTTTTAGCCTGAGCGTCAATCATTCCGCCATGAATCTTAACTTCAGCGCCTAATGCTTCAAAACCTTTGATATGTTGATCAATTGGTCTACTACCAATGTTACATCCGCCTGGTAATGCAACTTGTGCTGATTTATATTTTCCTAATAATGCACCTAATAAATAATAGGATGCACGAATTTTACGAATAAATTCATAATCAATGCTGCAAGTTTGGATCTGACTACCATTAATCTTCACCATATGAGCATTCACACGTTCAATTTTAGCACCGATTCCTTCTAGTGCTTGTAAAAGTATATTAATATCACTTACGTTTGGTAAATTATCGATTGTTACTGTTTCATCGGACATAACTGCTGCTGCGAGAATACCTAAAGCTGCATTTTTTGCCCCGCCAATGGTTACTTCGCCAACTAATGGTTTTCCACCTTTAATAATATATTGCTCCATAGCACACCTCTATACAAATCTCAATTAATGAGTATCTTTTTAAATTCGTTATATTGTACAATTAACTTATTTGCATTTGTACATTCTTACTACATTTTACTTGATTATATCACATATTTTTAAATTAGTAAAAGAAAAAATTAAGAAAATAAAGGTGTATTTCATATTAACTTTGCAATCTTATGACGCAAAATAACATTTTATCTTATCTAACAGTTCCTCTACTCCTAAATTCTCGGAATCTATCACAATATCTGCATATTTTTCATACAAAGGACAACGTTCTTCATATAAAGAGTATAAAGTTTGGTCTTCTCTCAGAGCAACACCCCTTTGCTTTATATTGCCGAGTCTACCATTTAAAGTATCATAACTCAGCTTTATGTATACAATTGTGCCGATCGACCTTAAATGCTCCATTGCCTCTTTCCCATAAATCACACTTCCGCCTGTTGCGATTACGGATTCTTGAGTATTGATTGACGCGTTGACGTCGTTCTCAATCTGAATAAAACCATCTAAGCCTTCCTGTTCTATGATCTCTGCTAACAATCGCTTCTCTCTGTCCTGAATAATGAGATCTGCGTCAATAAACTGATATCCTAAAACTTTCGCTAAAACAACACCAACTGTACTTTTTCCTGCTCCAGGCATTCCAATTAAAACCACGTTACTCTTTGTTTTCATACTGTGCTCCTTAATCCTTCGTACTAATAGTTTTCATTGCTTTTCTTCTTTCGGTTTTCAAAATATATGAAAGAATCAATCTTATCAAAAATATCTTTAAAATTATCTCTTGGAGCCGCATCAATATACTTCTTTAAAATCTCCTGCTCTGCATCATTACGATACTTTGAATAAAAGATATCAAACAAGTTATGACCTCGGACATAAATACGGAATAATTCCATATTCTTTCTTATATCGTCCTTGTTATTGATTCGAATTCCCGTATTTTTAATCATCCTCTTTACACTTCCTAACCTATACAAATAGTCTTTGTATTTTGTAAAGAGAATATTATAAAACTCATCGGTACTTTTAACCACACCAATTCTGGTCATTATTTCCGGATCTAAAAAATAATTTTCAAAAGAATAGTATTTTAGTATTAAAACATTTTTCGGAGTTACCCTAGGAAGATTATTAATATCTTCCTCTGCTCGTTGACTATAATAGCTGCATAACTGTTTTACCAGATGCTTCGGATTCTTGCCATCACTGTCACGTATCATTAAAAACTGGTCTTTCAAATACAACTTATTAATGTACTTGAGATTCGCATACGTCTTGATATTCGTACAACTATTCGTAGGAATAATCGCGATTCTTTGAATATGACCTTCTTCATCATATATCTCTGAATAATATTTTTCAAGTAGTAACGGTAAACGATTTCCATCTTGTTTTCCTTCGACGATGAAAACAAAGCTCACATTCATGAGATCGTTGGCGGTATAGCCCAAATCGTCCAATATTTCGTCGATATCAGTCGTCTGCCGGATCGTTGTATAATAGTCAGAATCCAGCACTACTTGTTTTATCTGCTTTGATGAGAAATTAAAAATCATATTTGGCGAATGGGTAGAAAAAATTACCTGATTCTTTTTCGATAAACGAAACAGAATTTCGCTAGCCATCTTTTGCAATTGTGGATGAAGATAAATCTCAGGATCCTCGACCAGTAAGATACAAGGTATTTTTCCTGGCTCTTCAATATAGGCTTCCAACAAGGAAAGTGCATATATCGTCCTTAGACCTTCACTTAGATAATCAATATTGCCTACCACATTACGGTCACGGTTAATGACCTGTGTATCAATCGTAAACGCTTTCTCAACATCAACGTTATATACATATCGAATGTCCTGGCTAGGACTTCCGTTAATATGAAAATACCGATTGATTTTCTCTGTAAATTGATTCAGATTCACGCGACATAGCTTGTATTCCATGAGCTTGGTAAGTTCAAATACAGACAGTTCATCTGCCTGCTTCTTTTCAATCTTCCCGATGCATTCAAAACACCGGTTACATCTACGAGCCTTATCATACATACACACTTCGTCTTTAAGGTCATGTATGCTTTCTTTATCATAGAAACGAAATATTTCATTCTGAAGATCTCCCACATATCGGGATTGATCTAAATGAAACACTTTTGGAAACACCATTTTTATAAAGGGATTATTTTTTCGGACACCATCCGAATATTTAACTTTCTTATTAGGAGTGACCGTACAAACAAAGGATAATACTCCTTGCTCGTACGATGGCAGCCTAGATTCAAATTCTTTCTTCCATAGCTCGTATTTTTTATACTTACTTACAATACCACGATTATGGTATGTTAATAGGTCAGACTCATCTAGCTCTACTTTCATAGTTATGATAATAGGTTTCGTTCTGTCTAAAAAATCAGTATCTTTGATTTCACAGTCTTCAGATACCACTCTAATGGCATCAATGACTACTGTCTTACCTGTATTATTCTTTCCTACGAGAATTAATACATTTTCTACCTCTTCAATGACCAAGCTACGAATCGATTTATAATTCTCGATTTTCAGATAATTAATCTTCACGCTACCACCCCTAAGCAGAAATTATTCTATTTTTTCTTTTTTGGCTTTTTTTTCTTGCGTACAGAATATCCGAATGTTCCCACTAGCTCGCCAAGATCGTAGTATTCTCCATGTGAATATACCACTGGTTTTGCTTGTGATAAGTGGAACTTTCCTTTTTCATCAAGGTATTGTTCATCAATATTTACTGCTACTACTTTCGCAATAAACATGTGATGGGAACCAAGGGGAAGGATTTGCTCTACTTGACATTCGATATTAACTGGACTTTCACCAATTAATGGTGCAGATACAACCTCTCCTTTTAATGGAGTAAGCCCCATTTCTTTAAACTTATCGATATCTCTTCCTGAACGTACGCCACAAAAATCTGTCGCTCTCGTCAAGTCTTTCGTCGTTAAATTTATTACAAACTCCTTAGAATTCTTTATCATATCATAGGAATGTCTTTCTGGTCGTACTGATATATAAACCATAGGTGGATTTGTACATACAGTTCCAGTCCATGCAACTGTAAAGATGTTTGGTGTCTTGCCTTCTTCTGCACAACTCACCATTACTACTGGTAACGGATATACCATATTCCCTGGTTTCCATGTTTGTTTCTTCATTTTTCGTTCTCCTGTATCCTGCTGTTATTTCAAACGAACAATTTTATCTGTATTAAAAATAAAATTTTAACACAGTACTGTTCATTATAGCATAATCAATGGCCTTTCACAATATTTGCATATTTAGTACAAAAAATTGCTCTAGGAGTCGGTAAGTTCAAAAAACATTCTTTCAACTAAAAAAAGTGTATGCATAATCTTAAGAAAGATTACACATACACCTGTGGTAATTAATTATTTTCCTGAAGAGTTTTCACTAATGCAGGGATTAATTGCTTCTTACGGGAAACAACTCCAGCTAAATATACGCGAGATGCTGCATCGTCATCTAATGAGAATGCATCTTTTACTACGTCAAATGCACCTTCTCCAACATATAATAGTTCTGTCGATTCTTCAATAATGTTTGTAAGCATAAAGAAGATCATTGGAATTGCTTTTTCTTTTTGCACTTGTTCAATATATGGCATTAACTTCACTTTGATTTCATCTAACTCATCTTGAGTCATCGCTGTAATCTGTCCAACACCAAATACTAATTCAGCTGCAGTAAATTGTTTGTAATCTTGATAGAAGATTTCTTCTGGAGTCTTATCAAGAACGTTACTTCCAGCTTTAAACATTTGAATTGCATAGGATTCGATTTCAATTCCTGCAATCTTAGCAAGTTCTTCTGCTGCTGCCTTATCAACTGACGTGCATGTAGGAGAACGGAATACTAACGTATCAGAAAGAATAGCAGAACATAATAAACCTGCAATGCTTGGTTCGATCTCAACGTTATTTTCTCTATATAATTGATATACAATCGTTGCTGTGCATCCTACTGGCTGATTTCTAAAGTACACAGGATTGATTGTCTCTAAGGAACCTAATCTATGATGATCGATAATTTCTAAGATATCAGCATCTTCTAATCCGTCCACTGCCTGACTCTTTTCATTATGATCCACCATAATTAATTTACGGCGTTTTCCATCTAATAAGTTACGTCTGGAAATCATACCACAGAAATATCCTTCTTTATCAAGTACAGGGAAATCACGATAACGTTTTTTCGCCATGATATCACGGATATCTTCGATATAATCTTCGCGTGTAAAGGATACTAAACCGCTCTTTCTCATAAAGTGACCGATTGGCATACTCTGATTGATCAGTCTTGCCACTGTATACGTATCATATGGCGTACGAATGATTGTACAGTTGTTTGCCGCTGCTAATTTAATGATCGTTTTCGATACTAAAGCCCCTTCACAGACGATAATACACTGTGCATTCATTTCAATTGCACATAATTGAGATTCATAACGATTACCAAGGATTACGATATCTCCTTGTTCGATATAGTTTTCCATTAAGTCTGGATTCGCCGCTGCAATTAATACTTTCCCAGAGTTAATTGTTTCTTCAATGTTACCAACAACTAAGTCACCGTCTAATGTTTCAACGATGTTTCTATATGGTGTATTGGCATGACCAATGATTTGGTTATCAAATACATTCATATAAGCCTTTGTAATATCACCTAAGGTAATTAGGCCTTTTAGATGTCTATTATGAACGATTGGAATTGTTACGATATTTAACTCACCCATCATCTCCCAAGCTCTCTTGATTGAGATGTGGCTTTCTACACCTTCATAAGCACGAATTTCAATATCTTTTACACGTAATTTAACGTCAGATAAATATTCTGGTGCTTCTACTTTGAAATGATCTAATACAAATTGTGTTTCTGGGCTAATGTGTCCCGCACGTTTTGCTTTATAACCACCATTATTTAATTTATTTTTTAATGCTGCATATGAAATTGCTGAACAAATTGAATCAGTATCCGGATTCTTATGCCCAATGACATATACACTTCTAGTTTGGTTTGACAATTACTAGTCCTCCAGTCTTACTTTCAGATCAACAGCTACTACTGTTTACCATTGACCACAAGATTTTATTTTATGCATACTTAAAAGTCTTCTGCAATAATTTTATTAATTTGACTGTCCTTGTAATCGATAACTCCTTGAGACAATGTGATATCATGCAGGTTACGTTCTTCTGCGCGTTCAATCACACCTTCAATGAGTTTTGTTAAGCTGTTTAAGCGTTCTTGTTCAATTACAGTGACTGCAATTTGATTACAAGCGGTTTCTAAACATACAATGGCTTCTTCCTCTAGTTCAAATTCTGCCTCGTTAAATAAATTCAGCGCAACTTTCATTAAATCTTCTTTTGTCCCACACACAAGAGCAATTCTGCTTGTAAAGTATAGTGCAAACTCTTGGTACTCATCAAACAAGGCATCCATTTTTTCTTTTTGATCAATAAGCGTAATGACCATATGGCCTGCTAACTCTTCTAACATCACCATAATGTCTCTCATTGTCTTTTCTGATAATTCGGATGCACGCTCAATGACAACGAAGCTATCTCTTAATCGTTCATACTGATTTACTAACTCGATAGAATTTAATTTAGAAGCGGAGATCTTCGCAATACGACTGGAATCATATAACTCCAACTCATGCATCGCTCTCGCCATAGCCTTTGCAAACATAATGCAGTTTTCATTATCTACACCTTCAATTACGAAGGAGTCTGCACGTTTTTTAATCAACGCTTGCTCTAAATAAGAGGCAATCTGTTCCCTTATCCCCTCTATTTCAAAGAAACCTTGATAAATTCTTTGTAGCTTTTCATTATTAAAAATATGCTCATAATCATCAGTAATATCCCCTATATTTGGGATATCCTGTATAGATTTGTGATTATACTGAAAATCTTCTTCATTTTCAAGTATTTTTTCCATTTTAGCAGAAGTATCCATTGTTTTTTCTTCTTCTTTCACTTCTTCTTCCTCTAAAATGGAATTCACTTGGGACGCAATCTCTGTCAAATCTTTTGTTTTTGCGAATTCTTGCTCGCGTTCAACTTCCTTCTTTTTCTCTGCGGAAATAGAGTCCGTACGCTTTGGCTCCCCTGTATAGATTGCCTTTAACATCTTCGCTTTTTCTACAATGACACCTTCCCCAAACCATAAAATGATGTCACTGCATTCACGGATACATTTATCTTTCATGCCGGCTCTATGATAAAGCTTTGCTAGCTCATAGGACCATTTTTCAATATAGTCATACTCTTTTAATTGCTCTAAAGAGTCAATGAGTACCTCAATGTCTTCCCCACGCATGCGATCAATTCGATAACGTAAGACAAAACGTTCCGGATCCCTTGGTGCAACATCTAGATATTCCTCGTAATACTCTTCAGCCCCTTCTTTGTCCTTTGTCTTAATCGCCAGTTTAATCAACTGTTGAATGACTCTTCGACTGTTGGATTTTGCTCGAATTCGCATCAGAAGTTTCTTCGCTTCTTCATACTTTTCTGTTTGCATATACACTTCTGCATATACACTTAAATCTGTTAAGATCTTTACCTTGTTTACATCAATTGTCTCAAGAATTGTAAGTGCCTTCTGATACATCTTATTATCTACTAATTTTCGTATTTCAGAGCTTTTTACAATATTATCATATCTTTCCATATTATTTATCCTCCTAACTATTACCCCTTAATTACGTTTAAATAATATTGTTCTAAATTCATGTGTTCTTTCAGTAACTCTTCTTTAGTACCATTCACTATGATCCGTCCATGATCCATTATGATAATTCTACTGCAGATTTCCTCAATCTCTTCAAAATAGTGCCCCGTATAGATTACGCTGACACCCCTTCCATTAATTTCCTTAATTGCTTCGATAATTGTACGTCTTGAAATAATATCAAGCCCCACTGTTGGTTCATCCATCACGACAATCTTAGGATTATGAAGTAGCGCGACCCCTATATTGAGTCTACGCTTCATTCCTCCTGAATAAGTTCCTACCTTTTGCTTTAGTTCAGTATCGGTAAGTCTCGTGATCTCTACGACACTTTGAATTGCATGTTGTAGTTCTTGCTTATGGAGTCCGTAAGATCGACCCCAGAATTTCAAATTATCCATTCCCGTAAGATTCTCGTAGAGTGCAATATCTTGAGGTACATATCCAAGCACGCTTCTCATCTTTTTAGGGTTAGCAACAATGCTTTCTCCATCTAGCAAGATCTTGCCCTCCTCAGGGGCAAGAAGCGTTGCAATCATGGAAATGGTCGTAGACTTACCAGCTCCATTGGAACCAAGTAAGCCTATGACTTCTCCTTCTTGTAACGTAAAGGATATGTTGTCTACTGCAATTTTATTTTTATACTTTTTAGTTACTTCAATAAGCTCTAGCAAAAAACTCCTCCAAACGCCGGTAGATTACTTATTCTTGTAATAAGCTGCCGTATGTTGTAATTCTTTTGGAATGTCAAATCCACTCTTCGTTAATCCCAAAATTTTTGCATCTAGGATACGCGCTCTTGACTTCGCATTCTTTTCGTATTTCATAATGCCGTCTGCATACTGTGGTCTACTTGCAAGTTTCTCTCTTATCTCTTTATTAAACGGACAGTATGCTCCAAGAATATCTCTTGCACATTTATTTAAACGCATAGATCCATTCACTTCAAACTTGATCCATTGCTCATAATCTATTACGAAACATTCTCTCGTATTATTTCTAGCCTTTTGAATCTGTTGTTTTAGTTTTTCTTTTCTATCTTCACTTAATTCCTTGTTCTTACGGTAGAATTGAATATAATCGTTATACTCTGAAGTAAGACACTTATTGGAAATATCGTTCCAAGCAAGTCCTTGAAGGGTACGACATAATTCCCAACGGAATCTACCAATTAACTTAATCATTGTATCACTAATATTTGCTTCATTTAAGATAGCAATACAGAATCTTGCAGAACTGTCTCTACGCTTACCTGCTGTTTCCTGCCACATAACGCCGTTTGTTCCTGATGTAGGGAATAAGATTACATCTGGTACACATTCTTTTTCAACTAACTCACGTTGAATACCGATACTTGGTTCTGAGAAAATAACTTCTCTGTAAAATGCTGAGAAGTCTACTGCAATGATATCTCGGATTGCTTCATCTATCTTCATTGGTGTAAGGAAATATTTTTCCAAGTTAAGTGGCATTGCATCTGAATATAGGAATGGTACATATGTGGATACCCTTCCGTTTGTCATCTTCATGTTTGCCTTAAACATGTTTGAGATTTCAAAATCTAATTTTGCTTCTTGATCCTGCATGCACTGCATTTCTTCTGCTTTTGTTATTCTTCCTTGACCTACCATTTGTCGAATATGATCTCTGTAATCTTCATCCATCTCATTTTTAGATGGCTCTTTACGTCCTTCATAAATTTCTACTAACCAGTCATAGATTGTATAGCAGTTGCAATAATGTGTAATCGTATTCTTAACATTTAAGCGATATAGATTCACTAATTGTTCATCAGATATTACGCGTTCATCCATATAACCAAATTGTAAGAACATTTGGATTACTTTATCATATCCGCCCATATTATAGGCTCTCATAAATACTTTCTTATAAATATAGAAGAATTGTGACGTGATATTACGACGTAACAGACGAACATCATCTGCTGTTGAATTCTTATCTTTTAATGCTATGAATTGCTCCATATGCTCTCTGTACTGAGCACAAATTTCAGGTTCAATCTCACCAAAGGAAAGAATTTGATCTAAACTGTTAGAAAGGATTCTTAAGATTTCTTCATCCGTCTCATCACACTCTAAGATTTCTTCATCTGCTGAGCCAGATATAATGCTATAATATAGCGCTTCCATCTGTGCACGGTTAATCATCGCTGTCTGTCCAAGGCTATTTTCTAATTCTTCCTCAAGACGGTTTACTAACTCTACCACTTGATCTACAAGGTTAATCATGTCTTTGTAGTTTGCATGGCTTGGTGCCAACGTAACGATAGAGCGACAGATTGCTTTAAAGATACAATCTGAACCATCGCTAATTAACATGCTGCTTACATTTCCAATAAATGTTGTCATTTGTTTCATTGCGTTCATAAAAATCGTACTGACTTTTATTTTCTCTTCGATTTCGCGAAGGGCTGAATTTGGTATATATGAATAATAGTTGGATACTACATCAACTGGTACTCTTTGTAGCTCTTTGATCGTATCTATCCATTCTGATTTTACAGGAAGCTCCTTGTCATATGCCTCTAGCTTCTCTAGTGCAAAGACCTTTTGTGTTTCTCCTCCATATGAACTTACCATTTCATTATAATTCTTCATAATGGATCTAGCTTCTTCTAAAATATCATTTGCTACACCAAATACAGAATAATATGCTTCATACATGTGTAAAAGATAACGATTCAATGACTTGATTAAATATCCACGATACTCTTGTTTTATTTTAATTACATTCGCAATATCGTTAATCGATTTTGCTTCTAACACATATACAGCACATGCTGTATCAGCTTTTGCTGTACTCGAATAATTCCCTATGTACAAATCATTCGTACCTACAAATTCACCAGGTCCTAATGTAATATTAATTCCTGCATTTGAGCATGTAACATTTCCCTTTAATATTAATGCAATGCTCTCTACAGCATTTCCCTCGGAATATAGTATATTCCCTTCTTCCAATTGATTAATTGTGCCTATTTTTATTGCCTGTCCCATTGTATAGCTCCTTTATCTGTTGTCTAAATGTGCTATATTAAGTAAAAATAGCACTATTCCTGTATTGTCTATTATAAACTAGGATTTCTAAAACTTCTATCCTTAATATAAAAAAATCGCCTACCAAATAGTAGACGACTAATCTTTATAATTAATATCCGTGCATTTTGCTTTGAATTTACTTCATAAGCGTTACCTTTACAGTTAACTCGGCTCAGGCAGCCTTACGGCACACAAGAGTGTTTGCTTAGTGCTGCTTCATTCCTGACCTGACACGGTTCACAAGTTCTTGTTGCGCAAGACCCAAACGTCAACATCACTTATAAAGGGCAGCCCTACAAATATAAACCCGAGGCAAAATATCACCCCTGCTGTAGCGGATTGCAGGTATAGGGCACCGCTATCTCCCCGGCTGCACGGAAACTTTATTAACTTAACATGTAGTGTTTAGTATACTGGTTTTTCCGACTTCTGTCAAGCCTATTTAGACCCAGTAAAACTATAATTCTTTGCCAATTTCAGCCACGTTTTTTTGTTGTTGCTTTAATTTTTTCTTTTTTTCACGTAACTCTTTGAAAAATTGTTGTAGAAGATTGGAACACTCTTCTTCCATAACTCCTTTTTCCACTTCTACCTGATGATTAAAGCCTTTCATATCAAGAAGATTAATTACAGATCCCGCACATCCTGCCTTTGGATTCATGCAGCCAATTACAACTTTATCAAGTCTTGACTGAACGATTGCTCCCGCACACATCTGGCATGGTTCCAATGTCACATACATCGTACACCCTTCCAACCTCCAGTCATTTAATACCTTAGAAGCTTTTGTAATCGCCAGTAGTTCAGCATGGGCAAGCGTAGACTTTTTATAATTTCGTTTATTATATGCTCTCGCTATAATTTTGTCTTCATAAACGATGACACATCCAATTGGCACTTCGTCAATCTTATATGCCTTCTTCGCCTGTTTAATTGCCTCTTTCATAAACCGTTCCATGCTAACACCTCACTAATAGTATTTGTATTAATAGTAACATCTTGTCATATCTGATACAATATATTTTAAGAAAGAAGGTATATCAATGATTCCAATCTATGGTTTGCAAAAAACAACATTACTCGACTACAAAGGTTATCTAGCATCAACGATTTTTCTAGGCCACTGTAATTATCGTTGCCCATTTTGCCAAAATTCATTATTAATTGGTGAAAAAATTACAGAACCTATTATTTCAGAAAAAGAAGTCCTATCTCATTTAAAGAAACGAAAAGGCATTCTAGAGGGTGTCTGTATCACCGGCGGCGAACCAACCTTATACAAGGAACTTCCTGCTTTTATTAAGGAAATCAAATCTCTAGGATATCTCGTAAAGCTGGATACTAACGGAACCAATCCTACTATGGTAAAGTCTCTTGTAAATGAAAACCTAATTGATTACATAGCCATGGACATCAAAAATGCACGCGACTCCTACTCGGTAAGCTGCGGCACATCATATGCAGCAATCGATCAGGTTGAAGAGACGATTGCCTTTCTTATGGCAGAACAGATTCCTTATGAATTTCGTACCACGATTGTAAAAGAACAACATACAAAAGAGCGTATGCTAGAGATCGGACGCTGGCTAAAAGGCTCCTCCACTTACATACTTCAGAATTTTAAAGACTCAGAAAACGTACCTATCAAAGGATTACACGGCTTTTCTGACGAAGAACTTTTAGAAATCAAACAATTATTACTTACTTATCTACCCAATACCCATATTCGAGGAGAAGCATACTAAAAAAAGGAGATTGCCACGCAATCTCCTTTTCGATATTAACTATGCATTTTGATTTCCTGGCACCAGTAACCAAAATCTCCATTACCTTCGTCTTGCTGCGCCAACATCTTAAACTCATTAAATCCAAACATATTTGCCATAAAACGTTCTCTGCTATGGTTCACTCCAGGAACGCCTAAGATAAACTTCTTCCTGCCTGCCTCCGTCTCCATAGCGAAAATCAGGTGGCGATAGCTATAGTAGCCATGCAACAGAAAGCTATTATTGGCAAGAATCCAGTTCTCCATTGGAAAGATTCCAAGATCCTGTGGTTCAATACGAATGCACTGCTCCACTACTCCTTCCTTAAATGGCTGAATCTTTGGATACTTATTAAAGATTCGGTCAACTACAGTGCCTTTCAGTTCTGCTGCCTCTACTTCACCCTCAATTCCATCGATATGATAAGAGGCACGAATGCTGTCTTCAATCTCTTTTTGCCTCTTCTCGCTCTCTTCTTTCTCAGCACGCATTTCATTAATCCTTGCCTCTTTAATCTTCCATTCCTCTGAGATACGTTTTAAATGAACAATCTGTGCTTCCATTGTATGTATCTCTTCTTGAATCTCGTCATATTCCTGTGCGGATTCACACGAACGAAATGCAGTAAAGCATTCAATCGCTGACTTTGGATTAATGGCAAGCGTCTGCTCTGCCTCCAACACATTCTCTTGTTGTTCCTGACCTATATTTCTCTCCACTGCTTGATTTTCCGTCACTTCTTGTTGTTCCTCTTTATCCTCCTGTTTCTCGTCTGGATAAATAGCATTGAACAACATAGTCCCAAACAGTTCCTGCGCCTGTTGGTCAAGATGGTTGATTTTCTCCTGGCTCAGAGGAAACGAGCCAGTTAATTGGCCCTCTTCCTCCTCTGTTTCCTTTACTTCCTGTTGATTTACAGTATCGTCTTCTTCTATCTCCTGTTCAGACATACTGCTATCCTGTTCTGCCTCTGCTTCTATGTTCCTATCTATCTCTTCACTCTTTACTGTTTCTTCCAGCGCCTGTTCAGTTACTGCTGCTGTCATTGCCTTTGCACTAAGTTCTTCTTTGGCAACCTCATCTTCAATCAACTCATCCATGCCTGAGGCTTCTGCCTCATGGTTTGTCTGTGGGCTGACCGTTTCTACCGCCTTCACTTCTTCCTTCGCCACTGTGGCTGCCTTTACTGCTTGATTTCCAATATGATCTACAAAATCATTTGGTTTTTCAGTATCAATAAAAAGCCCATTACAGATGGCTGGATTTCCATCCCACTCTGTACCAAAGTATTGAGAATCATTGACATACAAAATAATACCGCCCATATCTGTGAAACGGTATTTGCTATTCATCATATTATCGATATCGGTCTTTACTACCAGTTCCCCAACTCCATTATTGATATGTACATTTCCAAGAAATACACCATGCATCTCTTTGTTATACCAACAGTAGATATAACTTCTTATATCTTGCTCTTTCATATTCGGTACACGAACATTAATTGTAATCTTGCATTGGGTGTCTCTCGTTTCTATTCTTGCAAATCCAACATTATTTCCTTTTAACTGATTGCGGTACTGATACATATAGGATATAACTCTCTTATAATTTGCCAAAGACCTCACTCCCTCTATATCATGATATGATTTTATTTGTACAAATATGCCTAGAACGCGCCTACGTCCGTATATACTATTACTATTTAGATATTTATATGTTGTAAGTATATGCACTAGAACACCGAAAGTGCGAGTGCGCTTCTTAGCTTTCTTTTTTAGAAAAAAAAATATACATGAAATTACTCTCATGTATATTCTCTATCTTATTTCTCCATTAAACTGATGATTTCATTTGTAAGAGCTGCAAATTCTTCTAATGTTAATGCTTCTCCTCTTACGCTTGCTGGCTTATTAATATTTTCAATTCCCTGAACGATGATTTCTTTTGGAATGGATAAATCCTGAGCGTTATTTAATCCATTTAAAAGAGTCTTACGTCTTTGGTTAAAGCTTGCTCTGATGATTTTGAACATAAGCTTCTTATCCTTCACGTCTACCACAGGTTCTTTGTGTGCTGTTAATCGAATAACTGCAGAACCTACATTAGGTCTAGGCATAAAGCAGTTTGGTGGAACGTTTGCAACAATATATGGATCTGCATAATACTGTACTGCTAAGGAAAGGGCACCATAATCTTTGGAACCTGGTCCTGTCTGCATACGATCAGCCACTTCTTTTTGTACCATGACAGTAATGTTCTCAATCGGAACTTCATTTTCTAAAAGTCCCATAATGATTGGTGTCGTAATATAGTATGGAAGGTTAGCAACAACTTTGATTGGCTTACCGTTGTTTCTTTCCTCTGCTAATTTCTTAATATCAACTTTTAAAATATCTTCGTTGATTACGGTTACGTTATCATACTCAGATAAAGTATCATTTTCTAAAATCGGAATTAAGTTCGTATCGATTTCAACTGCAATAACTTCTCTTGCATTTTCACAAAGATATTGCGTCATCGTACCGATACCAGGACCGATTTCTAGTACCATATCATCCTTTGTTACATTCGCGGAGCGTATAATTTTCTCAAGGACATGCGTATCAATCAAAAAGTTTTGTCCAAAACGTTTCTGAAAATTAAATCCGTACTTTTGCAGTACTTCTATCGTGTTCTTTGGATTGCCTAACGTAGCCATCTAATACCTCTTTCTTTTCTATAAACTAAAAACGATATAATCGTCTTGCATTTTCATTTGTACGCATAACAACTTCGTCATACGTAAGATTTTTTATATCTGCAATCTGGTTAATTACATATTTTAAATTGCTAGAATCATTTCTTGTTCCGCGGTTTGGCTCTGGAGAAAGATATGGGCAGTCTGTCTCTAACACAATTTGATCAATCGGTGCGTATTCCACTACCTCTTTTAATGTTTTCCCATTTTTAAAGGTTACAACACCACCGATTCCTAAAAATAATCCCATATTTAAGTACTCTCTTGCCATTTCTTTGGCATAGGAGAAGCAGTGGATTACTCCACCGATATCTCTTGCATTTGCGGCTTTCATCATGTCTAATGTATCTGCTGCAGCATCACGGCTGTGAATGATTACAGGAAGTTTTACCTCCTTAGCAAGACTTAACTGACGATCAAACCATTCTTTCTGGATATGACGTTCTGGTTCCTTATAATAATAGTCTAGCCCGATTTCACCCACTGCAACAATTTTTTCTAATGAACAGTTTTGTTTTAGCCATTCCATATGCTGTTCATTTAATTCTTCTACTTCATTTGGATGGACGCCGATAGCTCCATAAATCTGCTCATATTGTTTCGTAAGCGCGATTGTCGTCTTGCTCGTTTCAATACTTGCACCAACATTTACAATACGTTCGATTCCTGATGAAAATAAATTATTCAAAAGTTGATCACGATCTCCATCAAACTTATGATCATCATAGTGTGCATGTGTATCTATAATCATAATTTTGTCCTCTTTATTACTATTATCTATTTGTATCATTTATAATATGGCTTATCTTACCTTATTTTCTTGGTTTTCGCAAGTAAATTGCAATGCTTTGATTTATGGGCATTTCAAATTTTACTCCTGGTTTTCACTCCAATTTAATGTTTCCATTACGTTTTTTTCTAGTATTTCAATTCTTGTTCTCCATACAATAATAGTGAGATAACTGATAAGCAACGAATTAGTATCTCAATTTAGAAAACAATTTATACTTTTAATCGCAAAGTGATCTCGCATTCTTACTCTTTTACTGCCATATTAAACCTCCATTTAATATAAAAACGATACTGAATGCGAAGATCACGTACATATATTAATTTTGTTCTTAGTGCAATTTATTATTCAACGAAAAAAGGAGGTTACGCAAGTTTTCTTGCAATAACCCCCATTTTTTTATGCTTTCTTATTAGCAGATTTCTGCTCCTGCTGGCATTGGTTTTTCTGGAGTCATTAATGCTAAAACGCCTTTTTCGTCTTCTGCACATAATAACATACCTTCACTTAATACACCTGCAAGTTTGGCTGGTTTTAAGTTAACTAATACCATAACTTTTTTACCTACCATTTCCTCTGCTGTGTAATGAGCTTTAATACCAGAAACGATTTGTTTTACTTGAGATCCGATTTTTACTTGAGAAACTAAAAGTTTCTTAGATTTTGGAACCTCTTCACATTTGATGATTTGACCAACTTGGAATTGAAGTTTCATAAAGTCATCATAAGAGATTTCTTCTTTCGCTTCGATATCGATTACTGGTCCTTCTTCTTTTAATTCTACTTCGTTGTTTGCTGCTTCTTCTGCTCTCATTGCTTCTACCTTTTCTAATACTTCTTTGATGTCTAATCTTGCAAATAAGATTTCTGGTTTTTCTACGACTTTGTTTCCACTTGGATATAAACCGAATTCATTCATCTCTTCAAGACTTCTTACTTTTGTATTAAGATCTGCTACGATCTTAGCTGCTGTTTCAGGCATAAAGGATTCAAGTAAGCTTGCTCCGATTGTAATGCCTTCTACTAAGTTATAAAGAACTGTTTCAAGACGTTCTTTCTTGTCTTCTTCTTTTGCAAGTGCCCATGGCATTGTTTCATCGATGTATTTATTACAACGTTTGAATACAGTGAAGATTTCGGAAATTGCATCTGCAACTCTTAAATGTTCCATCTTAGCACTTACTTTGTCTTTCGCTTCAAGCACAACTCTCTTTAAGTCTTCATCTACTTCTTCTGTCACGTTCTTATTTGTTACAACGCCACCGAAGTATTTGTTGCTCATGGAGATTGTACGGTTTACTAAGTTACCAAGTGTATTGGCAAGGTCAGAGTTCATACGTTCTACCATAAGCTCCCAAGAGATTACACCATCATTTTCAAATGGCATTTCATGAAGTACGAAGTAACGAACTGCATCTACACCAAAGAAATCTACTAATGTATCTGCATATAATACGTTACCTTTGGACTTACTCATCTTTCCGTCGCCTTGTAATAACCAAGGATGACCGAAAATTTGTTTTGGTAATGGTTCACCAAGAGCCATTAACATGATTGGCCAATAAATTGTATGGAAACGAAGGATATCCTTACCGATTAAGTGTAAGTTTGCTGGCCAGAATTTCTTATATTGTTCTGTGCTGTTTCCATCACAGTCATATCCAATACCAGTAATGTAGTTAGAAAGTGCATCTAACCATACGTAAGTTACGTGTTTGTCATCAAAGCTTACTGGGATTCCCCATTTGAAGCTTGTTCTGGATACACATAAATCTTGTAATCCTGGTAATAAGAAGTTATTCATCATTTCATTCTTACGAGATTCTGGTTGGATGAATTCTGGATGTGTATTGATATGCTCGATTAATTTTGGAGCATATTTGTCTAATTTTAAGAAGTATGCTTCTTCTTTTGCTGGCTGGCATTCACGTCCACAATCTGGACATTTTCCATCTACTAATTGGCTGCTTGTGAAGAAAGACTCACATGGAGTACAGTACATTCCTTCATAGTATCCTTTGTAGATATCACCTTGGTCATACAACTTTTTAAAGATTTTTTGAACTTGTTTTTCATGATCTTCATCTGTTGTACGGATAAATTTATCGTAAGATGTGTTCATAAGGTCCCAAATACGTTTGATCTCTCCTGCTGTTTGATCAACGAACTCTTTTGGAGTAATTCCAGCTTCTTCTGCTTTTAACTCGATTTTTTGACCGTGTTCATCTGTTCCTGTTTGGAAAAACACATCATAGCCTTCTGCTCTTTTGTATCTTGCAATTGCATCTGCTAATACGATTTCATATGTGTTACCGATATGAGGTTTACCAGATGTATATGCAATTGCTGTCGTAATATAATATGGTTGCTTTGCCATTTGACATCTCTCCTTTGATCTATGTGAGTTTAGTTCCCTATAGTTTTAAGGGCAAAAAAAAACGCCTTTAAATTATTATCTAAAGACGAGTTAACCCGTGGTACCACTTTATTTTACCTATTTCTTGCGAAATAAGCCTTATCAGCCATCCATTAATGGCATCTCACTATAACGGGTGAACCCGTCGTAGCCTATATAAATCTCATGATTTATAGTCGGTACGCAGCTCCAAGGCCATGTTCAGACACTCTTTCCATGATCCCTTCTCAGCAACCGGGACTCTCTGTCATGTAGTAAGCGCTTACTCTTCTTTTCTTTGCCTTTATCATATATTGCTAGTGTACGTTTTTAACAATTATTTGTCAAGTAAGAAAGTATGTTTCTTACTTCTATCTATAAGTATTGCATTTCTAGCATATTTTATACGAGCTATGCTTATAATGAAGTAATTACAAGTATTTTTCATTATGAAAGGACGAAAGGGAATTTATATGAAACGTCGCCTCATAGCTATAGGATTGCTTTTTCTATCGGTCTTTTTCAGTTGCTGTTCTTCTTTAAATAATACAAGCTCTGATCAATCGAAACGTGAACCGGAAATCACCGCACCGCCCAATAATAAGACTGCTCAACAAGTAGCTTTTGATGTCTTTACCGATGATCTTTTTACAAAGAAAGTACAAAGCGACAGTATTACCTTAAACTATACCCTTGCGTGTCCAGAAAACTATGGCATCAAAGACTTTACTCCTACCTTTGGTGAATACTCCCTCCAGGATATGCAGGAAAGCATAAATGAATCGGAGGCCGTTCTGGCTAAGTTAAATAGTTTCACCTACGATCAGCTCTCAAAAGATCAGCAGGTTACCTATGATATCTTAAAAGAACTCTATACAGATGATCTCAAATATAAAGACTTTCTCCTTTATGATGAAGTACTAAGTTCCACAACTGGACTCCAGGCACAGCTTCCTGTGCTCCTCGCCGAGTACAATTTTAATGACAAAGACGATGTAACAGACTACGAAAATCTTTTAAAGAGCATAACCACTTATTTTGATCAGATTTGTGAGTATGAAAAAGAAAAATCTAAGGCTGGATTATTTATGAGTGATACACTCGTGGATGAAATCGTCGACCAATGCAATCAGTTTATCAACGACCCTGAGAAAAATCTTTTAATAGAAATCTTTCCTTCAAAATTAGACAAGTTCGATTACTCTAAGGAAGAAAAAGAAGCACTGATTGCTGAAAATAAAGAGATTGTTCAAAACAATGTCATTCCTGCCTATCAACACCTGATAGAAACACTAACTTCCCTAAAAGGAACTGGAAAAAATACCGGTGGCCTCTGTAATTTAGATAGAGGAAAAGAGTACTACTCCCTTCTTCTAAAGAATCAGACCGGTTCCTCAAAGACCGTGGATGAAGTACAGTCTGCATTAGAAGAGGTACTATATTCTGCAATCAAAGACATGCAAACCGTAATTAGTAAAGATGAAAGTGCTTTAGACAAGGTGCAAAAGGTCACTTATAAACTGACCGATCCAAATGAAATTATGTCTTACTTAAAGAAAGCGATTTCAAAGGATTTTCCTAAGCTTCCTTCTGTAAACTGCTCCATCAAATATGTAGATAAATCTCTAGAAGATCATATGAGTCCTGCTTTTTATCTGACGCCACCAATTGACTCCTATAGTGAAAACTCTATATATATAAATAAATGTGATAAGTATGATTTATCCGATATCTTTACAACCTTGGCCCATGAGGGGTATCCTGGCCATCTATATCAGACGGTTTACTATGCCTCTACCACCCCAAGCCTGATTCGAAGCATCATTGACTTCGGCGGCTACTCAGAAGGCTGGGCAACCTATGTGGAACTATACTCTTATGATCTTGCCGGCCTAGAAGAAAACGTTGCTTCCCTGTTAAAATCTAACCAGGAATCCATTCTCTGTATCTATGGATTATGCGATATCGGTGTAAATTACTCTGGCTGGGCCGAGAAAGATCTGCTTTCCTTCCTGAACTCCTTAGGTCTTGGAAATTCTGATGTTGCAAAAGAAATGTATAAAGCAGTAATTGATGAGCCTTGTAACTATTTAAAATACACTCTTGGCTACATTGAAATGAAGCAATTGAAGCAGAAAGCTCAAAATGCACTGGGTAAAAAGTTTTCTTTAAAGGATTACCATGAGTTCATTCTCTCCTTAGGACCTGCACAATTCGATATTATCGATAAGTATCTTGATCAATGGATTCAAGAGAAAACTTCTGCAAAATAGTATATTCAAAGAAACTGCCAAAAAAGGCAGTTGCACCATTTGCTGCAGCTGCCTTTTATATTGCTCTTATATCTCTGGTTGATTGTATACATCTTTAAAGTAACCGCTTAAATTACTAAGCGACTTAATGAGAATCTGTACCTCCTCATCTGTTAGTCCGTTTACCGTAGCGTCAATCATATCTTGATGATATTTCGCATGATGGTGATATGCTCTTCTTCCAAGATCCGTTAACGAAATGAGTACTACTCTTCGATCAGACTCACTTCTTGTTCTTTCAACGTATCCTTTCTTTACAAGGTTATTGATTGCGATTGTAAGGGTTCCGACCGTAATCCTCATATTCTTTGCTACTGTAGACATTGTCTTCGGTTCTTCAATACCAATCGCTTCTATGATGTGCATATCATTATTCGATATATTCTTAAATTCACCTGTAATTACAACTTTTTGCTCGAGGCCTGTTACTTCATTGAATAGCTTCAGTAACACTTCGTTTACCTGCATCGTCTTCTCCATGTATTATCCCTTCTCTTCGTCCGGTCTAGTTATCATAATTATAATATAACTTAAAATCCTCTTCAAGACGAAACTGGGAATACATCTTGAATATGTCTATAGAAGAGTCTCCATTGTCTCCTGTTCGGCACTTATTACCGCTTGTTTCATGCGATGTACATACTCGCCTACTGGATCTGCTGCCTGCGCTCCATATTTCTCTACAAGCTTTACAATTGCACTTCCGACGATTGCACCATCAGATACCATAGCCATTTCTTTTGCCTGTTCCTCTGTTGCAATACCAAATCCAACTGCACATGGCATACTGCTGTTCTCTCTCACGACACGAATCATTTCCTTAAGATTTGTCTGAATATCTGAACGCACTCCTGTTACTCCTAGAGAAGATACACAATAGATAAACCCTTGTGCCTCTTTTGCAATCATTTTAATACGATCATGAGAAGTTGGTGCGATAAGACTGATTAACTCAACACCATACTCCTTGCATGGTCCCGCAACTTCACCTTTTTCTTCATATGGAAGATCTGGAACGATTAGGCCATCTACGCCACACTCTTTACATTTTTTCATGAAACGGTCTACCCCATACGTAAATACTGGATTAAAATACGTTAGAAAAACAATTGGAACTTTAACTGTCTGGCGAAGTTCTGCCACCATATCGAAAATCTTATCTGTTGTAGCACCATTTTTAAGTGCTCTTTCATTTGCTGCTTGAATGACTGGACCTTCCGCTACTGGATCTGAAAATGGAATTCCTAATTCAATAAGGTCTGCCCCCTCTTTTTCCATTCGGATGACAAGTTCTTTTGTGACCTCTAGTGTTGGGTCTCCTGCTGTAACAAATGCGATAAATGCTTTCTTATTTGAGAAAGCAGATTGAATTCTAGTCATAAATTTGTACCCCCCTATATCTAGCAATTGCCGCTACGTCTTTGTCTCCTCGACCTGAAATATTAACAACGATGATTTGATCCTTATTCATTTTTCCTGCAAGTTCCATTGCATATGCTACTGCATGTGAACTTTCAATTGCAGGTATGATTCCTTCTGTTCTTGATAAGTATTCAAAAGCATTTACTGCCTGTTCATCTGTAATTGGTACATAGGAAGCTCTTCCGGTCTCATGAAG
This sequence comes from uncultured bacterium, assembly GCA_905214875.1. Classification (GTDB taxonomy): domain Bacteria; phylum Bacillota; class Clostridia; order Lachnospirales; family Lachnospiraceae; genus KM106-2. The sequence continues at coordinate 33,932 of CAJMNR010000024.1, read as the reverse complement.
TCTTGCATGTTCTGGACCGATTCCTGGATAATCAAGTCCTGCAGAAATTGAATATACAGGAGCAATTTGACCATACTTATCCTGACAGAATATTGATTTCATTCCATGGAATACGCCTGTGGATCCTGAAGCAATAGTCGCTGCATTTTTGTCTGTATCAACACCAAGTCCTGCTGCCTCACAGCCAATCAACTGTACACTCTCATCCTCAATGAAATTATAGAATGCACCCATAGCATTACTTCCACCACCAACACAAGCAATAACTGCATCTGGAAGTTTTCCTTCTCTCTCATACAGTTGTTCTTTTATTTCTTTACTAATGACCGATTGAAAATCACGTACCATCGTTGGAAATGGATGCGGTCCCATAACGGATCCTAACACATACATTGTATCGTCTACACGTCTTGCCCATTCTCTCATAGTCTCATTTACAGCATCCTTTAACGTCATTGTTCCGCTTGTTACTGCATGAACCTTTGCTCCTAATAACTCCATACGATATACATTTAATGCCTGACGGTCCGTATCTTCTTTTCCCATAAAGATTTCACATTCCATATCCATAAGGGCTGCTGCCGTTGCTGTTGCAACTCCGTGCTGTCCGGCTCCTGTCTCAGCAATAACACGTTTCTTTCCCATTCGTTTTGCAAGAAGCACCTGGCCTAACACGTTATTGATTTTGTGAGATCCTGTATGATTTAAATCTTCTCTCTTTAAGTAAATCTTTGCTCCACCAAGATCTTTTGTCATCTTCTCTGCATAATATAGCAACGATGGTCTGCCTGCATAGTTATTTAATAAATCGGTAAGTTCACGATTAAACTCTTCATCATTTTTATAAAATTCATAGGCCTTTTCTACCTCGAGTACTGCATTCATTAATGTCTCAGGTATATATTGTCCGCCATATATTCCAAATCTTCCTTTACTCATACTGTCTGCCTCCAACTTTTCTTACTGTTTGAATCATGCGTTCTATCTTAACTGGGTCTTTCTTTCCCTCTGTTTCTACACTGCTACTAACATCGATTGCGTATGGATGATACTTCTTGATTATTTCTTGTACGTTTGCCTCTTCCATCCCGCCTGCCAGAAATGTAGGCTTAATCAGCTCTGGTAACAACGTCACATCTAATGCCTTTCCGGTTCCACCATATGCCCCATTCTTATCAAAACTATCAAATAGAAAATAATCTGCTTCACTCTTGTATATTTGACTTGATTCTTCTTTATTCTTAAGGCGTAACGCACGAATAATCGGTACCGAAGTCTGTTGCTTCAATGCTGCTATATACTCATTAGACTCATCTCCATGAAGCTGAATTATATCTATCGTTTTCTCCCTACAAAGTTTTGCAATATGGGAAATGGTATCATTTACGAAAACGCCTACGGCAAGGATTTCTGGACTTAACATTTTTTTTAATTGTCTTGCATGCTCATCACTTATATGACGCTTGCTTTTTGCAAATACAAAACCAATATAATCTGGCATGCTTTTGTTTACAGCTTCAATGTCCTTGCTTGTCATAAGGCCGCAGATTTTAATCTTTGTATTCATTGTCCATTCCCCTTTCTAATGGAAGCAATGAGGTAAGCTCTTGTAACATTTCTCTCTTATTATTACTCCGCATAAAGGTCTCGCCTATTAATACCCCATTTGCTCCGGCTTCATATAATTGGAGAATATCTTCTTTTGTCTTGATGCCACTTTCTGCAACAAATACTATGTCCTTAGGAACTTTTTTTCTCAAGGTAAGGCTCCTAGTTATATCTACACTAAAATCTTTTAGATTACGGTTATTTACTCCAATGAGTACTGCACCAGCTTCTAATGCCATACTTACTTCCAACTCATCATGTGCCTCAACTAATGCATCCATTTGAAGTGTTTTTGCAAGTGCAAGATACTCCTTTAGCTGCTCCTTTGATAAAATGGCACAAATCAAAAGGATACAGTCTGCGCCGATGGCCTTTGCCTCATAAATCTGGTAAGCATCTATAATAAAATCTTTTCTTAAAACCGGGATTCCTACCTGTTGTTTAATCTCCGTCAAGTAAGTATTCTGACCTTTAAAAAAGTATGGTTCCGTTAAGACTGAGATACATGCTGCACCAGCCTTCTCATACTCCCTTGCGATTGCAACGTAAGGAAACTCTTCTGCAATAATTCCTTTCGATGGAGATGCTTTCTTAACTTCACAAATAAAATTAAGTCCTGGTCTCTTTAACTGATTTACGAATCCTCTCTTTGTCTCTTTACTATTAAGAGCTTCTTTTGCCCGTCTTTGAATGGATGCTAAGCTTTCCTCTTCCTTGGCTTTTTTAATCCGCTTCTTTGTCTCTTCTACAATCTCATCCAATATCATGTACTCACCCCGTCAATCTAGAATTCATTTGATAACTTCACAAACTGCTCTAGCTGATGAAGAGCCTTTCCTTGATCAATTAATTCAGCTGCTTTTTTCACACCTTCGGCTAATGTAATTCCGTCTTCCTTCATATAAATACATGCACCTGCATTTAAAAGAACTGCATCACGCTTTGGCCCTTTTACTCCCTTTAAAATATCCATCGTTATTTGAGCATTTTCCTGTGGGGTGCCACCAACTAAATCCTCTTTCTTACATGTCTTTAGTCCTACTTCCTCTGGATGAATTACATAAGAAGTAACTTCTCCATCTCGAATTTCACAAACAGTAGTTGGAGAACTTAAACTGATTTCATCTAACTTATCTTGACCAAAGACTACCATTCCTCTTGTTACTCCGAGGTTCATAAGAACTTCTGCAAGCGGTTTTACAAGGCTTTCATCGTATACACCAAGTAACTGCATATTGGCACCTGCAGGATTAGCAAGTGGTCCTAAGATATTAAAGATTGTTCTGATTCCTAGCTCTTTTCGAACTGGTGCTACAAAACGCATTGCTGAATGATATTTTTGTGCAAACATAAAACATAAATTGATTTTATTTAATATTTCTGTACTCTGTTCTGGTTCAAGATCGATTTTAACACCTAATGCTTCTAATACATCTGCTGCTCCAGACTTACTGGATACGCCTCGGTTTCCGTGTTTCGCAACAGGAATCCCTGCACTGGATACGACGATTGACGCTGTTGTTGAAATATTAAAGGAGTTTGCTTCATCTCCTCCGGTTCCTACGATTTCAAGTACGTCTTGATTATGAAGAAGTCTTTTACAGTGTCTTCTCATTCCTGCCGTACTTCCTGTGATTTCTTCGATTGTTTCGCCTTTCATACGAAGTGCTGTAAGATAAGCTCCAATATGAACCTGAGAGGCATTTCCACTCATAATTTCATCCATTACTTGTTCTGCTTCTGCTGCTGATAAATCATTACCCTCTACTACCTTTTTAATTGCTTCCTTAATCATCTTTTCTCCTCCTCATTCTTCCAATAGAAAATTACTTAACATTTGCTCGCCTTGTGGTGTAAGTACTGATTCTGGATGAAACTGTACTCCGTATACTTCATACTGTTTATGTTTGACTGCCATGATCTGGCCATCCTCATCGGTTGACATCACTTCAAGTTCATCTGGTACTGTGTCTGCCTTGGCAACTAACGAATGATATCTTGCTACAATCTGAGTATCCTTCAAGTGTTTAAATAAACTGCATTTATTGTTAACCGCTACCTCACTTTGTTTCCCGTGCATTAATTCCTTTGCATAAGTGATTGTTGCCCCAAATGTCTCACAAATTGCTTGATGTCCTAGGCATACACCAAGAATCTTAAACTGCTTATATAGTTTCTGAATTAACTCTTCGCAGATTCCTGCATCTTTTGGTCTTCCCGGACCTGGCGATAAGATAATATGAGAAGGATTTAGTTGTTTTACTTCCTCCACTGTTATTTCATCGTTTCTTACTACTTTAATCTGTTCTACACTATGCCCTTCCTTTTGCATTACGCGTCCAATCACCTGTACTAAGTTGTAGGAAAAGCTATCATAATTATCTATAATCAAGATCATAACTCATTCACCTCACTTGAACGTTCTACGGCTTCAAGGATGGCTTTCGCCTTATTATAAGTTTCCTCATATTCATCCTCAGGCTTACTATCTGCGACGATTCCTGCTCCTGCCTGGACATATACACGATTTCCTTTCTTTACTGCTGTACGAATACCGATACATACATCTGCATTTCCAGAAAAATCAAGGTAACCAATCGCTCCTGCATAAACACCCCTTGCGTCTTTTTCCAGCTCATCAATGATTTGGCATGCTCGAAACTTCGGAGCACCAGATAACGTACCAGCCGGAAGCATTGTAGTAATGGTGTCTACCGCATCTTTCTCGTCCGCAAGCTCACCAGTTACCACCGATGCAATATGCATTACCTTAGAAAACCTGTGTATCTGCATATAGTCCTTTACCTTAACAGTTCCTAACTTACTAAGTCTACCGATATCATTTCTAGCAAGGTCCACTAACATATTGTGTTCTGCTAACTCCTTCTTATCGGCTAGCAGCTCTTTCTCAAGCTTAAGGTCTTCCTCTTCTGAATGTCCACGTTTTCTTGTTCCTGCAACAGGAAATGTAGTAAGCTTGTTATCTTCTAACTTCACAAGCGTCTCAGGGCTAACCCCTGCAATCTCAATATCTTCACATTTGATGAAGTACATATATGGGGAAGGATTAATCGTTCTCATCACACGGTACGTATTAAGTAGGCTACTTTCATAGTCCGCTTCAAACCTTCTTGATACAACCGTTTGAAACGTATCTCCCTCGTAAATATACTTCTTTACTTTCTCAACTATGGTGCAATACTCTTCTTTTGTCATATTCGAAGTAAATGTTACTTCCTCTTGTGCCACGCTCTTTACAAGAGGCTGCTCATTAGTAATGAGCTTTAACATTCTATCTATTTCATGTCTTGCATCGTTATAACCGTTCCTTCCATCTGCTGTCTTTGCGTTCGCAATTACGATGATTTTCTGCATCAGATGGTCAAATACCATAACCTTGTCGTATAACATTAGATCATACTCTGGAAACTCACTTTCTTTTATTTCTAGCTTGGGCTCTGCTAATGCAATTAGTTCATAAGAAAAATATCCGACAAATCCTCCCGAAAAGCTTGGAAGTCCTTGTATTTTTGGAGCTTTATACCAGTTTGTATACTCCCGTAACACTTGAAGTGGTTCACCCTCTACCTGTTCAGTTTTATTTTCCGTTTTTACGAATACTTGTTTCCCTTTACAAAACAGGCGTATTTTAGGTTCATATCCTATAAAGGAATACCTTCCGACGTTCTTACCATTTACCACACTTTCCAGCAGAAAATAGTTCCTATGCTCTCCGGCAATCCGGCGTAACAGTGTGATTGGTGTAATCATGTCAGAATAAATCTCTGTACTAATTGGTACAAACGAATATTCGTCTGCGTAAGCTTCAACCTCTTCGTAGCTTAATAATTTCATCGTAACTCTCTCCTTTTCCTTCATCGGATGAAAGTACGTAAAATGAGCATTTATGATACCGTAGTTCTGTCTCATTGTTCACACAAAGAAATTTACTATAAATAAAAAAAAGCTTTTGTCCCTTAATAGTAAAGGGACAAAAGCTCTAGACTTCTGCGGTACCACCCAAATTGATGCTAATGCATCCACTCAGTATACATACAATCATATGCACCTCTCTGATAACGGACGAGGTCCCCGTCAGCGTCTACTCAAACGATTCGTTTTTTCAAGCTGCCCTCCCGAGTCCATTCTAGAAGTTCCTGTTTACCGCATCTCACCAATCACGGCTCTCTTTGAAACATTTCCTAATATACTCATCTCGGTCATAGGTTTTTGTTTTTCGAATTTAACTTAGTATATTCTTCCAGTTTTTATTTGTCAACTATAATTTGGTAATTCTTAATAATCTTAAATGAAATTCATAATAAATACACTTCCAACTACCCCAGAAAATGTTGCAACTAAAGCTCCGGCTAATGTATACCGTGTTTTCTTAACTCCTGCCACCATAAAGTATACTGACATCGTATAAAAGATTGTCTCTGTACAGCTCATTATAATCGATGCAAGCTGTCCATTATAACTGTCTGGTCCATACTGCTTAAATATATCAAGTAGTAATGACGTAGCTGCAGAAGAAGAAAACATCTTAATTACAACTAATGGCACCAACTGTGCTGGGAAGCTTAATTTAGTCACAAAAGGCTCAATAGCTCCTGCCAATGCATCTAATGCGCCAGAAGCGCGCAGTACACCAATTGCAACCATGAGCCCAATTAATGTAGGAAGAATACCAACAACGACCTTTAGGCCATCTTTTGCGCCCTTAACAAATTCATCATATACCGGTGCCTTACAAAGGATTCCATATCCTATCACTATAAAAAAAACGAATGGAATCATATAATCCGACACATATAATAAAAAGCCCATAAGACACCTCTATCCCTTTCTCGATAGCTTTCTAGCAATAATGGAGAATGCGACTCCAATTACGGTAGAGAAACAAGTTGTAATAATAGCCGCACCAAGGATTTGTGTCGGATTTACAGAATTATATTGCGTTCGATATGCAATTATATTTACCGGGATTAACTGTAGTGACGATATGTTAATAATTAAGAACGTACACATGTCGCAACTAGCCACATCACTATCATGGTTTAACTTCTTTAGTTCTCCCATTGCCTTTAATCCCATAGGTGTCGCTGCCCAGCCAAGGCCAAGCAGATTGGCAATCATATTCGATGCAATATATTCATTTACAACATGTCCTCTCGGAATATCAGGAAATAAAAGCTTTAACACAGGTTTTAAAAGTGCCGTCAAACCATCAATGATTCCTACTACTTTAGCAATCTGCATAAGACCTGTCCATAATGCCATGATGCCTAGCATAGTAATACATAATGTAACCGCCTCTTTTGAAGACTCTAATGTCACTGTACTTACTGAACTGATATTTCCGGTTAAGACTCCATATACAATACCACCAAGTATCATAAACGCCCATAAATAATTGAGCATATGTAAACTTGCCTCCCTCTTGCTCGTCTTCATTTAACTATATGCTGTCACACAAAAACTATGTCCAAGTAGCACAAATTTATGAATTCCAATTTTTTGAAACTCTTTATAGACAATTTGTAAATTATTTTCAAGTTTATTTACTAATTTTAACCATTTACTGACAATGCTCAACCAATTTGATAGTATAATGGCTTAAAAGCATTTTTTACTATCATTTCCTTACATAATATTCTCAATGTATTTGGACTATTCTCACATTTATTATGCTAATTACAATGAAAGCATTATCACAAAAATCTCTCAAAAAATACTGCTTTTTTTCTTTTTTCAGACGGATAACAGTAAATTTATTTTACTATTTATTTTGCTTGGTTTTCCTCCTACGCAAGGCATTTTTATGCATTTAATACAATTATGTGGTATTTTCGCCATTTTTTCGCTATGTTTTGGTAATTATTAACTAACTCGATTGCATTTTACATATTTTTACATCTTCGTTTTTTCTCTATTTGTGTTTTTTCGACCTTAAAATTGTGCTACTTTCGATTAAGATTTTAAATTGACTTTTTTTGGGATTAGTGTTATTTTTATAAATATCCCAAGTATATAGATACTTGTTAATTATTTATCCAAAGGAGTAGAATTATGAAAAGTACTGGTATTGTTAGAAAACTTGATGAATTAGGTCGTATTACACTTCCTATCGAACTAAGAAGAACATTAGGCGTAAGCGAAAGAGATCCACTTGAAATCTTCGTTGATGAAGACAGAATCGTATTACAAAAATATGAGCCAACTGATATCTTCAATGGTGAAAAGAACGATTTATTTGATTACTGTGGAAAAAAAGTTTCCAAAGAAAGCATTGTTCAATTAGCTAAATTAGCTGGAATCATTGAGTAATCGACGCACTCAAAAAAACACATAATGATTAGAACTACTAATCAGCTATTTCAGCAGTATTACATATTTACTTAGAGTTACTGTTGTCCAAATAAAAACAAGCGATCAAAGTTCCCCTCAACTTTAATCGCTTGTTTTTATTTATGTGAACAACCCGCAAATCGTATTTATTCTTTTATCAATTCCTGATAAATATCTCTCTTTGACATACCACGGTCTTTGGCAACTAATTTCATTGCATCTTTCTTAGATTTGCCTTGATCCATATAGTAAGAAACATGCTCTTCTATAGATAATTCCTTCCACTTGTCCCTTTCTTCTTCAATTAAGGATTCACGCAAGACTCCTTCCATTACAATGACACACTCGCCCTTTGGTTCATGCTCTGTGTAATAGTCAATTGCATCTTCAAGTGTTGTTAAGAACGCTGTTTCATGCTTCTTTGTTAACTCTCTACAGATTGTGATTCTACGGTTTCCTAATGACTCAGCAAGCTCTTTTAGTGTTTTTAAAAGGCGATGCGGAGCCTCATAGATAATCGTTGTTCTTGTTTCTGTCTTTAGCTCGTCTATGATTGCTTTCTTTTCCTTTTTATCTTGTGGTAAGAATGCTTCAAAGCAAAATCTTCTTGTACTAAGACCTGACAATGTTAGTGCAGTAATGCACGCAGCCGGTCCTGGTAAGGAAGTCACTTCAATCCCTGCCTCATATGCGAACTTAACAAGTTCCTCTCCCGGATCAGAAATTCCGGGAGTACCTGCATCTGTTACTAACGCGATATTCTTACCCGCTTGTAGTTCCTCTACCAGATACTTTGCCTTCTCAATCTTATTAAACTCATGATAGCTAGTCATCGGTGTCTTGATTTCAAAATGGTTTAATAATTTGATTGAGTGTCTTGTATCCTCTGCTGCAATTAAGTCTACTTCACTTAATGTACGTAGGACACGATACGTAATATCCTCTAGATTCCCAATCGGAGTTGCACATAAGTATAATTTTCCTGCCATTTAAACCTCCAGTTTAATATCCGTAGATATCATAAATCTCTTTTGTGTAGACATTTACATCTTCATATACTACTAACGGTGCTTCTACCTTAATCATTGGTTTTCCACCTCTTACAGCTTCAATAAGTACCATGTTTGGTTCCTTGTCTACATAAGGATGAACGAAGCGAATTCTCTTCGGTTCTAATTTATACTTTGTCAATGTATTAATAATTTCTACCAAACGCATTGGTCGATGCACCATATAAAAACGCCCGCCTGGCTTTAATACCTTTGCACCTTCACGAACTACATCATCTAAAGAGCAAAGGAGTTCATGTCTTGCAATTGCCTTTGGCATATCTGGATTGACTAAGCCATGACTGTTATTCATATATGGTGGATTGGTTGTAACAACATCAAAGGAAGCCGCTTTAAATAGTTTAGAGGCTTCCTTTATATCTCCAGTAACAATATCTATTTTTTCAGATAGCTGATTATAGGCAACACTTCTTCTTGCCATATCAGCACTTTCTTCCTGAATCTCAAGACCAGTATAATGTTTTCCATTATACTTAGCCTCAAGAAGAATAGGAATAATCCCGGTACCAGTTCCAAGGTCCAGTGCAGCTTCTCCTTCTCTTACTTCAGCAAAGCCAGAAAGAAGCACTGCATCTATTCCAAAACAGAACTTTTTCGGATTCTGGATAATCTTGTAGTTATTACGATGTAATTCGTCCAATCGTTCCTCTGGTAATAGTAATTCCATGAACTATCTCCTTTTATTACTCGTTTAACTTGGATTTCCTTTCACGTTTTTCCGCTAATTCTAACGCACGTAATTCTTCATCCATTGCTACTTTTTCACGTTTCTTTCTAGGTGTGAATTTTAAATCATCCACCTTGTACTCACGTACTTCTTTTTCATCATTGTCCAATGTAACAATAACTTTTACTAATTGTTTTAATACGCTAACACTTTGTACTTCTCCTTTTAATCGGTCAGAAGTTGTTACATAGTCGCCTACATTTGGAAGCTTACTATTAAGCTCTTCATAGGCTTCCTCTTCATTCTTAAGACAACACATAAGACGTCCACATACGCCTGAAATCTTTGTAGGATTAAGGCTTAGGTTCTGCTCTTTTGCCATCTTAATGGATACAGGAACGAACTCAGATAAGAAAGTATGGCAGCAAAGTGGTCTTCCACAAATGCCGATACCTCCAACAATCTTCGTTTCATCACGTACACCAATTTGACGAAGTTCAATTCTTGTCTTAAATACTGCAGCTAAATCTTTTACCAACTCACGGAAGTCAATACGTCCATCTGCAGTAAAATAGAATAATACTTTATTATTATCAAATGTATACTCTGCATCGATTAATTTCATCTCAAGTCCATGCTTTTTAATCTTTTCGAAGCAGATCTTAAATGCATCTTTTTCTTTTTCTTTATTATGTCTTTCGATTTCATCATCTTCTGGGGTTGCAACACGTATTACTTGTTTTAATGGCTGGATGATTTTTTCATCCTCAACCTCTTTATTTCCTAATACTACATTTCCATATTCAATCCCTCTTGCAGTCTCTACTATGACATTATCCCCTTGTTTAATCTGTAAATCAATCGGGTCAAAGAAGTAGATCTTGGCTGCTTTTCGAAATCTAACGCCAATTACTTTTACCATCTTAATTCTCCTTTAATGACAACAGCATTAACTCGATCGCCGTATCAAAATTAACGTTGGCTTTCAGTCGCACTTTTGCTTTTTCCATTGCCTTAATACTGTTTTCAATGCCTTCATAATTGTGTTTTTCTGCTTGCTTTACAATATATCTGTACTCATTCTTATATAATAATAGATTTGGATCTTTTGTTACTTTGCATAGTAGTACGTCACGGTACCATAAAATCATCAAATCAATGTAATCTTCAATCTCTAACTTGCGGGCACTAAATTGCTTAATTGCCTCCATTATTTCATAAAGTTCCATCTCATCAATACGCTTAAGTACTTGTAGTATTGCATCCTTTCCTTCCGTGAAGGATTCGCTTGATGCATACTTTATTGCCCGTCCTACATTCCCTTGACAAAAGCCTGCACTGATGTCTGCGAGATAGTCCGGCACCCCGATATGTTCCATCAAATATTTTTTAATATCTTGCTGTGGTACCGCTTTTAACGGAAGAGTAACGCATCTTGATAAAATAGTAGGTAATAATTTTGTCGTATTTGTTGTCAAAAGCAGAATGACCGCGTATTCCGGTGGTTCTTCAATCGTCTTTAATAAGGCGTTCTGTGCCTGTTCCGTCATCTTTTCGGCCTCATCTATAATATAAACCTTATATTTACTGCTAAATGGTTTAATAAAGATATCGTTGTTCAATTGAATACGAATATCGTCTACACTGATACTTGCTTTTTCGTGGGTCACGTATTTAAGATCTGGCTGATTGGAGCCCTCTACCTGTAAGCATGACTTACATTTGTTACAAGGAACTTCCTTTCCTTCTTCGCATAATAATGTCTTTGCAAAAATCTGTGCTAATAATTTTTTACCACATCCGTCTTCACCACTTAAAATGTAAGCTTGAGATACTCTATTATTCTCTATCGCCATTTTCAAATGTTGTATTATATTTTTATGACCAATTACCTGATTATAATCTAACATGCTTACACCCCTTCATCCTATGCAATCATTACATAAAGATATCTAATAACATTCCTCGGATTTCATCAATCCGACCTAATATCTCTAAGGAATCTTTCTCATCCTTGATTAACTCCTGTGCCAGCTCATCGATTGCCTCATTTACAAGCTTCACGATACCATAAACGCGATGTCTGCCTCGTCTGTCTAAAGAGTTCTCTCTACTAAATTCATGTGAACGAGAGACTACTTCATTCATAAATTCTTGAATCAAGGAACGATATCTTCTTACATCCTTAACATCCATTCGTTTTTTTATACGCTCACCTTGCTGGGTAATTTCCTCTAACATAAGAGTTAGTCTAGCCTGAAGTCCTTCTTCCTCAATATGGCTTACTAGCGTAAACTTGAAGGAACCATCAGATTCTCTTACTTGGTTGGTTGCATTTATTTGATTGACATTTTGCAGCTGATTTACCCGTAAATCCACCTTATGTTCCTCCTTGTTTTAAAGTCTTTGTAATTTATTATATCATACATATACATATTTACATAATATTTTTTGATTGAATCCATTCTTTGATCATTTCAATGCATTTATTAAGTTCACAATTTTCAAAACGTTTTGAAATGCCTACTTCTAAGATATTTTCCTCTGAAAAATCTTTCTCATCCGCAAGGAATCTACGACACATTTCTTCATACTTCGGTACTGGTTGTTTACGTTCTCTCTGTAAGGCACGTTCCAGTCTCTCTCCGTTTTCTACTTCAATATAGATTGGCCTTACAATCTCTTTACTATAATAGGAAAGAATCTGACGGTAGGATTCTAATGTCCCAATTAATACATAATCATGATTTTCAAGGTCGATTTGGCTGTCTTCTACCGTAAAGTAATGCCATTCGCCATAGACCGTATCATACGTTCTGTGCTCGATTACCTTTCCTTGTTTCATTAAATCATCTAATTGTTCTTTTGATACAAAATGGTATTCAACGCCGTCCTTTTCACCCTCACGAATTGGCCTTGTCGTATAGGTCACAACTTGTCTGAGCTTAAGGTCTTTATCCCTTGCAAGTTCTTTATAAATCGTATCCTTGCCGGAAGCACTCTTTCCCATTACTACATAGATATGATGCATTCTTTATGCTTCCTCCTGTCTCTCTTTGATTACTCGAATTGTTTGTAGGGAAGCATCCGCCACCCCTTTAATATGAATTCCCTTCTCCTCATAAGTACGAAGTCCTTCTAATAACTCTATTGTTAAGACCTCCCCCGGAACTGCAATTGGAATGCCAGGCGGATAAAAATAAAGATACTCGGCACTAATCCTACCTGCTGCTTCGGTAATCTTAACGATCTCATAGTCCTCTTCCATTGCCTCATAAGGTTTCAATTTTCTCACTAGCCTCGGAATATGATACGGACTGATTGTTTCATTTTTATTAGTTTTGCAAAGCGTCTTATCAATTGCTAACAACGCATCTGCTAGTCTGTCATAGCCTTCCGTCGTATCACAAAAACTGGTCATGGCAAGTCCATACTCTTTACTGATCATCTCAAGTTGAATCTTGTATTCATTTAATAGACGATCATAGAGCTCGCTAGAGGATAGATTGGTTCCATTAATTCCAATGATAATCTTTGATGGATCCTTACTGATTTCCGGTTTCGATGCCTTTGTAAGAAGCGTAATATGCTCTAAGTCCTCCATTCGTTTATAGAAGTTCTTAAGATTCTCTTCATACTGAGCAAAGCATTGCTTTTGATGTTCGCTTACGTAACGAACACAGTGATCGATTCCTGCCATTAGTAAGTAGGATGGACTGCTACTTTGCAACATGGATAAGTATCGCTTAATGCGCTCTTCTTTTACAATGTTTCCATTACGATGTAAAAGCGCTGTCTGCGTAAATGCAGGCATGGTCTTGTGCACACTCTGGATTACCACGTCTGCACCTTGTTTTACTGCAGACTCTGGAAAATATGGATGGAATCCAAAATGTGCCCCATGCGCTTCATCTACCAATAATGCTATATTTCGTTCATGACAAATAGCTGCAATGCCTTCAATGTCAGATACGATTCCTTCATATGTTGGAGATGTGATAACAACAAGCTTGATCAATTGATTCTTTTCTAACGCTTGTCGTACCGACTCCTTTGTAATCTCTTCATAGCAGCCGAAGTCCTCATTGAATTCTGGATACAGATAAGACGGTACAAGCTCATGCATATAAATAGCATTATAAACTGCCTTATGACAGTTCCTTGCCACTAATACATGGTCTCGTTTTTTTGTGCATGCCATTATCCCGGCCAATAACCCAACTGTGCTTCCATTGACAAGATAATACGTTTGATCGGCTCCATATAATCTTCTTGCAACCTCCATGGATTCCTGAATGATTCCTTCTGGCTCATGAAGATTATCAAATCCCTCAATCTCTGTAATATCCATGGAATATGGGTTTGGCATTGTAAAAAGTGTTGTATTTCGTTTATGCCCCGGCATATGCATCGGATAAATATCTTCTGTTTTATAATTTATAAGCTTATCGTATAGTGAATCCAATGATTTCTTCTCCTTCTTATTTGACTACTTTGCTATAATTTCATCAATTAACTGTTCATGAAAGATTCCTTCTTTTAACATTGCAATCTCATGCTTATATGGAGCAAGCGTCTTCTTTGCTTCTCCTGGCACTGCTACATATGGTGTCTCAAGAATCTTTGGCACGTGAACAAAGTCTTTATGATAAATGATATCCTTAATTGTATCAAAGCCAATATTTCCAAATCCAATGTTTTCATGACGGTCTTTCTTTGCGCCAAGAACATTCTTACTGTCATTAATATGGAATACTGCAATCTGGTCTTTTCCAATTACGCGGTCAAACTCATCAAATACGCCTTGTAAATTGTTCACAAGATCATATCCCTTATCATTTACGTGACATGTATCAAAACATACTCGTAACTTATCATTAAAGTGAACGCCATCATAAATTGCTGCTAGCTGTTCAAACGTACAGCCAAGTTCTGTTCCCTTTCCAGCCATTGTCTCAAGGCAGACATAAACGTTTTGCTCTCTTGTGAGTACTTCATTTAATCCCTTGATGATCTGCTTTAGTCCTGCTTCTTCTCCAGCTCCCACATGAGCTCCTGGATGAAGTACAAGATACTTGCTTCGCATAGCTTCTGTACGCTTTAATTCTAAATCTAAAAACTGTACCGCAATCTCAAATGTTTCCGGTTTCACAGTATTTCCAAGATTAATAATATAAGGAGCATGTACCACGATATCATCAATATCATGTTGTTTCATATATTCCCAAGCTGCATCGATATTGAGCTCGCTTATATCCTTACGCTTTGTATTCTGTGGTGCTCCCGTATATAACATAAATGTATTTGCGCCGTAAGAATGTGCTTCTTTTGCAGAACCTAACATCATGTCTTTTCCGCTCATGCCTACGTGTGATCCTAATCTCATAATATTTTCTAACCTTTCTATCTTTACCTGTCTACTTTTTTGCACGCTCATATAGAATAAGATTTCCCTGTTTTCCAACCTTCTTAATCGCACCTACGTAATGTAAGACATGGATTGCCGTCCTAGCACGCCCAATGGATAGCTTTGTTGCCTGACGATAGGACTTTGTTGAAAACGTCTTCTCAAGTGTGTCTGGAATTAACTTCGCATAGTCTTCCACGGAGTTAATATCCACTTGGTCCACTAACTTTGTGGGGATTCTCTCATATCTTGTAGAGCCTCGCTTTTTATCAGCACTCCAACCATTTAAAATCCGCTGCTCTTCCATATTAACTAACACGATAGAGAGTGATAGGTTCGGATGGGTCAAATACTGCTTGATTTTATAAAGCTCGAAAAACGCTTCATAAGGCGTACCACGCTTTGGCGATTTACGCTTATCTGTAATCGTTCCCGTTTCTTGGTCAATCCATTCGATATACTTTTCATATGCGACTGGATATACAACCCTCACTTCTCCCTTTTCTAAAAATACATCTAATTTTCGACGTAATTTATCAAATCCTCTTGTCTGAATCTCAATCACATCTTGATCATGCAAAATATCTGCCACGAATCCTTCATAACGAATCTCATGATACGTATTATCGGGTTCGAAATAGTATTTTAAAATAGCGTGTAATGTTTTTTCCTGTAGTGTTCCGATTCCTGAATTGGAATCTCTATTCTCATTTATAATTTTGCAGGCATTTAAAAAGGATTCTTGCATCTTATATCCCCCTGTTTCAGCCTATTTATTTGTTCTCACGATTATTTACAATTATATAGTAACACCGCATACAAGTCCACTTGTAAATAATGAGGAGATTTCTAGCCTTAAACAAAAAGAAACAGCAAGACAACCTCTTTTAAAGTTGCCCTGCTGCTTACTAATGAATCTTACTATTTTCACGATGGGCTGCTGGAAGAGAGATTCTAAAGAATCTTCTTACCAGTTCCCTTCCGTTGAATGGGATGATTGGATAGAAATAACTCTGTCCTGAAATTGTCTTATTAAAGCATAGTGCTACGAACACAATAACGACACCAATGCCAAATCCCCAAAAATCAAATAATCCAGTAAGGATTATCAGGATTACACGCAAGAATTTTAACGCATATCCTAAC
This sequence comes from uncultured bacterium, assembly GCA_905214875.1. GTDB lineage: Bacteria > Bacillota > Clostridia > Lachnospirales > Lachnospiraceae > KM106-2. The sequence goes on along the minus strand of CAJMNR010000024.1, from coordinate 17,683 downwards.
TCGTAACTAGATTGTGAATAATTCGCAATGACGACAAATGCCATATAAAGCATAGTCTCTGAATTAAACCATCCGGAACTTACCGTAAAATCACCTAACACAATGCCGGCAACAACGCTTAGTGGCGTGCTTAGCATGCTAGGTGTATTAATGGATGCTAATTTCAAACCATCCACTGCAAACTCTAAGATTAACAATTGCGCAAGAAGCGGAATGTTAATCGCATCTTTGACAACTATAAACTCCAGTCCCTTTGGAATAAATGTCTGATTATTCATTAATAACAGCCATACGGGTGTTAAAAATAAAGCGATAATATTAATAACAAATCTAGTCAAACGAAGGTACGTGCCTGTAACTGGAGGAAAATAATAATCATCTGCCTCCTCTGTGATTTCAAATAAAGTCGTTGGAAGAATCATGGCTGACGGACTATTATCGATCAGTATGACAATACTTCCTTCTAATACTGCACTAGCTGCTGCATCCGGTCGTTCGCTATATTTAAACTTAGGAAATGGATTCCACCAACTGCCCCGGTGTAAGCATTCTGCTAAGCTCTCTGATCCCATATTAAGAGCATCTACATCAATTGCTTTAATCTTTTCCTTTAAACGGTTTAAAAACTGTTGATCGACACGGTCTTCCACATAGCAAAATACTAAGTCTGTCTTGGAACTCTTTCCTGCAGATGCATACTCCATCGTAAGTTTCGGATTACGAATTCTTCTTCGAATCAACGCTGTATTAAAGATTAGAGTTTCCACAAATCCATCTCTTGCACCACGCATGACCTTATCTTTTTCAGGTTCTTCTACTCCACGGGAAGGATACGTACGAAAATCAATACTGATGACTTTTTCATATCCATCTACCACAAGTGCTGGGACACCGGATAATATGCTTGTAATAAGCTGATCCATGTTATCAATGCAGTCTACTTCACCATAAGGGATCAAACGCACCGACATCTCATGGGCATTATTCGGCATCTCTTCTTTTTTGACTTTATAGAAAAAATCCATAAGCTTCTCTAAGATTTCGTCTTTATTTAAACCATCCACAAAGTAGATGCAAGCTTCGGTCTCCCCTATTGTCATTACACGATAGAGAATATCAAAATTCTTTTCTACATTAAGAATGCTGTTAATATTCTTTATATTGATTGCAAGCTCTTTGGAAAGCTTTGCTTCCACTATAATCACCTCATTTACTGTCGTCAATTATAATGGTAGTTTAACCAAAACCTGTATTTATATTTATTCCTTTCCATAAAACTTGCGATACTTCTGATAGCGCTCCTCTATTATTTCTTCTTTTGACATCTTTCTATGTGAATCTAGAAAATTAGTTAATAATTGCTGAAGCTCTTCCGTCACTGCATAAAATTCCTCGCTAATTTCCACTGGTTCTCTTATGACCTCTTCAATGATACCAAGATGCTTAAGTTCCTTCGCTGTAACCTTCATTACCTCCGCCGCTTCTTTTGCCCTTGCACTATCTTTCCATAGAATTGACGCAAACCCTTCCGGTGATAACACCGAGTATGTAGAATTCTCCAGCATCCATACCTCATTGGCAACTGCCAAGGCTAAGGCCCCGCCACTTCCACCTTCTCCAATTATGATGGATACGATCGGTACCGTAATATCTGACATGGTAAATAAGTTAGCCGCAATAGCCTCTCCTTGTCCTCGTTCTTCTGCTCCCATACCACAATAAGCCCCTGCAGTATCTACAAAACAAATAATAGGACGTCCAAATTTCTCAGCCTGTTTCATTAACCGCTTTGCCTTACGATATCCTTCTGGATTAGGCATGCCAAAATTACGCTTAATGTTTTCCTTTGTCGTACGTCCTTTCTGATGTCCAATTACGGTTACAGGCATTTCGTTAAAATACGCAATTCCTCCTACAATGGCAGGATCATCTGCATATCTTCGATCCCCATGAAATTCAATAAACTTAGAAAATAAAGTGTTGATATACTCTAATGTTGTCGGACGGTCTGATTTTCTTGCTAATAGGACACGATCCCATGCTGAGACTTCTTCTTTGCTAAATGTCGCAATCCTTGTTTCTGGCTGTCTCTCTGGGACCTTTCTAATATAATTCTTTGAATGCATGCATAAGATACGTCCAATCATCTTACGCATATATTTACGAGGCACAATACGATCTACAAATCCTTTTTCTAATAAGAACTCGCTTCGCTGAAATCCCTCCGGAAGCTTTTGCCCAATGGTCTGTTCAATTACCCTCGGACCTGCAAATCCAACTAGTGCTTCTGGCTCAGCAAGAATGATGTCGCCAAGCATTGCAAAGCTGGCAGTAACTCCACCTGTCGTAGGATCTGTAAGCACGGTAATATACAAAAGATGCTCATTGCTATGTCGTTTTAAGGCAGCACTGACTTTTGCCATCTGCATTAAGGAAACCATACCTTCCTGCATTCTTGCGCCACCTGAGGTCGTACAGATAATGACAGAAAGCTTTTCTTTAGTCGCACGTTCCACTGCACTTGTAATCTTTTCTCCCACAACCTGTCCCATACTTCCCATGAGAAATGCATTGTCCATAACACAAAGAACGACCTTTACCCCACGTATCGTGCAATATCCGGTAACAACCGCTTCCTTAATATCAAGTGATTCCCTTAACGAATCCATTTTTTTATCATACTCCGGAAACTCTAGTACATTCTGACTCACCACGTCTTTGTCCAATTCTACAAATGAATCCCTGTCAACAAGCAAGCGGATTCTCTCATATGCTCCAATCCGAAAATGATAATTACAGTTAGGGCAACAAGAAAAGTTCTCTTTCACCGAATCGTAGAACACTGTCTTTTTACACTTTTTACATTTTATCCACGCACCATCAGGAATTTGAGGTTCTTTATCCTCTGAATCCTTTTTTATATCCACATTTGGTGTGCTGCGATATGATTGCTTATTTGTCTTTTTAATAAAATCCTTTAACATGGCTCATCCCATACCTTACACAGTACCAACTTCCTTTGCATATAGATCTTCTTCTTCCTGCTCAATAAAGCTGGTTGTAAAATTTCCTTTCCTGAATGTATCATTGGAGATGATCTTGTACTGAAAATCAAGATTTGTAATTACTCCTTCTACCACAAATTCTCCTAATGCACTCTGCATCTTTGTAATAGCTTCCTCTCTTGTCTTGCCTAATACAATTAATTTTGCAACCATTGAATCATAAAATGGTGGTATCGTATAGTTCACATACATTGCCGTGTCAACTCTCACACCAAATCCACCTGGAAGATGCATATTACTAATCGTTCCAGGGCAAGGTGCAAAGTTTCTTTTTGGATCCTCTGCATTGATTCTGCATTCAATTGCATGACCTTGTAACTTGATGTCCTCTTGCTTTATGGAAAGATGCTCTCCTGCTGCAATTCGAATCTGCTCTTTTACAATGTCGACGCCTGTTATATATTCAGTCACCGGGTGCTCTACCTGGATTCTTGTATTCATCTCCATAAAATAAAAATTACTGTCAGCATCCAATAAGAACTCTACCGTTCCAGCACTGCTGTACCCAATCTCTTTTGCCACTTTTACTGCACAGGCACCCATTCGATCTCGTAACTCATCTGAAATAAACTCACATGGTGCCTCTTCTAATACCTTCTGATGTTTTCTCTGAATGGAACAGTCCCGTTCCATTAAATGAATAACATTTCCATAGTTATCCCCTAGAATTTGAAATTCAATATGCTTTGGTCCTTGCAAATACTTCTCCAAATATAATGTTCCATCACCAAATGCACTTTCGCTCTCTCGTTTTGCAGTTAAGAATTCTTTTTTAAAGTCTTCTTCCTTTTCTACAACACGCATTCCTTTTCCACCACCGCCTGCGCTTGCTTTAATAATTACAGGATATCCAATGGTATTTGCTAACTTAATTCCAGCTTCCGGTGACTCCAGCGGCTTTTTGGAACCTGGTATTACCGGAATGCCTGCATTTTGCATTGTCTCCCTTGCTTTAGATTTATTGCCCATAGAATCAATTAATTCTTTTTTCGGCCCGATAAATACAATTCCACAAGTTTCACACATGGATGCAAATTTACTATTTTCTGATAAAAAACCAAAGCCTGGGTGAATTGCCTTCGCCTTAGTCGCTACCGCTGCACTAATAATTGCCTCCATGTTTAAATAACTATCCTTTGCTGGTGCAGGTCCGATGCAAACCGCCTCATCTGCAAGTATTGTATGTAATGCGTCACGATCTGCCTCACTATACACAGCAACCGTCTGAATATGAAGCTCTCTACATGCTCGGATAATACGTACTGCAATTTCCCCACGATTTGCAATTAAAATTTTATCAAACATATTACCTACTCCTTATAATAGACCAAAGTGTTTTCGCTACTCTCAACTCCCCTATTGGCAAACAAAGCTAAGCTCTGCTTCACACACTAATTCATCTTCTACAAATGCCTTTGCCGCACCAATTCCAACTGGTCCTTTTTGTTTGATTATTGAAGTCTCTAGACGTAACAAACATCCTGGTTCCACTGGCTTCCTAAACTTCGCCTTATTAATTCCTCCAAAGAAAATAAGTTTTCCCTTGTTCTTCTCTTCTGAAAGGATGGCAACTGCTCCGGTCTGTGCCAGTGCCTCAATAATCAAGACACCTGGCATAACTGGTTTTTCAGGATAATGACCAACAAAAAATGGTTCATTATAAGATACTGCCTTAATGGCCACTGCTTTTTCATTTGGAACAAGTTCCTCCACGCGATCGATTAGAAGCATCGGTGCTCGATGTGGCAGAATCTCTTTAATCTGATTAATATCTAACATATTCTCCTCCTATGCTGGCTGTACACGGAACAATGGCTGATTGTACTCGACCATCTGCTCATTGGATGCAAGCACTTCTACAACCGTTCCATCATATTCACTTTCAATCTCATTCATAAGCTTCATTGCTTCCACGATACAAACAACCTGTCCCTTTTTCACCACATCTCCAACCTTCACAAAGTCATCCTGATCCGGTGAAGCTGCACTATAATAAATGCCCACAATAGGGGAGGTAATAAACTGATAAGATCCATCCTCTGCTGCAACTGGTTGTTCTTCTTTTTCTATGGTTCTAGGTTCCACAACTGTTTTTTCTTGTTCCTGTCTTTCTCCTTGAACTGCTGCAGCTGTACCTGTTTCTTCCTTGTTTAAATCAAGTAAAAAATCACCTTGCTGTAAATGAAACTCCCTAATGTCTGCATTACTTACTGCTTCTATTAGCGACTTAATATCTTTAATCTCCATGCTTGGTCCTCCTACTCTAAGTATTTTTTCAAAATAATACTAGCGTTTTGTCCACCAAATCCGAAGTTATTTGACATTGCATATGTAATATCCATCGTTCGAGGTTGTCCCATTACATAATCAAGATCACATTCCTCATCTGGTTCAGTAAGGCCAACCGTCTGATGGATATAGGATTCATTAATTTCCTTAACTGAAGCAATTAATTCAACTGCTCCAGCAGCTCCTAACAAATGTCCAATCATGGATTTCGTGGAATTAATAACAAGATTTTTCGCATGCTCTTTAAATACTCTCTTTAATGCTCTTGTTTCAAATAGATCATTGTATGCGGTACTGGTTCCATGTGCATTGATATAGATAATATCTTCTTTTTGGAGGTTTGCATCTTCCATTGCCATCTCCATAGCGATTGCAGCACCTTCTCCATCTTCGCTTGGACAAGTAATGTGATAAGCATCTGCGCTTGCTCCATAACCAACAACTTCTGCATAAATCTTTGCATTACGCTTCTTTGCATGTTCCAATTCTTCAAGCACTAATACGCCTGCGCCTTCCCCCATAACAAATCCATTTCTCTTTTTATCAAATGGCATGCTTGCCTGATACTTATCCGTTGAGGTAGATAGTGCTGTCATAGAAGTAAACCCTGCCACTCCTAATGGAGTAATGGAAGACTCCGCTCCACCTGCAATACAGGCATCAATTTCTCCATATGCGATGCTTCGAAATGCCTCACCTACAGAATGTGTTGAGGTAGCACATGCAGATACCATGGATAAACATTTTCCTTTTGCACCAAGATCAATGGAAACATTTCCTGCTGCCATATTTACAATAATCATAGGAACCATTAATGGAGAAACTCTCCTTGGTCCTTTTTCAAGGAGTTTTGTCTGCTCCTGTTCCATTGTAAGTAATCCACCAATTCCACTGCTTACAATTACTCCAACACGTCTTGCATTCTCCTTCGTAATCTCAAGTTTAGAATCCTTTACTGCCTCCCTTGCAGCAACGACAGCATACTGACAATATTTATCCATACGACGTGCCTGTTTTTTATCTATGTAATCATCTATATTAAAATCCTTTAACTCTGCTGCCAATTTTGTCTTGTACTCTGTTGTATCAAATTTGGTGATTTTATCAATTCCAACAGTACCCTTTTTTATATTCTCCCAATACTCCTCTACATTGTTACCAATTGGAGTAAGGGCACCTAATCCTGTAATTACAACTCTTCGACCCATCTCAAATTCTCCTTTTCTACATTGCAAGTCCGCCATCTACGACAAAAACCTGGCCTGTAATATAATTACCTTCATTTGTTGCAAGATAAGTAACCATATCCGCAATATCTTCCGGTTTTCCAAATCTCTTTAACGGAATCTGAATTTTCATTGTCTCTGCAACTGCTTCAGGAAGCGCTTTTGTCATATCGGTTTGAATAAACCCTGGTGCGATTGCATTTACCGTAATATTTCTTGATGCAAGCTCTCTTGCCAATGCTTTCGTTAGTCCAATAACTCCTGCCTTGGCCGATGCATAATTGGTCTGTCCTGTATTTCCTTTTATCCCTACTACAGAAGATATATTGACAATTCTTCCGCTTCTTTGCTTTAACATATATCTAGCGACATGTTTCGTTGTATTAAATACGCCTTTTAAATTCGTTTGAATCACATCATCAAATTCTTGTTCTGTCATCTTTAATACTAGGTTATCTCTTGTGATACCTGCATTATTTACTAACACATCAATGCTTCCATATTGATTATGAACTGCTTCCATCATAGCTTTAACTTCTTCATAGTTTGAAACATTACATTGATAAGAAAAGGCATCTCCTCCTTCTTCAATAATCTCTCTTACCGTTGCATCTGCTTCCTGTTTACTTCTTCCGTAGTTTATGATTACTGTAAATCCACTTTGTGCAAGACTCTTTGCACAAGCTTTTCCTATTCCACGTCCGGCACCTGTAACGATTGCTACTGGCTTCTTTGTCTCATTCATGCTTTCCCCTCCACACACAGCTTTTCTAACTGCTTAAGATCCTCTACATGTTCGATATTAATCACTGTCTTCGTTTTATCTATTTTTCGTAAAAAGCCATTTAATGTCTTACCCGGTCCTATCTCTATAAATGTTTCAACTCCAAAGTCTATCATTGTATGGATACATTGCTCCCATCTAACACCTGAATATACCTGTCTTACTAATAACTCTTTGCATCTGCTTGAATCACTGATTGTCTCAGCACTTACATTGCATACATAAGGAACTTGTAATGGGGAAAATGAAGTAACCTCTAACTCCTCTCTTAGCTTCTCCCCTGCCCCTTTTAATAAACTTGAGTGAAATGGTCCACTCACCACAAGAGGAATTACTCGTCTTGCCTTCTTTTCCTTTAATTTTTCTGTTGCAAGTTCAATGCCTCTCTTTGTGCCTGAGATTACAATTTGTCCCGGACAGTTATAATTTGCAGGCTCAACGATCTCATTTTGTTCATTAGAAACTTCCCTACAAACACACTCTACCACATCAGAGGTAAGTCCAAGTACTGCAGCCATGCCTCCAACACCACCTGGAACCTCATTAGCCATATAATAACCACGTTTATAAACTAATTTAATTGCCCCTTCCTCACTTAGTGCTCCAGCAGCTACCAATGCTGGGTATTCGCCTAAGCTAAGTCCTGCTGTGATATCTGGTGTAACTCCTTCTTCCTTTAAAACACGAAGCATACTTAAACATGTAGTAACAAGGCATGCCTGTGTATATTCTGTTTGATTTAATAACTTATTTTGCTCAAAGCAAATATCTTTAATGGAAAAAGGAAAGAACGAATCCGCCTGATCAAATAATTCTCTTGCCTTATCTTTCTGTTCATAAAAATCTTTTCCCATGCCTATATACTGAGAACCCTGCCCTGGAAATATAAATGCAATTTTACTCATTTTTTTATCCCTTTCTTTTATAAAAACCGGAAAAATCAATACTTGGTTTTCCCGGTTTACTCAGTTCTTATAGTTTTTTTTCTATGTATTTACGAGCATCCCCTACTGTTTGGATTGTTGCTAAATCTTCACTTGGAATCTCAATGTCGTATTTTTCTTCCATTGCCATGGCCAGTTCAAATAAATCCAAACTGTCTGCACCTAAATCTGCTGAAAAGCTTTTATCTTCCGTTACTCTTTCTTCCTCAACGTTTAATTGCTCTGCGATCATTTCTTTTAATTCATCAAAATTCATTTTTAAATCCTCCTAAAATTATATATAGTTACCATTCTAAAAGCATAGTGCCGTAGGTTAACCCACCGCCAAATCCAGCTAGTACAATTAGGTCCCCTGGTTGAATGGCATGCTTTCTATTTTGCTCATTTAAGAGCATAGGAATCGAAGCCGCTGAAGTATTGGCATACTTATCGACATTCATTGGGAATCTTGCCTGATCAATCTTAAGCCTTCTAGCGATTGCCTCGATAATACGATAATTGGCTTGATGCAGATAATAACCTGCAATTTCATCCTTTTCTTTATTGGTTTCTTCTAACAGCTGTTCAATCGACTTGCTTACCATGCTTACTGCAAATTTAAATACCTTCTGGCCGTCCATTGACATCACTGCTCTCTCTTGTCCCTTGTCTATAAATGGATTCTGTAATGGCAAGGATGGGCATGCAAGCGCCATACCATTCTCACCATCGGTACCTAAGATGGAATGTATAATTCCTTTCTCTGCTGTTTCTACAACTACTGCTCCTGCTCCGTCTCCAAATAACACACAGGTAGAACGGTCACTCCAGTCAAGCATTCTTGACACAGTCTCTGCTCCAATCACCAACGCTCGCTTTTTCTTACCGTTACTTACTAATGCATTCGCAACGGTAAGGGCATATACAAATCCTGAGCAAGCTACATTTAAGTCAAAGCTTGCTGCATTCTTAGCCCCTAAAAATGCCTGTACTTGAGATGCCGTATTGGGTAGAGAATAATCGGGAGACATGGTTGCTACGATAATATAATCTAACGACATTGGATTGATGCCTTCTGAAGAAAGTGCATCCTTTGCCGCTTCATAAGCTAATTTCGTAGTTCCTTCCAGCCTCGTTATGTACCTTGTTTTTATGCCTGTCCGCGATTGGATCCATTCATCACTTGTATCTACTAACGTAGATAAGAACTGGTTATTTACTGGGTCATCAGGAACAAAACTTCCTGTTGCTATGATTTTTGATGTCATATCAATCCCATTCCTTATTTTTATTTTCAAATATTTTGATACTCAAAGTATATGATTATCAAAGTAATTTGTCAAGTAAAAATATTAATAAATCTTAATACTTTTCTCTGTTGCAATTTAAATATTTATTTTTAGACTTAGGGAAAATAAATGATAACGAGGTGGAACACTATTTTTTTATTAGAATATATAAAGCATCCAAGAAAGGTCGGCGCTTTTGCGCCAAGTAGCAAGTACCTTGCCCATCAAATGATTGCCACAATTGATTTTGAAACTGCAAAATGTATTGTGGAGTATGGACCTGGAACAGGAGTATTTACAGAAAAGATTCTGGCAAGGACAAAAGAAACGACGATTATTGTATTAATTGAAATCAATAAAGAATTTTACAATATATTAAAAGAACAATATGCACATAAACAAAATGTCATAATTGTAAATGATAGTGCAGAGAATATACAAGAAATTCTTATAAAGCATTTCATCACTCATGTCGATTATATACTATCTGGATTACCATTTGTCTCTCTTCCTCAACGTATAAGCGATACAATCCTTAGTAAAACAAGTGAGATAATTGGTACATCGGGACAATTTATTACCTTTCAATATACGCTATTTAAGGAACCCTATATTCACTCCTTTTTCCCGGATTTACATCATAAAAAAGTAGTCCGAAATCTTCCACCAGCGTATGTATTAAGGTGTCGTGGAGGAAACTATGAATCAAAGAATATTAGTAGCAGATGATGAAAAGGAAATTAGAGACTTGGTTAAAATCTATTTACAGGCAGAAGGATTTTCCATCGATACAGTGGCAGATGGAGAGGAAGCACTACAGTCCATAAAAGAAAAAGACTATGATTTAGTGATTCTTGATATTATGATGCCCAAAATGGATGGAATTACGACTCTCATAAATATCAGAAAAGAGCATACGATGCCTATAATTTTTTTAACTGCTAAATGCAATGAAATCGATATGGTACAAGGACTTACTCTTGGTGCGGATGATTATATTGAAAAACCTTTCAGTTCTATGACTCTTATTGCAAGAGTAAAGGCACAGCTAAGAAGATCTACCATTTTTAACAATGTGCCTAAAACTGTGATTAGAATTGGCGAATTAGAACTTAATACCGAGATGCACCGAGTTACTGTATCTGGTAAAGAAATAAACCTTACTCCTACTGAATACAAAATCTTAGAACTACTTGCTAAGAATAGAAATATCGTATTTAGCGTAGATAAAATATATGAATCTATATGGCGAAATAAGTATTCTGTTTCTGATACATCTATTATGGTCCATATCACAAAACTTCGACAGAAGATCGAAAAAGACTCAAAAAATCCGGAATATATAAAAACAGTATGGGGAGTAGGATATAAGATATGATTAGCATTAAAGAACGAAAATATAATCTTATTCTAGGTGTACTTGTTGGATTGGTCTTTGCACAACTTGCCTTAGTGGAGGGATACACGATTCAGTTAGAGCATACTGCTCTCAAAACCAACACAATACGACTTGTTGCAGTACTTGTTTTTATAATAATTGTTTGCTTTTTTAATGCAAAGCCCTTTCAGAAAATTAATTTAAATCGTCTAAGCATCTATCTATTTTTAGTAGTGTTAGTATCACTTATTATCGCTATTCAAGGGGTATCCATATTATGCAGAATTATTTTAATCCTATTTCCCAACTTTATATCCAATATAATGCATAATGAGCTTCTAAGTGTAAACCTCGCATTTTTACTCATTGTACTTGGATTTTTGTTCTTTCTACTTGTATTTGTGTTACTTGTAAATAAAAAAGTAAAGTATATAAAATTTCTTACTAACGAAGTAGAAGTAATTAAGCGCGAAGGATTTGGAAAAACGATCAAGGTAAGAGGCGAAGATGAGCTCGCTACTCTTTGTGAAAGCATTAATGACATGTCTGTGCAATTAGGAGAAAAAATCAAAAATGAAAAGCTTATAGAGCAAACCAAGAATGAATTAATTACAAATATCTCTCATGATTTAAAAACTCCACTCACCTCTATCGTAGGATATCTGGAATTATTAAATTCCGATCAGCTAGAGGATGCCGATAAAAAACAGTATATACAAACTGCCTATCGTAGTAGTCTGAGACTTAATACGTTAGTAAATGAGCTATTTGAATATACAAAGCTTTCCGGAAGTGATATTAAGTTTACGAAAGATACCGTAAATCTCTCTCTGTTATTAAACCAAGTTGTTGGAGAAAATATTCTTAACTTTAGTGAAAAAAAAATAGATGTCATCCTAAAAAATCCATATCCAGAAGTATTGTGTCTAATAGATTCAGCTCAAATGTTACGAGTCTTTGAAAACTTAATAAGCAATGCACAAAAATATAGTGAACCGGATTCAAAGTTCATAGTTAGCTTATCTATTACAAATCAAAATATTCTAATTTCGTTTACTAATAGATGCAAATGTATCAAAGAAGAAGAATTAGAACTCTTCTTTAATCGATTCTACCGCCAAGATAAATCAAGAACTGAAGAAGGATCAGGATTAGGACTTGCAATTGCAAGACGTATAGTTGAGTTGCATGAAGGTAGTATTACTGCCCAAAAGCATAAATCTGATATCACATTCCTCATAACATTACCCAAAGCATAGTCATCTGGCTATGCTTTTTCTGATTTCTCCAAATTATAAAGAAATATTAATTACTTTTTATGTATTTCATTAAGCTATTTCTTTTACTATTAGAAAAGTTAAATGATTAAATTACACGGAGGAATAAATACTTATGTTATTAAAGAATAATGACAATTCATTAGATTCAACAAATGCTAAAAATGATAAATTGGAATTCATTGTTTCTCTACTGATTGGCATTGTAGCATTGAGTATAAGTGCAGTAGCCATATTATACTTAATATCGTATTTGTTATGTTATGACCAATTTGCTATACTTATTTACTTTTTTATATGCCTTTTACAACCAATTATTCTTCCCATACCTGAAGTAGTTACATTTATGGGTGGAAGTTCTGCGTTTGGTCCGTTTCCAGCAGCTATTATAGGATTTCTAGGAACAATACTTGGAATTATCGTTATGTATTTGCTTGCAAGTGTAACTGGACAAAAAGTTCGGGCAAACATATCTTGTAGAAAACATAATACGTTACTCATTTCTATTGGAATAATTCTTATAATGATAATTCTTTTACCATTGTTATCAAAATCAGTGGTATGCAGTATTGCAGCTATTTTAAATCTTTTTTTACTGGTAAAGTTTATAGACAAACATTTAGCCACCGACCTTCTTAAAAACGTAAAATTAGAACAATTTAACCGCTATATCTCTAAAAATGAAATGTTAATTCTATTTATACTATTTCTATTTCCTGTTTTACCCGATGAAGTTATATGTATAGGTGCAGGCATGGCGGCAATTAATATATATAAATTTATTTTTGTAGCACTTGTTTCTAAACTTATTACTTCCATTTCCTTAGCCTATTCTTTTCAACTAATAAAATATGATTCCAAATTTATTGGAATCATAGCATCAATAATTATAGTGGCTCTTTTACTCAAAAGATTTATATTAAACAAACATACCTCATAAAGAAATGCTATCCTAAAGGTTTACAAACTAATAGGATAGCATTTTTATTTATAATTGATTAACTGCTTCTTCTAAAACTTTTGCTATATCATCATTAATGACTAAGTCAGCTTTTCCATCTGCAGATGTCTCACTCTTATTAATTAATACAAGGTTCTTTCCCTTAAAATAATCAATTAATCCTGCCGCAGGATATACGATTAAAGAAGTTCCACCGATTATTAACGTATCGGCTTCAGAAATGGCCTTAATAGCACCTCTAATTATGTCATCATCCAAACCTTCTTCATATAGAACGACATCGGGTTTTACTTTTCCGCCGCATGTCGGACAAGTAGGAATTCCCTCTGACTGAAGAATGAACTCTTCATCATAAAACGTATGACACTTCATGCAATAATTCCTTAAAACTGAGCCGTGAAGCTCATACACTTTCTTAGATCCAGCAGCCTGATGAAGTCCATCTATATTCTGGGTTACTACAGCCTTAAGCTTACCCATCTCCTCAAGTTTTGCAAGCGCCTTATGGCAGCCGTTTGGCTTTGCATCTGGGTAAATTAACTTAGTCTTATAAAATTCAAAGAATTCCTCTGGATAACGCATAAAGAACGTATGGGATACTAACTGCTCTGGTGAAATGTTGCTATTAAGCTTTTCGCTATAAAGGCCATTAGAACTACGAAAATCAGGAATACCACTGGCAGTGGAGACGCCCGCTCCACCAAAGAATACGATGTTATTACTTTCTTTTAAAATGCTCGATAACTGTTGAATCTTCTCATTCATGAAATCATCTCCGTACTTTTTATATCTTTATTATAACGGTTCTAATCTATTATTCAACGCTAGTTACTGTAAATAATAAAAAACCCTATCTATGCTTTAACAAAGAAAATTGTTAAACACTTAGATAAGGTTTTAAATTTATTCTAAACCAACGATTGGTTCATCATCATCTGGATCATAACCATCCTCATAAACACTTCGATCAAGGATTCCTTCAGACGCTGATACACATGTTGCAACAACTAAATCTCCTGAAGAATTTGTTGCTGTATTCATTTGGTCGATCATTCTGTAAATACCAGTTACTAGTCCAATTACTGCAACAGGTAAGCCCATATTAGTAATCATTGATGTTGCAATAACTAATCCCATTTGAGGAACTGCCGCACAACCGATCGATAATAATGTTGCTTCAATGATTAAGGCAACCAACTGAGAAAGTGTAAGTTCCACACCTGCAATTTGAGATGCAAATACTACAACGATACCTAAAAAGATTCCTGTACCATCCATATTGGCAGTAGCACCGAATGGAAGAATAAAACTTGCTGTTTCATTTGGAATTCCCATACGTTTTGTTGCATTCTTTAAAGATACTGGAAGTACCGCCATAGACGCACATGTACTAAATCCAAGAAGCCAAGACTCAAAAGCAACTTTAAAGAATTTGAGTGGATTTACTTTCGCTACAAATACTAACAATGGTACATAAATGAGTGCCACCTGACAAATTGCAGCAATATAGTGCGTACAAATAAACTTCATTATATTTCCTAGTACTGCAACTCCATTCACTGCCATCGCATTTGTCATAAGACCAAATACTGCAATTGGGGTAAAAAGAATAATAATATCTACGACCTTATAAATAACATCAGCACCTGTCTTAAATACGATCTGTACCTTTTCTCCTTTGTCACCGAGAAGAATTAAAGCAATTCCAACGAAAATAGCGAATACTATGATTTGTAGCATATTTCCACTAGTAAGTGCTTCAAAAATATTAGTTGGAATCATATCTAAAATTGTCTGATACACTCCGCTAGTTTCTCCAACCGTAATTGTACTAGTAACACCTTTTAGATTTATGCCTACACCAGGTTTAATTATATAAGCCATGCAAACACCAATTGTAATGGCAGCTGCACTTGTAATACTGAACATAACAAGTGTCTTAACTCCGATAGAACGTAAACGTTTTAAGTCTTTCAGCTCTGCAACCGCTGAAACAATCGAACATAAAACAAGAGGAACAACAACCATCTTGATTAATCTTATAAATATGTTTCCTAAGAATTCACAGAACGCGCATACCTTTGCAATCCAAGGTACATCTGTTCCTCCTAAATAGCTTAATCCTATACCCAAAATAATACCTGTAATTAAACAGATAAATATTTTCTGCCACATCTTTAAATTCTTTAATTGTTTCATCAATACTCCTTTCTTGTGCCCGTTAAATTGTGTCTATTGTGAAACAAATGTTTCATTTTTGCGTAATTTTTCTATATTATACCACAAAATAAACAGAAATGTCAATAAACGTTTCATTTTTTTGTATTTATGAAATTTTTATTACATTTTTTGTATGTATCTCTAATACAAGAATACATCTGATATAGCTGTGTTAACTCTTTTTATCATTTCCAGAAATTAAAAAGGGACTGCCGCTTAATGCGACAGCCCCTTTCACTTAATCTGTGTATAGCTGTAGTGCTTCACACACTTCCTCATATTCTGTAAATCGTTTCTCAAGTTCCAGTTTCTTAAGCTTACCTACATAAGAAATAATTGCGTTCACCAATACCTGAGGTGCCACAAACGAATCTATATACTTAAATGTCCTCGTCTCCGCAAGAAGATAATTGTCCGCATACTTAATAATTGGAGAAGTAATATAGTCTGTGATAGCAATAATCTGAGCATTCTTCTTATGCGCAAATTCGATTAACTCTAACGTCTTCTTTGTATATCTCTTAAATGTAATTCCAATAACAACATCATCTGAATTTATACTACTAAAGATTTCTTCATTTCCATCAAATGTATCCAAGAAATAAATATCATCTAAGATAACCTTAAGATAATGTTGAAAATAGCTACCTAGAGATCTTGTACTTCTTCCACAAATAATGAATACTCTCTTTGCGTTCACAATGCGATCTGTAACCTTAAAAAATGCATCTGTATTCAAATTATCAAATGTCACCTGAATATGATTAATTTCCTTCTGAAAAATATTTTCAAGCACCTGAAGCTCTGTTCGAGCTTCTGTTTCCACATTGTTTGTATCTGTCTTTAATTTACTCTGCGTACTCTCTTGAAACAGTTGCTGTAGTTCGCTATATCCTCCATATCCTAAGAAGTTAGCGAACCTGATAATACTTGCATCACTTACTTCCGCATTTTTTGCTAACTGCTTCACATTTAAAAATGCAGTATCTATTCTATTATTAATAATATATTGAGCAATCTTACGTTGCGTCTTACTCATATTGTCCATTTTTATGGCTATTGTATCATATATATCACTCAAAACTCATATCTCCTAAAACATATTTATGTTAGTATTTCTACAGGAATCGTTACTTTATTATAAAATTTTTCAACTTTTTGCTCCGTGACAAAACCAGTAGCAGCACCATTGTATCCAATTTTCAATGAAGCAAAAATCTCAGCTCTCTTTAAGCACTCTAGCGGCTCCATACCTTTTGTGTAATAATGAATAAATGCACTAAACAATGCATCTCCTGCTCCAACAGTATTTATTACCTCCCCAGTTGCAACACTAGGTAGTTTATAAAAGGTATTAATCTGCCTATCATACATAAGCACCCCTTGCTTACCTTGCCCTAATACAATAATACGATTATTATATCTATTTTTTAGCTGATTGACAAACTCTTTATGATTTCCATTTATATTTTCATCACTTAAAAACAGTAAATCCGCATTCTCCATAAACTCCTTATTATAAGAATCTTCAATATCACTTAAAACATGCACATCTGTTGCAATAAGGGCTCCATATTCCTTTGCCTTGCGTAATAGCGGTCGATTGAAATTAATATTACATAGTACGACCATATCTTGTTTATTTAATTGATCTGTTATTTTGTCAACTGGATACTGCTGATCCTGAATATCTTTCAAGTCGCAGTAAATCTTTCTTCTTCCCTCTTGGTCAAAGAGCACAATAGATGTAGGTGTTTCTGCTAAGCTATCATAAATTAAAGAATGCTGTACACCTATTTTCTCTACCTCATCATTAATCCGAATACCTTCTTGATCTTTTCCAGTTAACGAAGCTAATTCGACCTGATCGCCTAATACTCCTAATGCTTTGGCTATATTAAATGCTACCCCAGAAACATTCGTCTTAATGCCGAAAAATGCATATTCAATTGGCGAATATGTAATAGGAAATTGATTGACCTTCAATGTGCTTTCGACATTAATTAATCCCGATACTAATATTCTCTTCATTATACTACCTCCTTCACCTCTATAAATTATATCACAAACAATAATTAACAAGGAGAACGAACGAGAGAAAATACGCTCTGCAAGTTTATCTCGTTATCACGGCAGTCGCCAAGGTCATGCAAGCAGGACTTTGGCTCGTTGCCCGCATAAAAAAAGAAGCATCGATAAATCGATACTTCTTTTGCTTAAATTGCGGGAGCAGGATTTGAACCTACGACCTTCGGGTTATGAGCCCGACGA
>CAJMNR010000023.1 GCA_905214875.1 uncultured bacterium | reverse complement strand
TAAGATTTTCAGGCACTATTTTCTGGGTATTTAAGGCTTTTTCAAGTGTTTTAATAGCTAAACCACTCGTAATCCATTTCCCAGTCTCACTTGCTACGACACTACGATCAAATAAATCAATAATGGTACAATTATATCTCACAGAACCATTAGTAAGAAAAATGTATGTAAAGTCTGTACACCAGACACGATTGACTTCTTTAGCATGGAAGTTCTGTTTCAAAAGATTCGGAAAAACTTTATGTGCATGTCCTTTTTTATATCCACGGCGTTTACGACGGCAGATACAATGGAGCTTGAGCTCCTTGTTCATATACTTATGAACCGTAGCTTTGCTTAAAAAGATCTGTTTTCGAGCAAGAAAAACACGCATACTCCTATGGCCCAGAATACAACCTGCTTCATGATAAATATCTTTTATTTCATTTTGAAAAATTCCCATTCGTTTTAGTAACCAACGTAAACCAAACTCTTTTTGATATTGATCGATGAATCGATATGCCACTAACCGATTTTCTTCGCAAAGAATGCATTACGCACTCTCATGTACTTAATAAGCTGATTTCTAATATCAAGATATCTGCTGCCTCTGTAGAAACGAACCATACGCATGACTTCATCATCTGTAAACTTATTAATCAATGTAATCGGCTCTTTCTGAAAACTTATCTTCTCCATTGGATTACGTATAATGTACTCCTCTCGGTACGCATACTTAAAGTAAGCTCTCATAACCTTAATCATTCCATTTACATAGCTCTCTGTTAGCTGCTTATCCATTAGATACTTAATGTAGCTCTTAATGACAGCCCTTTTGTTATTCTGATAAGACTTAATCGTCCTCTCACTGATCTTTCTTAGCTTGCAATCAAATACAAACTCCTTTAATACATCTTCTAACAACATAAAAAACCTCCTATACGTGACATACGTATAAGAGGTTTTATACATTCGTAATTGAGCTTCTAAAAAAGTGTTCGTATACCATCACTGGCACGATTTTTTAGAAATTTCAGAACGAAGAAATCGCGGAAACCCGCATAGAATCAATTATTCTTCATCCTCAGCTGGTTCATCCCAGTATTGATAAACATTTTGAGCATCAACGTCTTCATCTAAAAGAGCAAGAACGCTCTGGTATAACTTGATGTGCGCTTTTAAGCGCCTATATTTCATCTAACGTTATGCCATCAAAACTCTATTACTCTTTGCAAGTAACGTAAGCCTTAACTAGCTCCAGTGTTGCCATTAGTCCCTTTTCATGCGTTCGTTCCATACCATGAGATGCACTGACACCATGTCCAATTAACGCTCCACGTATGTTATTTCCACCTCGAAGTGCTGAGGAAACATCCGATCCATAATACGGAAATACATCAACTACATATGGAATCTCATTTTCCTTTGCTAAGGCAATAAGACGATTCGTCATTTCGTAATCATATGGTCCACTGGAATCCTTTGCGCAAATAGATACTTTCACTTCTGAACCATTTAAATCATCTCCAACTGCTCCCATATCAATCGCAAGCATTTCTTCAATATCCTCTGGAAGATAGCTGGCTCCAAAGCCGACTTCTTCATAATTGCTAATTAATATCTTAAGCTGATTTTCTGGAATAATATTTTCTTCCTTCATTTCCTTTAAAAGTCCTAACAATACAGCGACACTTGCCTTGTCATCTAGATGTCTCGATTTTACAAACCCAGATTTTGTATATTCAAATCTAGGGTCAAGACTTATGTAATCTCCTGCCATAATTCCAAGCTTCTCTACATCCTCTTTACCCCCAACCTCTTCATCTAAACGAATCATCATATTCTTTTCATTTCGTTCCAATGTTCTAGCATCATCATAAACATGTACCGTAGAACTCTTACACAATATAGTTCCCGTATAGACGCTTCCTTCTCTCGTATGAAGTTTGCAATAGCATCCTTCTACACTCTGCAGTGTATAGCCACCAACCTCAGTAAAATTAATGGTTCCATCCGAATTAATAGAGCGTACCATCGCTCCTAACGTATCTACATGAGCAGAAAGTCCAGTGGTTTTAGAAGATTTTCCTTTTACCTCTATAATCAATCCGCCGCGCTTTGTATAATAACAGTCATAGCCCATCAGACTAACTTCCTTCTCAACGAAAGCCATTACCTCTCTTGTAAATCCAGATGGACTTGGAATCTCTACTAATGTTTTTAATGTTGAAATAATATATTCACTTTTTTTCATCTGTACATTCTCCTATCACTATTTTTAATTCATTATATCCAAGAATAAAAATAAATACTAGAGTTAAATTGGTTCTGCGTCTTCAGTAAAACAAATCATTTTTATATCTCCCTTTTCCTTTTCTGGTAACCAAAACAGTTTGAATAAAAGTCAAAATCAGACTATAATAACACTGTATTAAAACATAGAAGGAGACAAATCGTATGCTAAAGGCTATAATTGTTGCCGTAGTATTGGCTGTAATGGGAGCCGTATTTCATTTAGTTAGTGCTTTAAATGATGAAGATAAATAATGCACATGCTGCATCCATTCAAAAAGATAGATAAAAAACCTCCTATACGTGACAACTGTACATAAAGTACATACGTATAGGAGGTTTTCTACATTCATCACTGGTGTGACTTTTTCCATTAATGAATGAATTCTAGCATAAATACACTAATTAGTAGAAAAATTTGTTTTTTATTAATATATGTTATCCTTTTTATATTCTATAATTGATAAATACCCTACTCTAATTAATTTATATACAAAATAACCAAATAAAACATCTAGTGTATTCAATATTACATCGTCTATATCTGAACTACGACCAATAAAATATTGGATAAATTCAATTGAACAAGTTGTAAAAAACCCTATTACACCAATTTTCACAACAGAGCATTGTCGCTTCCATAGTAATGGTACAAAAAAACCTATTGGAGCAAACAGTAATAAATTTGCTAAAATATTCAGTATAGATACGGATGCAATCTCCGTACTCATTACAGTACCGACATCACCCGATACATATTGCCATATTGTTTTGAACGGTATAAGATTTAGCGAACTAATCTCATTTGAAGTATAAATATCAAAATAGAATTTACCTGTTAATGAATCTATACCCATTATCCATTTTGGTACAATTGTCTGTGATAACAATCCAACCATATATAAGACAAAGGCAGCCAATAACATTTCATAAACATATGTAGTACTTATTTTCTTTCTTTTTAAGTATATAAAACGAATTGGAATATATAAAATTCCAGCGCAAACCATATACCCTAACATCTCTCTTATGTAATTTATAATTAATCCCATAAATTCTCCTTTTTACTTACCTATCAAAATTCATCAATCATCATTAATACGTTCTTAGCTTACAATCAAAGATAAACTCTTTCAAACAATCTTCTAATAATCATAAAAACGCACCTCTTCAACTGCTGCCATTGATGACATACAGACAAATTGGTGCGTCATATCATTTTGTATTGAAAATTATTTCGTACACCGTAACTGACAAGATTTTTTTACTATTCCTAATCTATTACGTTTCTCGAAACCCTTATAACCAAAGACTTTGAAGATTATTCTTCGTCTTCCGTTGGTTCATCCCAGTTGTGGTAAACATTTTGAACATCGTCATCTTCTTCTAACATATCTAATGTCTTTCTGAAGAATTTGATGTCTTTTTCATCTGTTAATTCGCCCCATGTTTGAGGGATCATTGTTACTTCAGCCTGAGCCATTGGGATGCCTTCTTTTTCAAGTGCTTCACGTACTTCAGAGAAGTTATCTGGATCAGTTAAAACTTCAAAACTATCGTCTTCTTCGTTGAAGTCTTCTGCACCAGCATCTAAAGCGATCATCATTAAGTCGTCTGCGTCCATTTCGCATTCTTCTTTCGCGATGATGATTTGACCTTTTTTGTCAAACATGAAGGATACACATCCTGGAGTTCCTACGTTACCGTTACCTTTTGTGAACGCATTTTTAACGTTGGAAGCTGTTCTATTCTTGTTATCTGTTAATGTTTCAACGATTACAGCGATACCGTTTGGACCGTATCCTTCGTAAGTAACTGTTACGTAGTTTACATCGCTTTCTGCACCAGCAGCTTTTTTAATACTTCTTTCGATTGTATCATTTGGCATGTTATTGGATTTTGCTTTCGCAATAACATCTCTTAATTTACTGTTGTTGTTAGGATCTGCGCCGCCTTCTTTAACAGCTACAGCGATCTCACGACCGATTTTAGTAAAGATTTTACCTTTTGCTGCGTCGTTTTTATCTTTTTTATGTTTAATATTCGCAAATTTGGAATGTCCTGACATACTAATTCTCCTCACTTTGATTTATTTATTCTTTATGTTCTATAATCACATCAAACGTCTCATATTTTACCATTATTTCGGTATATTGACAAGTATCTTCTTAATATGACTCAAAATACTTTTTATTATTTACGGTTATTTACTAACTTTGTGATTTTTTCCATAACAATTTCTGTATCTTCCAATGTCTTGATTGCACACATGATGGTGTCATCGCCTGCGATACAACCAACGATTCCATTAATATTCAGATGATCAAGTGCTGCGGCAACAGCCATCGCCATACCTGAAACTGTCTTGATCACGATAATGTTCATTGCCATGTCCATGGAAAGATAACCATCTCGTAAGACTCTGACATATTTCTCATAAAGACCAGACTCCTGTGTCTGAAGTACGATATACTTTTGTTTTCCGCCATTTGTCGCAACTTTTGTAAGCTTTAACTCTCTGATATCTCTTGAGATGGTTGCCTGAGTTACGTTATAGCCTGCTGCATTTAAACGATCCGCTAACTCTTCCTGCGTCTCAACATCGTACTTATTAATTAATTCAATTATTTTTGACTGTCTTCCAACTTTCATCCTTCACACCTGCCTTTTAAAATCTTTTCTCGAACGACATCGTAAAAGCTTGTATCTGTAACTTTTACAATCTCTGTAACTTCTTTAGCTCGAGTTATTTCGATACGATCGCCACTATCGATATTTCTTACTAATCTACCATCAAAAATGACGTTCGCCTCATCATTCACAGATGTTTTGCTCTTACCTAATACTAAAACAACTTTGTCTTTTGCAGAAACCATGATACATCTATTATTTAATGTATGTGGGCATATTGCAGTAATCATAATTGCTTCGATTTCTGGGAATACAATTGGTCCACCAGCGGATAAGTTGTAACCAGTAGAACCAGTTGGAGTGCTGACCACCAACCCATCACAAAGATATGTGTCCACAAGACGATCATTGACATATACCTGAACAGTAATGATACGACATAGCCCTCGTTTGCTGATTACGATATCATTTAACGCATGACCTTTGTAACTTGTGTTACGGTACGCAGCATAGTGCAATACGTTACCATATAACATCATTCTTGTATCGACCGTGTATTCATCTTTAAATAGCTTTTCAAAGACAGGTACCATATTGTCTTGTTCGACTTCTGCCATAAATCCTAGTGTTCCAAGATTAATACCAATTAAAGGGATGTTTTTATATACAAGGTCGTTTGCGGCCTGAATCATCGTACCATCGCCACCAAGAACAAGTGCAAGGTCTGTATCGTCATCGACTGCATCAACATCGATATACGGATCATATTCATTTACATGATCACTCGCTTCCTTTGCTATATAGCAAATCTTATTCTGGCTCTCTAAATATGCCTTGATCTTCTTGGAAACTTTGTAATCCTTGTCTTTGTCATTATTCGTTATTATACAAAACTTATCCATCGGAACCCCCTAAACATAGTTGCTTAAAGTTACTTAATTCATTTTAAATCAAGCAACGGATTTATTTTTCGTACCTAACACAATGAATTCTTATAGTTCACCATGTGATCGACTAACAATCTCAACTATTTCGTCATGTGTAACTTCTCCTTCTGATACCTCACTGTTCTTAATGTGTAACAGATATTCAATATTGCCTTCTGGCCCTTTGATTGGAGAATAATCTAAACGCAAGATTGAGAATCCTAGACTCTTCGCATAGGCAATCACGTGCTCAATTACTTCGATGTGAACATTTCTGTCTCTTACTACACCTTTTTTTCCTACCTGTTCTCTGCCTGCTTCAAACTGTGGCTTGATTAAACAAACAACTTCTCCATCTGGTGTAAGAACACCTTTTACAGGTTCAAGTACTTTTGTTAATGAGATAAATGCAACATCGATGGATGCGAATTCAATCACATCATCTAAGTGTTCAGGTAAGATATATCTGATATTCGTCTTTTCCATAGAGACAACTCTAGGATCAGAACGTAATTTCCATGCTAACTGGTTCGTACCAACGTCTACGGCATATACTTTTGTTGCTCCGTTTTGAAGCATACAGTCTGTAAATCCGCCTGTGGAAGAACCAACGTCCATACATACTTTGCCTTCTACGCTTACATCGTACTGCTCGATTGCTTTTTCAAGCTTTAAGCCACCACGACTAACGTATTTTAATGTATGGCCTTTTACTTCAATTTCTGCCTTGTCATCAAACATGCTGCCTGCTTTGTCTTCTCGTTGTCCTTTAACAAAAACATTACCAGACATAATAATTGCTTTTGCTTTTTCACGGGACTGCGCTAAGCCTCGTTCGACAAGGAGAACATCTAATCTTTGTTTCATTTGTCCATTCCTCTTATTTCTTGATTCTTGAAAGGATCGTATTCGTAATTGCTTCAGCTGTCAATCCAGTCTTTTCTTTTAACTGGTCTGGATCTCCATGCTCTAAAAACTCATCTTTTAGTGTAATTGGGATAAATGTCTTTTCCTCATGGCCCTGTTCTAACAGGTAAGCTGCCAAATGCTCGGCAAAGCTGCCGGAATAAACATTCTCCTCCATTGTAACTATTGTCGTATGTGTCTTAAGCAGTTCTTCAATCGTTTCTGTATCAAATGGTTTTACAAATCGAACATTGACTACAGACGCCTCTTCTCCAGCTTTATTTAATGCTGTCTGCACAGATGAAGCACATTCTACCATGCTTCCTACTGCTAATAATAGGATACCTTTTTGTTCGGATAACAATTCTGCTTTTTTGTATGTTACCGGCGCACATTGGTTATCATAACAAAGGCTTACTTTTCCTCTTGGATAACGAATCGCAATCGGTCCATCAAATTCTGCACAATAACGAAGCATCTCTTTGAATTCCTGCTTATTCTTTGGTGCAATGATTGTCATGTTAGGAATTGTGCTTAAATACGAAATGTCAAAGAGTCCTTGGTGGGTTTCTCCATCATTTCCAACAATTCCCGCACGATCAATAGCAAATACTACCGGATAATTGCCGATACATACATCGTGAACGATTTGATCGTAAGCACGCTGTAGGAACGTAGAATACACCGTTACAAATGGTTTTAACCCTCCAGCTGCGATTCCTGCAGCAAACGTCACTGCATGTTCTTCTGCAATTCCGACGTCAAAACATCGGTCTGGGAACTGTTCTCTAAATGGAGTAAGTCCTGTTCCAGTAGGCATTGCTGCCGTAATTGCTACGATCTTCTCGTTCTCTCTTGCCATTTCAATCATCGTGTCTGAAAACACATTGGTATAGGATTCTGCTTTTGTTTTTTTGAGTATTTCACCAGTACGGATATCAAATGGATCGATGCCATGATATTTCGTTGGATTTTCCTCAGCCAAACGATAGCCTTTTCCTTTTTTCGTTACCACATGAATGATAACTGCTTCTTTTAATTTCTTTGCATTCTTTAACGCTTGAAGTAATTCATTTATGTTATGTCCATCGACAGGTCCAAGATAGGTAATTCCCATATCCTCAAATAACATGCCTGGAATCAATAAATGCTTGATCGATTCTTTACTTTTACGTACACGGTTTACAATGCTGTCTCCGACTTTCGGAATGCTCTTTAATGTCTTTTCAATCTCATCCTTCATACCTAAGTATGCCTGGTTCGTTCGAATCTTGCCTAAATAACTTGACATTCCGCCAACATTTTCTGCAATCGACATATTGTTATCATTTAAAATGATGATCATATTGCTTTTCAGTCTCGCTGCATTGTTCAATGCTTCATATGCCATTCCACCTGATAACGCACCATCACCAATAACCGCTACAACAGTATTGTCCTTATTCATCAAGTCTCTTGCTTTACATAAGCCAAGCGCTGCCGAAATAGATGTGGAGCTATGTCCCGTATCAAAACTGTCGCAGTCACTTTCCGTTGTCTTAGGGAACCCGCTCATTCCTTCGTATTTACGAAGGGAAGCAAAGTTCTCCTTTCTTCCTGTAAGGATCTTGTGTGTGTATGCCTGATGACCAACGTCCCATACAATCTTGTCTTCAGGAAGGTTAAGTGATAGATGGAGTGCCATCGTCAGCTCAACAACTCCTA
The DNA here is from genome assembly GCA_905214875.1 of uncultured bacterium. Taxonomy (GTDB): domain Bacteria; phylum Bacillota; class Clostridia; order Lachnospirales; family Lachnospiraceae; genus KM106-2. The sequence continues at coordinate 56,041 of CAJMNR010000023.1, read as the reverse complement.
GATTGGAAGCAAGGTGACCGCCTGTTTTACTAATATTTTGAATCAGGAATCTACGAATTTCCTTCGCTAACTCTCTGTATTGTTCCGGATCAATATCTTTAATATCGTTTGCTTTCTGAATTTGATCTAATATTCTTGGCAAAACTACACCTTCTCTTTCTGTAACAAATACACTTAGTGCTTTCGATCAATTAAATACATAATCAATTGATAAAGGAAAGCGGATTGATTCGTATACTTACTTAATAACGATAGGCTTAAGTTTGTATACTCTTCTACTTTTGTACTTGCCTCTTGAAGTCCGTACAACGTAACATATGTCGTCTTGTTGTTCTTCTCATCGCTATGAATTGGTTTTCCAAGCTCCTCAATCGTTGAAGTCACATCAAGGATGTCATCTTGAATCTGAAATGCCAGGCCTACATGTCTTGCAATCTGTTCAATATCCTTTACTTCCTGCTCGTCTGCACCCGCTAAGATAGCACCGATCATCATGGAAGCTTCAATTAAGGCACTTGTCTTTAAATGATGGATAAATTCAAGTTTTTCCTTAGTGAGTGGCTGTCCTTCGGATTCCACATCAACTACCTGTCCGCCTACCATTCCATAAACGCCAGCTTTTTTCGCCAATACAGCAAATGCTTTTGTTGTTTCATGCAAACTCAAGACATCAGAAAAAGCAATCGTTGCAGTTTCAAATGCATAATTAAGTAATGCATCCCCTGCTAAAATCCCCATTGCTTCTCCAAATACAATATGAGTTGTCTTTCTTCCTCGTCGGTACTCATCATTATCCATAGCTGGTAAATCATCATGTACTAAGGAGTACGTATGGATCATCTCGATTGCCGCCATAAAAGGATGTAATATTGTTTCATTTGTTCCACCAAACAGACGAAATGTTTCTTGCATCAGCATCGGACGGAGTCTCTTTCCACCAGCTTCGATGCTATAGTTCATCGCTTCAAAAATCGTCTTTTGATATCCTTCTTGTTTCGGAAGATAGCTATAAATGATTTTCTCGATGTCTGTTTTCTTTACATTCAGTTCATTAATAAATTCCATACTTCCTCCAGTAAACAGCTTTATTACTCGTTGTTTGCCGCCATTTGTTTTTCATTTAGCACAACAAGTTTCTTTTCTACTTTATCAATTGAATCATTACAATCTTTTAATAATTTGACACCCTCGTTAAATAATCGGAAGGATTCTTCTAAACTAATATCGTCTTTCTCCAGCATAGACACGATTTCGTCTAATTTTTCAAATGATTCTTCTAATGTTTTCTTCGCTGCTGCCATTAGTTTCTCCTCCTTTTTTGTGTCTTTGTAACCGTCGCCAAAATATCACCGTCTACAACCTGCACCTTTATGGTGTCATGTTCCTTAACCTGTCCGACTTTCGTAATGGTCTCATTACTTTCATCTGTTACAAAGGCAAAACCTTTATTTAACTTGTTAATTGGAGACAAACCATTCATTTTCTCCATATATATTGCAAGCTTATGTCTGCTATCTTTGATTTTCATAGACATAAGCGTTTGTAATTTATCTTCCGCATCCATCAGATATTGACGTTTCTGCAAAATCTGATTGGATGGGTTTTTAAATTCTAAACGCATCTTATAGCGTTCTGTCTTATTACGATACTCTGTAACCTTTCGCTGCATCAGACGCGTTAATTCGTTTTGATATGCAGTCAGATTGCCAAACAAATCAAGAATATTGCATACGGCTAGTTCTGCTGCCGCAGATGGGGTTGGAGCACGTAAATCTGCCACATAATCGGCAATCGTTGTATCTGTCTCATGGCCTACCGCCGAGATGATTGGAGTCTTACAGTCAAAGATTGCTCTTGCAACCTCTTCCTCGTTAAATCCCCAAAGATCTTCGATGGAGCCACCACCACGTCCTACAATAATTATATCCAGATTCATGGCATCTAACGTCTGAATACCCTTAACAATTGAACTTTTTGCCTGTTCTCCCTGCACAATTGCCGGAAACAGGATTAATTCTACGTAAGGGTTTCTTCTCGTACTTATATTAATAATATCCTGGATTGCAGCGCCTGTACTGGCCGTTACAATACCTACCTTTTTCGCATAATAAGGAATCGGCTTTTTATGAGATTCATCAAAAAGTCCTTCTTCATGAAGCTTTTTCTTCATTCGCTCAAAGCGTTCATAAAGCTGGCCTGTCCCATCTAAGCTTATCTCTCTCGCATACATCTGGTATTTGCCATCACGTTCATAGACACTGATATTGCCGGTAACCACAACGCTATGTCCTTCTTCCATTCGAAAAGAAAGACCGCTTCGGTTACCTGCAAACATAACACAGGCCATCTGACTTTTCGTGTCTTTCAACGTAAAGTAAATATGTCCGGATGTATGATACTTTAGATTACTGACTTCGCCTTTCATGGAGATATTATTAAGGGCATAATCATTCGCAAACATATTTTTAATATAAGAATTAATCTGCCAAACAGAATATGCTTTCTCCATAACACGTACCTCTCTTATTTATTTGCTACTTTAGCTAAGATACCATTTACAAAGCTTGCGGATTGATCTTCGCCAAATTTCTTTGCAAGCTCAACTGCTTCGTTAATTGCAACTCCTGTTGGAATATCTTCGTCATATGCTACTTCATAAACTGCAAGACGTAGGATTGTTAAATCAACTTTTCCTAAACGGCTTAATTTCCAACCTGAAGAAGCTGCTTCGATTTTCGCATCGATTTCTTCGATGTTTTCCATAATCTTATCAAATTTAGCTTTTAAATAGTCTAAATCTTCTTTCTTTGGTTGTTCTAAGTTTTTGAAATACATATCTATCTGTTCATTTAATTCGTTTCTTTCATGAAACTCCTTTCGGAATAACATACGGAATAAATGTTCTCTTAATTCTCTTCTACTCATCTTGTTTTCTTGCCTCCAGCGTGAATTGCTATTCATTGTTGAACTTTGTGTCTTACACTACAGCGGCTTTCCACTAAAAAAGACACGCTCACGTATAAACAACCCTTAAATAATAATTATTCAAGGGTTGTTATACATTATACACTATTTAATTACTATTAGAAAGTATGAAATAAATAATTATTCGTTTTTTTCTTATTTGTTGCTTTCCATAGTAACACTTGCGATTCTTACATTTACTTCTTCCACAGTAAGACCGGTCATGTTTTCAATGGCACTTTTAACTTTTTCCTGTACCTGTTCAGAAGTTTTAGGAATGCTGTATCCATATTCTAATACGATACTCATATCTACTGTAACGACATTATTAACAACCTCTACTTTAATGCCTTTACCAAGATTTTTTTTGCCAAGCTTACTAATAATTTCGTTCGTTACATTCCCAACTAATGATGCTACGCCTTTTACGTCAGTTGCAGCTAAACCTGCAATGATTGCAACGACATCATCAGCAATTTGAACTTCTCCGATATTATTAGATTCATATATTTTCACATTTTCTTTTGCTTCTAGTTCTTTGCTCACAATCACAACCTCCTGTGTTACTAATCTAGATTCATTATATCAAATCTGCAAGTATTTGCAAATAAAATTATTTCTCTAGCATTCTCGCACGTATGTATATAGTCTTGCCATCAAATTAAGCACTTATTCGGCACTTGTAGAATCTTTTGTCGTATCTTTCTTTTCATCAGTAGTGGATTCTTTTGTTGTACTCTTAGAAGTATCTTCTTTCTTTGTATCTGTCGTTGACTCTTTCTTAGTTTCTGATGACTTTGCAGAATTCTCTTCGCTTGCGCTGTCAGCTTTACTATTTGTTACATCTTCTGTCTTTCCATCTGCTGATGTATCAGAAACTGTTACTGGAGAGATTACGATGTTCTTAGCTGCAATGCCTGTTTTCCTTTTCACTACGTCCTCGATCTGTGCCATCTGCTGCTCTGTCAGATTATTTGCATTTACGATTACTTCTACTTTGCCATCTGTAATCGTAACTAATGATTCAGGGAAGCCTTTTGCTTCTAATAAAGATTCCGTAACTGCCTCTTTTTCTTTGATGTCTGTTAACTCGATCATTTCATTGATTGCGTCTTGTTTCTGGCTGTCTTTTAATTTGTCATTATTGATGATTCCTTTTAATGTCTCTTCGCTCTTTGCTCTTGTCTGTTCACGTTTTAACTTGTTCGATACAAAGTAATCCGAAGAAATCTTATTATTTGCAAGCACTGCTTCTCCAGCTTCACTCTTCTTACTGTTTTCCGCATCAACGTCTTCGTTTGATAAAGAACTTCCATCATTTCCTGTTGTTTCGATATCCAGCTGTTCTTCAGGAATCTGTACATTTGTCTCTACGTCAGAGTTTCCAGCCTTGTCACCAATCTTGCCTTTTGTGAAATTAAGATATCCTGCTACAATGATCATAATTGCTAATGCTGCGATAATAACCTGATTCTTTTTGAATATATTCTTCAAATTATTCATGATTACCCTCCTACTAATTATTTATTCATTCATCTTCATCACTTTTATCTTATGGGCAGGTACGTCAAATAATACCTGCACTGCAGCCACTATCTCGCTCTTAACCACTTCATTGTTTCCACCATCTGCTATTATTAAAATACCTTCTATCTGTGGTTCTAATTCTTTCACAACATAAGGCGAAGATACACCTGACTCAGATTGTTGAAATACCGTCTCATCTTTTTTCGTTGTACTGCTGTTTTTACGGCTTCCACCTGCACTATCCTCTTCTTCAGTTTTTGCGTCCTCCGAATTCTCATCTTTTAATACGACGGACTCTTTTGACGACTTAACGGTAATCATCACCTCCACTTGGCCGATATCTTCTACCTTCATAAGTACCTGCTTTAATCTATTCTCTAACGCCCCTATATATTCATCAGTTTGTTCATTATTTTGATTATTTTGCGTGGACTTGCTTTTGCTGCTGCCGGTGCTTTTAGTACTAGACGAGCCACCTAATCCGTTCATGATTTCAGACAAAAACAAAAGGATTAAGATCCCGATTCCAAGTACCACAACAAGCTTTGACAAACCAAATCGTTTAAACTTTTCCGCGAAATCAAACGAGAACTCCTTTGGTTTCTTTTTTTCACTCACGCTCTTCTTCTCTTTCTTTTCTGTGACAACTTTATCGGCTGATTTATCCTCCTTCTTGTCAAAGATCATATGCCTTGCCTCCCATTTATCTAATATCTATTTTGATATCATTTTCCGGTATGCCGTAAAGCGCCGAAAGTTCTTCTTTCACGGTCAGCTCCTCTACGGTATCATATTGATTAGCATCCTCTGCGTTGGTCTCGCTGGACGCCTTGTCTGCATTGTTGATATCGATTTTGTCGATGATGACTTGGTCGACCTCATCGATATCCAACGTATTTTCTTTCTTCTTCGTACTTTCCTTTGTCGCAGTCACTGCTAAGGATAATATCTTGCCGCAATCTTCGGAATCCACCTCTTCATTTATAGTAATATCTACTTTCTCCATGGTAAGTTTATGCGAGTCAAGTTCCGATTGGATTTGTTTTTCTATCGACTCCTTATACTCTTTTAAGATTATTTTTTTATAACTGTCATCTGCACTGGCTAATTGCTCGCTCATATCCTGTGCATTAAACCTATACATATTCTGGTTAAAATACTGATCTACTTTATCGGTAGAATTGATAATATTTAAGATCGGTGTCAGCACAATAATAATTAAAACTAGTCCAACAAATATATTGATATATTTTTTGTAACTACTCTGCCCAAGCAGGTTAGATAGCACGGTAACAAGTAACAGAAAGATTACGATACTCTTTACTGCCTGATAGATATAGTCCATCATATAGTTTCACCTCACACGCTAATATTGGTTGATGCTGCAATCAATGCAATGGACAATATGAACAACAACAGTGCGATAAAGACCGATGAGAGCAAAAGCTTTGCCGCATTTGAAGCTGTCCCTAGGCATCCAATGATTCGTTTATCAGATATGGGCTGTATTACCGCAGATCCCAATTTATACGTTAGGGCAAAGCAGGCAAGCTTTACTAATGGAATGGCGCATATCGTTATAATTACAATTAGACCTGCGACTCCAATCGCATTCTTTACGACGACGCTTGCACCGAGTACAGTCTCTGTTACCGAGTTAACCGCATTACCAACCCCGGGAATTGCCTTTGTTCCTTTAATGATTGCCGATCGTTTTACCTTATCTGCCATCGGCACGATCAATCCTTGGATGGCATTAAATCCGATGACTACTGCAAGTAATGTCTTTAAACTCCAGTTAATGATTGTCTCAACAAGCTCTGCCAGTTTTGAAAGTTTGTCCTCTTTGTTGATGTAATTTGCAAGTGAAATTACGAAGTATATGTTGATAAGTGGCAAAACCACCTTAATAAGCACGAAGTCGATCACGGTAAATACGCCTAATGTGGCCTCATAATATAACAAAGATGTCTTTGCTCCGGAACTTACAGCGACCGAAAGCATATAGGTCGGCATGAGCACCTTCATAAAGCTAAGGAGTGCATCTAACACTTCTGCCGCTACTTTCGTAGCCAAATAAAAGGAGCTTGTAAGTATTGAAAATATCAAAAGGTACGTGATATAGAACGAAGTTTCAGACACCTGATTATTTTTAAATATATTGGCGAAATTAGTAAATACTGCGGCTAATACCGCAATTGCAAGAAGCTGTACCAACACCGTCTTATTCGTAAAGATTTCGGAGAAGAAAGACTTAAGTAACTTTGGTACAATCGTTGTAATAGAGGCGCTTTCCTCTCCTTTCGCTAGTTTTGATACATACTCTGAAAAATCAAACTTGTCTTCGTCTGTCATGATTTCTCCGATTACTTTTTCAATATCCGAGTAATCTACATCATTTAACAGGTCATTGACATAAGAGTCCTCCCCTTTTTCTTCCGTGCTTTTATTTTGACTATCACTTTTAGTTGTTTTTTCTGCATAAGCTTTTGTATTTCCCAAAAGGAATACGATCATAATGGTGGTTACTATTAGTAGAACTCTTTTTCGCACTCTATCACCTACTTATGCTAGAAAATCATTGATCAAATCTAATAATGCTAATAAGATTGGCATGCTGATGGCTAATATGGTCAGTTTTCCTACCAGTTCAATCTGGCTTGCGATTGCTCCGTGCCCTGCATCTTTGCAAAGGCTTGATGCAAATTCTGCAATATATGTAATTCCTACGATTTTTAGCAGAATATTCAGGTACGTGGGGTTGATCTTGATATAGCTTTCGATCTTGTTGATTCCATCCACGATTACCTGCAGTTTACTTGTCCCTAAAAACAGGATAATTACGCATGCGGCCAGACTAATATAGGTTGCATATTCCCCTTTCATGCTTTTTAACTGTGTTGCCAGCACTATGGCAATAATTCCTATAATAGCGACTTTAAGCATAGAATCCTCCTACTACAACGAGAATAACGTTTTTATTGTGTCAAATAATTTTGAAATATAAGGAATGATCCAAAGGAGAACTAAAATCAAACCAGCGAGGCTTGTCAAAAATGCCTGTTCATCCCTTCCTGAATGCTTTAGCACTTGGCTGACTACAGATACTAAAATACCTACAGCAGCAATTTTAAATATAAGAGTAATATCCATTGCCTTCCTCCTTAACTAACCGCTTTATATCAAGACAACTGTGATAAAGATACCACATAGTACACCTAACATATTGTAGAGTCTGGTTTTTTCTTTTTCTGACTGAATTGCTTCTGTAAGTTCTAACTCTAATTGCTCTGCATAGAGGTCAATGGATTTGATCTGCATCTCCTTATCCATATATCCGAGCGTATCTCCTAATTTCTTTAACAACTCCTTGTCAACATCATTTAAAAATGTATCGCCAAGGGATGTGAGCATACACTTGTCCCATATTTCAGCAAATGTCAACCCGTCTAGTTTTTCAAGCTCTACGGATAGCGCTTGAAAAAATGGTTGAAAGTGATCCTTACTCCTTCGTGCCAACATCCCGATTGCCTCCGGCAACGGTGTCGCACCATAAGAGATATCGCCACGAAGAAGGTAGATTTCTTTTTTCAATGCCTTTAAGTCCTTGACACGGCCTTTCGTCATCATGCTAAAATACAAGCCAATTCCTGTGGATGATACAATTACTAAGAAAGCTCCTATGATCTTAATCAATCTTTGCCACCCCTTCATTTAGTCTGCTAGTCTGCATGATATAAAACAGTACCTCTCTCATCATAGATTTCTTCCAGATTCCCTACAGAACCTTGGTTGTTTAATATAATGTACCGTTCAAATATCTTTTCGCGTACGAGACGTCCAAGGATCGGTTTATTCTTAATGTCATCAATAGTACTTCCATGTACGGTTGCAATAAGCTTGCATCCACAATTAATAACATATTCAATTGCTTCAATGTCTTCTCTCGAGCCGACTTCATCGACTGCTATAATGCTTGGAGACATGCTTCTTACTAGCATCATCATTCCTGCTACCTTTGGACAACAATCTAAGATATCAGTACGGATGCCAAGTTCATTCTGTGGTACGCCCATATAGCAGGCTCCGATTTCGGAACGTTCATCAACAACACCTACGGTCATTCCTGGAATCGTGCTCAACCCATTGGATAGCTGTCGTATAAGGTCTCTTAATAACGTCGTCTTTCCACATCGAGGTGGCGAAATGATTAACGTATGATAAATGCTGTCATCCTGTACAATATAAGGCATTACTTTATTTCCACACCCTTTGATCTGGTGGCTTAAACGAATATTGATAAATGATATGTGTTTAATGTTCTTGATGCGGTCAGCCTCTAAGATGGTCTTACCCGCAATCCCTACTCTATGACCTCCTTGAATGGTAATAAATCCTTGCCTGATCTCATCTTCAAAGGCATATAAGGAATAGTTGCTTATGTACTCCATTGTTTCTCTGACTTCATTTTGTGTTACGATATATGCATTATTACGATTCGTCGAAAGCTCATAGTTACGACTAATAAAGAATTCGGTATTGTTGTATATTACGATTAAAGGACTGTTTACACGAAGACGGATCTCCTGAAGTAGCTCATAATCAAATTCTACACTTCCAATAACTTTTCTTAAATTGATGGAAAATATCTTTAAGATTTCATCGCGTTTGTCCATAAATCAACCACCTTTCCAACCTTTGCATGCCAACCGGACATGCCTCCTAGCCTAAAATCTTATTTCAATATATGAGTATTTTAAAATATTATTCCATCTATTCTTTACAAAGCATCCGCCGATATATTAGAATGTATGAGATATACCTCTATAGAAAGGATGAGCATATGAAACGATATGGATTAATCGGGGAACGACTCGGTCACAGTTACTCTAAGGTCATTCACGAACAGCTTGCAGATTATACATACGATCTGATTCCGCTATCCAAAGAGGAGTTTCCAAAATTCATGGAACAAAAGGAGTTTTCCGGAATCAACGTGACGATTCCTTATAAATGTGATGTCATTCCTTATTTAGACATTCTTGATGACAGTGCAAAACATGTAGGTGCCGTGAATGCCATTGTCAATTCCAATGGTACGCTAACCGGCTACAACACGGACTATTCTGGTTTTATGTATACGTTAAAGAAGCATAACATCATAGTCGAAGGTAAAAAGGTTCTTGTCTTAGGATATGGCGGTGCAAGCAAAGCTATTCTTGCTGTTTTAAAAGATATGAATGCAGGACAGATTATCATTGCCAACCGCACGATTAAAGATCAGGTCATTTCCTATGAAGAAGCAATCAAGTCACACAGTGATGCTGCTGTCATCGTCAATACGACGCCAGTCGGCATGTATCCGAATGTGGATGCTTCTCCAATTGACCTTACAACATTTACTTCTCTTACTGCTGTTGTAGACATCATCTATAACCCATTAAAGACAAAACTGTTACAGCAGGCAGAAGCAATGCAGCTTACAGCTGTCAATGGTCTTGAAATGTTAGTCGCTCAGGCAAAGGATGCCTGTGAATTCTTCTTAAATACGACAATTGAAGATGAAAAGATTGATGAGATTCTTATCGACTTAGAAAAAGAGATAGCCGTACATTGATTTTAAATGTGTGGCTATCTCTTTTTTAACTACTATATTAACTTCACATTATTATATGTTTCCATCTCTTCTATCATCTCGTTCTTATCCATTACGATTTCATCAAACACAGATAAGTCTGCAAACCAATTTGTGCTGATCTTATTCCATTTCGAGGAATCCACCAATAACACCTTGTAAATACTGTTTTCCAACATGATTTTCTTATATGCTACCTCATACTCATTGATGCACATTGCGCCATGCACTGGATGGATTGCAGAAGCCGATATAAAGGCGATGTCTGCCTTTTTCATGGAAAGCGTACGCTTGTAATCATCAGAATCGAACATCCCTGTTTCCTTGTGATAGAGTCCTCCACCAGCAATCAACGTGCTAGGTCTTCCTACACATTTTGAAATGACCGGATAAGATGAGGTAATTATAGTTCCATTAAAAGATGAGGCAATGGCATCTGCCACAAATGACACCGTAGAACCGATATCACACATTACAGTATCGCTGTTTTTTACAAGTGAGGCTGCATAGTTTGCGATCTTCCTCTTTTCCTCTTGAAACGCCAAGATCTCGTCTTCCACATCATATAAGGAATTGCGATTTTTTCGTAAAACAAGCGCTCCGCCGATGAATTCAATCTGTTTCTTTGCCACTAGCTCTTCCACATCTCTTCGTATAGTCATCTCGCTATAGTCAAGGAATTTAGCCATTTGGTGAATCGTACATCCAGAATGTTTTCGCAATATATCCACTAACTGCTGCTGCCGTTTTTCCTTCTTTTTCACTCAAACGCCTCCCATTTTTGTTAGTATTCTACCATTTGGTAACATTATAACAAATCCCATTGACTTCTGTAAATATTACGACTAAACTATGGTCAGAAAGCGAGGTATTCTTATGAACTCAAATGAAATTTTAAAACATGTTGACCACACATTATTAAAAGCAACTGCAACTTGGAGCGAAATCCAACAAATTGCAGATGATTCGATTAAATACAATACCGCATCCATCTGTATTCCACAAAGCTATATCAAACGTTTAAATGAACAATATGGCGATAAAATCAACATCTGTACTGTTATCGGATTCCCTTTAGGCTACAACTCAACAGAATCTAAAGTCGTAGAAACAAAACAGGCAATCGCTGATGGTGCAAATGAAATCGATATGGTAATCAATATTGGAGATTGCAAAGATCACAATTTTGCTAAGATTGAAGAAGAAATCAGAGCGATTAAAGCAGCTTGTGGAGATCACATTCTAAAAGTAATCATTGAAACTTGTTACTTAACAGAAGAAGAAAAAATCGCTATGTGTCACGCTGTAACAAATGCAAAAGCAGATTACATCAAAACATCTACTGGTTTTGGTACAGGTGGTGCAACAATGGAAGATATTCTTTTATTCAAGAAACACATCGGACCAGACGTTAAAATGAAAGCTGCAGGCGGTATCCGCAGCGTTAAAGATATGGAAGATTATTTATCCGTAGGAGTTGACCGTTTAGGTACAAGTTCCGCAATCAAGTTAATCGAAGGAGAAGCTACTTCCGGATATTAAGCAAAAGAACCAAGTGTGTGTTCCACACACTCTCACGTCTTTTGCGTTTTTCAAGGAACACACACTTTGCCCGCGCCGAACCTGGTCTTGGTAGCGACATCTTCCTTTCAGGTGAGTGCGCATCACACGCCCCGCTTTTTGGGGCATTTTTAATAGTTAGGAAAGAGCTCGACAGAGAAATTTCCTAACTATTAAAAAAGGAGTTTTGTGCATAATACCAATATGCACGAAGCTCCTTTTTTAATATAAATAGTTTCTATATTTTCTTAAAAGAATCGTTCCACTAATTCTTTTGAGTATTGTGCAGTTTCGTTCATATCGCCAAAGCTCATGATTTCCCCTGCATAATATGTATTTAAGTTTCCTTGCCAGCTTTCTACTGTATCATACCAACCATTTTTATATTCATAGCTGTTGATATGTGGGAAGTAATACCATGATTTTTGTAACACGATATCATCTACTTCAAAGCCACAAAGCTTCATATCTTCTTCAATTAATTTCTTCGTTTCTTCCACACCGATTTTCTCATTATGATCGCCTAATGCATAGACCGTAATAATCTGATCTGGCTCATTTTCCCAACGATGATAATATACCATGGCATGTCCAGCACGATGTGGAACCATGTTTTCTTGGATATAAGCACTGATTTCTGGATAGTTTTTCACTGTGCATGCGAATACCTTGTAATCTTCACTAATGATCTTTTTGAAATATGTCTGCTCGTCTTCTGTCACATCAAAATATTGCTCCATATATTGAAGAGGTGCAGTTACGATTATCTTATCATACTCTTCTTTTCCGAAGTCTGTATACACATATACTTTTCCATCTTTACGAATTACTTTATCAATCTTTGTATTTAATCTTGGTTTATTCTCTAATTTATAGCTTAATTTTTCCCAAATGCTTTGCGCTCCATCTTTCCATGTCCAAAGCTGTTTCTTTAAGAAAAGCATAAGTTCGTTGCAATCAAGATATTTAAATACGTAAGCGGCTGGAATCATATCAAGATATCCATAACCGAAGGATGTAAATGGATTTAACCACAATTTCTTTACTAAAGGAACTCCATTTTTCTCACAGAATTCCGTAAATGGAACGGCTAAGTCTGGATGTGTTCCGATATGTCCGTTCTTTACGCAATCAGGATATTTTGTCTTTAAAAGTTCTGCAAGTTTTTTCAGCTGTCCCATGATTTCAGGTCCCTGTGCTGGGTCAAATGGTTCTTCCACTTCGCCAGTATAGGCATTACGGAATTCTCGATCTAATACTGGACCATCTGGTACAATCCCACAGTAATCCATTACTTCTTTTACTGCATGATAGCATTCTGCTCCCATTATGGCACCCATTTCATAACGTTTTCCCTTATAATAAGGAGAATAACATTTTCCACCAACATAATCTTCTTTTTCTAAAATCGTGTAGTTTTTGTAACCTTTCTTCTCAAGATACATTCCAGCGCAAAGGCCTGCAGGTCCGGCACCGATAATACAAATACGTTCATTCAAATCTCCCATGAATTTACCTTCTTTCTCTTTATTCGTATTTTTTCTACTCACAATCTATATTTTACCATAAAGTTTTCATATGTACAGTGTATAGCTTCCAAAACCATATGTATTACAAATTTTTTCTCTTTGCTATGCAGACCCCGATTGCGACAGAGAAATTTCCTAACAACGAGAAGAAACACGCTCTGCGAGTTTCTCTCGTTATCGCGGCAGTCGCCAAGGTCATGCAAGCAGGACTTTGGCTCGTTGCACGCGTAATTTAAAAAATGCCCATGAGTATAAACTCATGAGCATTTTCAAATCCGACAAAACTGTCAGATTAAAGTCTCTTAAGATAATCGCCAGTACGAGTGTCGATTTGGATTTTATCGCCTTGGTTTACGAATAATGGTACGTAAACTGTAGCACCAGTTTCAACTGTAGCTGGTTTAGTAGCGCCTGTAGCTGTATCACCTTTTAAACCTGGTTCACAATTTGTGATTTCTAACTCAGCGAACATTGGAGGTTCGATAGCGAACACTTCTCCGTTGTGAGATAACATTTTAACCATGTCATTTTCTTTTACGAATTTTAAAGAATCGCCAATTGCTTCTTCAGTTAAAGCGAATTGATCGAATGTTTCAATATCCATGAAGTGATATAATTCACCATCTGAATATAGATATTGTTTATCACTCTTATCAATATGAGCTTGTGGACATTTTTCAGTAGGTCTGAAAGTCTTTTCCACAACACCACCGTTTTTAATATCTCTAAGTTTAGTTCTAACGAACGCAGCACCTTTACCTGGTTTAACATGTTGGAATTCAACAACTTGATATACACTGTTATCGTATTCAATTGTTAAGCCATTTCTAAAATCGCCTGCTGATACCATACAAAAAATTCCTCCTTAAAATATATCACTTTATCTAGTTTATAATAATCCACTAAATATTTCAACTGTTATTTTTGTATCTAGTCTTATTTTTCATCATTTTTTGATAAGATATGATGCATTATATGTACCTTTTCTGTAATAATCTACCATCTACTTGTCAAAAATGTTCTTAAATGCTTCTAAAATTCTATTGGCAACTTCTTCTGGAGTGCCAGTTTGGGCGTCAATATCTACATGACTGGCTGCCTGATAAAACTCATTTCGTGTGGCTAAAAGTTTTTCAACCTTCTCTTCCACATGATCGCCAGCTAAAAGGGGACGTGTTGTGTCTCCCTTTAAGCGGCTAATAACAACCTCTTTTGTAACATGTAGATAATTTACGACACCAAGAGTTTTTAAAAGAGCAGCATTTTCTTCACGAAGTGGCAATCCACCACCAGTAGAGATAACAGCATGTGATAAGTTATTATTTAATTCTACAAGCAATTCCGATTCCATTTTACGAAATTCTTCTTCTCCCAGTTGGTCAAAAATCTCACTGATAGACATATTTGCCTTTTTTTCGATTAACTCATCCGTATCGATAAAGTCAAATCCAAGTGTATTTGCCACGATATGGCCAACTGTTGTTTTCCCAGAACCCATGAATCCAATTAAAATTATGTTTTCTTTCATCCTTATCCACCTCTTTCTCGTAAATTATCTTTTGCTTATTTTAAAGTCTTTTTATAAAAATGAAGTACGATTCGTTCCAAATAACGTTTTAACACAATCTGGATTTCTTCCTTCTTATCAATCGGCTCTACTAAGATATGACGCATGCCGCAGCGTTTTGCTCCGTAAACATCCGTAAATAACTGATCCCCGATAAACATTGTATTGGATAAATCTGTATGCATCAGTTCCATTGCCTTAAGATAATTCTTACGACTTGGCTTATGAGCATCATAAATGTAATTTACATTTACCATTTTATTAAAACGTTCCACACGTTCTACTTTATTGTTGGAAATCAGACAAATCTGAAATCCGATTTCTTTTAATCGTTTAAATAATGCAATGGCATCTTCCGTCGCATCTTCTCCATGCTTTACAAGAGTATTATCTATATCAAAAAGGAGGCCACGATAGCCCTCCTTATATAACTCTTCAAAGTCTATGGAATACGTAGATGTCACCCATTTTTCTGGATAAAACTTTTGTAACATAGCCTACTCCTTACCTAACTAATGCGCAAACATATAGGCAATTAAAATAAAACCTAATATAATTCTATAATAACCAAATACTCTAAAGTCATGCTTCTTGATATAACCCATTAAGAATTTAATTGCAACAACAGAAACTACGAATGCAGTAATTGTTCCTACTGCAAGGATTCCTGCTTGTGCTACTGTAAAATGAAATCCAAAACGAAGTAATTTCAATAAACTTGCACCAAACATAACTGGAATTGCAAGATAGAACGTAAACTCTGCTGCTACTGTTCTGCTTACACCAATTAATAAGGCACCAATGATTGTTGCTCCAGATCTTGAAGTACCTGGAATTAACGCTAACACTTGGAATACACCAATGATTAATGCTGTCTTATACGTAATATCTTTTAAGGAATTAATCTTTGCCGTACGGCCTTTATTCCAATATTCAATGATAATAAATAACACACCATAAATAATTAATGTTGTTGCTACTGTACCAAAATTGTAAAAATGTTTATCGATCCAGTCATCAAATAATAAACCGATGATTGCTGCTGGAATACTTGCAGCTAAGATATGAAACCATAAATTCATGATTCCCATATCTACTGTAATTCCCGCTTCTTTTTTCTTCTTAAATGGGAAGATTTTATTCCAATATAAAACAACAACTGCCATGATTGCACCTAACTGTACAACTACACGGAACATTTCCATAAAGGACTCGTTATTTGATAATGTGACAAACTTCTCGAGTAAAATCATATGTCCTGTACTGCTAATTGGAAGCCATTCCGTAATACCTTCGACTAAACCAAAAAGCAGGCTAACTAAAAGTTCTATAAAACTCATAACCGCTTTTTCTCCTTTTATTGTATTCTAACGCTTATTCTACCGAAAACATTTTACAAATTCAAGTATTTCTACGTTTCTTCCACTCATTCAACAAGTAAAAAGGCAAGCCAATCTGATCATCGGCTTGCCTTCTGTTACTTATTTTGTCTTAATTGTTTTTACTTTACTAAAGCTTCCGTATACTTTCTTGCCTTTAGAATCAAGCTTATATGCTTGTACTTTAACATAGTAAGTCGTGCGTCGTTTTAGCTTTGTAATCTTCTTACTTGATGATGTTGTCGTAATCTTCTTGCTGTTTTTAAAGTTTTTATTTGTAGAATACTTGATTACATAACCTTTTTCTAAAGAATTCTTCTTCCACTTAAGGGTAATTGTCGTATTGCTTCTAGAAGTAGAGGTAATGGAAGCTTTTTTCACAGAAACTTTCGTCCATTTTGCATAAAGTGTGATATTACCAGTACTTTGAGCTTTAATCTTTGTTACTTTGTTCTTGAACTTGCTGTCTTTATACCAGCCGGCAAACACATAGTTTGCACGAGTTGGATTCTTTAAGGTAATTGTCTTACTCGTTACTGTATATGTCTTTGGATTGCTCTTATTGTTTGTTCCCTTGTTCAGCTTATAAGTAATCTTATATGTATTCTTGTTCCACTTTGCATATACGATTACTTTATCACCAGTACCTGTCACTTTCGTTACCTTTGTCTTAAAGGTAGACTCTTTGTACCAGCCGGCAAATGTATAGCCTTTTCTCGATGGTGCCTGAAGCGTTACTTTCTTTCCTGTTGTTACCGTAGATGGATTGTTCTTACTATTCGTCCCACCATTTAATTTGTAAGTGATTGCATTGGTATTAGCCGTCCATTTTGCATATACCTTGATCTTATCACCAGTACCTGTTACTTTGGTTACCTTTGTCTTAAAGGTAGACTCTTTGTACCAGCCGGCAAATGTATAGCCTTTTCTTGATGGTGCTTGAAGCGTTACCGTCTTTCCTGTTGTTACAGTGGTTGGATTGTTCTTATTGTTCGCTCCACCATTTAACTGGTAACTGATTGCATTGTTGTTTGTTATCCATTTTGCATAAACGATGATTTCTTCCCCTGTAGCTTTTAGTTCGCTTACCTTTCGTGCAAAGGTTGCCTCTTGATACCAGCCAGCAAATGTATAACCTTTTCTTGATGGTGCTAACAGGCTAACGGTTTCCTCGCCTTGTACACTATATACTGCATCGTCATTGTTTGTTCCGCCATTTACTTCATAACGGATACTACTTACACCGACGATTACTTCAAATGTAACAGTCTTATCGTTTTCCGTCTTTCCTGTAATTGTTGCCTTACCAACTCCTGCTGCAAGGACTTTTACTTCCACTTCACCATTCTCGTCTGGCTTGATTGCCAAGCCACTTACCATGGCTACCGATTCATCGGACGATGAAAATGTCATATAAGAATCCGTATCGATTGGATTCATTTTAACTTTTAAAGTTGAACTATCATTTAAGTGTTCAATGACTATATTCTGGCTGCTTACTGCCGTTACATCGACTGCTTCATTTTCTTTGTCAGCTTTTTCTGTTTCAAATTCCATGCCTTCGATTGTAAATGTAACTGACACAGTTGTTGGTTTATCGATTCCAACAAAATTAGCAACATGATTAGAGGAAGTTGCTTCTTTGACAACACTTCCATCCCATGCATTGACTGGCTTTCCACTATCAAATACGCCTGCAGATGTAAGTGCGCTATTAAATGAAGAATCGGTAATCGTAAGCTCTTGTCCATTTACAACTACTTTATCATAACGGATCTTTGCACTCTTTACTGATGTCTGTGTAACATTTCCGATTGCTACATCGTAATCCTTAATATAGATTGCGGTAAGGTTAGCAATTTTAGTTACCCCTGCTTTCTTTCCATTGTCACTTAAGTCTTTGGAAAGATCGAAGTCTACCGTATATTGTCCATCTCCATTTAATGTAATCTTATCTCCAATTTCTGTTCCATAGTATTTTAAGTTATTGTCGTTATAAAGAACATTTAATGCTACATCGATGCTAGACTTAATGGCACTTGTTACAGTTACCTTAACCATCTTAGTTGCACCGCTTGCCGCCTTTATCGTAACGTAAGCACTTCCTACTTTCTTACCAACCAGCTTTCCAAATTGGTTTACCGTAACAATTTCCTCATTAGAAGATGTGTAGGTAAGTGGTTCCGAAGAGGTTGCAACAATATTGCTGTTTCCACCATTTTGGACGCTATATTCGTCTTGGCTTGTCGTAATTGTTGTCTTTATATCACTTTGTTTCGCTTTTACTGTAACCTGGATTACTTTTGAAACCGATCCGCTTTGAGAATATGCATGAATTGTCGTCGTACCGATTCCTTTCGCACGAATGCTTCCACGATATACTGTGGCAACGTTTTCATTATCAGAACTCCATAATACGACATCATTAGTATCCTCAGGGACCACTGTTGTATTTACAACTTTTGTATCACCAACGGTAATCGTTGCTTCTTCCTTCTCTAAAGAAAGTTCAGTAATTTCTTTTACCGTAACCCCTTCTTTGATATCCGTAAAGTCATAGGACTTATTCTTATCTGTTGCTGGCAACATTGTTCCACGCATCATTGCATCAGTGATTGTCTTAAATACAGGTTTTAAGTTCTGTCTATCCCAATATGTAAATACACCTGTTTGCTTTTCTACCGGCTTGCTAAGGTCATGTCCTTGATCCCAAACCACTGGAACTACCTTCGCTACTTGGCATGCCCTTTGTACGATTTCACAAAAATACGCTCTTGCTACATCGTTATATCCCGTTTCAGTTCCCGACTGCACATAGTTACGGTTACCGTATTCTCCAAGATACATAGGCACATTGAATTTCTTAGCCATATTCTTAAGTCCATTTACTACTTCATACACTTGACTGTACGTCCAAGTCGTATTAGTAGAAGACTTATAGATATGAGCACCAAACATCAGTCTATTCGTGTCGTTGTAAGAATCCGTTGGTAAAACAAATTCTTTATGATTTCCTGAGTTCGCATAATGTGCTACAGCAGCCAACCAACGTTTCGTATTATTGGATCCTGTAGAACGTACAACATTAACAAAGATCTGGTTTAAATTATTAATGATTGGTGTATCCTTATCGACTGCCTCTTGACTATTCTTAAGATCACCATCCATACATGAGATTTCATTCATGGATTCAAAGATCAAATGTTCATCATAATCTTTGAATTTT
Source organism: uncultured bacterium (assembly GCA_905214875.1). Lineage (GTDB taxonomy): Bacteria > Bacillota > Clostridia > Lachnospirales > Lachnospiraceae > KM106-2. Next base: position 36,654 of record CAJMNR010000023.1, on the reverse strand, counting down.
GTTGCAATCGTTCTCCATACACACTCAAATTCATTGTATACGGAATCAATATCATCAGAAGCAACGCGCAGCCACCCCGTTTGCTCAGCGCCGTCATGATGGATATTGATGATTGCATACATATCTAATGACATACAATAATCTACGATATCCTGTACACGGCTCATCCAAGATTCATTAATGGAAAATCCATTCTTTTCATCAATCATGGTTCCCCACGTTACAGGGATACGTACTGTATTGTATCCAGCATCATGTAATGTCTTGATATATTCTTTTGTCGTAACAACACCTTGCCAGCAAGTTTCTGCTGGTGTAAAACCGGAATGACCATCCATCGTATTACCTAGGTTGATGCCTGCACCCATTTCATAAACAGTATCATCTCCAGATAACTCACGTAATTCTAATGGGTTTGATTCTTCGGTTGCATCAACAAATTGTAAGTTTGCCTTTGCCTTTTCTAATGCAGCAAGTACTTCTTTTACCTCTGTATTGATTGTTGTTTTGTCGTCGTATGTAGCCTTTGCTTTGTCTAATTGGGACTTAAACGCTGCATAAGAATCTGCTTTATATTTGCTTTGGTCCATCGTCTCACAAAACTGTAATGTCTTTTCAAGGCTGTCCCTTGCAGATACTTCTTTTGCATCCAAAGTGGTGTTTTCACACTTAGGTTCGCTAAATCCCTTTGGATAAGTTACCCCATTGTTAAATTTGATTCCTACTACTTCGCAATTTGTGTTCTCTGACATTGCCCTAATGCATATTGTCACATAGTCACTATAAGAATCTTCAAATGCCACCGACGTATCCTTACATGTTTTATTAAGGCTTAAATCTTGAAATTTGTAGATTCCTGTTCCTACTGCCCCCACAATGTTGTCTTGAATTGCATTTCCTGTCTTTCCAGAATCATTATCACGTCCAACTAAATACTTACTAGACGTTTTTCCAATGGAATCTGGACCAAGTGCCAACGTTGCATTCAATAAAGAGTTACTGTCCCCCTCAGTAATCTTTACGTATAACGTTGCCTTAGTTGCTGATGACCAGCCGGTGACTCCTTCCTCCTCCAAATCCTTTTCTGTAATCGTCCTAATCACCTTAGGATTTGCTGTTGAAACTTCCTCTGCTGTCGCATACGCAACTTTTCCTGGACTAAATTCAAACGAACTAATGACAAGCACTAACGTAAGAATTGCAGCCAGTATTCTTTTTGTTTGCTTCCGCATATACCTTCTTCCTCCTTCATCTACCTTGATACCCCAATACACACTGTAAAACTCCTTATATATGTATTATAATTACATTATTTTCCTTTATCAATTAATATTTTCGTCTAATTTGTACAAAAAGCAGGCAGTGTTTTCACTGCCTGCTTTCTATCTTAATTAACTAAACTTCTAAGCTTTTGCCTCTTCCTTAGCATTCTCTGCGATTACTTTTTCTTGCACATCATGAGGGGCTTGTTCATATCTTGAGAATACATAACTGTACTCTCCAATTCCACCGGTCATGGAACGAAGGTCTGTAGAATATCCATGAAGCTCTGCCAATGGGATATCTGCTTCGATCTCCTGTTTTCCTCCCTCTAATGGATTCATGCCCAGAACTCGTCCTCTTCTCTTATTTAAGTCACCCATGATATCACCGGTAAACTTATCCGGTACAATGACTTTCAAATCAACGATTGGCTCTAACAGCACTGGATTTGCATCACCAAAAGCCTGTTTGAATGCCTGAATGGTTGCCATCTTAAATGCCATTTCACTAGAATCAACCGGATGATAAGAACCATCAATTAACGTTGCTTTGATTCCAACAACCGGGTATCCAGCCAAAGGTCCTTTTAATACGCTTTCCTGTAATCCCTTTTCTACAGCTGGGAAGTAATTTTTAGGAACAGCGCCGCCGAAGATTTTCTCTTCAAACTCATAGGATTTTTCTACATTATTAAGTGGTTCAAAATCCATCAATACATCACCGTATTGTCCATGGCCACCAGATTGTTTTTTATACTTGCCACGTACTTCGACTTTCTTACGAATCGTCTCACGATAAGGCACACGAGGCTTTTCCGTCTTAATCTCTACTTTATATTTGGTAAATAACTTGCTAACAACAACATCTAACTGCTGATCGCCGATACCATATAACAATGTCTGATGGTTTTCATTGTCATTTACAAGCTTAAGGGTATAATCCTCATCCATCAATTTCTGTAATGCCTGGCTCACCTTGTCATCATCGCCCTTATTCTTCGTACGGAAGCGAACATAGGTGTAAGGTTTCGAGAAATCAATTGGTGGATATTGAACTGGAACCTCTTTTGTTGCAAGGGAATTACCAGTTATAGTATTGCTTAGCTTGCCAAGCGCACCAATATCGCCTGCACATAACTCTTTTACATCAACCTGCTCTTTTCCACGGAATACATAAAGCCTTGAGATTTTTTCTTCCGTCTCCGTATTTACATTATATATCGTGGAATCGGCTTTGATCTTTCCCGACATTACTTTAAATAAAGAGAACTTACCGATAAATGGATCAGCAATCGTCTTGAATACTCTCGCCGTAAATGGCTTATTAACATCATAATCGGCATCAAATGTCTCTTTTGTCTTTGTATTGATTCCACTTGCCTTAACTTTATCAGGAGATGGGAAATACTTTTCAATTGCCTGTAACAGCATGATTGTACCATTTCCACTAATGCCGGATCCCATCAGGACAGGGACTACGGTTCCATCTATAACATTGCCACGAAGAGCAAGTGATATTTCTTCCTGAGTAAACTCCTCGCCGGCAAAATATTTTTCCATTAATTCTTCGCTTGTTTCCGCTACTGCTTCTAACAAAGCTTCTCTACATGTTGCAAGATTCTTTTCCGAATAGTCTGGAATCTCACATTCTTCATACTGACTTAACTTTGTAAATCTTCTTCCTGCCATCTTTACAACATTAACATATCCCACAAACTTTTCATTTTCGCGAATTGGCAAATGAAATGGGGCAATCTTCTTGCCGTATAATTCCGTCAGTTTTTCAACTACCTCGCGATAGCTTGCTTGGTCATCATCCATATCTGTAACAAAAAATAGTCTTGGTAACTTATACTTTTCGCAAAATTCCCATGCCTTCATCGTTCCTACTTCGACTCCCGCCTTAGCAGAAATAACGATAACAGCAGCATCTGCAGCGCTTAATGCTTCTTCAACTTCACCAACAAAATCGAAATATCCAGGAGTATCCAGAAAATTTATCTTTGTTTTTTCCCATTCAATTGGTACAATCGATGTACTGATTGAAAATAAACGTTTGATTTCTTCCTTATCGTAATCACTGATTGTACTTCCATCTTCAATCTTTCCTTGCCGTTTGGTAACACCAGTAATAAACGCCATGGCTTCGACTAATGTTGTCTTGCCACAGCCACCGTGCCCCAAAATGGCTACGTTACGAATACTTTCAGTAGTGTAAGTTTCCATATAAATACCTCCAATACTATTTCTTATGGATCACATTTCCATAAATACATTTTACTAATAATTGCTAGTATGTACAACCTTTTTTATAAATATTTCACAGACATTTTGTTAGATGTTTGTCATTTTTCAGCATATTCACAAATTTACATTGCATTAGTTTTAAAATATCATAAATTATGAGTCAAAAAGTCGAATTTTAACAGAAATGTTTTCACTTTAAAGCGTAAAAGTTTAACGCTTTAAAGCATTGACATGTCGTACCTAAAATAGTAATATAGTTTATATAAGAAAAACATAAATGCTCTTTTCAGGGAAACACTAATCATTGACTACATATATTTGAAAGGAGCTATAAAATGATAGGAGACATAAATATGATTATTGTAATGAAACCAGGAGCAACTATTGACTCCATAGAAAACGTAAAACATCTCGTAGAAAAAGAGGGGCTTGAAGCTCATATCTCCAGTGGTAAAGAAATCACGATTATTGGCGTGATCGGAGATAAATCAAGATTAGAAAATCACAATATCGAAATTGCACCAGGCGTAGATAAAATCGTACCTGTTACAGAAAGCTATAAATTAAGCAACCGTAAATTCCATCCGGAAAGTTCTAAAATCAAAGTAGGAAACACTTTCATCGGTGGAGACGAATTCACAATCATGTCCGGACCATGTTCCGTTGAAAGTGAATCTCAAATCTTAGAAACTGCAAGAGCAATCAAAAAAGCTGGTGCTCAAATCTTACGTGGCGGCGCTTACAAGCCAAGAACAAGCCCATATGCATTCCAAGGTCTTGAAGAACGTGGACTTCAATTAATGAAGGAAGCCAAAGACGCAACAGGCCTTAGCATCGTTTGTGAAGTTACTAGCCTTGAAGCCATTGAATCCGCTGTCAAATACGTGGATATGCTTCAAATCGGTACACGTAACATGCAAAACTTTTATCTATTAAAAGAAGCTGGTAAAACAGGCCTTCCAATTCTCTTAAAACGTGGTATGGCTGCTACGATCGACGAATGGTTAAATGCTGCAGAATACATTATGGCTGAAGGTAATCCTAACGTCGTGCTTTGCGAACGTGGTATCCGTACGTTTGAAACTGCAACACGTAACACATTAGATTTAAGTGCAGTTCCAGTCATCAAACAAAAGAGTCATTTACCAATTATTGTAGATCCTAGCCATGCAACAGGTGTAAGAGGCTACGTAGCACCATTATCCAAAGCTGCTTTAGCAGTTGGCGCTGATGGACTTATGATCGAGACACATCCAGATCCAAAGACTGCGTTATCTGATGGACCACAATCCTTGACATTTGACCAGTTTAATGAACTTATGGCAGAATTAAAAACACTTGCACCACATTTTCAAAAGACACTTTAGGAGGATTTGCAATGGAAGATATTTGTATTGGCTTTATCGGCTTTGGATTAATTGGCGGATCCATAGCCCGAGCTTTGAAATCTAAGCCAACCTCAAACAACCAAACGCTGATTGCTTACAATTATCACAAGGGCGTTCCAAACAAGAGCCTGGAACTTGCAAAACAGGATGGTGTACTAGATGAAATCGTTACTGACTTGGCCACTGGCTTTTCGAACTGCGATATCATCTTCCTTTGTGCACCTGTCCTTAATAACATAAAGTATTTAAAAGAATTAAAACCAATCCTAAAACCTGGCTGCATCTTGACAGATGTAGGCAGTGTCAAAGGAAACATCTGTGAAGCTGTCCATGCACTTGGCCTAGATGAGTATTTTATCGGTGGCCATCCAATGGCAGGAACAGAAAAGACAGGATATGAACATTCAATCGTTACCTTACTTGAAAATGCTTACTATGTTCTTACTCCAACCGACCAAGTAGCGCAAGAAAAAGTCGACTGTATGGTGGATTTAGTAAAATCTGTCGGTGCCATTCCGATAATCCTCGAGGCTTCTTATCATGATGACGTCGTATCGGCAATCAGTCACGTACCACATATTATTTCAGCCAGCCTTGTGAATACAGTTAAGGAAAATGACGATGAAAACGAAACGATGCGCCTACTTGCAGCAGGAGGATTTAAGGATATCACTCGTATCACTTCTTCCTCTCCAATTATGTGGCAGAACATCTGTCTGACCAATCAGAAAAGTATCTTGCAATTTTTAAATCGTTACATAGAAAAATTAGAAACCATAAAGCTTTACATCGAAGAACAAAACGAAGAGAAACTTCTCTCCTTCTTTGATGAGGCAAAATCCTACCGCGACCAGATTCCTAATAAATCGGTGGGCTTAATTGAAAAAGTACATGAACTTTACCTCGACTTGATGGATGAGGAAGGTGCCATTGCTACTGTTGCGACAATTCTTGCAACCAATCATGTGAGCATCAAGAATATCGGCATCATCCATAACCGTGAGTTTGAGGATGGCGTACTGCGTCTTGAACTTTATACAAAAGAAGGTGCCATAAAAGCCGCAAAATGCCTTAGAAATTATAATTATACTATCTATGAGCGTTAGTTTTATGATAGAATAGTAACAACTTTTTACCAGGAGGAATAGATCAATGAAATTCAAAAAAGTATCTCAATTGCAAGGCGAAATCGATGTCCCTGGCGATAAGTCCATTTCTCATAGAGCAATCATGCTTGGTTCGCTTGCAACAGGAACGACACACGTTACAAACTTCTTGCAAGGCGCAGACTGTCTATCCAGCATCGACTGCTTTCGTAAGATGGGAATTCAAATAGAAAATAACATAGACTCTGTAGTCATTCACGGCAAAGGGCTTCGTGGGCTTAAAAAGCCAGAAGGTATCCTTGACGTAGGAAACAGTGGCACTACGATGCGACTTATGTCCGGCATCCTTTCTGCCACTGATTTTTCTGTTACGGTTACTGGAGATGCTTCCATCCAAAGACGTCCTATGGGCAGAATCATGACGCCTCTTCGTCTTATGGGTGCAGATATTACTAGTGTAAAAGACAATAACTGCGCGCCTTTAGAGATCAAAGGAAAAAAGCTTAACAGCATACATTATGACTCACCAGTAGCCTCTGCACAGGTAAAATCAAGCATTCTTCTTGCTGGTTTATTTGCAGACGGTTCTACTTCTGTTACAGAACCTTATCTTTCTAGAAACCACAGCGAATTAATGTTAGATTACTTTGGTGCCTCCATCAAAAGCGAGGGAACAACGGCTACCATCACTCCTTGTGATATGCTTACAGCTAGAGATATCAAAGTGCCTGGCGATATTTCCTCTGCCGCTTATTTCATCGGTGCAGGACTGATTACACCAAACTCTGAAATCCTTATCAAAAACGTTGGAATCAATCCTACAAGAGACGGTATCCTTCGTGTCGTAAAAGCAATGGGAGGTCACGTAGAGCTTCTAAACAAGCGTTTAGAAGGCTTAGAGAAGGTTGCTGATCTTTTAGTAAAAACAAGCTCTCTAAAAGGAACGACAATCGAAGGCGAATTAATTCCTACCCTAATCGATGAAATTCCTTTACTTGCCGTACTTGCATGTTTCGCAGACGGCACTACTATCATCAAAGATGCGCAAGAACTAAAAGTAAAAGAATCCAATCGTATTGATGTCATGGTAACGAATCTAAAGGCTATGGGTGCTGATATCACAGCTACAGAAGACGGAATGATCATTCACGGCGGTAAAGAACTTCATGGTACTACGATTGAATCTCATCTTGACCACCGTATTGCAATGTCATTTGCCATTGCTGGAATCAACGCCTCTGGGGAAACGATCATTAACGGTAGTGAATGTGTAGATATCTCTTATCCAACCTTCTACAAAGACCTTGACCGATTAATCCAATAAATTTTCACATTACAAACACACTCTGTTCACACTTTTTCGTAATAATGTATAGCGTAATCATTACGAAAAGAAAATGTGAAAGGGTGTGCTACATAATGAGATGCAGATCATTAAAAATAATAAGTGTAGGTTTAGTAAGTGCTATGTTATTAGTAGGATGTGGAGGTTCTGATAGTTCTTCCGACACAACAAATACTGCTGTTGAAACTGCTGCTGCACAAACAAATAACCAACAAGCAAGTGGCACTTATGGCCAAATTACAGCTATCGATGATACAACTATAACTGTTGCATTAGGGACAATGAAACAAATGGGAAATAAACCAAACGGCGATAATCAGACAAAACCATCTGGAAAGCCAGATGCTCCAACTGGTTCTGATGATGCAAATGCTCCTCAGGCTCCTACTGGTTCTGATGATGCAAACAAAAAAGGTGGAAACAGAGGATCTATGTTAGATCTTACTGGAGAGACTCAAACAATCACAATCAGTGATTCTACTAAAATCAGTATCAAATCAAGAGATGAATCCAAAGATGGAACAATCAGTGATTTACAAGTAGGGGATATTATTTCCTTTGAATTATCCGACGATAATAAGACTGCAACAACAATTACTAGTCAGTCCTTCGGCGGCGGTGGCGGCAAAGGTGGACAAGCACCAAATGCAAGTGCCGCACCAGAAGCCACAGCAAAAGCTAACTAGTCTTGTAGAAACCCAAAGAGGTAACACAATTATATCAACTTGTGTTACCTCTTTTTTATCTATGCATTAAGATATCTGCATACTCCTGCTTTTCTTGCTGCTTCTTCATAGATGTATCCAAGATTTGCGTTATACGCTTTATCCCAAGGCTTAGGAAGATCCGTATAATGTATCACGATATTCTCCCTTTCCACCCATTTAGCGTCCAGTTCCTCTAATGGATAAGCCTGAAAATTATACTTCTCATCACAAAGCTTCTTATGATCCTTAGCAAGGCAATTCAATATATCTTGATCAAAATAAACAAGCTTTTCTCGATTCTTCTCAATAAAGTCCATAATCATATCAAGTGTAATATGCTCCCGAAACTCCTTCAACTGAAACAAAATGACTCCCGAGTTAAAGTAAACATCTTCCTCCTTAAGCCCAAGCTTCTTCTTCTGCTCCACCACTACATCACAAAATTCAAACCGATCCCTTACAACAGCAAAATACTCGCCATCAAACTCCTGATTATAAAACTCATCTAAAGCCCCATTAACTACAATATCCGCATCCATATATAGAATCCGATCCATCTCCTGAGGCAATATGTAAGGCGCTAACAACCGAAAATAAAGCTCCGGCTTCTTATACTGTTCCGATAGCGGTACATCCTCAAAATACCCATCTGCCAAAATCGCATGCAGCTTGCCACCACACTCCGTCTCAACAAATTTCTCCAGTTCCTCCACCTTCTCCATAGAAAGCGAACTATAAATCAAATACACCTGCAAATTAGAATTATACCTTCCTGCCGAATGTAACATCACCTTCACAGGCTCAAAAAAATCCTCACAAACCGAAATCAAAAGATTCAAACTGACCTCCCCTTCCATTAACCAAAACTAATTAAACTATAGCAGAAAAAGAAGAAAAGGAAATATAAATATGAGCAAACGATTAAATAGAACATACAGAAACCAATAAACTACATGCCCTCCCCACCTTTGCAACCATTTCCCTGGATTCACTCCCAGAAAACTTAAAAGAGGCAGGTGCGTAAAACGCACCTGCCTCTTAGCTTGTAAACAAAGAAAACCTTTTATTCTACGTAGTTTTTCTTGGGGGAAAGTTTGAAAACCATCGGTTTTCATTTTAATCGGCAGGCGGAAACCGCGCTTTTCGTCTGCCGAATTAGCGCGAGTAGGCCTGTTTTTTAGGCTTGCACGAGCGAGCGCTAATTGATTCCTCACAGGGAATGGATGAAATCCTGATTTCATCCAAAGCTTTTATTCACCGTCATCGCCCTCGGTACCTTTTACCTTAAACGATATGGCATGCTTCAGATTAAATATATCCGCTTCTTTTAAATTACCACCAAACTCACCATCAATCGTCCAAGGAACCATTTCGTCCGAAACAAACTTCACATGATTTGCATGGAACGAGATGATATGGCTGCTTGTTCTGTCCCCAGTTAATAAGGAGTTAATAATGGACTGAAGATCAAGCGCATTATGCGGTCTCTTGATTAACGTCACTTCGAATAACCCATCATTTAAAGAAACATCAGGTCCATTTAACCCTTTAAAACCACCAACGGAATTCGAGTTACTTACCATACCAAATAAAAATTCATCGTCGATTTCCTGATCATCATAATACACTTTATAATGATAGGACTGTAAACTCGGAATACGCTTAACGCCTTCTAACAAATAAGCAAGTCTTCCGAAAATATTTTTTACTGACTGGCTCGTTGCATAACTTACATCGGTAAATGCTCCAAATCCAGCAACATAGATAAAATAATCATCATTTAGCTTACCAAGGTCATAAGGGAACACTCCGCCTTCTACAATGGTATTTGCTGCTTCTACCATGTTCTTAGGAATCCCTAAGCTTGAGGCACAGTCATTTGTCGTTCCTGCAGGAATATAACCGCAAAGCGGTTTCTTCTCACATTGCATGATTCCAGTGGCAACTTCATTTAACGTTCCATCGCCTCCAGAACAAGCAACGATATCATAGTTACTTCCATATTTTGCGACTACCTCTGTAGCATCGTTTCTTCTTCTCGTTGCATGTACGGTAACTTCGTAGCCCGCATTAGAAAAAGTCTCGAGAATATACGATAACTTGCTTCTTATTACACCTTTTCCGGCAAATGGATTATATACAAATAATAATTTCGTTCTATCCACTTTGTCACCTTCCTATTATTTTACATTGGTTGTAATAAACATGGCATCTCCAAATGAGAAGAAACGGTAACGTTCTTTTACAGCTTCCTCGTAAGCTGCCATAATATGCTCTTTCCCTGCTAATGCGGATACTAACATAAGTAATGTTGATTCTGGCAAATGGAAGTTTGTAATCAATTCATCTAACACTTTGAATTTGTAACCAGGGTAAATAAAGATAGAAGTATCTCCATGTCCTGCTTTTACAATACCGTCTTCCGTAGCTGCACTTTCAATTGTTCTACAGCTTGTCGTACCAACACAAATAACGCGATGTCCGCTTGCTTTTGCATCGTTAATCTTTTTCGCTTCACTTTCCTCAACCTGGTAAAATTCAGAATGCATGTGATGTTGTGTCACGTCATCTACTTTTACCGGTCTGAATGTACCAAGCCCTACATGAAGTGTTACGGAAGCGATTACTACTCCTTTTTCCTTCAATGCTTCTAATAACTCATTTGTAAAATGTAATCCAGCAGTTGGTGCTGCTGCACTTCCTTCGTATTTTGCATATACTGTCTGATAACGGTTCTTATCTTCTAATCTATGTGTAATATATGGTGGAAGTGGCATTTGACCTAATTGGTCTAAGATTTCTTCAAAAATGCCATCGTATTCAAATTTGATATGACGATTACCATCTTCAATTACTTCGATTACAGTAGCAGTAAGTAATCCGCCTCCAAAGATAATCTTTGTTCCGACTTTCGCCTTTTTACCAGGCTTAACAAGCGTTTCCCAAACATCATTTTCTTTTCTTTTTAATAAAAGAAGTTCAATCTTAGCGCCTGTTCCTTCTTTTTCTCCGATCAAACGAGCAGGAATAACTTTTGTATTATTAACAACTAGACAATCACCTGGATTAAGATAATCGATAATATCATGGAATACTTTGTGTCTAAATTCTCCTGTCTCTTTATCAAGAAGCAATAGTCTTGAACTATCGCGTTTTTGTAATGGATCTTGTGCAATTAATTCTTCTGGTAAATCAAAATAAAAATCACTTGTTTTCATTGTACTACTCTCTTTCTAAGCTTACGTATTTCTTATTCTATGTCTATCGGCCATACGCCTATAAGAACTTTTATATTCGTTTAAAGTATGTATAAATTGTCAATACTTCATACACACAATCTACCTCATACATTATAGCCATATTCCACAAAAAAAGCTAGTAAAATAGACGTTTCAAATAAATTTAAACTAGTCAATTTTTAATAAAGTGTGTAAAATAGGTAATATATGTTAATTTATTTGTGTGAGAGGTGAAGAAAATGTCTGTTACTACTTTTGCTGCGATTGATGTTGGTTCTAATAACCTCGCTATGAAAATCTATGAAATAACGAAGAAAAATGGTCTTCATGAATTAGATTATATAAAGCAAACATTGGAACTAGGATCTGAAACTTATACCTATGGACAGTTGAGCTATCAAAGAATCGACGATCTTTGTACTGTCCTCTTAAAATTCACGAAAAAAATGAAAGAATATGACGTAACTGATTATGCTGCCTGCGCTACAAGTGGCCTAAGAGAGGCGAAAAACTGTCTCTTTGTCCTTGATCAGATTCGTCTTCGCACCGGACTAAAGATACGGATACTATCAAACTCCGAACAACGTTTTCTCTGCTATAAGGCACTCGCATTTTTTGAAGAACCCTTTAGCCTGATGATTTCAAAACATACTGCTGTTGTGGATGTAGGCGCTGGAAGCATTCAAATCAGCCTATTTAACCATAATGTACTGCAGAGTACACAAAACATAAAACTAGGTTCCCTGCGAATTCGAGAACTTCTTAGCAAAGTGGAAAAAGAAACGGTCAATTACACAAATCTGATTAACGAATACATCGAATATGACCTATCTACTTACGATCAATTATTTTTACCGAAGAATAAGATCAAACATATGATAGGCTTTGGAGAACATCTTCAGGAACTAATTAAGCTGATTAAAAAGATAGACTTTAAAAAGACGATAGAAGCCGAAACTTATATTTCTTCCTATCAGACATTGGAGAAAAAAAGCGTAGAGGAGTGCAGCAAAGAATTAAATCTCTCCAAAGAACAGACAAGCCTACTGCTTCCCACAGCAATGATCTTTTATAAATTGCTAAAAAAGACGAAAGCCAGCGACCTGTATCTTTCAAATATAAAACTTTGTGATGCGCTGGCTGTCGATTATGCATTAAGAAACGAAAAACTTGTAATTCCTCATGACTTCAATGCGGATATTATAGAAGCGTCTCGTAATATTGCAAGACGCTATCAATGTACTGAGGCTCATTTAAATAATGTGGAGCATATTGCTCTTTCACTGTTTGATAGCTTGAAAAAGGTCCACGGCCTTGGTGAACGAGAACGCCTTTATCTGCAAATTGCTGTCATTCTCCACAGTTGCGGTGAATTTATCAATATGAATCAGGTACAAGCAAACTCGTACCATATCGTTATGTCTACGGAAATCATCGGTCTCAGTCATGCAGAACGAAAACTCGTCGCTAACCTGGTTCGATATAAGACGACCACTTTTCCAAGCTATAAAGAAACCAATCACACTATCGATAAAGAGACGTACGTCGTACTTGCGAAACTAACTGCCATTCTAAGACTTGCAAATGCCTTAGATAAAAGTCATAAGCAAAAGCTCACTACTATTTCCTGTCGTTTAAAATACACCGATAAGGAAACATTACTGCTTTTGGAAACGGAAACATTTGAAGATATCACATTGGAACAAGGCTTATTTACAAAAAAGGCTGACTTTTTCGAAGAAGTCTATGGAATACGTCCTGTCCTAAAACAGAAAAGGAGTATTTAAATGAAGCAAGTAAAACCTGAATTTATGAAACCTCAATATTTTCGAAATCGTGAACTTAGCTGGCTTGACTTTAACTACCGTGTTCTTTATGAAGCAAGGGACAAATCCATCCCACTGTTAGAACGGACCAAGTTTCTATCGATTACCGCTTCAAACTTAGATGAATTCTTTATGGTCCGTGTTGCTTCCTTAAAAGATATGGTAAATGCCAAATATCAGAAGCCTGACTTATCTGGTCTTACCCCTGGTGAACAGTTGACGAAAATATTATCGAAGGCACACGAATTAGTAAACCTTCAATATTCGACCTATAATCGGTCTCTCCTTCCTACATTAAAGCAAAATGACATTGTAATCATTCCGGAATATGAAAAACTATCAGAAGCACAAAGCGCCTATGTGGATCAGTATTTTGAGGAATTTGTCTATCCTGTACTGACTCCGATGGCCGTAGACTCCTCTCGTCCTTTTCCATTACTTCGTAATAAGACGTTAAACATTGCCGCCTTATTAAAAGATAAGAAAAAAGACAAGCCATATGATTTTGCGACAGTACAAGTTCCAAGTGTACTTCCACGAATCGTACCCATCCCTTCTGAAAACATTACATGCAAGACCTTTATCCTGCTCGAACAGATCATCGAAAAGAACATACAAAAATTATTTTTAAATTATGAAGTCAAAGAAGCCCATCCTTACCGAATCATGAGAAATGCGGATTTATCTATTGATGAAGAGGAAGCTGCCGACTTATTAAGTGAAATCGAAAATAAGCTGAAGAAGAGAAAATGGGGCGAAGTCATTCGACTAGAAATCGAAGAGGGGTGCGACAAACATCTACTTAAGATTCTTACAAAAGAGCTTGGCATAAAAAGCGAATCTGACATCTTTTATATGGCGGGCCCTATCGATCTGACCTTTCTTATGAAGCTTTCTTCCATCGATGGGTTTGATCACTTAAGAGATAAAAAATATATTCCAAAGCCAGTTCCAGGACTTGACTTAGACGGTGATATCTTCGAACAAATTCGTGCTCATGATTATCTGCTAAGCCACCCTTACTACTCCTTCGATGCTGTAGTGGACTTCGTAAGACAGGCGGCTAACGACCCTCTTGTGTTGGCAATTAAGCAAACCTTATATCGTGTCAGCAGTAATTCACCGATTATTGCTTCTCTTGCTACTGCTGCTGAAAATGGAAAGCAAGTAACTGTTCTTGTCGAACTAAAAGCGAGATTTGATGAAGAAAATAATATTAACTGGGCGAAAAAGCTTGAAAAAGCCGGCTGCCATGTTATTTATGGACTGGTAGGTTTGAAGACCCACTGTAAGATTACGCTGATTGTACGTAAGGAAGAAGACGGCATTCGCCGCTATGTTCATCTTGGAACCGGCAATTACAACGATAGCACAGCCAAGCTGTATACAGACCTTGGACTACTTACTTGTAAAGCGCCTTACGGTGAAGATGCTACCGCTGTATTTAACATGCTATCTGGTTATTCCGAACCACCTACATGGCATAAGTTGTCCTTGGCTCCAATCTGGCTGCGTGACAGATTTATGGAACTAATTGACCGTGAGATTCGGCATGCCAAAGAAGGAAAGAAAGCAATGATTATTGCAAAAATGAATTCTTTGTGCGATGCCAAAATGATTGGCGCCCTCTATGAAGCCAGTGCTGCAGGCGTAGAGATTCATTTAATCATTCGCGGCATCTGCTGCCTTAAAGTCGGCATCGAAGGAATTAGTGACACAATAACGGTACGCTCTATTGTAGGCACCTTCTTAGAGCATGCTAGAATCTATTATTTTTATAATGATGGATTTGAAGAACTTTATATGAGCAGCGCAGACCTTATGCCTCGTAACTTAGACCGACGTGTCGAAATCATGTTTCCTGTCGAAGATAGCGAACTTAGAAATAGAGTATTTAACATGCTAAATATCCAGTTAAAAGACACGGTGAAAGCGCACATCTTAACAAAAGAAGGCACTTACGAAAAGGTGGATAAACGAGGTAAAGTATTGCTAAATTCACAAGAATATTTTTGTGAAGAAGCCCAAAGAGAATCCTCTGGTGAAAATGAGAAACCAGATGTTTCCCGTACATTTGAACCATTGCTTCCACCAGAAGATTTGATGTAAAGAAAGAAGTACATGCAAAAAGGAGAATGAAATCTACTCATTCTCCTTCTTTTTTATCACTGCCGAATCGGTAACCTTCTCTTCTTTGACATCAGATGAGGCCATATTCTCCCTCATCGTAATCTTCAGCTCTTATAAGGAACTGCTATCCAATAGATAGAATATACCAATCTGTTTTACGACTTCTTCGGAATAGAATACTTGATCCATATGGTTATCTGCCGAAATTGATGTCGATTGTATGTAATAGTCGGATTGCTTTCCAAACTTATCTTCTACCTTCAAGTTATAATTATAAGCAAAGTCTCCTACCTTCCAATGTTCATAGACTGCATCTTTATCGTTATAATCTTCAATCAACTGATTCACTATCTTAATGTTGTTTTTATCACGGACCACAAACTCATTTTTTCCATAAGTACATGATGCAACATCGCCAATTGATACTGTTATCTTTTCTATATTGGCAACTTTTTTAGCCTTGTTCAACCTATTTACTCCCCATACAACAAGTAAAACAACTACTAGGAATATACCAATACTCAAAAAAAGTGTTGTTCTTCGCTTACTTTTCATAACTATCTCTGTATCTTTTACCATCTTATTTGTACTTATTGCACATTAATAGCAAAAACATTATACTTTTGTACAAGTGAAGACCACCAACTTATCCGGTAGCTTAGTTTCTAGGGATACAATAAAGCCGAGATAACAGGATTTCCCCTGTTATCTCGGCTCTTTCATTACTAACTATTTAGTTTCAGGCAATGTACCTAATACATAGGAAATAAATTGCTCCGCACATCTTCCTGACATACCGCCATGGCTTAATTCCCAACGGTTTGCCATCAGCAATAACTCGTCATCCGTATAGGTAATCTCTTTATAACGTCTTGCAAGTCCAAGCACGATTTCGTTAAACTGCTTCTTATCTGGTTTTGCAAAATGAATCGTAACACCAAATCTGGCAACCAACGATAATTTTTCCTGCATTGTATCGGAATGATGCATCTCTTCGTCCTTTACATCGTCACGATCCGACCATGTCTCACGAATTAAATGTCTACGGTTAGACGTTGCATAAATCAATACATTTTGAGGCTTGATTTCAAGACCGCCTTCAATCACTGCCTTTAAGTATTTGTACTCGATTTCAAACTCTTCAAAAGACAAATCATCCATATAGATGATAAATTTATAATTTCTATTTTTAATCATAGCAATGACTTTCGATAAATCTTCAAACTGATGCTTGTAGATTTCGATAATACGAAGGCCATCCTCATAATACTCATTTAACAGTGCCTTAATGCTTGTAGACTTACCAGTTCCAGAATCACCAAACATTAACACGTTGTTTGCCTTTCTTCCTTTTAAGAAAGCTTCTGTATTGTCTTTTAATTTCTGTTTCTGTGACTCATATCCGACAATATTGTCAAAACGAACGATTTCCGTATTAGTAATCGGCGTAAGCACTACTTCACCATTCTTTTTATCGACACGGAATGCCTTATTGAGTCCTAATACGCCAACACCATAATTACGATAAAAATCAGTAACAAGTGTATAGAATTCTTCCGCATCCTTTGCTGCGGCTAATTTTTCACTTAAGGCTACGACTTTTTCACTCACATTCTTATTATATGTTGTCTCCAACTTAGGAATGGAATGATAGTTTGTCACTGTTGTAAAACAGTCAATTCCAAGTTCTTTCTCAATGGTTGAAAAATCATAATGGAATAGATTCATAAACACTTCAAATTCCTTAAGCGCAAAAATATTGATGCTACCGTCCAATGCGCCTGTCTTTTCTGAACTGATACTAAATGGTGTCTCAGTCATAATCAACAGATATGTCAGATAATTCTGCCATAGATTATTGTTAAATCCGTATTTGGTAGCAACCTCAAGCAGTCTGTGAATCTGACCGTAAATCTTTGAAATTGCCTCCTCTTTCGTAATTGTATTTTCTTCAAACTCTTTAAATATGTACGCTACCTGCTTTAAAATACTGTCATCGGAAATATTATTATAGATGACTAGCTTGGAAGTCTCTTTAAACATCTTTATCCCTCTTTTGGTTTTTTTGTATTTATATCATAATACTCTTCATAGCTACAAGATGCAACAATATTCTTAACGAAGCTGCTTCATTTCTTTCTTATTAGCGATCCAAAAGCTAAAGATACTTCCTAAGCAGCTCGTACATAAAAACATAACTGCCATACCGCTACCTTCACCAGTTCCAACAAGGAAATGAAGCACATCCTTTATGCCTCCATTCCCCATCATCATCGGTTCAAACACATAGTCTGCTAACCATCCACCAAGCAGGATTCCCACAGGAATCGTACTAAACTGAATGGCATTTCTTACTGCGAAAACCCTTCCTTGTATTTCTTCTGGAATTCGTTCATAAAGAATTACAGTTTGCGCTGCCATGACAAACGGAATTGGTAAACTTGCAGCCGCCCCAGCAAAGCACCATATTAAAGGATTTCTTCCGACTGCCATTAAAAAATCTCCAAATAAAAAGGAAATTGCAGCACTCCGGTACATCACCCCTACCTTATTCTTTGGCTTTCTTCGTATGGATACTAAGATTCCACCAAGAATGCCACCAATTCCGATTGCTGCATTCACTGCTGCTAATGCCATTTCATTCTTACCGCTTCTTGCTAGGATCATTGGCGACAAAATGTTCTCATACGTCAACCTTGAAAGGAAATTCAGTACAGCCATTGTTAGAACAATATACCATAACCCTTTATTTTCCCAAAGATAGGAAAGACCTATCTTACATCCGCTAAGAATTGGTTCCTTCTTTTGAGTTTTATCAATCTGTTCTGGAATGGTAATCCATATAAAAAGCACTGTAACAGCGATTAAGAACGAACCTAGATCCACAAATAAGATTCCCTCTAATCCAATAACGGAATACATGGCTGCCGCAAATACTGGCGACAACGCAGTAATCAAATTTGACGAAAAAGAATTCAAACCACTAATTTGTGATAGTTTTTCCTTTGGAACCATCTTACCTATTGCTACTTGCTCTGCAGGTGCCTGAAAGGAATTCATAAAACCTATGACTGCATTTACAATATAAATAATACCTATGCTTAATACGTTTTCTTTCCAAGCAATCAAAATCGCCAACGAACAGATTCCTGCAACGGAATCAGAAAGCAATAGTATATTCTTTTTTCTATGACGATCCACAATCGAGCCTGCAAATAAACTGACAATGATATAGGGAATATAATTAAAAAATGTCATAACCGATACTGTCATTGCCGAATCCGTTTGTTCATATGCCCATAAAACAAGGGCGAAGCTAGTCATTGCACTACCTAATTGTGCAACCGATTGGCTAAGCCAAAATACTATGTAATTCTTTTCTTTTATTTTCATTGAGTTTTCTCTCCTTATAGATATCTGATTTCTAAACATCTCTATCTGATAAGTGCAAAATCCAATGAGGACGAACTATAACTTCTTTATAATCTCTGTGCAAGTTTCGCCCACTCATCAGACCTTGCACAGAGTCCTGCATTCAAATCAATCACTAAATGACATAACATTTGTTTCACCTTCCTTTTTATTTCCAAAGTTCTTTATGAGGGATAATTTTCATCAGGCACTTCTCGTCCCCCATCTTTATACTCTTTATCAATTCTACATCATGTATTGTTTCTTCTTTATTCTAAGTCAATACGCTCTCAAAATCTAGCACAATCTTTTTATCAAAACTAATCGTTATTCAGGAATTCACTCCCCGAATAACCAAAAGAGCCACCATCGCTATCGCGATGATGGCTCTTTCATTACCTTTTGCATTGAATAAAGGCTGCCCTCTGGGTTACATGCGCTCTGGTGCATTAAATCCAAGTAAATCAATACAAGTTTCAAGCACATCTTTTGTACCACAGATTAACTTGATCCAAGAAGCCTGACGAGCTTTGTCTTCTTCTGCAAGAATCTTGTTTTCATGGTAGAAACGGTTGAATGCATTTGCAAGATCATAAATATATTGGCAAATACGATGAGGTGCATTTTCTTCTCCAGAAGAGTAAATAACACCATTGTATTTTACAAGTTCAAGCATAAGTGCAAGTTCAGAAGCATTTGCTGGTGCAAGAATGCTGTCTACATCTGTAATTCCTTGATTCTTCGCTTTATTAAGGATAGACTTAATACGAACGATTGTATAAAGGATATAAGGACCAGTGTTTCCTTCGAAAGAAGTGAAACGGTCGATATCGAAGATATAATCTTTGCTTGCCTGGTTAGATAAATCACCATATTTTAATGCTGCAAGACCAACTGTCTTAGCGATTTCTCTTGCTTCCTCTTCTGGCATTTCACGGTTGCTCATGATTTTTTCATAAACAGCATCGTTGATAGAAGAGATAAGGTATTCAAGTCTCATAACTCCACCGTCACGAGTCTTAAATGGCTTACCATCTTTTCCATTCATTGTACCGAAACCAAGGAAAGTAAGCTTTTTATTTTCATCAAAGATCTTAGTCTTCTTACAGCAACGGAATACTTGTTCAAAATGAAGTTCCTGACGTTTATCAACAACATATTTGATTTCATCCGGCTTAAATAATTTTTCACGTTCCACGATTGTTGCAATATCTGTTGTTGCATAGATTGCAGAACCGTCAGATTTTAAAATCATGCAAGGAGGAATGTCTTTTGTATCAGTTTCTTCCTTAACATCTACAACTAAAGCGCCTTCACTTACATATGCATATCCATTTTCTTTTAAATACTCAACTACTTCTGGAATATACTCATTTGCATCACTTTCACCTTTCCAAAGATCAAAGTCAACATTTAAGTTTTCATAGTTTTTCTTTAAATCGCTAACGCTGACACCAATAATGTGTTTCCAGATTGCACGGTAGCCAGGTTTACCTTTTTGAAGCTGGTTCGTTGCTTCTTTTGCCGCTTCTCTGAATTCTGGATGTTCCTTCGCATATGCATTTGCAGTAGGATAGATTTCTTCTAATTCACTAATGGTAAATGGAGCTTCTTCTGGGTATTCACCAGTGAAGTTATCATCGAAATAGCAAAGCTCTGGTTTACGTTTCTTAAGTTCCATGATAATAAGACCCATTTGAAGTCCCCAGTCACCAAGATGCACGTCACCAATAACATCATGTCCTAAGAATTTGTTGATTCTCTTGATACTTTCACCGATAACTGCAGAACGTAAATGTCCAACATGTAAAGGTTTTGCAACATTAGGGCCGCCGTAATCGATTACAATCTTTTTCACCTTTTCAGGAGCTTCTAAACCGAACTTATCTGCACCTAACATTTCATTTACGTAAGATGCAACAAATTCGTCACTTAAGTTGATATTGATAAATCCAGGACGAACCATAGTGATATCTTTAAAAGTCTTGCTGTCCGCTAACTTAGCAACTACTTCGTCCGCAATCATAAATGGTGCTTTTCTATATTCTTTTGCTGCTGCCAATGCACCATTACATTGGTACTGGCAAAGATCTGGACGATTTGATAAGGATACTTCACCGTATTTTTGATCATATCCTAAACTTTCAAATGCCGCTTTTACTTCATTTGAAATAATATCTATAATTTGTTTCATTAAACCACGAACCTTCTTTCATAAATATCTAATTTCCATATATATTGTTTCATTATATAAATCTTTAAAAATGTTGTCAATGAATAAATGCCCCTTTTCCTTACTTATTCTCTATAATTCGATATATTTTTGTATGGATTTGTTAAATAATACTCAAATTTGACCGATATATATTTAGTGGTAAATATATATTGCGAAAGGAGACATTTTATGTTTTATTTGTTATTTGGGAACTACTTAGTAAAGCGTAGCGCATTAACACAAGCAGACTACCTTGCTATAAAACATAAAGTCCAAGAAGCTGGCGTTAAACTAGGGCTAATTGCTGTTTCAGAAGGTCTACTGACTCAGAAACAGGCAGATGAAGTCAACCGACTTCAAGCTTGCATGGATCATCGCTTTGGCGATATTGCGCAAGAAAAGGGGTATTTAACAGAAGCTAATGTAGAACACTTGCTGTCCCTACAGGAAAATACCTATCACAAGTTTATTCAGTTGCTGATTGATCAAGATCTACTCACCCTAGACGAAATAACTGGCTATTTAAAGGATTACCAATCTGAGAACGGCTATACCGACAGCCAGATGGCAATATTTAAATCTGGAGATACAGAATCCGTTATTCCACTCTTGCTTCATATCGATAGCAAGATGCATTCGGAATTAATTAGTCTTACTATTCGTAATTTAATACGTTTTATAGATTCGAACATCTGTATTATGAAATGTTATACAACAACAGAATATGAATTTGAGAATCTTGCAATCCAGACTGCCGCTGGTGACCATAGCATACAGCTTGGTTTTTCAGGAAATGCAGACAGTCTGCTTACGATAGCAAATAGGTTTGCAGAAGAAGAGTTCACGGAAATTGATGCAGATTCTTATGATGCAATTTGTGAATTTATCAATTGTATCAATGGCCAATATGCAACAAAATTAAGTGAAGATGATATCGAAATTGACATGCTTCCTCCTAATTTTTATGCAAATCAGAAAATGATCTGTGATACTCTTATCGTTGTAACACTAATATGTGCAGAAAATCATTTTGACTTAGTTCTTTCAATTGATTCACCAATTGAATATATGTAATAGGAGGCGCTTAACATGGCTAAAATATTATTAGTTGACGATTCAAAAACTTCAAGAAAATTCTTACGAAACATTCTTGAAGCTGATCATCATGAGGTGATTGCTGAAGCAACCACTGGTACAGAGGCAATAGAAAAATACAAAGAATTTCAGCCTGATATCGTTACTATGGACATTACAATGCCTGAACTTGATGGTATTGGTGCTTTAAAAGAAATTATGACTTATGATCCAGAAGCCAAAGTAATCATGGTAACTGCTGCTGGTCAGAAAAATAAGCTTGTAGAAGCGATCAAATATGGTGCCCGTGAATACCTAACGAAGCCTTTTGATCCTGAACAAATTCGCGAAGGTATTCAAAGCGTACTTTAATGTAATTGCCAAGTTTAACGGAGCAAAAAAGCGTTACACAATCTGTGTAACGCTTTTTTATTTCCTAGCTTAAAATAAATTTTTGAATAGCTGCCTGTAGTTCTTTTGCAATCTCATTTAACTCTTCTGATTTTCCAGTGATTTCGCTAATTGATCCTTGCATTTCTACTGTCGATGCATCTACTTCTTCTGCCGAAGCTGCACTCTCTTCAGATACAGATGCGATATCTTCCATACGTTCAATAACAATATGCTTGTTATCGTTCATCTTATCATTTAATACATTGATTTTATCCATGCCTGTATTTAACGTTTCAATTATTTCAAGTAATTGTAAGAATAACTCTCTTGTAGACTCAACTGCTGCACGTTGTTCTTCTTGTAATGAATTACTTTCCACGATGGCATTTTTCACATGAGCTGATTTTTGCGTAATTTCCGCTACAATCTTTTTAATTTGATCCGTTGATGCTTTGGATTGTTCTGATAACTTTCTGATTTCATCTGCTACGACAGCAAATCCTTTTCCAAATTCCCCTGCTCGCGCTGACTCAATACTAGCATTTAAGGATAACAGATTCGTCTGATCTGTAATTTCACTGATTGTTTCACTGATAAATGAGATTTTCTCAATACTTGTTAACATCTCATCCATCGTGCTTAAGCTGACTTTTGAGTTTTCTTTTGCCTTGTCTGTCGTTTCCATAAGCCCCTTAACACTCTCAAGACCTGCGCCACTTAATTCTTTCGCATTGCTTGATACTTTTGTAATATCATTTACTTGAGATTTTACCTGATCAAGTCCCATGCTTAAGTTCTCAACCTCAACATTTGCTTCCTGTGTGCTTTCTGCCTGATTTGATGCGCCAAGTGCAACATTATTGATTGCTTCTGAAACTTGTCCAACCGTTTCCGTTGTTACCTTGGAAGCCTCACTAATATTGGAGGAAACTTCATTAATTCGATCTGACTTTTCTTCAACATGTCGAATCAATTCACTAACATCATCAATCATGGTATTAAATGCTGTTTCTAATTCACCAAATTCGTCCTTTGTAGAAACCTTAATCTTCTCAGAGAAGTTGCCGGCTGCCACTTTCTTAGTCATTACTAACATTACACGAATCTGCTTAATAATATAGAATGCAAGGATACATGCAAATGCGATTCCAAGAGCAATCACTATCACACCTGAAATTAAAATGCTAAATGACATGCTCTTCTGGCTTTCATCATTCTCATCTGCGCTGACAATTCCGATGATTCTCCATCCAGTAACTGCTTCTTTTACTGATGTGATCGTATAGCTTTTTCCGTTAATGGTATCTGTATAAATCTTATTTTCTTCGGAAGCATCCTGGAAGAATTCATATTCAGATAGTTTCGTCATATAAAAGATATTATCCTTGTCACTGACAACAACTTCGCCCATTTCATTTGCTACTACGACAAATCCCGTATTTAAAAGTTGAATTCCTTGGATATAAGAATTCAATGTTTCAGCTTTTACGTCCATACTTACAACACCAATCAGGACATCCTTACTTTTTACCGGTTGAGAAATAGTAATAATTGCCTCTCCTGTTTCCCCATCTGTATAAGGTGTCGTAAAATAACTAAAAATCGTATTGACGCCTTCTTTACCCTGGCAGTTAATGTACCAATCTTTTGTTCTGTTATTGACTAAAGTCGAATATTCATTATTTACTGTTTTCTTACCATCATCCTTAAGAGTAACCGTAGTGCTTATGTACTCTCCCTTTTCTGTAGAGAAGCATGCGCGAACTGCGCCATCTGTAATTTTACATGCTGATGCTAATGCATTTCCTACTTGATCCTGTACCTTTTCAAGACCTGTCTCCCCAACTTCCTGAACAACTTTATTTCTTGTAACAAGATCGACTGGAGCACTTAATGTCTTTAAATATACTTGAAAACTAGTTTCAGCCTGAGTGATTGTCTGTTCAAGGCTCTGTTTCGTACTTTTATTCGATACATTATCAAAACTTCGATAAATAAAAACGCCGTTCACTAAAATCGCAATTAAGAATCCCACCATGAATAGGAGGATAATCTTAACGGCCACACTGTTTCTTTTCTTCATATAAAACCTCCTAACTTCTTTAATACTTACTATCGTCATAATAATATCTTATAATTAGCTATTGGAATTAAATGGATTGTACTTAATTGCATACAAGAAAAAGCCAGCCCTAATTAAAAGGACCAGCTTTTTAGATTTTCTTCTATATTAATAGACCATGTTTTATTTTTCAGGCATTATGATAGCCGCAAGAATATATGCTAAGATTCCTGTTCCCCCTGAGACACCAAATACAATTGCAATGATTCTTATAAGCGTTGGATCTACATTAAAATATTCTGCGATTCCACCACATACTCCACAAATTTTACGGTCCATAATTGATTTTGTAAGTCTTTTTGTTTCCATATAAAACGCTCCATTCTTATTAAAAATTATATTATTTCGTTTTGACAGTGATCTTACCAGCGCTGCAGTCTAATTCAAATCGATTGCTTGCGCTGTTATTAATTTTGTTATGATTGTTTGTAATCTTCTCTCCATTGATTTCGATACTTCCGGCTGAAACATCTGCATCATAGTCATACATATCTTCCGTAAGACTCGTTTCTATCGCAATTGAGCCTGCACTGCATGAGGCAGAGGAATCTCCTGTAAGCGTTCCTTCTATATATAAGCTTCCTGCACTAAGATGCATATCGCAGTCTTTTAATTCTGACTTATTGACATTCATAACGCCTGCACTCATCTTTAATTTCGTCTCTTTTGAAATAGTAAATGCAGTGATATCCAGTTTTCCTGCCGACATATCAACTTTTGCTTCTTCCGCCTTTATATTATTGATTGTTCCCTTTCCTGCTGACATATCTAACTCAAATTTCTCAAGCGTCGTTGCTGCTGGAACATAGACCGTGATCACAGAATCATATTCCTCCTCATTGTCTCCAAATATCCAACCGAAATTCAAGTGCCACCAGTGAGATGCATTCTCTTTTACCTTTAAAGTCCCATTGTCAACCGTAACTGAAAATGCCTTTTTCGGAACATTTTGTGCTTCTACTCGAAACTGTTCTCCTTCTACAACCTTTAATTCTCCTGCCTCAAAATCAATATCAATGCTATCGATTTTTTCGATATACGTCTGATCAAAACTTATCATCTCACCCTTATCATATCTAAAAAAAGTAACATTTGCAACATTAACCCCGGTTGCAACTGCAACCGTACAAAGTGCTATACCAAGTACAAATAGTATTCCCGCAGCAATTAATGCTCGCTTAATTCCTTTCCCCATACTGCCTTGCCTCCTTATGAAATACTTTATTACAAACATACTGAATACCTCGAACAATGGCAGGTATCAACTTTGAAACAATAAGTACCAATAAGATACAAAAACAAATTGCGATTGCTAATAAGATAAATCCGGCACCTATTAACAAGACTCCACTTAATGGATTGAAAAATAACTGTACGACTCCATATCCAACACATGTTACACCGCCAACTAACAATCCTAAAAACGCAGCTCCAAAGCCAACGATTACTCCTAATAAAGTACCACCAACTCCGAAAAATGCTCCAAATGCAAGTGACGCCCAGATTGGTGAAGTAACAATCAAAATGATAATCAACAAAGTATTGTTGCTTCGTCCTTGTGGTCTGTTATAACTGCTATTATACGCTCCTGATTGATATGCTCCATTATTATAGGAAGAATCTTGATAGTTTTTCTCCTCTTGCCCAATTACATTAAGTTCTTCCTTACTTTCCTCAAAGAATGCATTGCTGTATCCATTCTCTGTATAAACGCCGGCTTCACTAGACGCTTTATTATATAGATTGACTTTTAATTGTCTTGCAATCTTTTCAGGACTTCCAAGTTCACTAATTAACTTATCGTCATCTATATCAACCGCATCATCAAAATAATCCTGGTAATAACGGATGGCTTCTTGCCTTTCCTCTGCTGGAATATCCATCAAAAGCTGTTCTAATTGACTTAAAAATTCTTGTCTACTCACCTTTCTTCACCCCCAATAACATTGATGATATTTTTTCGGAATATATTTTCCACTCTGCACAATATAAGTTCAATTGTGCCATTCCTTTATCTGTAACTTTATAATATCTTCTATTTCTTCCTCCGTATTCTTTGTCGTATACTTCTAAACAGTAATCCTTCTGTAGTCTTCTTAGCACTGGATATAAAGTAGATTCTGAAATCTCAATTACTTCTCTTACTTCCTGCGTAATCTTATAACCATAAGTTCCTTCTGCATCTTTAGATACAACTGCAAGTACGATTGCATCTAGTAAAGCTGCACCAGTATTAAAGATCATAGCAAAGCCTCCTTACTCTACTTAATATATCGCTTATCATATTATATAAACTGCGATATTATTTTGTTACCAATACTATACGTCGTATAATATCATCTGTCAACTAGTATTTTCATTAATTTCAAAAATATTCATATCCTAAAAAATATTATATCGATGCTAATCTTCTCTTTTTCCCCAAGATATAAATCTTAGGGTATAAATGGTGCAATATTTCATGTATTTTTTTGTAAATTACTTTGTTATCATAAACTTATTAATAGTTAGTTCATTAAACAAATCTAGGAGGAGATATTTATGTTTCATTCAAAATTGAAAAAAGGTTTTGTTGCTTTACTGACTGGTGCAATGGTTGTGGGGTCCATTGCTATTCCAACAGGTGCTGCTGAATCAGCAAAAAGTGTTACCGTAAATCAAGATAAAATTTTCTTTGGTAACATCGAAGATACGACTAATAAATATCGTATTGAATTAAGAAATGAATATGGTTCAACAAAAGATGACAGCGTCTTAGATCCTAAACAAGTCGTTGCCTCTGACAAAGTATCTGTAACATTTACTATTAGCGGATTAGATAAGATTGCTTCTGTGAAAGACAAATCTTATAATGCTTTCGTTGTATTCGCTGATGCTAGCTGGGGAAATTCAAACTGGGATCCAGGTACAGCAGGTGATGTTACTGTTAAAGGTGATGGAACATATACAGTATCTATGCTTTGTAAAGATTCCAAGAATCCTATCAATCAAGCTTTAGTTTTCTGTGTAGACATTCCTGATCTTGCAAAAGATTTAAAAGATGCTGGTGCTGTAATTAATAACTTTAAAAAAGATGGTGATGCGCTCGTATTAGATTCTGAAGCAAAACCAGATGTAACAATTACTAATGTTGCTGTTGATTGCTATGACGTTGCTGATTCATCTGCTAGTGATGACGCTGATGCAACAGACAAAGCTGACACTGATACTCAAGCTACAGAAGCACCTACTACAACAGATGCTGCTGATGATACTTCAAAAGATGATGCTGATACAACAGACGATGCTGATGATGACGCTGATGATCAAGATGACAGTGACACTACTGAAACAGCTGAACCTTCTGCTACTACTGCAGCAACTGCTACCGCAGCTGCAACAACTACAACTGATGACACTAAGACAACTGGTGATGTTTCTTTAGCATTAGTATACTCTGTATTAGTTGTATGTGCTGGTGGTTTAATCGTTGCTAATTTAAGAAAAAAAGTAAATAAATAATTGGGGAAATTATGTTTTAATACTAACTATTGATAAATGAATAAATGCTTATGGGTATTTTAATGTATGGACAGCAGCTTTTATAAGTTGGCTGTCCATTTTTTGTAGAAATTTGTTAGTGCCATACCTAAGATTATTTTTTCTTTTGCATACACTATTTGTTTTATTTTTCCAAGTATATAATAATTATGGTATTTTATATATAAAAATTAGTGTGTTTTTTTTAATATCCGTTTGCTATTATAAGTATTGTAATAGTTAGTTGAATAAACTATATAAAAATTGGAGGAGATGTTTTTATGTTTAACTCAAAAATCAAAAAAGGTTTAGTAGCATTATTAACAGGTTCTATGGTTATCGGTTCTATGATTTTACCAGCAGGTGCAGCATCTAATGGAAAGAGTATTTCTTTAAACCAAGACAAAATCATTTATGGTAATATCGAAGATAATACTACAAATTATCGTATTGAATTAAGAAATGAATATGGCGATACGAAAGACAAAGTATTAAAAGGAACAGATGTTCAAGCTGCTAACAGAATTGAAGTAAAATTCACAATCTCAGGTCTTGATGCTGTAAAAGATAAATCTTACAAAGCAACAATGTGCTTTGCAGATGCTGACTGGTCTCACCAATCTATGGGTCAAAAATCTCATAAAGGTGATGCAACAATCAAAGGTGATGGTACATATACTGTAACACTTAATTTAGATGATCTTGAAACAGGAGATGCTAAAACTCCTATTTCTAGTGCTTTAGTATTCTGTATTGATATTCCTGACTTAGGTAAAGATCTTTTAGATGCTAACGTTAACATCAACAACTTCAAAAGAGACGGTAGTACAGCAGTTCTTGATTCTAGTGCAAAAACTGATGTAACTATTTCTGATGTTTCAGTTACTTGCTATGATGAAGCAGCTGCAACTACATCTGATGACAAGAGCACTACTACAAAAACAGATTCTACAGCAGCAGCTGCTACAGATGCCGCAGCAACAACTGCAGCTACAACTGCTCCTACAACTGATACAACTAAGACAACTGGAGATGTTTCTTTAGCATTAGTATACGGTGCTCTTATCGTATGTGCTGGTGGCTTAGTAGTTGTAAACTTACGTAGAAAACAAATGCACTAATTGCATTAATATTGAGGGTTTTTACAAAACTAACTATTAGAGAATATCAAACAAAGGAGAATGGGCAACCATTCTCCTTTTAGTTTGTAGAAAAATAAAAAATGTTTTCTAACATAAAAAAAGAACTCTACCAACTGTATGAGTTCTTTTTTATGTTTTATTTCGCATATTTATCTATGACTGCTTGCAAGTCTTCTTTATCGATCCATTCTTCTGAAAAACCACAATCACAACATATATATCGATTTACATTTACCGCCTCAAAAATCGAAGCACCTATTCTAATATTATTTCCT
The DNA here is from genome assembly GCA_905214875.1 of uncultured bacterium. GTDB lineage: Bacteria > Bacillota > Clostridia > Lachnospirales > Lachnospiraceae > KM106-2. The sequence goes on along the minus strand of CAJMNR010000023.1, from coordinate 7,253 downwards.
GCTCCATAAGCCCCTGTATAACCGTCCACGCGAATAATATTATTGGACTTACATTTTGGACATGTCTTACTATTCTTCATACTCACTTCTCCCTTTTTCATTCTAATTCTTATGTACCTATTTATTATAATTTACATTATATTCCAATTCAAGTAGAAGTTTACACTTTTTAGAGTTTTAATTTTTTCTCTAATCCCCCATAAAATTGTGCTATACTAATAAATAGAAAATAATTTTAACAAAGAAAAGAGGATGCAGATGTATGCTTTAGTTACTGGCGCTAGCAGCGGTATCGGACGAGAAATGGCTCGAGAGCTTGCGCGCCATGAATTTGACTTAATCCTTGTTGCAAGAAGAAAAAATCGACTTGTACATTTAAAAGACGAGCTGGAAAGTGAATACAGCGTTCAAGCTACTTATTTTGAATATGATTTATCCAAGCCTGAAAACTGTATTGCTTTATTTAACGACTGTAAAAAATATCCCATTGGAGTCTTGATCAATAACGCAGGATTCGGAAAGGCCGGTTATTTTACTGATCTATCCCTTGAAGATGAACTCGCCATGATCCAGACAAATGTAAGTGCCGTCATGACACTTACAAAGTTATTTGCCAAAAGGATGAAACGTGGACGAATTCTTAATGTGGCAAGCATTGCTGCCTTTTATCCAACTCCTATGATGTCTACTTACGGTGCCAGCAAGTCTTATGTACTTTCTTTAAGCCGAGCTGTAAATTATGAAATGAAGAAGTTAGGAAAAGACGTAAAAGTCTCTGTACTTTGTCCTGGACCCGTAACGACTGAATTCAATTCTGTAGCTGGTGCCGATATGGATTTAGCTTCTATTTCTCCTAGAAGATGTGCTAAGATTGCCATCTCAGGATTACTAAAAGGCCGTGAAGTAATCGTTCCTGGTGCTCAAACAACCTTGATGCGATACTTGGCAAAACTGGTTCCAGACTGTATCAGCCTACCCGTAGAACATCGGATTCAATCTAAGAAGTTAGGAAAATAAAACTCCTACTAAAGAAGAGCCGTTTGCACACCAAAAGAGGCTGCCATTATATTGGCAGCCTCTTTTTGATAATTCATTTCTTTAATTAGCAAATACCTTGAGCCATCATAGCGTCAGCAACTTTTTCAAATCCGGCAATGTTAGCACCAATTACATAGTTACCTTCATGACCGTATTTCTTAGCTGCATCATCCATGTTATGGAAGATGTTAACCATGATTGTTTGTAATTTAGAATCTACTTCTTCGAATGTCCAGCTTAAACGTTCGCTGTTTTGAGACATTTCTAATGCAGATGTTGCAACACCACCAGCGTTAGCTGCTTTACCTGGAGCAAATAATACTTTATTTTCGATGAAGTATTGTGTTGCTTCGTAAGTTGTAGGCATGTTTGCACCTTCAGCTACAGCTAATACACCGTTTGCTACTAATGTTTTTGCATCTTCAAGATCTAACTCATTTTGAGTTGCACATGGAAGAGCTACATCACATTTAACTGTCCATACGCCTTTACCTTCATGGTATTCAGAATTTGGACGGTAGTTTTTATATTCAGTTAAACGAGCACGTTTCACTTCTTTGATTTCTTTTAATGCTGCTACGTCGATACCTTCTGGATCGTATACCCAGCCTGTAGAATCAGAACATGTAACTACTTTTGCACCTAAAGATTGAGCTTTTTGGATTGCATAAATTGCAACGTTACCAGCACCTGAAACTACTACTGTTTTACCAGCTAAATCAATACCGTTGCATTTTAACATTTCATGAGTAAGGTATAATAAACCATATCCTGTAGCTTCTGTACGTGCTAAAGAACCACCATAGGATAATCCTTTACCAGTAAGAACACCTTCGTATGTACCTCTGATTCTCTTATATTGACCAAACATATAACCGATTTCTCTAGCACCAGTACCAATATCACCAGCAGGTACGTCAGTGTCAGCGCCGATATATTTGCATAATTCAGTCATGAAGCTTTGACAGAATGCCATGATTTCACGATCAGATTTTCCTTTTGGATCAAAATCAGAACCACCTTTACCACCACCGATTGGTAAGCTAGTTAAGGAGTTTTTGAAGATTTGTTCGAATCCTAAGAATTTAATAATGCTTAAGTTTACAGATGGATGTAAACGTAAACCACCTTTGTATGGTCCGATTGCATTGTTGAATTGTACTCTGTATCCGCGGTTTACTTGTGTTTGACCTTTGTCGTCAACCCAAGGTACTCTAAACATTATCTGTCTGTCTGGTTCTACGATACGTTCTAAGATAGCATCTTTACGATACTTTTCTTCGTTTGCATCGATTACAGGTCTTAAAGATTCTAATACTTCTTTTACAGCTTGTAAAAATTCTGGTTGATCAGCATTTTTCTTCTGGACTAATGCCATTACTTCATCAACATAACTCATTCTTAATCACCCTTTAATTAAAATTTATAGTACCGCCTTTTACCATAGGCACATACTACTAACATGTATTATATAGATTTTTTATGTTAGATGCAATAAATTTGAGAAGAAAACTGTCGAATCGCAAATTTCTATCATATCAAAAGTTTTACTTCACTACGCTAAAGTTGTAAACCATACTTTTCTTAATAAAATTAAGTCATTTCGTCCTGATTCTTTTCATAATTTTCTATTTTCGACAACTACTTAATTTTCTTATATGAATATTTGATTAGACAAACATTATATTCAATCATTTTACTATCCCTAAAATTATTTCTCTTGTACTTCTAAAAAAGACTTTCACCTAATAGAATGTGTTCTCTCTACTAGATAAAAGTCTTTTCTATCTATTCTAAATCATCAAAATCGAACGCTGCTGCCTTCGTATAATTTGTAACTTTGGCTTCAAAGAAATCTGTCTTTGTATTATTAAGGTTTGAGAATCCTTCAATCCAAGCCATTGGATGCTCTGTAATTTCAGGATAAAGTTCCTTGATTCCGATTGCTCGAAGACGTAAATTAGATAAATACTTAATGTATTTTTCAATTAGCTCATTATTGATTCCCAAAATCTGATTGTTTGTTACGTATTGTCCCCAAGCGATTTCATGTTCAACGCCTGTTCTCATCATTTCACGAATCTCTTCTTCAAACTCTGGAGTAAAGATTTCTTTATTCTCATTTCTTAGTTCCTTTATGATGTTTTGGAATAATACTAAGTGCGTTACTTCATCACGATTGATATATTTAAAAATCGTACTTGTCGCAGTCATTTTTCCTTGGCGTGCTAATGTATAGAAGAAACTAAATCCGGAATAGAAATAGATTCCTTCTAAAATATAGTTTGCCACAATCGCACGAACTAAATTATCTGTACTTGGGTCTTCATTAAATCTTTGATAAATGTTAGCAATGAACTTATTACGTTTTAGTAAGTGTTCATCTTCTCTCCATTGATCGTAAATCTTATCTCTTGTAATTGGATTTGTAACCGTATCAAGAATATAAGAATAACTTTGGGCATGAATTTCTTCTTGGAATGCCTGAATGTTTAATAAACTCGAAACTTCTGCTGCTGTAATATAACGGCTTAAGTTCGGTAAGTTTTCGCTTTGAATGGAATCAAGGAAGTTTAGGAAACTGATAATCTTATCAAATGCATTTCTCTCGCCATCAGTAAGGTAAGGAAATTGTCTCACATCTTCGCTTAACGATATTTCTTCTGGAATCCAGAAGTTATTCAAAAACGTACGATAAAGGGTATTGGCCCAATTATACTTAATACGATTCCATTCTCTTAAATTTGTTGTATTTCCATTGATCATGCTTTCCGTGCCACGTACACCGAACTCATTAAATATCTTTTTCTTTTCCATAGTAACCTCTCTCATCTTTGTTATTTTTCTTACTGTCATTCATCGATTAGCTGGAACAGCTTGTACACTCGTCCATTTCTAATGTCTGATTACGAACATAATAGATGGTCTTAACACCATTTTTATAAGATTCCATATAAAGATCCAGGATGTCTTTTGCACGAACCTCTGGTGTAATATAAAGGTTAAAGGACTGCGCCTGATCAATGTGGCGCTGACGGATTCCGCATGCCTTAATGCTCATTTGCTGGTCGATCGTATGCGCTTCTTTGTAGAACCAGAAGTTTTGGTCATTTAAGTCTGGCGCTGTCTTTGGAATAAAGCTTCCTTTTTTCTCTTCGATAAAGAATTTCTTAAAGATTGGATCGATTCCTGCGCTTGTATTTGCAATATTGGATGTGGAGCCAGTTGGTGCGATTGCTAAGATATATCCGTTACGCAAGCCGTATTCATGTACATCTTTTTGTAACTGTTTCCATCTTTCGCTTGTATATCCTCTTCTTTCGAAGTATGCTCCAGTATCCCATTCAGAGCCTTTGAATAATGGATATGCACCTTTTTCTTTTGCAAGTTCCATACTTGATTTGATTGCCTGATAAGCGATTTCTTCAAATAAAGAATCCGCTTCTTGTAAATGTGCTTCGCTTTCCCATGCGATGTTGTGGTTTGCAAGGTAATGATGGTATCCACTTGTACCAAGTCCAATTGCACGATATTTATCTGCTGTCGTTCTTGCTTCCATAACCGGCATCTGATTTAACGTGATTACGTTATCAAGCATACGGATTTGAAGTGGCACATTGTGCGCTAGGTCTTCTTTTTCAATCTTTCCTAAATTAATGGAGTTTAAGTTGCAAGTCACCATATCTCCTGCTTTTACTTTTGTTACGATGACTGTATCGCCGTCTTCTGTCTTGATTGCTTCCTCTATCATTTCACTTTCGCTCATGTTTTGCGCAATTTCATGACATAGGTTAGATGCGTAAATCATTCCGCTGTTCTTATTCGGATTTGCTCGATTTACCGTATCTCTAAAGAAGATAAATGGCGTTCCTGTTTCTACCGCACTCTTCATGATTTTCTTCATGATATCCAGTGTTGGAACCGTTACTCTTGGCAACTTCTCATTTGCTTCACATGCAAGATAACGTTTTGTAAATTCTTTTTCGTCTATTTCATCATAATAGTCTTCGATTCGGTATCCCATATATTTTTCAATCATATATGGATCAAATAATGACCAGTTTTCTCTTCTTTCCAAGCGTTCCATAAATAAATCTGGAATGCTAAGTGCAGGGAAGATATCATGTGCCTTTCTTCGATCATCTCCATTGTTGGTACGTAGTTCTAAGAATTCATATAAATCTGCATGCCAAACGTCTAGGGTTACTGTTGCTCCGCCCTTTCTTCTTCCTAACTGGTCTACTGCTACTGCTGTATCGTTATATAGACGAATCCATGGGATTACACCGCCACTTGCATTTTTATATCCTCTGATTTCTGAATTTAGACTTCTGATTTTCCCAACATAGATACCTAACGCACCACCATGCTTACTTACCTGGCTAAACTTTTGATTTACATCGTATATAGACCATAGATTATCGCCAACCGCTGAAATAAAGCAGCTGCTTAGCTGATAAAAGCTAGTTCCTGCATTTGCTAACGTTGGTGTTGCTACAGTCATTTGTAGGGAAGAAAGTAAGTCATAAAACTGCTTTGCATACTCTAATTTCTTATCGCCTTCTGGAATTGCAAGATGCATTGCGATTACCATAAAGCGTTCTTGTGGTAATTCATATACTTCTTTGTTATATCCTCTTATTAGGTAACGATCTGCCAACAACTTAATACCTTCATAGTTAAATAAATAATCACGTTCTGGCTTAATATATTGTGCCAATTCAAGAATATCTTCTTTTGCGTAGTTTTCCAATAAGTAAGAACCATAAAGTTTTAGTTCGGAAAGTTTCACCACTAGCTCATAAAAATCACCATATCCAAAGAATTTATAATTACGTGCAATTCCTGCTTCTTTGTATAAATCAAATGCAAATAATCTGGCTGCAACATACTGCCAGTTTACGTTTGTTGATTTTACTGCATTTCCATAAGCATCTGGAGTTGTCTGGATTACTTTCTCAATCGCTGTCTGGATTAAAACTTTTTGAATCTCTTTTGTACTCATTCCATCAATAAATTGGATGTTAGAATCCAACTCCAACTCAATTGGATCACAGCCTTCTAAGCCCTCGCACGCAAATGCGACCATTTTCTTTGTTTTCTCAACACAAAGCGGCTCAAAAGTGCCATTTCGTTTCTTAATATTAATTGTCATAATTGATTTCCTTCCATTCACCTATAAATAAACATGTTTATTTTGGAAGATTTTATAAAATCTTGACTATTCTCATAACCTTTATTATATATAAAAAAAACAAATTTTTCTCTTTTAAATTATGGTAAATCTATCAATAATTATTCGAATGAGTTTCCAGTCACTCTTCATATACTATATAAACTAGTAATAAGGATGAACACTATGCCACAAATCAAACCATATAATCGCACTGCCGCCATAACCTATGCCAATACATGGGCACTTTCTAGAAATCCTAAGTATTTGGATTTTACTAACTTCGGTGGCGATTGTACTAACTTTATCAGCCAATGCCTCTATGCCGGAAGTAATATTATGAACTACCAAAAGACATTTGGATGGTACTATATTTCCTCTTCTAACCGCACCCCAAGCTGGACGGGAGTCACCTATCTTTATAATTTTCTAACAAAGAATACAACAAAAGGACCTTTTGCCAGCGAGATTCCATTAAGCCAGTTGGTAGTCGGCGATATCATCCAATTAAAGAACTTTGAGGGAGTCTATTATCATACTTTGATTGTCGTAGAAATTCGTGGAGAGACCACCCCAGAATTCATCTTAATTAATGCCCATGACTTCAATGCACTTAGACGCCCTCTGATCACATATAACTATGCAGACTTACGTTGCCTTCATATCGAAGGAGTCTATACATAGGCTCTTACTAGCCTTGACTCTTTGTCGCACTGAGAACTTACCTTTGAAACAACGGTTCTACAATAAACCGCTGTACCGATCCATTCCTGGAACCACTACCTCTGGATAGCCAAGCGGTACAAAATCCACATCCACCTCCATCGCTGTCGTAAGGATTACTAAGGAATCGATTGGCGCAATCGACGCATCTAAGGAAGCACAATCCCCAAACCCAATAATGGTCGTAACCTCATATCTACTAATTGCATAGCCCATGGCAAACCCCATTTTGTCGGAAAATAAATTTCCTATACAATAAAAAATGGTTCTACAATAAATGTTGGGGTGCGACTACAAGTCACACTACCAACATTTTTAT
>CAJMNR010000022.1 GCA_905214875.1 uncultured bacterium | reverse complement strand
TAAAAATGTTGGTAGTGTGACTTGTAGTCGCACCCCAACATTTATTGTAGAACCTAAAATCTCCATTTTTCTTTTACATAAAAGTTCAAGTTTTAATATCATCACTGACAAGTATCTATTAATTGCATAATATCCACCTTCAAACGCAACAATAATTCTATTGAAAACTAAGAAGGTGATGTTATGAACCAAGAGAATAGAAAACCCAACCACTTAATCCACGAGAAGTCCCCCTATCTCCTCCAACATGCCTATAACCCAGTAGCCTGGTACCCCTGGAGCGAAGAAGCCTTCGCCAAGGCTAAAAAAGAGGACAAACCAATCTTCCTAAGCATAGGCTACAGCACTTGTCATTGGTGTCACGTCATGGAGCGAGAATCCTTCGAAGACGAAGAAGTAGCAGAGTTACTTAACAAAAACTTTATTTCCATCAAGGTAGATAAAGAAGAACGCCCCGACGTGGATTCCATTTATATGACAGTGTGCCAGGCGGTAACGGGAAGTGGCGGATGGCCACTAACAATTATAATGACACCGGAGCAGAAACCTTTTTTTGCAGGAACCTATTTGCCAAAGAATAATCGCGGGCAGATGATGGGACTGATGAATCTGCTAACTGCCATTAGCAGAATGTGGGATGCAGACCGAGAGCAATTAAATAAGTCTGGCAATGAAGTGACAGAGCTTTTAAAGAATCAATATGCACATGAGGAAGAAGACCAACAGCCGACTCAGAAGCTTGTCAAAATAGCAGCAGGCATTTATAAGCGAGGATTTGATCCTACGTATGGAGGCTTTCATCTGGCGCCCAAGTTTCCGACACCACATAATTTGATGTTTTTATTGCGATATGCGGTGCTAGAGCACGACAAAGAGGCATTGCAAATGGTGGAAAAGACATTAGATGCCATGTTTCGCGGCGGCATTTATGATCATATCGGAGGTGGATTTTCCAGATACTCAACCGATAATAAATGGCTTGTCCCACATTTTGAAAAGATGCTGTATGACAATGCATTGTTGGTCATTGCTTATACAGAGGCATATCAAGAGACGAAGCGTGAGATGTACGAACTGGTAGTGCATGAGACCCTATCCTATATCATGCGTGAGATGACCGATGAGGCAGGCGGTTTTTACTGCGCTCAGGATGCAGACAGTGAAGGCGTAGAAGGAAAATACTATGTATTTACGCCGGATGAAATCATCAAAGTGTTAGGAGAAGAAGAGGGTAAGGAATTTAACGCCTATTATGACATTACAAAGGAAGGAAACTTTGAAGGAAAGAGTATTTTGAATCTCATTGGAAGAGAGAAAGTCATTCTTGGAGAAGAACATTTTTCAAGACTACGTAAGAAAGTGTATGACTACCGCTTAACAAGGACCACCCTTCATAAAGACGATAAGATTTTGACGTCATGGAATGCTCTGATGATTGTTGCATTTGCAAAGGCATATCAGGTGTTTGGTGAGAAAGAATATCTAGAAGCGGCAAAAAAGGCCGTACAATTTATAAAAGAGAAACTGAAAAGTCCGTCGGGAAGGTTACTTGTTCGATATCGTGACGGACATGCAGCGGGACTTGGTAATATCGATGACTATGCATTTTTAGCCTATGCATATATCACATTGTATGAGGCAACATGGGACGTGTCCTATTTAGTAGATGCCGATACGACAGCAAAAGAAATGATTCGACTCTTTTTGGATACCGAAAATGGTGGTTTTTATTTGTATGGAGAAGATGCAGAACAGTTAATTGCAAGGCCGAAGGAAGTCTATGACGGTGCCATTCCATCGGGAAATTCAGTGGCAGGCTATGTACTGCTTAAACTGGAACATCTTACGGAGCAGGACGAGTATCGAACGGTAGCCGAACGGCAGTTGGCGTTCTTGTGTGGTAAGATTAGCGAATATCCTGCAGGCTATAGCTTTTCGTTATGCGCATTTATGTTAAAACTTTGGCCGACAAAAGAACTCGTTTGTGTAACAAAAGCGACAGATACAAAAGAAACGTTAAGAGAGCAGCTGCAACATTTATTTTTACCGAATCTAGCGGTTCTTGTAAAAGAAGAAGGCAGTGAGCCATCCCTTGATACAGTAGTTCCATTTATAAAAGAATATAAGGAAAAAGACAATCAGACCACGTTTTATCTTTGTGAAAACCGAAGCTGCAAAGCGCCAGTTTGCGACTTTGATGTCATAAAAGAAATGCTCCTTTAGATTCCACTACCATTTGTCCATAATGGTGGTATAATTAGAGGTATCTAGGAAAATGACATACATGGAGGCAGAAAGATGGAACAGAATGTAATAAAGAACAATATCCATAAAGGAAGATATAATATGGACTTTGAAGGAAAAGACCCTTATGGAAATGCCGAAAAAGTAAAAGAACACATTAGAAAACTTAGGATGGATCAAGAGATGTACTCCAAGGCTTGTAAGTAGCAAGTCTTGGAGTTTTAATCAGTAGTGCAAAAATCAAAGAGGAGGATGCAATATGAATTTGTTAAAAAAGGAAGAAGAACAGAAAATTATAGATTTTTTGAACAAAGAAGCAATCTAAATTGATAATAATGGTATTTCATGGTATATTTAGAGAAAATACATATTGATTTCATAGGAAAGAAACGGGAGGAAAAAGTTATGGCATGTTTCGTTGCACCAATGACTGAAGCAGTTGTAGTCAGCGTGGTAAAAAGAAGGGTAAAGAAAAAAGAAGCGTTACAGGAAAACGGAATGGGGGAAGCATATAAAGCACAACCAGTCACCTTTAGCCGTAAGCTTGGATGGCTATCGAATCTTTTATGGGGAGGCAGCTACTTACTTGCTATCGAACATATTTGGCATGGAGAAGTAGTACCATATCCACCATTTTTAACAGCATTTAAAGATTCAGCGGACATATTGCCGATGTTACAAGAAGTTGCAACGGTTGGAGTTTCCATGGCAGTAGTAATTACTGCAGTTTGGGGCGGTATGGTTGCTATATCTAATTATAAAGAAAAACACAAAACAATCAGAGAGGCAAGGGTAAAGTAATATGTGCATGTTAATTACAGCGATGGCAGCAGTTGTTACAACTGCCCTTTGGCGTCTCAAGTATACAGAGGAAGAATTGATGTTAGGTCGCTTGGCGTTTATGTATTGGGGCGCAGCAATTATGTGGCTTGTAGATGGATTCTATCGGACCAAAGAAGGAGAGCCATTCTTAGATATGTCTTTGGATGACGCAATGCTTGGAATCCTAATCATAGTATGTGGCTTAGCTGCCTTGGCCGTTATGCGGATCGTAGCAAAAGTCAAAAAAATATCTAACAAGAGTTTTTGAAACAAATAAATACTGCCCATCGCCTTTCTTGTGTGCTATAATAGGAAAAACCAATATAATACATTTGTTACGGCAGAGAGGAGAGGTGATTATGGCAGTATATGAAAGAGAACTATCCGTTTCCTTTAAAGAAGTATACGACCAACTGAAAGAACAGCTGACTAATTCAAGGCATTTGATGCAGTTGCATGAAGAAAGTTCTTATACGGCAAAGCAGATGCAAGTCGCAGTACTAATATTTGAGCAAAAGTTACACCGTTCCAACAAAACCACAGTCACAGTAACAATAGCTGGTGATGATAACAAGACCTGGGTATCAGTCATCGGTTCCAAATTCCCAAATAGCATCATGGTAAAGACAGGATTTGAACTTGAGGAAAACGGGATGCAGATAGTAACCGACTTGCTAAGAAAGTTTTAGAGGACATACATAATTCATTTAATTGTACATATACCTTAATAGAAGGCAACATAGAGTATTGACATTATTTTTCAATACTTGACATAAAAATCATATTGGTATATACTACCAATAAAGAAAAACCGTGGAACAAGAAGAGTAGCCATATTGCAACATGCAAAGAGAACTGCAGGTGGTGAGATTGCAGTGATGTAAGATTTGGTGAATGGGCTTGCGAGGGTGAACTGAAACTTATATAAGAAGTAGGGGAAACGTTAATCGCACGTTACAGCGATCTATGTATGATAGTACATAAATAAGAGCATCGAGAAAATTAAAATCGATGAATTTAGGTGGCACCGCAGAATAACAAGCTTCTGTCCTATATAACAGTAGGACGGGGGCTTTTTTTGTATGTAAATGCAATGACATAAAAGAAAGGAAGACGAACAATGGAATTACTTATGGGCAACGAAGCCATCGCTTTAGGCGCAATGAAAGCAGGAGTTCAAGTCGTATCCGGTTATCCGGGAACTCCATCCACAGAAGTATTAGAAACAGTAGCAAAACGAAATCCAGGAAATATTTATGTAGAATGGTCCGTCAATGAAAAAGCGGCATTGGAAGTAAGTGCAGGAGCAGCTTATTCAGGAGCACGAACTATGGTGACGATGAAACAAGTAGGATTGAATGTGGCTTCCGACCCATTGATGTGTGTCAATTATATCGGAGTAAAAGGCGGAATGGTAATCTTGGTTTGTGACGATCCAGGTCCAATCTCCTCACAAACAGAACAAGACACGAGACATTTTGCAAAATATGCAAAGATTCCAGTATTTGATCCTGTTAACGCAGTGGAAGCATTTGAAATGATTCAGACGGCATTTGAATATTCTGAGAAGTATCATACTCCTGTGATTTTCCGCTCCACAACAAGAGTCTCTCACGCATGTGCCTCCATCGAAGTAGGAGAACTGCCAGCCTTAACAAAACCAGAAGGCTTTATAAAAGATAAGAAATGGGTCATCTTCCCACGATTAAGCTATCAAAATAAAATCAAATTAGAAGCAAGAGAATCTGTCTTAAGCAAGGAATTTTCAAGCCTTTCCTATAACGAAGTGACAGGAAGCGGCAAAATCGGAATTGCCTGCGGCGGCGTATCTTATACATACATAAAAGAACAACTGAATAAAACAAACGAAACCTATAAGCTATTCAAAGTAGCAACGCCATTTCCATTTCCAGAAGAGCTGGCGCTTAGCTTCTTAGAAGGACTAGAGAAAGTATTAGTATTTGAAGAACTTGATCCAGTAATTGAAGACGCATTGATTTATATATGCGGAAAACATAACATTCAAGTCGAAATCATAGGAAAACGCAATGGGAAAGTACCAAATGCAGGCGAACTATCTACCTTAATTGCAGCACAATGCATTAGTGATTTGTTTGGAAAAGATTATACAATCAAGTTAGTAGAGGATGAGAGTCGTCCAGCCCTTCCAATGCGTCCACCTGTCTTATGTGCAGGATGTCCACATAGAGCTTCCTTCTATGCAGTAAAGCAAGCGATGAAAGGAAAAGAAGCCGTATTCTGTGGAGATATCGGCTGCTATACATTAGGAAATGCAGCACCCCTTGATATGGTAGATACTTGTCTTTGCATGGGCGCTGGAATTACAGTAGCACAAGGAATTGAACGAGCACAAAATGGAACGACTAATTTCGCATTTATCGGCGATTCTACATTCTTTGCGTCTGGAATGACGGGAATTGTAAATGCTGTGTATAACATGACAGATGAAGTCGTAATTATCCTTGATAACTCCACAACGGCAATGACAGGACACCAGCCACACCCAGGTATGGGAAAAACCGTGATGGGAGACATCTCACCAGTAGTCAGCATTAAGAAGATTGTCGAAGCAATCGGTGTGTCTTTCGTAAAAGAAGTAAATCCATTAGATTTAAAACAAGCAGTGGAGACAGTAAAAGAAGCAGCAGCCCTTACAGGCGTTCGAGTTGTTATTTTCAAATCCCCATGTATCGCAGTGACGAAGAAAAAAGAGAAGATTACAGTAAATCATGACACATGTACCGGATGTAAAAAGTGTATCCGTGAGCTAGGTTGTCCTGCCTTATCTATGAAGGATGGAAAAATCGATGTGGATGCAAGCTTATGTACAGGATGCGGTCTATGTACTCAGGTGTGTCCATTTGGCGCATTAAGTAAGGAGGCGAAATAAGATGACAAATGTTATTTTATGCGGAGTTGGTGGGCAAGGAACTGTTCTTGCTTCAAGAATCATAGCGGCAGCAGCCATGGAGAAAGGAGAATTTGTCCAGACCGCTGAGACAATCGGTATGGCACAGCGTGGTGGCAGCGTAGTAAGCCACGTAAGGATTGGAAAAGATGCAGAGACTTCCCTTGTACCACTTGGGACAGCTGACGTTTTAATCGCATTTGAACCTAGCGAAGCAGTCAGATGCCTTCCTTATTTGAAACAAGACGGCGTATTGGTAACCGCAGACCATGCAATCAAACCAATTACAGTATCCTTAAGCGATACCGCTTATGAAGGAGAAGAGATGCTTTCCTACCTTAAAAGGAAGGTAAACAGATGTTATGTAATAGATACGAATCAAATCATGAAAGAATGCGGCTCAATCAAGCCATTAAATGTGGCCTTGGTGGGAGCAGTAGCCAAAAGCAAAGTAATTAACCTGACAACCGAGGATGTAGAAAAAATCCTTGCACAAAAGGTAAAACCGGCATTTTTAGAGATGAATAAGGTAGCGTTAAGAATAGGAGGAGAAGCATTATGAGAATGAGTAATGATACGTTAGAACAGATCAAAGTCCAGTTAAGAAGAGTTATGAATGCAGATGGATTTTATGCGAAAAAGCTAGAAGGAATCGATATTGACAGTATTAAGACACAAGAGGACTTTGAGAAACTTCCTTTTTCCGAAAAGGATAATTTAAGAGATGCTTATCCACTAGGACTTGCAGCAGTGCCAGAAGAGGAAATCGTCCGTATCCATTCTTCTTCAGGTACGACAGGTACTCCAGTTATCATCCCTTACACAAAGAAGGATGTTGACGACTGGGCAACTTTATTTGCAAGATGCTATGAAATTGCTGGATTAACGAAAAAAGACCGTATTCAGATTACTCCTGGATATGGATTATGGACAGCAGGAATCGGCTTTCAGTTAGGTGCTGAAAAGTTTGGTGCCATGACAATTCCAATGGGACCAGGAAATACAGAGAAACAGATTAAATTTATGGAAGACATGAAGTCTACCGTAGTATGCGCGACTTCTTCCTATGCGCTATTATTAGCAGAAGAAATCGAAAAAAGAAAATGTAGCGATAAAATTCACTTGAAAAAAGCAATCATCGGTTCCGAACGTTGGGGCGAGAAAATGCGCTCAAGAATCGCCAAAGAATTAGGTGTGGAACTTTATGATATTTATGGTCTTACCGAAGTATATGGCCCAGGTATTGCAATCAACTGTGAACACAATACGGGAATGCATTATTTTGATGATTATCTGTATTTTGAAATCATTGACCCTAAGACAGGAAAGAATCTTCCTGATGGCGAACTTGGTGAATTAGTCATTACGACGCTTAAAAAGGAAGGCGCTCCACTGATTCGTTATCGTACTCATGATTTGACAAGAATCGTTCCTGGAAAATGTCCATGTGGCAGAGAATATCCTAGAATCGATGTCATCCTTGGTCGTACGGATGATATGGTTAAAGTCAAAGGCGTGAATATCTTCCCAGGCCAGATTGACGACTTGTTAAAAGAAGTGGAAGGCGTATCCAGTGAATATCAAGTATTCATCGATCACTTAAATGGCAGGGATCAAATTACGGTATTCTTTGAGACAGAAGAAGCCAACCAACCAAACGTGAAGAAGTATCTAGAAAAGACAGTAACGGAGTTATTTAAGGCAAGAATCGGTGTAACGATTATTCCTAAGGCTGTTGAAATTGGTGACCTTCCAAGAAGTGAAAAGAAATCAACAAGAATTTATGATTATAGATACTAATTGATTGTATTTATTTGAAGACACATTTTAATCTCTGTAGAATACGAAGCCACATAATGCTATAATGAAAATGCCAACATATTGGAAATATACAGACCCAAAAGGTATGTACAAATCGCAGGAGTGGAATTTTTATAATGGAACAAGTAACACAAAAGGAGTATCTTGAGTTATTGGCTGGTACGTATTCTACCGTACAGGACGTATGTACAGAGATTATTAACCTACAAGCAATATTGAATCTTCCGAAAGGAACAGAACATTTCTTGAGTGATTTACACGGTGAATATGAAGCGTTTTATCACATTTTAAATAACTGTTCGGGAGTAATTAAAGAAAAGGTAGAATACATATTCAGTGAGCGTCTAAGCAAAGAGGAAAGATCTGAATTATGCACGCTTATTTATTATCCAAAAGAGAAACTTGAGCGTTTAAAAGAAGCGCATCGCACAACAGAAGAATGGTATAGCTTTACGTTGAATTGCTTGATTGAGCTTGCAAAGTTCTTATCTAGTAAATACACAAGGTCAAAAGTCCGTAAGGCAATGCCAAAAGAATATAGCTATATATTAGATGAATTGCTGCATGCACAAAAGGATGAAGAAAACAACCAGGTAGTTTACCATAAAAAGATTATCGATACATTGATTTCATTAAAACAAGGGGATGCGTTTATCTGCGCACTTGCCTTATTGATCAAGCGACTAAGCGTGGATCACCTTCATATCGTTGGAGATATCTTCGATAGAGGGTCAAGAGCCGATGCCATCCTTGATTTATTAATGAAACAACGAAATTTAGACATTCAATGGGGAAATCATGACATTCTTTGGATGGGAGCCGCAGCCGGTAACCTTGCCTGCATTGCGAGAGTCGTACGTAATTCCATTAACTATAAGAACATTGAGGTGTTAGAAAAAGGGTATGGAATTAGCTTACGACCATTAACGATTTTTGCGGAACGAGTGTATACGAATTGTGCCGATCCAATGGATGCAACATTTGAAGCAATTTCCATCATCATGTTAAAACTAGAAGGCCAGATCGTAAAACGTCATCCGGAATATGAGATGAAGGACCGACTGTTATTTGAACAGATAAACTGGGATAATAAGACGATCGTAATTGATGGAAAAGTATATAAGCTAAAGAAAAGAGAGTTTCCAACCATCAACCCAGAGAATCCATATGAATTGACAAGCGAGGAGCAGGAAATCATAGAAGAACTTGCAATGTCATTTTTAGAAGGGGAACGTTTGCAGCGCCATGTCAGCTTCTTATACGAAGAAGGAAGCATGTATAAATGTTTCAACGGGAACTTATTGTTCCATGGCTGCATTCCATTAAATGAAGATGGAAGTTTCCGTCAAGTTTCCTTTGACGGACGTGTTTACTATGGAAAGAATTATATGGATTATGCAGATATGGTTGCAAGACGAGCTTATATCGAAAAACGAGAAGAAGATCTTGATTTCATGTGGTATCTATGGTGCGGAAGCAACTCACCATTATCCGGCCGTATCGTAAAGACATTTGAAAGTATGCTGATCGAGGATAAGGAAACTTGGAAAGAGCCAAGAAACCCATATTTTACGCATTATCTCAAAGAAGAAACTTGTCGAATGATCTTACGAGAGTTTGGATTATATAATCCAAATGCCCATATTATCAATGGTCATACGCCAGTAGAGGTAATCAAAGGGGAGAGTCCTGTTCGCGCCAATGGACGTTTATTTGTCATTGACGGAGGATTCTGCCGCAATTATCATGAGAAGACAGGCATTGCAGGCTATACGTTAATCTATAATTCCCATGGTATGCGTATTAAAGCCCATCAACAGTTTGAAAGTATGGAAAAGGTATTAGAAGTAAATAGTGATATCAAATCCAATTCTCTCTTCATCGAAGAGGAACCAAAACGTGTGATGGTTGCAGATACTGACACAGGAAGAAAGATTAAAAAACAGATTGGACATTTGGAAAAATTATTAGATGCTTATCAACAAGGCATCATTCCACAAAATCATAATAAAAAGAAATAACCATAAAAAGATGGCTTTATAGCATTAGTAAGAAGATGCTGTAAAGTCGTCTTTTTTGGTTATACAGTATTGTGACCAAATTTTTAAGTTGGGACAAATGTTAGATGATGAATAATGTCTAACAGAACAAAATTATGTCATAAATGAAGCAACAAAAACAGCAAAAAAATCAAAGAAAACCCATATTTTTAAGCACAGGAGAAAAACAAAAATATTCAAATGCATGCAAAATATTAAAAAATAAGTATTAATTAAAATATTGATTTTGAAATATGCAAAATAAAATAATGTTGAATCTAGAAAATGTAAAAAACACCATGTATTTTATGTAAAATTAGCAATGTGTTTTTTTCCTTCCAGTTATAGTAAGATATTCTCAAGCAATAGTAAATTCATTAAACTATATTGGAGGAGAGAAATATGAAACTTAAAAAAATTATCGCTTCAGCTTTAGTAGCGGCAACTGCAATCTGTTCTATGTCTTTTGGAGCATCTGCAGCAAAAGATCAGGAGTTTACAGCATTCTTAATGTATGCCGATGCTGCAGGAAACTGGCAGTTATTTGATGCAAAATCATCTGAAAAAGGAAACTGTAAAGTTAATGGTGATGGTACATACACAGTAAGCGTAGATATTTCTAATACAAAAGCAAAGAAAGCAGCCGATAAGGCAAGTGTATTCTGTGTTGATATCTTAAAATTAGGAAAAGCATTAGAAGATGCTAAAGTACCATGCAACAACTACACAAGAGAAGGAAAAGATAAAACATTTAAAATGTTAGACGATATGTCTAAGGTTACTGTTAAAGTTGGTAACATCAAGATCAAAGTAGATGGTAAAGAAGTTGAAAAGATCGATGAAACTAAAATGTACTATGGTGATATTGAAGAAAAAGGTACATTCCGTATCGAACTTGCTAATGATTATGGTGCAACAAAAGGAGGAATGGGTGTTGTTGATGTAGAAGATGTTGCTCCTACTAAAAATATCGAAGTAACATTTACACTTGCTGGTACTGGCATGGGTACTCCAGTAACACTTGCTCCAGCAGCAACTCCAGAACCAACAGCAACTCCTAATCTTCCACCAGCAGTATCAACTACAGCAGCAGCAACTGATGCAGCAAAGACATCTACAGATTCAAAGAGTGATGACGGTGGTTTAAGCACTGGCGCTATCGTAGGTATCGTAGCAGCTGTTGTAGTAGTAGCAGGCGTGATTGTATTCGTAGCTATGAAAAAGAAAAAAGAAGATTAATCAAGAACAAATAAATAAGTACAATAACAAATGATTGTTCTCAAACTTTAGCAAAAAACGCCGATATCTTCGTGGTATCGGCGTTTTTTAGGTTTGCGCCAACACTGGAAAAAATAGAAGAGATACTACATCGTTTTACAAAAAACTATAAAAGATATGACATGTTTATCACTTGAAAAATATGGTGGTTACGATATAATGAGGCTATAAAGTTTAATGACTATACAAATTATGAAATGCTTAGAAATAACATATTTTAAGCAGGAGAAAGGAACTTTGAATTATGGAAAAAGAAGCATTAACTGATGAGTATTTAGAAAAAATTAATGCCTATTGGCGAGCAGCTAATTACTTAGGCGCTGCACAGCTCTATTTGTTAGACAACCCTCTTTTAAGGGAGCCTTTGAAAAAAGAGCATATCAAAAAGAAAATCGTAGGACATTGGGGAACTGTACCAGGACAAAACTTTGTATATACACATTTAAATCGTGTAATTAAAAAATACGATTTGGATATGATCTTAATCTCTGGTCCAGGACATGGTGGAAACTTCTTCGTAGCAAACTCTTACCTAGAAGGAACGTACAGTGAAGTATATCCAAACATCAGCCAAGACGTGGAAGGAATGAAGAAGTTATGTAAGCAATTCTCTTTCCCAGGCGGAATCTCAAGTCACGTAGCTCCTGAAACTCCAGGATCTATTAACGAAGGCGGCGAGCTCGGATATTCTTTAGCGCATGCATTTGGTTCTGTCTTTGATAATAAAGACTTAATTACGGCATGTATCGTAGGAGATGGAGAAGCAGAAACTGGTCCTTTAGCAACTTCTTGGCAGTCCAACAAATTCTTAAATCCAAAGAGTGATGGTGCCGTACTTCCTATTTTCCATTTGAATGGATATAAAATCAGCAATCCAACTATTTTTAGCCGAATCTCTCATGACGAAATCGAGAGCTTCTTCCATGGCTGTGGATGGAAACCTTATTTTGTAGAAGGGGACGATCCAATGACAATGCATCGTTTGATGGCAGAGACGTTGGATACCGTAATTGAAGAAATTAAAGAAATCCAAAGAAAAGCAAGAGAAGAAGGAGAAACAAAACGCCCATTCTGGCCAATGATCGTATTACGTACTCCAAAGGGATGGACGGGACCAAAGGTTGTCGACGGAAAAGAAATCGAAGGAACATTCCGTGCCCATCAAGTACCAATTACAATGGAAAAACCAGAGCATTTAGACTTATTAAAAGAATGGCTCTTAAGCTACAAACCAGAAGAGTTATTTGATGAGAATGGACGCTTAGTTCCTGAACTTCGTGAACTTGCACCAACAGGTAATCGAAGAATCAGTGCCAACCCTCATGCAAATGGTGGATTATTACTTCGTGATTTACGTCTTCCTAATTTTAAGGAGTACGCAGTTGAAGTAAAAAAGCCGGGGGAGACGATTGCACAGGATATGATTGAACTTGGTGGATTCGTACGTGATATCTTTAAGCTAAATAAAGAATCCCGTAACTTTAGAATCTTCGGACCAGATGAGACAATGTCTAATCGTCTGTATAAAGTATTTGAAGAAACAAACCGTGACTGGAACAATGAGATGAAAGACAACGATGAGTTCTTAGCAAATGATGGACGTATCATGGATTCAATGTTAAGTGAGCATATGTGTGAAGGCTGGTTAGAAGGCTATCTGTTAACGGGTCGTCATGGTTTCTTTGCAAGTTATGAAGCATTTATCCGTGTTATCGATTCGATGGCTTCTCAACATGCAAAATGGTTAAAGGTTTGCGCTGAGCTTCCTTGGAGACAGGCAATCGCTTCCCTTAACTTGGTTTTGACATCAAACGTATGGCAACAGGATCATAATGGATTTACACATCAAGATCCAGGATTCCTTGATCATATTGCCAACAAGAAAGCAGATGTTGTACGTATGTATCTTCCACCAGATACGAACTGCTTACTTTCTTGCTTTGATCACTGTATCAGAAGTAAGAATTATGTAAATGTAATCGTAGCCAGCAAGCATCCAACTGCTCAATGGCTGACGATGGATCAGGCTGTAAAACATTGTACACAAGGTATCGGTATCTGGGAATGGGCAAGCAATGATCGTGGAGAAGAACCAGATGTCGTAATGGCATGTTGTGGGGATACTCCAACAGCTGAAGCGTTAGCAGCAGTTACTATCTTACGTGATAACATTCCTGACATTAAGATTCGTTTTGTCAACGTAGTCGATTTAATGAAATTACAGCCAAGTACAAGCCATCCACATGGTCTTACAGATGCGGATTATGATGCATTATTTACAAAGGATAAGCCAATTATATTCGCATTCCACGGCTATCCAACCTTAGTGCATGAACTTACATATGAACGCCATAACCGTAACTTACATGTATATGGATATCAAGAGGAAGGAACGATTACAACACCATTTGATATGCGTGTCCAAAATGAAATCGACCGTTTCCATTTAGTAAAAGCAGTAATCAACAATCTGCCACAGCTTGGAAATAAAGGTTCTTTCTTGATTCAGAAGATGAACGATACATTAGTTGCACATAAACAATATATTAGTGAAGTTGGTCAAGATTTAGACGAAGTACGTGACTGGAAATGGCATACGCCAGAAGATAAATAAGCAATGAAATTCCTTCGTTAGTATGGTATTATGAGAGTAATCTATATACGAAGGAGTAAGAGTCATGAAGGCGAATTATATCGACCGAGTTCGTAACATGGATGCAGAGAGGGGATTGTATGTAGTCGGAATTGTCATGGTGTTCATTGGCATTCTGATATATGCAGTTGCTTCTCTGTTTCATGTTGATTTGTTTCATATATTAGGAGATACCTTTGGAGTATGTCCGTTTTATCGGATGACAGGATACTTATGCCCGGGGTGCGGAGGAACGAGAGCATTTCACGCCTTTCTTACGGGACATTTGATAAATAGCTTTCGATATAATGCGTTTGTATGGTATGTCATGTGCTGTTATGTCATTTTTATGATCTCACAGACAATACGACTGCTTACAAAGGAGAAGTATAAGGGCTTTTTATTTCATATGAGATATATCTATATTGGAGTTGCAATCTTGGTTTTGCAATGCATAATAAAAAACGTGGTATTACATATACGGTAAAAACCGAAGTGTAATGCCACGTTTTTTTGCTAGTTTACGTTTAATTAACGAAAACGAATTGTTTGAATAAGGGAATTGAAATACTCCCAGTCGATACCATATGGATTGCTGCTATCAGCAATTTCTTTGATTAATGAGATGTAGACAAAAATCATAACGATACCAAATACGATACCGATGGCAGCTGTCACGATTCCGCCAATTGCAAGTCCGGATAATTTTTCTTTCGAACCATCTGGATTTTTCTTTCTGCTTACAATTGCAAGCATGATGGCAACGGCTGCAAATAGAAGACCTCCAACACCATAACAGAAACCTGCAGGAATGGAAATGATACCAAGAATTAAGCTGGCAATTGCATAACCATTCGTTGGAGATGGTTGAAAGTTTCCGTTTGGATTGTAACCATTATAGTTGTAATTTGGTTGCTGATTCATATAAGGAGCACCATTCATGTTAGGGTTACCATTCATATAAGGAGCGCCATTCATGTTAGGGTTACCGTTCATATAAGGAGCACCGTTCATGTTAGGATTACCGTTCATATAAGGAGCACCGTTCATGTTGGGATTACCGTTCATGTTAGGATTACCATTCATATAAGGAGCACCGTTCATATTAGGATTGCCATTCGTATAAGGGTTGGACGCACTGCTCATATGAGGAGTGCTATTTGAAGCATGTCCAGCTTCATTTTTTTGTTCAGAAACTGTTTCTTTTTTTAAAGAAGTTGTTGGATGAGAGGCTTCTGGACGTTCGTTAGAAGCTGAATTCTCCAATGGGTTGTTATTATTATTGTCCATTATGTATTCCTCCTTGTTTAATTACCCAAAGTATACCATACAAAAAAGAGATAGACAATAACAGGAAATGATATTTGTATAGAAACATTGACATATTGTAACAATCGGCGTATACTATTAAATAAGAATGAAGAAAGGTAAGGTTGTAGTATGTTAATTGTTTTAGATATGGAGCGCATAACTGAATAAGTTCTATATAAGTGAAACTAACTAACGCTATGACTATGCACTTTTTTACTTGGTAGGAAAGTTCTCATTAAGAGACCTATCCCATCCTATAAACAATCGATCGAGATTATTGACAGTTCTTATGAAGCAAGAGGTTAGACTCCTTATATATGCTTATGAGGACTTTTTTTGCGCTCTTTTTTACCGTTAAGAAGCATAAAAATAAGATTTTAGTAGAGAAAGGGTAAAAACGATGACGCAGATCAATCAAAGGGAATTAATCAATAAAACAAATCAAATTTTAGAATATACAGTAATTAAAGAGAAGTTAAAAGAGTTGGCAGTTTCGAGTGAGGCTAAGGAACTCATTGAAGCCATGGAACCTATGGTGGATGTAAATCAATGCAGGGAAAAGATTGAAGAGACCTCAGGGGCGAAACAATTGTTAGAGTCCTTTGGAACTCCACCGCTACCAATTATGTCAAACATTAGGAAAGTACTAGATATTTGTGATAGCGACGCAGCGCTGACAGCGGAACAGTTAGAATCAGTAGCTACCTTTTTATATGCAGTAAGAAGGATGCAGTCGTATTTGAAACGTGCAGAGCTTTCCAATGTGGGCGTGGCATATTACGGAAGATCCTTCTTGGAAGTAGAAGAGCTTCGGGAACAAATTAATGAGGCAATCGTCAATGAGAAAGTGGCAGATCACGCCTCCAATGAATTAAAGAATATTCGAAGACAGATGGAGAATCTGTCGGTAAGAATCAAAATGAAACTAGAGCAGATCCTTAAGCAGAAGAAGGATTGTTTTGCAGATAACTACGTCTCCATCCGTAATGGACACTATGTGCTTCCTGTTCGAAGAAACGATAAGCTAAAGGTTCCAGGAACAGTCATCGATGTTTCTAGCAGCGGTAATACGTTATTTATCGAGCCTGCAGCAGTCAACAAATTTGAAGATGAACTTACTTTATTGCAGATCAGCGAGGAAAATGAAGTACAGAGAATCCTATATATGCTGACTGGTATGGTTGCAGAATATAAAGAGCAGATTCTTCGTAATATGGAAACGATGACCGCGTTAGATGTAATCTTTGCAAAAGCCAAGCTATCCATGGACCAAAAGGCAAATGAGCCTACGGTGGATTATGAGGGAAACATTATCATCCGTCAGGGAAGACATCCGCTTCTTTCAGCAGAAAAAGTCGTACCGCTTGATTTCTCTCTTACGAAAGAGCAGAAGGGAATCGTAATTACTGGGCCTAATACAGGGGGAAAGACCGTGTCATTAAAGACCGTAGGATTGTTATCTATGATGGCAAGAAGCGGCCTGCATGTTCCGGCAGAAAAAGGTTCTGTATTTACTATGCATGATATGGTGCTTTGTGATATCGGAGACGGACAGAGCATATCGCAGAATCTATCTACGTTTTCGTCACATATTAAGGCCGTAATCGGAATTGTAGAGAGCATTACAAGCGACAGTCTTGTTTTGTTAGACGAACTAGGTTCAGGAACCGACCCGAAAGAAGGCATGGGAATCGCCATCGCCATTTTAGAAAAGCTTAGAAGTATCGGGTGTTACTTTGTGGCAACGACTCATTATCCTGAAGTAAAGGATTATGCCGATCGAACAGAGGGGATTATTAACGCAAGCATGGCATTTGACCGTGAGACGCTATCGCCATTATATCGCCTCGTTATGAATGAAGCTGGGGAAAGCTGCGCGTTGTATATCGCAAAACGATTGGGCATGCCAAAAGATATGCTTGCCGTTGCAAAGGCCCAGGCGTATGGAACGGAACAAACAACCATTAATAAGGAAGAAAGACAACAAAAACTATCAGAAGTGGAAAAGCGAAAGAAGCAGATTGAACGAAGAGAAAAGAGAATGGAGTCTGAAAAGAAAGCAAAAGAATTTGGGATCGGAGACAGTGTATTTGTTTATCCGAAAAAAGAAATCGGCATCGTATTTCAGACAGTAAATGAATACGGAGAAGTCGGTGTTCAGGTTAAGAAGAAAAAACAATTAATCCCATATAAGAGGCTTAAAATCAACGTTAAGGCAGCAGACCTCTATCCGGAAGATTATGATTTTTCCGTTATCTTCGATTCTGTTTCAACACGCAAGATTCGTCACAAAATGGAGAAACGAAATGGGGAGGGGCTTACCATCCGTATGGATAAAGGGGAACTGCAATATGATCCGGATAAGAAATAAGTAGATTTGTTATATTTTTAGGCAAACCTGCACATAATAAAAAGGTTGAAATTGTAAGAAATTACTAGTGCATTGATGGCAGGTTTGCTATAATAAAAGCAAAGTTAATAGTTTGGCAGGGAAGGGGTCATGGTATGAATATTTTACTCGTTGGGTTTAAAGAGAATGAAAACTCCTCGAAATTATTATTAGATCTAATCACGCCAAAATACTATATCGACAAATTATATTTATGTGAAACTTGTGATGTTAACAAGGAGAAGCTGCTTGAACATATGCGGCACAAAACATATGATTATGTCTTCTTATTCGCTATGAAGGACAAAGACAAGATAGATGATGCTGTTTCGATTACGACTTACGCAAAGGACCATGCGCAAGGATATGAAACAAATTATAAATATGATACATTTTTTCGTTATCTACAGGAACATAATATTAATACGGTCATTTCCGATACACTGAGCGACTCTTTGGCAAATGAACTTTATCTTACAAGCCTGAAACAGATTTATAAGTATAATCGGCAGACTAAGTGTATCTTGATTCAAATTCCACCAGTGGCAGAGATTGATATTATGAAACTTGCTTTTACAATGATTCGGTATTTTCATGAGATGGTAAAAGCCTAGTAAAGTGCATGCGATGCAGTCAAAATGGGACTTTAATGAAATGTATATCTGAATTTACTGGAAATTAAGAAAATGCTTGTAAGTTCTTAGGGTTTTGTGGTACATTAGTAAAGAGGTTTTAGAACAAAGAGTATTTGTCTAAAATAATTACAGAAAGGCATGAGTTTACTGTGAAAGAATATAAAAGAGTTTTATTAAAACTAAGTGGAGAAGCTTTAGCCGGAGAGAAAAAAACTGGATTTGATGAAGCAACTTGCATTAAGGTTGCAAACCAAGTCAAAGAATTAGTGGACCAAGGAATTCAAGTGGGTATTGTAATTGGCGGCGGAAACTTCTGGAGAGGAAGAACAAGCCAGACAATCGACCGTACAAAAGCTGATCAGATTGGAATGTTAGCAACAGTAATGAACTGTATCTACGTATCTGAGATTTTCCGTTTTGTAGGTATGAACACACAGATCCTTACACCTTTTGAGTGTGGTTCTATGACGAAGTTATTCTCAAAAGACAGAGCAAACAAATATTTTGAAAAAGGAATGGTTGTATTCTTTGCCGGTGGCACAGGACATCCATATTTTTCAACGGATACAGGGCTTGTGCTTCGTGCAATTGAAATGGATGCGGATATCATCCTTTGTGCGAAAGCAATCGATGGCGTTTACGACAGCGATCCAAAGACAAATCCGGATGCCAAGAAGTACGATGAGGTATCATTCCAGGAAGTACTTGATAAAAAACTTGCAGTAATCGATTTGACTGCTACAATTATGTGCTTAGAGAATAAAATGCCATTATTGGTATTTGGTTTAAATGAAGAAAATAGCATTGTAAATTCCGTAACAGATAAATTTAACGGAACGAAAGTTACAGTATAGGTAACAAATAATAGGTTGTAAAGAGAAGTAGGAGGATTCTATATGGATTCAAGAATTGAACAATTTGAAAGTAAAATGAGCAAATCAGTAGATAGTTTAGCAAATGAATATGCTAACATCCGTGCTGGTAGAGCTAACCCACATTTATTAGATAAAATTACAGTTGAGTACTACGGTACACCATCCCCATTACAATCAGTAGCTAACGTTTCTGTTCCAGAAGCTAGAGTAATCATGATTCAACCATGGGAAGCCAGCTTAATTAAAGAAATTGAAAAAGCTATCATCTGTTCTGATTTAGGACTTACTCCATCTAACGATGGTAAAGTGATCCGTCTTGTATTCCCTGAATTAACAGAAGAAAGACGTAAAGAATTAGTGAAAGATGTTAAGAAAAAAGCAGAAGCTGCTAAAGTTGCTGTACGTAACATCCGTAGAGATGCTAACGACAGCCTTAAGAAATTAAACAAATCCAGCGAACTTACTGATGATGAATTAAAATCATTAGAAGATAAAGTACAGAAATTAACTGACAAATACGTTAGTGAAATCGATAAGACAATGGAAGCAAAATCAAAAGAAATCCTTACAATTTAAGCATTTCTAATCATAGGGGACGTATTTTGTTTGAACTAGGACAAAATACGTCTTAGTTTTTATAGGAGGAACAAGTTTTGGGTGAGACAATAAATGAAAAAGGACTACGTGTTCCAAATCATGTTGCAGTAATTCTTGATGGAAATGGAAGATGGGCAAAGAAAAGATTCATGCCTAGAAACTATGGACATAAGCAAGGAAGTAAAAATGTTGAAAAGATGTGTGAGGTAGCATGGAATCAAGGCATCAAGTATTTTACCGTGTATGCATTTTCAACAGAAAACTGGGGAAGACCTCAGGAAGAAGTAGATGAATTAATGAGACTGCTTCGTAACTACATGTTAGATTGTATCGAACGTACATCAAAGAATAATATGAGAGTGCGTATTATTGGAGATAAGAAAGGCCTTCCAGAAGATTTACAGGAAAGCATAAAAACATTAGAAGAAAAGTCCAGCGTGAATACAGGCCTTAACTTTACAATTGCTTTAAATTACGGTTCCCGTGATGAAATTAGAAGAGCAGTGACGAAAATTGCACAGGAATGTAAAGATGGAACGATTAATCCGGAGGACATTACGATGGATATGATTTCTGAACACCTTGATACATTTGATATTCCGGATCCAGATCTTTTAATCCGTACGAGCGGAGAACAACGATTAAGCAATTACTTATTATGGCAGTTAGCATATACGGAATTCTATTTTACAGATGTGCTTTGGCCTGATTTTGATGAAAAACAATTACAAAAAGCAATCGAATACTATAATGGACGTGAACGTCGATTCGGTAAACTATAGGGGGATAAACTATGTTTATAGAGCGTTTAATCAGTGGTATCGTTCTACTCATCATTATGATTGGATCAGTCGTACTTGGTGGTAATGTTTTATTTGCACTTATTACAGCAATTTCATTAGTTGGTCTTATGGAGTTATACCGTGTTATCGACATTCATAAGACTCCACTTGCCATACTTGGATATGTGGCTACGTTGGCATTTGATTTTTGTTTGTATTTCAATAGGAATGAATTCCTTATTTATGTCATTGTTATTTTTATGCTTTGTGTTATGGCTTGTTATGTTATCTTTTATCCAAAATACAATTCAAAGCATGTTAGCATGACAGTGTTCGCATTTATTTATGCACCAGTTTTATTATCTTATTTATATCAGATTCGTATGATGAACGATGGAATCTATATGATCTGGCTTGCATTTATCGGTGCTTGGGGATCCGACACTTGTGCATATGTAGTCGGTATGTTGATTGGTAAACATAAGCTTCCAAGTGAATTAAGTCCGAAAAAGTCAATTGAAGGATGTATCGGTGGTATTATCGGTGCAGGACTAATTGGATTTATCTATGCGACAATCTTTAAGACGCATATCACGTTAGACAATCCACAACTTGCATTTACAATTATTGGTGCAGTTTCCAGCGTATTGTCTCAGATTGGTGACTTAGCAGCATCTGCGATTAAGAGAAATCATAATATCAAAGATTACGGTAAGTTAATTCCTGGACATGGCGGTATTATGGACCGTTTTGATAGCTTGATTTTTACTGCTCCAATCGTATTTTTATTATTACAAGTTTTATAGAGAAAATGGTAGGTAAATCAGATGAAGAATATAGTCATTTTAGGTTCTACTGGTTCTATTGGAACTCAGACGTTAGACATCGTTCGTATTAATGGTGATTTAAATGTAAGTGCAATTGCAGCTGGTAGCAATATAAAGGCTTTACAAGAGCAAATTGAGGAATTTTCACCAAAGCTTGTTTGTGTTTGGAATGAAGACAAGGCAAATGAGTTACGTGAATTAGTAAAAGATAAAGACGTAAAAGTCGTTTCCGGTATGGATGGGTTAATCGAATGTGCAACGATGGATGAGGCAGAAATCGTTGTAACTGCTATTGTTGGTATGATTGGTATTCGCCCAACGGTAGAAGCAATCAAGGCAAAGAAAGATATTGCCCTTGCCAATAAGGAAACATTAGTAACAGCGGGACACATTATTATGCCGCTTGCAAAAGAATGCGGTGTGAAGATCCTTCCTGTAGACAGTGAACATTCTGCAATTTTCCAAAGCTTAAATGGAGAAAACCCAAAAGAGCTTAGCAAAGTAATCTTAACTGCATCTGGCGGACCATTTCGCGGCCGTAAGATTGATGAGTTAAAAGACATCCAGGTGGAAGATGCGCTTAAGCATCCGAACTGGGCAATGGGAAGAAAGATTACAATCGATTCTTCCACAATGGTAAACAAAGGGCTTGAAGTAATCGAAGCAAAATGGTTGTTTGATGTTGATTTTGATGACATCCAGGTAGTGGTGCAGCCTCAAAGTGTAATCCACTCCATGGTAGAATTTAAAGATGGTGGCGTTATGGCGCAGCTTGGTACTCCGGATATGCGTCTTCCAATCCAATACGCATTATATTATCCAGAGCGTAGAACTTTACCAGGAAAGCGTCTTGATTTCTACGAATTAGGTTCTATTACATTTGAAAAGCCAGATATGGAAACATTCCGCGGCCTTAAGCTTGCATACGAAGCAGGAAGAAAGGGTGGCAGCATGCCAACGGTATACAATGCTGCAAATGAAAAAGCAGTTGCGTTATTCTTAGACCGTAAGATCAAATATCTTGAAATTATAGAAATTATTGAGTTTGCAATGAAAAACCATACATGGATTGCAAATCCGTCCATAGAAAAAATTCTAGAGACAGAACAAGAAACATATGATTTAATTGATAAGCATTGGCCTGTAAATTAGAGTCTACAATAAGGATTCGATGAAAAGGGATCTAGGAGGAATAAATGAGTATAACGAAAATAGTAATCGCACTACTTGTTTTTAGTGTTATTGTGGTGTTTCATGAACTTGGCCATTTTTTACTTGCAAAGAAAAATGGTATTAAAGTAACAGAATTTTCTTTAGGTATGGGACCACGTCTTCTTAGTCACCAAGGGAAAGAGACTAGATATTCCATCAAGTTGTTCCCACTTGGCGGTTCCTGTATGATGCTTGGAGAAGATGAGACATGCGATGATGAACGAGCATTTAATAAACAAGGAGTTTGGGCTAGAATCAGCGTAATTGCAGCTGGTCCAATCTTCAACTTTATTTTAGCATTTGTGCTTGCATTATTCGTTATTGGATTCGCAGGTATAGATGAAGCGTATGTTACAGATGTTGCAAAAGGATATCCTGCCCAAGAAGCTGGTATTCAAGAAGGCGATAAGATTACAAAGATCAATGGTAAGAGTGTGGATATCTCCAGAGATATCGATGTATATTTTCAATTTAATCCATTGGTTGAGAATAGTGAAGTAATCGTAACGTTTGAACGTGACGGTAAAGAGCAAGAAGTAACGATGACACCTAAAAAATATGATCGTTACATGCTTGGTATTACTAGAAGCACGGATGCTGGTCCTGCAAAGTTTACAGATGTATCCAAAGATGGAGCAGCAGAAGCAGCTGGGCTAAAAGCAAATGATATTGTGAAAAGTATCAATGGAACAGAAATTGCTTCCGGTGAAGCATTTACGGAATATATTAATGAACATCCATTTTCAAGCGAACCAGTCACTATTGTTTATGAACGCGATGGGCAAGAAGGGACTGCAACGGTAACACCAAAACTTACAAGCAGTTCTTATACACTTGGGTTTGTATATAATGAGGCAAGAAGCGGTAAGGTAACTAGCCCGCTTAAGATCGTAAAATACAGTTATGTCGAAGTGAAGTTCTGGATTAAGACAGTAGTTGCTAGTTTAGGACAATTAGTGACAGGTAAGTTAACTACAAATGACATTGCTGGTCCAGTTGGAATGTTCCAGATGATTGGTGATTCATATGAATATGCGGCATCAATCAGTATTCAATATGTATTTATCCAACTTGCGTACTTAATTATCTTATTAAGTGCCAACCTTGGTGTTATGAACTTATTGCCATTACCAGCACTTGATGGAGGGCGTTTAGTATTCTTATTCATTGAGGCAATCAGAGGAAAGGCAGTAGATCCGGAAAAAGAAGGATTCGTCCATATGATTGGATTTATTGCACTGATGTTATTGATGGTATTTGTATTCTATAATGATATTATGAGAATTATCGGATAGGTTATAAAAAAGGTTTTACAAAAAAAAAGGCGTGTGTCCGTTTTCGCGTGGCACACGTCTTTTTTAATTGTTAGGAAATTTCTCTGTCGAGCTCTTTCCTAACAATTAAAAAGGTCCCAAAAAGCGGGACGTGTGTGGAACACACGCTTTGTTCTATTCCTAGAGTAACACTTTTATCTGTTATTTAATAAATAGGCTTGATAAATGGAAGGTAGCATTATCAGAAGATTTGATTGGTACCTCTACAGATTTATCAAAACTGAAATCAGATAGGTTGTAACGGTAGACTTTACTGTCATCCATATAGTAGAAATACGTATCCGTTACTTTAGAAAGCTTTGGAGTCGTTTCTAATTCATAAGTCTTTGTAGTACCGTTTACATAATCTAATACGGATACTTTGTTGTTTGAATAGCTGGATACGATAAATTTATTATTGGAATTAAATAATTGATCTGGTTGGTCAAGACTAATATCTGCTTTTTCCACTTTCTTTGTTACCAGATTATAGATACCAAGTCCGCCGGTGCTATTTTGGGAGCCTTCAATAGGCTGGTACGTAAAATATAATTCTGTATTTACTAAGGCTAAATCTGTCTTTTTTCCAGGGTAGATCGATAAATCAATAGAGGAGATTTCCTTCATTGTTTTCGTATCGATAATCTTTAGCATGCTTTTAGTAGCCTTTTTATCTGTGACTGGGGTAACGATAACATATAGTTTTTCGTTGTAAACTTTGAAGCAGTCAAGCGTAACATCTTTTAAATTTACCTCTTTTGTTTTTTTAGAACTCTTTGTATATTGAGAGATTACAAGTTCACTATTTGTTGTTGCGGCAGTATAAATATGCTTGGAATCTACTCGATAATTTGTGATGCCAGTTTGTTTTACGTTATATGAAGTCTTCTTAGAAGTCTTTGTATTAACGGCAATGATCTTTTCTTCGTTAGCAGAATCCTTTTTGCCTTTTGCTAACATGTAAACGTTTTGGCTGTTTACTTGTGGAGCCTCGAAGGAGTCGCCGACCTGGCCATTTTGTATTTTCTGTGTATATCCTTTTTTCATATCTTTATTGTAATAAGTGATATAACTTATATTTTCATCTTCTGTTGTTTGGATTACACCAAATTTGTAATCTGCACTAAACTTTGGTTTCGTTTTTGCTTTATACGTATGCCAGATGTAGAAAGCCACATATGCGATTAAGACGAGTAAAAAGATACGGAAGATAAGCTTATCTACTCTCTTTTCTCTTGCTGGATCACTTGGATTCGCATTTTTATTGCTCATAACATTCCTCCTTAAGTAATCGATATTGGTAAATAATAGTGTTAGCTATTTGCGTCATTATTATAGTCTTAATTATTAGAAAAATAAAGAAAAAGATAAATTATTTTCAATTTATTTCAAATAATAGTATTATTACAATTCTAAATTTCTCTGTGAACTATTGTAAAGTGTGGTATAATAGCTGAGATATGTTTTACATTATGAAAAGATAAAGGAGATAGCTATGCTTAGAAATGAAACTAAGGTCATCCGCATCGGTGATAAATATATCGGTGGCGATTATCCTATATTAATACAATCCATGACAAATACAAAAACCGAAGATGTAAAGTCGACAGTAGAACAAATCAAGCGTCTTGAAGAGGCGGGTTGTGATATTATTCGATGTGCAGTACCTACGATGGAAGCTGCAGAAAGTTTCGGTAAGATTAAGAAGCAAGTGAATATTCCTATGGTAGCGGATATTCATTTTGATTATAGACTAGCACTTGAAGTTATGAAAAATGGTGCAGATAAGATTCGTATCAATCCAGGTAACATTGGACAAATCGAGCGAGTGAAAGCGGTAGTCGATATGGCAAAGGAACGTGAGATTCCAATTCGTGTCGGTGTAAACAGTGGTTCGTTAGAGAAAAAATACATTGAAAAATACGGCCACGTTACTGCAGAAGGCATCGTAGAAAGTGCTTTAGAAAAAGCAAGACAGATTGAAGAGTTAGGCTATGACAATTTAGTCATCAGTATCAAGTCTTCTGATGTATTGATGAGCGTGAAGACGCACGAGTTAATTGCGCCACAGACAAGATATCCATTACATGTAGGAATTACAGAGTCAGGAACTCTCCTTTCCGGTAATATTAAATCTTCTGTTGGTCTTGGAATTATCTTAAACCAAGGAATCGGCAATACGATTCGAGTATCCTTAACTGGGGACCCAGTAGAAGAAATCAAATCTGCCAAATTAATCTTAAAGACATTAGGATTAAGAAAAGGCGGAATTGAAGTAGTTTCTTGTCCGACTTGTGGACGTACGCAAATTGATCTCATCTCACTTGCAAATCAGGTAGAGCAGATGGTACAAGGCATTGACCTTGATATCAAAGTCGCAGTAATGGGATGCGTTGTAAATGGCCCAGGAGAAGCGAAAGAAGCAGATATCGGTATCGCAGGTGGAAAAGGCGAAGGCCTGATCATTAAAAAGGGCGTTATTGTTAAGAAAGTACCGGAAGACAAGTTACTCGATGAGTTACGGGAAGAGTTGTTACATTGGAAAGAAAACAACTAGGATAGCAATAATGGGAGGATGCTATGTTATTTTTTGAGTCGTTCGACCAATTTGAAGTAAATAATAAATTGACGGAACTGTTTCAGTTCGTCGAGGTAACGAAAGTTACTTTAAAGCAGGCAGATCAGATTATCATTATTAGCATTGACAGTGAGAACATCATTCCGTACCAGTATGTGAAGACAATGGAAGTAATGATGCAGCGAAAGCTATTCCCTGATTGGAAGATCCAAATCAAGGAACATTATAATCTGAAGCATGAAAATGATTTTAAGACAGTCATGAAGCGATATAAAGACACATTGGGCGAAGAAATGAAAGACCAAAGCGTCATTTGTGCCTATTATATCAATCATGAGAAATATAAAATCGAAGGGAATACCATTACCTTTGAGATGGAAGACAATTTCATCAATAAGAAGTATTATGACGTGTTAGAAAAATACTTAGTCGACGCTTTTGAACAGAGATTCGGAATCCAAATTACTGTTAAGGTAGAATACTTTGCACCAGTGGAAAAAGAAGAACCAGAAGACGACTATCAAGAACTTATGTTTAAGCATAAGCAAGAATTGCAGCAACGTAAGGAAGAACAAAAGAAATCCGAAGATTCAAACGAACACGTCGAACAGCCAAAACGTGTGGAACCGCAACATGCGTCAGCTAACGCAGGCGGAAACAGCGGCGGCATGAAGAGCTTTGGAGACAAGAAGTATACTCCGAAGAAGAAGCTTCCAAAAGATCCAAGCGTTGTCTATGGACGTAACTTTGAAGGTGATCTTGTATCCATCGTGGATATTCAGGATGAAATCGGTGAGGTAGTTGTTCACGGTAAAATCGTTTCTACAGAAGAGCGTGAGCTTCGTAATGGTAAGACTCTTCTTATGTTCTCCTTAACCGACTTTACAGACAGTATTACTGTTAAGATCTTTATCAATAAAGATGATGCAGAAGAAGTGGTAGGTGCATTAGGAAAAGGAACATTTATCTTATTAAAAGGTATGGCTCTTTATGATAACTATTCGAAAGAAATCAGTATTTCTTCCGTAGTCGGCATTAAGAAAATCTCTGACTTTACAGTAAAGAGAAAAGATGAAGCACCTGAAAAACGAGTGGAACTTCACTGTCATACGGTAATGAGCGATATGGATGCCGTAATCAATGTTAAGCCATTAATTAAGCGTGCATTGGAATGGGGCCATCCTGCCATTGCCATTACTGACCATGGTGTTGTGCAATCCTTCCCAGAAGCAAACCATGCAATTAGCAAGGACGATCCAATCAAGATCATCTATGGAATGGAAGGCTATGTAGTAGATGATACGAAGTTAATCGTAGAAAATGAAAAAGGACAGGAAATCACGTCTCCTTGCGTTGTTTTCGATATCGAGACGACAGGTTTTGACTCCAGTATCAATCATATTATCGAAATCGGTGCGGTTAAAGTAATGGAAGGAAAGGTCGTAGACCGTTATTCCACATTTATTAATCCTGGCGTGCGTATTCCTGCCCGAATTACCGAGTTAACATCCATTACCGATGAAGATGTAAAGGATGCAAGGACAATAGAAGAAATCCTTCCAGAATTCTTAGAGTTTTGTGAAGGTTGTGTCTTAGTTGCACACAACGCTTCCTTTGATGTTGGATTTATTACCTATAAGGCAAAACTTATGGGAATCGACATCGACTATACAGTACTTGATACGGTGGCATTAGCCCGTGTGTTACTTCCAAACTTAAGCAAGTTTAAATTAAATCTTGTTGCAAAGGAATTAGGAATCTCCTTAGAGAACCATCACCGTGCAGTAGATGATGCAGAAGCAACAGCAGGAATCTTCCTTCGTTTCGTTGATATGCTGAAGGAAAAAGAGATTAAGACATTTGCAGAGCTAAATGAAACGTATAAATTGACACCGGACGGAATTAAGAAACTTCCAACCTACCATATCATTATACTTGCTAAAAATGATGTTGGCCGTGTAAATCTATATCGCTTAGTATCCAAGTCGCATATCGATTACTTCTCGAGAAGACCTAGAATTCCAAAAAGTCTCTTAGCAGAGAATAGGGAAGGCTTGATCATCGGTTCTGCTTGTGAAGCCGGCGAGGTGTTCCAGGCAATTGTCCGTAATCAGCCGGAATCAGAAGTAAAACGTATTGTAGACTTTTATGATTATCTTGAAATCCAACCTCTTGGAAACAATGAGTTTATGATTGAAAGTGATAAATACGAAGTAAGTTCTAAGGAAGACTTAATCGAACTGAACCGTCGTATCATCGAACTGGGCGATCGTTATGAAAAGCCAGTTGTAGCCACATGTGATGCCCATTTCCTTGATCCTGAGGACGAGATCTATCGTAGGGTAATCATGGCAGGGAAAGGATTTAAGGATGCGGATAACCAGCCGCCGCTTTACTTTAGAACGACAGAAGAGATGCTTCAAGAGTTTGATTATCTTGGAAGTGCAAAAGCAAAAGAAGTCGTAATTACCAATACGAACATGATTGCAGATATGATAGATACGATTAGTCCGGTTCGTCCGGATAAATGTCCTCCAGTCATTGAAGATTCGGATAAGACGCTTCGTGAGATCTGTTATACAAAGGCAGAATCCATGTATGGTCCAAACCTGCCGGAGCAGGTAAAATCCAGACTGGAACATGAGCTTAACTCCATTATTTCCAATGGTTTCGCCGTAATGTATATCATTGCACAGAAACTAGTATGGAAATCCAATGAAGATGGTTACTTGGTAGGTTCCCGTGGTTCCGTAGGTTCCTCCTTTGTTGCTACAATGGCCGGTATTACAGAAGTTAATCCACTGCCTGCCCATTACTATTGTACGAACTGTTTCTATTCTGATTTTACTTCCGAAGAAGTAAAACAATATGCAGGTAGTTCGGGTTGTGATATGCCAGATAAGCTGTGTCCAAATTGCGGAAAGCCATTATCTAAGGATGGACATGATATTCCGTTCGAAACGTTCCTTGGATTCTATGGAGATAAGGAACCGGATATCGATCTTAACTTCTCAGGTGAATATCAGGCGAAAGCCCATGATTATACAGAAGTTATCTTTGGTAAAGGCCAGACATTCCGTGCAGGTACCATCGGTACTCTTGCGGAAAAGACAGCGTTTGGTTTTGTTAAGAACTATTATGAAGAGCATGGAGAAAAGAAGAGAAATGCGGAAATTGACCGTATCGTATCCGGCTGCGTAGGGGTTCGTAGAACGACGGGACAGCATCCAGGTGGTATCATTGTTCTTCCTATCGGAGAAGAAATCTACTCTTTTACACCGGTACAACGACCAGCGAATGATATGACGACGGAGACAGTAACGACACATTTTGATTACCACTCCATCGATCACAACTTGTTAAAACTTGATATTCTCGGTCACGATGATCCGACGATGATTCGTATGCTGGAGGATTTGACAGGAGTAGATGCCCAGACAATCCGAATGGATGATGAAAAGGTATTATCCTTGTTTGAATCAACAGAAGCGTTAGGGATTGAACCAAAAGACTTAATGGATTGTAATCTTGGATCTCTTGGTATCCCTGAGTTTGGTACGGACTTCGTTATGCAGATGCTTCGTGATACGAAACCAAAGACATTCTCGGATCTTGTACGTATTTCGGGACTTAGTCATGGTACCGACGTTTGGCTTAATAATGCGCAGTATTTCATTGCAAATGGAAACTGTACCTTATCAACAGCAATCTGTACCCGTGATGATATTATGACATTCCTAATTTATAAAGGTGTTGAGAATGGTTTGGCCTTCAAAATCATGGAAAGTGTTCGTAAAGGTAAAGGGTTAAAACCAGAAATGGAAGAGGCGATGAAAGCAGCAAATATCGAGGACTGGTATATTGAATCATGTAAACGAATCAAGTACATGTTCCCGAAAGCCCATGCGGTAGCCTACGTTATGATGGCATTTAGAATCGCGTACTTTAAAGTGTATTATCCACTTGCGTATTATGCCGCATACTTCAGTATTCGTGCTTCGGCATTCAACTACGAGCTTATGTGTCTTGGCCAAAGCAGATTAGAAGCTCATATGAAAGACTATAAGAAACGTAGTAATGAACTGACGAAGAAAGAACAAGATACGTATAAAGATATGCGTTGTGTACAGGAAATGTATGCAAGAGGATTTGAGTTCCTTCCAATCGATATTTATAAATCTGATTCGAAGAACTTCCAAATTGTTGATGGAAAACTGCTTCCACCATTTAGTACGATCGATGGTCTTGGTGACAAGGCCGCCGAGGCAGTAGTAGAAGCAGCAAAGGATGGTGCGTTCATGTCTAGAAATGACTTTAAGACAAGAACGAAGGTATCCCAATCCGTAATCGACTTAATGGTTGATTTGGATATCTTATCTCACCTTCCAGAATCCGATCAGTTAAGTATCTTTGATATCTTTTAATAAAAATAAGAGGGCAGTCGCTTGAGATAGCGGCTGCCCTTTGTTAATTGTTAGGAAATTTCTCTGTCGAGCTCTTTCCTAACAATTAAAAATGTCCCAAAAAGCGGGGCGTGTGATGCGCACTCACCTGAAAGGAAGATGTCGCTATTGCGACCAGGTTCGGCGCGGGCAAAGTGTGCGTTCCTTGAAAAATACAAAAGACGCGAGAGTGTGTGGAACACACACTTTGTTCAATCTACGGATAATGATTTTATTGTCACTTTCGTTATTGTTGTATTAATGGTCTGAAACTTAAGCATTATTCTATTGAGCACGATTTTCCCTCCAAGTTCTCCCGTATTTGGAAGTAACAAAATAAATTGACATGGGCTGTATTGTGAAAAGATATCACAGTTACGAAGTGATGATAGGATTGACTGGAATAAATATTCCATGGCTTTATCAATGGTACCTTTCTCAAGAATCCCGTTATATTGGTTCTCGATTGAGAGTAGACACAGATAAGTTGGTTCGCCAGAACGCTTACTTCCCCTTACAACAAGTTGGTAAACTTCTTTGAAAAATACATATACGCAGAAGAATCCTCCTTTTCGTACATTCTTTTCTTTTAAAGTGTCTTTAATTGAATTAAGATCGTTGTTTTTGGTTCCTGGTACATTCGTAATCTGTTTGTATAGATCTATGAAACGCTCCGAAGGGGTTACG
Source organism: uncultured bacterium (assembly GCA_905214875.1). Lineage (GTDB taxonomy): Bacteria > Bacillota > Clostridia > Lachnospirales > Lachnospiraceae > KM106-2. The sequence continues at coordinate 33,300 of CAJMNR010000022.1, read as the reverse complement.
TTGTATTTGGTTCTTAAAAGATCGATTGTCAGATTGTATTGTTCAATGGCAGCAGATTGTTTTCCGGATTTATAGAGAGCGTATATAAAGTAATAATGTAAATCCTCATCAAAGTTGTCGATGGAAAGTGCCCGACAGCAAATGGTTGAGATTAGATTATACTCTTCCTCTTTGAGCAAGAGAGTTATGTATTCATTCATAAGCTTGAGATAAAGAGAATGATAATAAGCATTAATGGGTAATACCCAGGATTCATAAGAAGATTTTGAAAGAAATGATCCTTGATATAGCTGAAATACACGATGATATAACGCGAGGCGATCGGATTTATTATTTATTTGCGTTAATTGTTGGTTAAGTAAATCAAGTTCTTCAAAATCTACTTCATAGGAATATTCGTTATTCAAACAATATGTACCATTGCTCTGGATGATCATATTGTCTGGGTAACCAGCATTCTTAAGCATAGTTCTCGTCCGATGTAGTAAAGTCTTCAGTGCACCGAGCGGATTCTCGCTTGTGTCGTCTGGCCAAAAAACATCAATAATATCGTTGTTGGAATATCGGTTTTTGCGATTGGCAAATAAGTACTCCAAGATACTAAGACATTTTTTTGAATATTTGCCCTTATCAGAAAGTACGTTGTCCTCGTAATTGATGGAGAAATCTCCAAACATTACTACTGAAAAACATAATTTCCTTGACATTGACTATCCCTCATTCTTAGTGCTATTAAATTAATATCTCATAAGTAAAAGTATAGCAAAACAGAGGATAAAAGTCTAGAAGATGGCAAGTGTAGTCTTTTGCTTGATTGACTCACATTTTTTTATATTCGAGTGGTTAGAATACTATTATAGAAATAAGTGAGGAAAATAATATGAAAAAAATCAGAAATAGAATTACGGCACTAGTTACAGGGATGGCTATAATGTGTTTGTCTTGTAATACCATCAAAACATATGCTACGGAAGGTGAGGAAAAGGAACCGAAAGAGCATGTGATTTTATTTGTTTCGGATATTCATGAGACAGTAGAAGAAAACTTAAAACCTTTTTTAACACGGTATAAAGAGACAGCAGATGAAACGGAATATATATGTTTTGGCGGGGATTACGCAAAGAAGTATGATAAAAAGGTGTTAAATGATGTAGTAAGCTGTAACAACTCGTTACTTCCGCAGACAAAGGCAGTATATACGGTTGGAAACCATGACCTTAGCGGGTTTGAGGAAAAAAGCTTTAACGATATTACAAAACAGGCATCTCGAGGAAGAAAGATTAAAGAAGAAGGATATGTGATCTATACGTTTGGAGCATCTACAGACAAACAGAGCTTTAGGGAAGATGATATCAAACAGTTGGAAACATTTTTAGAAACAACTAAGACCATTATTCCGCGTGTGCCGGTATTTATTATTTCACATTATCCACTGCATTATTGTGAAAAAGGAAAAAGGATTAGGGTGACAGAGGGAGTAGAACAGTTGATTACACTTTTAGACCAATATTCCAATGTCATCTTTCTTTATGGCCATAATCATTCGATGTCTGATCAAAATTATGAAATCATCTATATGCCAGGAGATGAGATTGAAATAGCTAAAAATGAGTATAGGACGATTAATTTTTGCTATACGTCCATGGGTGCAATGAAAGATGGAGCAGGAATGCAAGTGTATGCATTGAAGGTATCAATAAAAAATACGACCTGCTGTAATCAGGTAAGTTTGGAGCATTTGAACTTTGATTCAGAGCCAAAAGACAAGATGATGGTATGCTTTCCTTTGGTTGAAAAATAATTTCTCCCAAAATAGTGTATTTACTAATATAATATGGTATAATATTCATAATTTAGAAAAGTATTACATGAATAAGGTAATGAGAGAACTGGAGGAGAACAGTTTGAAAACTACGAAGGAAGAAAATGATAATTTGGATTGTTTGAAATTCCAACAAGTTTTTTTGCGACGATTTCAACTAACGGATGATCAGGATGTGCTAGAATTTGCTACTGATAAAAAGGTAATGAAGTATTTGACTTGGGGAGGTCTAACAAAACAATCGCAGGTGCGTTCGTTTATTCAGACAATGTATATCAACGATCCATCTACTTTTGCGATTGTACATAAGGAAGAGAATAAGTGTATCGGCGTACTGGAAGTTAAGCGTAACTTAGAAAAGAATTGTGTCTGTCTTGGGTATTTGCTTAATAGTAGTTACTGGAATCGAGGAATCATGACAGACGTTGTAAGGAAAGTAAGCGCCTATTGTTTTGAAACTTTTGGGCTTGACTATATCGAAGCCAGCCATTTTGCAGGGAATTTTGCAAGTGGAAGAGTTTTGACGAAAGCAGGATTTGAAATCGATATTCGTGCTCACCAGCAAGTCAAAGTACAAGAACATTATTTAGAGGTTGTATATTATAGCTTGACAAGGGAGCAGTATGAAAATAAAAAAATGTTGGGAAGATAATTCCCAACATTTTTTTTTAGTTTATTATTTAGCAGCTTTTTCTAAAGCTTTAGTAACTTGGTCAACAAATGTGTTTACAGAGATACTTACTCCAGTAATAACATCAGTTTTACCGTTTTCATCTAATTTGATACCTTCTACGGATTGGTTTTCGATAACGTATTTAGCTAATGCTTCAGATTGAGCAGCCCAAGTTAAGCCGTCTTCTGTCATAACGTATTCACCGTTTAAAGATAATTCGGATTTTTTCTTTCCGTTTTCATCGATAGCATCCCATGTTAATTCAGTGATTTTTCCAGCTTCAACAGTCATGTTTGTTACATAAGTGTAACCGTTGTCAGCTTCATCAGCTTTAACTTCGTATTTACCATCTTTTAATTCTGCAGCAGTAGTTTCAGGAGCTTTAGTAGCTTCAGTTGTTGCAGCTGTTGCAGTTGGTTGTGCAGTAGCAGCGTTGTTAGCTTCTTCGCTAGAGCATCCAGTTAATGCACCAACAGTTAAAGTAGCAACTGCTGCTAAAGTGATAAGATTTTTTTGTAATTTCATAAATTCTTTTCCTCCTTGGAATAACCTAATTTAAAATTGGGTTTCCCTTGATACTTTACCATATTGTGAAAAAGGTATCAATAAATACCACGCAAAAATATACTAGTAAATAATGGAAAATGGGAATAGGGGATTATTTCGTAGAGAAGTTTCTGCGCATAAAAAGAGAGGGGAACAATAATCCTCCCCTCTTAGGCTGTAGACAAACAATTCCGATTGTTTAAACAGATTCGGAATCTTCACCATTTATAATAGTGCTAAGTCGTAATGTCTCTAATGGAACTTCATGAGTCTTCTTCCAATGAGTAGATTCTGTAATCATATCATCTTTGATGGAAGCAGGTACTCGGATATCAATCAAATCAGTAATAGAGTCTAGTCTAAGAACTGCCATTAAGATTACGACATGATGCATGTTGATTGAATTCTTCTTACCACGCATTAAATCTGAAATCGTTGCAAGGCGTAAGCCTGACAGTGCGGATAATTTACGAACGGTAAGGTTTCTTTCGCGCATGCGGTCTGCAAGCTTGAAGTAATAGCAAAATCCTAAGTTTTCTAATTCCTGATCGATGTTTCCATAGGAATTGACCATGCTCTGATGGCTGTTTTCTGATATATTTACTTTTTTCATTGGTTCACCTATATGTTTTAATGTACTTTTATTGTAAAGAGATGACGGAAAAAAAGCAATGTTATTTTTTACTATTAAATGCCGGAAATAGACAGCGTTATGGTATAATAAAGGTAGCAAAAAAAGATAAGTTATGAGTTTCATAGGAGTAGGAAAACATGTTTGAATTGAAAGAATTACAGACAATGGTGCGCGGAGCATACAAGAAATTAAAGTCTTACTACTATTATGATAAAACATTGCTTTACATAAAGAAGAACATCGCGTATTTTGAGGCAAAAAAGGAGTTTGGTGAGAAGCTTAGTGAAATCGGTTTGAATCTTTATTTGGAAAATGACCGCTATTTTGACCAGTTAGTAGATGCGATTGATTTTAAAGTCATGAGCAAGAAGTTAAAAGCAAATAAACCTGGAGATATTACGCAAAAAGATATTGATCATAATAAGAACATATATACGCTCAATTTTTATATTGATGCGCCTGTAGAGCTATTAATCGTGGATTGCTTATGGATGCTTTTCATAGGGAAGATAATCAGTGATGTATTTGGAGAGTCCAGATATTCCTTTGCAGGGAAGTTTAAAAAAAGTTTGTTTGTGAATAAAGAACCTTCCCTTGTAAATGGTATTGATTTTGCTTCCAATCGATCCTTTGAACCGTATTTTAAGTCATATGAATCATGGCGTAATAAGGCAATTCGAAGCGTGAGTGAACATAAGAATGAAAAAGATCTCGTCCTTATGAGCCTGGATTTTAAAAGCTTTTATTATAGTGTGAATTTTGATTTTAGTAAGATGGATAAGATGTTAAAGAATGATGCAAGACTATCAGAAATTACGTTTTTGACTAACGTGATAGAGAAAACCTATCGGCGGTATACGAAGATTGTCAATCAATATAAGGAAAGCAGCCAAGACTCAGAGGAAACGTGCATGCTGCCGATTGGGTTGATGAGTCCGATTGTATTAAGGAATCTTTATATGATGCGGTTCGACCGAAGCATTATGGAGAATCTTTCTCCTTTATACTATGGGCGTTATGTGGATGATTTGCTGTTGGTGCTTGATTCTGAGAATGAGGCCAATACATCGGTGGAACGCTGCATCCGCAATTATTTATTGCGTCCAAAGTTATTTAAACGTCTGAGCCGCACAAGAATCAGTTATGTACGGGATAGCAACTTAACGATTCAGGTAGATAAAATCCGATGCTATTATTTTAAGAGGGGAAGCAAGGATGCCCTTTTAAAAAGTTTTTATGACAATATAAATGGTACGGTAAGTGAAGCAAACCTGTTTCCGGATATTGATATTCTGAAAAAGTCGTTGGTAAAGAAGCCGTATTCCTTTGACCTATCTTATAAAAGAGAAAGTTTGCTAGATAGTAAGCTGGCGGATAGCAACTACTATAATGTCGTTCGGTTTATCAATGGACTTAAGTTTACCCTAAAGAACGTGTATTCCGGCTATGACGAGGTGAATAAATACCTTGAGGAAATCTTAGACCTTTATAAGGGGAGTTCAACGATTGAGTTTTTTAGTTCATGGAGAAATGTATTTGAGCTGTTTGTCATGGTAAAGGACTACTTACGGATGGACCAGTTTTATGAGACGATACAAAGCTATATAGAGGGGCTTGAATTTAATGAGCTAAAACAAGGGGAAATCTACAAAAAGAAGTATAAGGCTATTTTGTATAAACTAAAAAAGAGCCTGATGGAGCATTTGAATATCGCATGTGCGTTAGCAGTAGGGCTTGATTATGGCGCGTGTAAGGAGAAGACGAAGGTCGTAGAGCTTGCAAAACTCTTTCGAAAGGTGAATCTGATCAATCATGATTTAGTATTTTTCCCTCTGATTAATTACACGAATTCCAAAGTGATGAAAGAGGATTCCCTTGTGGAATATCGTCCATATCATGATTATACGATTCATCAGAGGAAGATGGATTATTCTCCACGCTTTATTCGACTAGATGAGTTTTATCTGTGGTATTTTAATTGTTACTATAACAATGAGGACCGTCGGGATATCGATTATGACGAAGTATTTTATCAATATATGGAGGATAATGCGATTGGTGGTTGTCCGATTAATCCAATCCGCAAGAATGAAAAGATAAAAAACGTGATCGATGGCGGAAAGAAAGAGCACGAGCTTGTTTTAAAGAAAATCGAGTTGGCCGATGAGGAACGCAAGATGCTTCGTATTGGAATCGTAAATACAAGCATTACAGAAGATGAGGCATTGCAAGTACTAAAAAATCCTACCCTTATGTGCACATATAGCCGTAAGGTGAAGTTATTTAAGCTGTTAAATATTGCAGCTGAAGAACGAGTGGACTATCTAGTATTTCCAGAATTCTATATGCCGATTTTATGGATCGATCAAGTTTCTATCTTTGCAAAGCAGATGGGGATTACAGTGATTACGGGACTGCAGTATATTACAAAAGGGAAAACGGCCTATAATTTTACGTGCGTTATCGCCAGTGCAAAGAATGAGCTTACCAATAGAGAGAGTATCCTGTTTTTTCGCGAGAAGAATTTTTATGCCCCAGATGAACGCTTTGAGTTAGCAAAGTTGGGGTATGAAACCCATGATCGAAAGACCCCATTTTATTATGTGATAAAAAGTGGAAATGTCGTATTTAGTACGGTGCTTTGCTTTGAGTTTACCGATATTCAGTCTAGGGCAGTACTAAAGTCACTGATTAATGTGCTATTTATTCCGCAGCTGAATAAGGATACCCATTATTTTTCTTCCGTTGTAGAAGCGACAGCAAGAGACTTGCATGCATTTGTCATTCAATCGAATACGGCGAAGTATGGAGATTCAAGAATTACACTTCCTGCAAAGACTGCGTATCGAGAAATTGCTCAAGTAAAAGGTGGGGTAAATGATGTGATTCTTGTAAATGAAATCAATTTGGATGAATTTTGTGAATTTCAAAAACATTATGAGTCAAACCTTCAGGAAATCATCAATCAATGCCTTGCATGTGATCATAAAATGGATTGTAACTCGTGTAGCATTGATAGCAATAGCTATAAACATTATAAATATAAAGGATTACCACCAAATTATTGATGGAAAACGCACAAATACATAGTATTTCCTAGGAAAGTGTGCGTTTATTCAAAAAAATTTGAAAAATATATAAAATAGTACTTGCATTCTTTGCTTTTATAGTGTAGAATAGGTTTTGTTGATGAGGCCTGTTGGTCAAGCGGCTAAGACGCTGCCCTCTCACGGCAGAATCAGGGGTTCGATTCCCCTACAGGCTGTTGACTGTTTATTAAAACAGCCCAACCCGAGAAAAACGCCAAACACTTAGTGTTTGGCGTTTTTTTAATTGTTAGGAAAGAGCTCTGTCGAGCTCTTTCCTAACAATTAAAAATGTCCCAAAAAGCGGGACGTGTGATGCGCACTCACCTGAAAGGAAGATGTCGCTACCAAGACCAGGTTCGGCGCGGGCAACGAGTCCGTTTATAAAAGAATATATTCCATGTAGAAAACTAATATCGGACATTGTTTGGTAGGTTATATGGTGCTAGTATGAAGATGACAATGTATGGCATTATGTAACATTTACTTACAAAAGATAATGCCTCCATTGTGGAAAAAAGATGGGGAAGGTGACAAAGATGAAGAAACTAGCAAAACGAGTAGTTTCTATGTTGTTATCCGTTTCTCTTATGGCAACCATGTTTATGGGGAACGGGATGCCAGCAAGTGCAGAAACGAGTATGACAACAAACACAACGACACAGGCAACGAAGACCGCATCACAAAAATATGTAGAGGCGATGGCGCCAGGGTGGAATCTTGGTAACACGCTCGAGTCATGTGATACGAATCGCCAAGGTATGGGGCTTAGCAATGTCAATCGTGAGACGTTATGGGGACAACCCACAGTAAACCAGACGGTATTTAAGAATGTCAAAAAGGCCGGATACAAGAGCGTGCGAATTCCTGTTACGTATGAAGGAAGCGTAATGGACCAATCAAAGAATTATAAGATTGATGATAAATGGCTAGCGCGTGTGAAGAAAGTCGTTCAAATGGCACTGGATGAAGATTTGTATGTAGTCATCAATGTACATAATGAGTCTTGGATGTGGCTGAATTCTTGGGATGGAAACGTAAAATCAAAAGAATACGTAAAATATACGGCACTTTGGAAACAGATTGCAGCGGCATTTAAAGGATATGGTCAAAAGTTAAGCTTTGAAACAATCAATGAGCCAACGTTTACATCAAATGCACAAGACAAATTAAATAAGATTAATAAAGCCGCATATGACATCGTTCGTAAGAGTGGAGGAAATAATGCAACAAGAATGGTTATCCTTCCAACATTAGAGACGAATCACGAACAATGTAAGCCTTTATATGATCAGATAACAACAAAGTATTTGGTTAATGGTAAGCAAGATCCAAATGTCATCGCAACCGTTCATTATTATGGAGAATGGATTTATAGTGCAAACTTAGGAAAGACAAGTTTTGATGAAAAACTATGGGACGATGCAAGCTATAAGAATGGGTATACCCAAAGGGTAGCAATCGATAAGGCATTTAATACGATGTATGACCAATTTACGAAAAACGGAATCGGTGTGCTGGTTGGAGAATACGGACTGTTAGGATATGACAGTGGAATGGAATGTAATCAGCCGGGAGAAGAATTAAAATATTATGAGTATGTAAATTATGTAGCTAAGAAATTAGGAATCACCTTGATGTTTTGGGATAATGGTTCAGGGATGGACCGTAAAGCAAATTGTTCGAAATGGGTGAAACCAATCGTTGGAGAATGGATTACGGCCAGCATGAAAGGAAGATCGTCTTATGCAACTGGTTTAGATACAATCTATATCAAGCAAAAGAACAATACCTACACCTATACGGATATCAAAATCCCACTAACCTTAAATGGAAACAAGTTTACTAAGATTATGAATGGCAATACGACACTCACATTAGGAAAAGATTATACCTATCATGAAAAGAGTGCGACTGTCACGCTGAAAAAAGACTATATTAAACGAGTGGTAACGGCAAAGAAAACTACATTGGGCACGGTGGCAACCTTGAAGTTTAAATTTAGTTCAGGCGCTACATGGTATGAATATATCAGGACGTGCAAAAGTGCAGTCTATACCAATGCGACAAAAGGAAATAGCGAGACACCTGTGAAGTTATCCATTAACTTCAACGGTAATAAAGTAAGAAGAGTAACAGCGACATGTAACGGAAAAAGAATCGGTCCAAATAACTGGGCAGAATATCTGCAGTACTCAGAGACCTATTTACCAGACTATAGTAAAAATCTTCTTAACATCAAAAAGAGTTTCTTTGCAGATTCCTCGGTTCCAACCAATGGAAGAATCAAATTGAGAATTGAAATGTATAGCGGTGATGTTGTAAATTATGAGTTTGACAAAACGGCAACAGCAGTAAAGCCTGTCCTTCCTAAGGTGACATTTACAAAGTCAGTAAGTGAGTTAAAGAAAGGAAAGACTGCTACATTTAAAGCAAAGTCCTCCTCTACGAACGGAACAATACGATATACATCTTCTAATTCAAAGATACTAGAAGTGAATGCAACGACAGGCGTAGCAAAGGCAAAGAAAGCAGGAACTGCCAAGATTACAGCAACCTTTACAGGTGAGACAGTGAAAAGCTCAAAAACAGTCACGGTAAAAGTAAAAGTTCCTACAACTTCTGTAAAGATTAAGACGACTTCATCAAATAAGTCTACCATTTATATGAAAAAAGGCTGGACATATACCATTGGAAAAGAGGTAAAGCCAGCAGATTCCACGGATAAGGTAACGTTTTCTTCAAGTAATAAAAAGATAGCCACGGTTTCAAGCAAAGGTAAGATTACGGCGAAGAAAACAGGAACGGTAACGATTACCCTAAAGTCTGGAAGTAAGAAGGCAAAAGTGAAAGTTAAAGTAGTGGCAAGAAAGAGTGCAACGAAGAAGTTAACTACGAAGAAAAAGACTGTTTCGTTAAAGGTTGGAAAATCAACATCGATCGTTGCCAAAGTGACGCCGACAAACACTACCGATTATTTAGTTTATAGTTCGACGAAAAAATCAGTCGCAACAGTAGATAAATATGGGATTGTTAAGGCGAAAAAGAAAGGAACAGCCTACATAAAAGTAAAATCAGGAAAGAAAACAGTTACCGTTAAGGTCACAGTGAAATAATAAATTAATTAACATATGGTTTCTTCATCGTTGACGCAATGGGAAATATATGGTATAGTCAAAGTATTAATGAACTGTTATGGGAGGAAGAAGAATGTTAGTAGTAAATACTGATTATATCACTGGAAAAGAATTAGAGATGTTAGGTCTAGTAAGAGGCAGTACAATTCAAACAAAGAATGTTGGAAAAGACATTTTGTCTGGATTTAAAAACATGGTAGGTGGAGAACTTACAGCGTACACTCAAATGATGAATGAAGCAAGAGATTTAGCTACAAAGAGAATGATGGAGGAAGCTGCCAACATTGGAGCTGACGCTATTGTTTGCGTAAGATATTCTTCTTCAGCTGTTGCATCAGGAGCAGCCGAAGTTATGGCTTATGGCACTGCAGTAAAATTTAAATAATAAAAAAAGCCTGTCCGTTTGTTGGACAGGCTTTTTTTTATTGTTAGGAAATTTCTCTGCGAGAAGCAAAACACTAGCAATCGTATTTTTTTACGAAACCAATACCAATCGGATGTGGACCGGTATGGGTTCCTACTGTTACACCAATTTGGTTGATTGGAATATTTTTTATTCCTAAAATCTGTTCAAACTGATCTCGTAATTCCTCGGCTTCGTCAAAGTCAACTCCAGTTCCTACAGAGAAAGAGTAGTCTTCTGGATTAAGGTTATTTTTCTCGAAGTACTCTTTTGTAACATCAAGAACTTTTTGTTTTGCCTTTTTACGGCTTCGACTGATACCGCCAGGAGAGATTTCTCCTTCTTCAAATATAATGATAGGACGGATGCCAAGAGTAGAGCCGGCAAGCTTGAGAAGTTTACCGATTCGTCCGCCTTTTTTTAAGTAATCAATATTTTCAATTGTGAAGATGATACGGCCTGTGGAACGGATGCGTTCAAGGTTAGTGATACATTCTTCATAAGAAAGACCATTTTCTCTCATACGTACGGCTTCTTTTACAAAAACATTTTGAACAGACGTATTGAGTGTAGAGTCGATTACAGTAATTCTTGCATCTTTATAAGTTTCTAAGACAATCTCTTTTGCATTACAAGCGGACTGAAAGGAACCGCTGAATTTTGTAGTGATAGTCGTACAGATAACAGGAATGTCTTGTTTTGCGTATTTTGTAAATACATCTACATAATCTGTGATGGCAGGAAGCGAGCTCTTTGGATAAGCATGATCCTTGATCATCTTTTCGTAAAACTCGTCATGATCTACTTCGATTCCTTCTTTATAGTAGTTGATTTCATCGAATGTAACATAGAATGGTACGATTTCGATTCCTTTTTCCTGCACATATGCCTTGTCGATATCGCAAGAGCTGTCAGAGATGATTTGATATTTCATAAAACTACCTTTCTTTAGTTAAAATAATTAAATTATATTTTGTCGGATTTTACTGCCTTAGTCAAGGGGTATTTTTTAAAAGAAGTTGAATATGTTGTATAAGTACGATAAAAGGAAAACTTAAAAAGGAGAAGTTAGATGAAAACAATTCAAAGGATTTTGCCTTATGCCATAGGCAGTATTCTTTTGTTCTACGGGTGCCCCTTTGCGGCAAGGAGTTTACATACAAGTCTAATGTTAGTCATACTTGTGACGCCATTTGTATGTATGGCGATTGGATATATAGACTCCAAACATCATAAGGTGGATGTTGTGCTTCCTGTAATCGGTGGATTATTATCCATTCCGGCAATCTATTTTTTTTATACTTCGACAGCGTGGTGCTATCCAATTTTCTTTGGAATTAGTATTTTAATTGGGGAAATAGGGGCAGAACTTCGAAAACAGTTAGCAAATGCTTAAAATAAACCTTGCATTTATCATGGATAAATGTTACAATGAACAAGTAGTTTTGATACCGAATGACTTAGGGAGTGGATTGTTGTCCACTCCTTATATTTTGCGTTATTAAGAATAATTGTGAATATTAATGAAAATATCAATTTTGTGACATATTGAATATGTATAGAATTTTAAAGTCGTTATATCAAACTATACGAAAATTGAATATGGAAAAGAGGAATGAAAAAATGGCTAAAAGAGAAGATTACGAATCAAGAACAGAAAGCTTAGTAATGCCACTAATTGAAGAAAATAACTTTGAACTTGTGGATGTTGAATATGTGAAAGAAGGCGGAAACAACTTCTTACGTGTTTATATCGATAAAGAAGGTGGGATTTCAGTAGATGACTGCGAAATCGTGAGTCGTGCTTTAAGTGATCTTTTAGATGTGGAAGATTACATTCCAGATGCGTACATTTTAGAAGTAAGTTCTCCTGGGCTTGGAAGACAGTTGAAAAAGGATAAGGACTTCAAAAGAAGTATCGGAGAAGTTATTGAAGTTAAGTTATACAAAGGAATTAACAAACAAAAAGATTTTGAAGGCGTATTAAAAGCATTCGATGAAGAAACAATTACAGTCGAATTAGAAGATGAAAGCGAAATGACTTTCAAACGCCCTGAAATTGCTATGGTTAGATTAGCAATTGATTTTTAAGCAAAGAAATCAACTGTGTTAAATATAAATTTGGATAAAGAACGTAAGACCGCTATAGGTGGCATGCATAATGTTAGGAGGATAACGACATGGCAAAGAATAATGAACTAATCGGAGCATTAGAGCAAATTGAAAAAGAAAAAAATATTAGCAAAGAAATTTTACTTGAAGCAATTGAAAACTCTTTAGTAGCTGCTTGTAAAAACCATTTTGGTAAAGCGGATAACATCAAAGTGAACATCAATCGTGAAACTGGTGAGGTTAAAGTATACGCTGAACGTGAAATCGTTGATGAGGTTACAGATCCTGTAATGCAAATCAGTCGTGAAGAAGCAATCTTAAACTACCCTAAATTCTCAGTAGGTGATGTTGTTCAAGTAGAAGTAACACCTAACAACTTTGGTCGTATTGCTGCTCAAAAAGCAAAACAAGTTGTAGTTCAAAAGATTCGTGAAGAAGAAAGAAAAGTATTATACGGAATTTATTTTGAAAAAGAAAGAGATATCGTAACAGGTATCGTTCAAAGATATGTTGGCAACAATGTAAGCATTAATCTTGGTAAAGTTGATGCAGTTCTTACAGAACAAGAACAAGTACGCGGAGAACGTTTCCGTCCAACAGAACGTATCAAATTATATGTAATCGAAGTTAAAGATTCTACAAAAGGACCTAAGATTACAGTTTCCAGAACTCATCCAGAGTTAGTAAAACGTTTATTTGAAGCAGAAGTTACAGAAGTAAAAGAAGGAATCGTTGAAATTAAGAGCATTGCCAGAGAAGCTGGTTCTAGAACTAAGATGGCAGTTGCAACTAATAACCCAGACGTAGATCCTATTGGAGCTTGTGTTGGTCAAAACGGTGCAAGAGTTAATGCAATCGTAAATGAACTTCGTGGAGAAAAGATTGATATCATCAACTGGAGCGAAGATCCAGCAGTATTAATCCAAAATGCACTTAGCCCAGCAAAAGTTGTTAGCGTAACAGTAGATGTAGAAGAAAAGAGCGCAAAAGTAATCGTACCTGATTATCAATTATCATTAGCAATCGGTAAAGAAGGACAAAATGCTCGTCTTGCTGCAAGATTAACAGGATACAAAATCGATATCAAATCTGAATCACAATCTGGTATGAGCAATGATGCAGCAGATTATGAAGATGCGTATATCGAAGCATATAAAGATTTTAACATGGATAACGACGAAGAATAATCGTTTCGTTCGTTTTACATTCTATTGTGTAGAATAGAAAAGAGGTTGTTATGAGTATTAGAAAGATACCTATGCGTCAGTGCACTGGCTGTGGGGAAATGAAAAGCAAAAAGGACTTAATTCGTGTAATTAAGACACCAGAAGATGAAATCGTAATCGATGCAACTGGAAAGAAAAATGGTCGTGGTGCTTACCTTTGCTGTTCTTTAGAATGTTTCGAAAAAGCAGTACAACGTAAAGCATTAGAACGTTCTTTGAAAGTAACAATTCCAAAAGAAATCTACGATGAACTAGAAAAGGAGTTGAAAAATCTTGATGCAGAATAAAGTACTATCTTATGTAGGATTAGCCACAAAAGCTGGGAAAATTGCAAGTGGAGAGTTCCTTACAGAGAAATCTGTCAAAGAAAAAAAGGCTTCATTAGTAATCGTAGCAGATGATGCATCTGATAATACGAAAAAAATGTTTACAAATATGTGTACACATTACAATGTGCCAATTTATTTTTATGAGGATAAGGAAGCTTTAGGTCATGCCATGGGGAAACAATTTCGCGCTTCACTGGCAGTGTTAGACAAAGGCTTTGCAGATGCAATAAAAAAACAATTGGATAAGTAACAGTTAACCTAAAACACCGAAGACAAGGATTCGTTATTCCTTGTGCCAGGAAAGGATTGGTGGAAGTATGGCAAAGATGAAGATATATGAATTAGCTAAAAATATTGATGTCCATAGTAAGGATATCATTGAGTTTTTGAACAATAATGGTATTGAAGTTAAGAGTCATATGAGCAGTATCGAAGATGATCAAGTTGCTCTTGTAAAGAGACAATTTGGAAAGACTATTCTAAAGCAAGCACCAACTAGTGTACCGAATAATAAGGTTACAAAGGCCAAACCTGAGCAAAAACAAGAAACTACGCAAACAAGACATAATCAGATAGGAACAAGTAGAAATCAGAATATGAACGATAATAAACAAACAAACAACAATCGCCCACAAGGCAATAATCAAAACAGAGAAAATAGATCAAACAATAATCAAAACCGCCCAAACAATGGAAACAGACCAAACGGAAATGGCCAAGGCCAAAACAGAAATGGTCAAGGCGGCCAAAATGGTCAAAACAGAAACAACCAAGGCGGTCAAAACAGAAACAGCCAAGGCGGACAAGGACAAAACCGTAATAACAACGGAAACCGCAACAACAACGGTAACAGAAATAATAACAACCGTTTCGGTAATAACCGCAATAATAACAGAAACAATAACCGCAATCAAAACAATAACCAACCTGCAAAAGATCCAAACAGAAAAGGTGCTTTCATTAAGCCAGAAGTTGTTAAGGTTGTAGAAGAAGAAGTAAAACAAATTACAGTACCAGAAACAATTTCAATAAAAGATCTTGCAGATAAAATGAAACAACCAGCTGCAGCATTAGTTAAGAAATTATTCATGGCTGGTAAGATGGTTAACTTAAACTCTGAAATTTCTTTCGAAGAAGCAGAAGAAATCGCATTAGAATACGATATCATCGTAGAACAAGAAGTTAAAGTTGACGTAATCGAAGAGTTATTAAAAGAGGAAGAAGAAGACGAAAAAGACATGGTAAAACGTCCACCTGTAGTATGTGTTATGGGTCACGTAGATCATGGTAAAACTTCCTTACTTGATGCAATTCGTTCTTCTCATGTAACAAACGGAGAAGCTGGTGGTATCACTCAGCACATCGGTGCATCTGTAGTAAACTACAATGGAGAAAAAATCACATTCCTTGATACTCCAGGACATGAAGCATTTACTTCAATGCGTATGCGTGGTGCTCAATCCACAGATATCGCTATCTTAGTAGTAGCTGCTGATGATGGTGTAATGCCTCAGACAATCGAAGCAATCAACCATGCAAAAGCTGCTGGAATCGAAATCATTGTTGCAATCAACAAGATCGATAAAGAAAGTGCAAACGTCGAACGTGTAAAACAAGAATTAACAGAATATGAATTAATTCCAGAAGATTGGGGCGGCAGCACAATTTTCGTACCAGTATCGGCTCACACAAAAGAAGGTATCAACGAATTATTAGAAATGATTCTTTTAACTTCAGAAGTGCTTGAATTAAAAGCAAATCCAAACCGTAATGCAAGAGGTATCGTAATTGAAGCAAAACTTGATAAAGGTAAAGGTTCTGTTGCAACTGTATTAGTACAAAAAGGTACATTACATGTTGGTGATCCAATCGTTATCGGATCAAGCTACGGTAAAGTTCGTGCTCTTATGGACGATAAGGGAAGAAGAGTAAAAGAAGCAGGCCCATCTACACCAGTTGAAATTCTTGGTCTTAACGATGTACCAGAAGCTGGTGAAGTATGCATGAGTACTGATAGTGAAAAAGAAGCTCGTAGCATTGCTGAAGTTTATATTGAACAAAGCAGAGAAAAATTACTTGATGATACAAAAGCTAAATTATCTCTTGATGGTTTATTCTCACAAATCCAAGCTGGTAATGTAAAAGAATTAAACTTAATCATCAAAGCTGACGTTCAAGGTTCTGTAGAAGCAATGAAACAAAGTTTATTAAAACTTAGCAATGAAGAAGTTGCAGTACGTGTAATCCACGGTGGTGTTGGTGCAATCAATGAATCCGATATCATGCTTGCAAGTGCTTCTAATGCAATTGTAATCGGTTTCAATGTTCGTCCAGACCATGCGGCAAAAGAAATCGCAGATAGAGAAAAAGTAGATTTACGTCTATATAGAGTTATCTACAATGCAATCGAAGATATCGAAGCAGCCATGAAAGGTATGCTTGAACCAATTTATGAAGAAAAAGTTATCGCTCATTCAGAAGTTCGTCAAACATTTAAAGCTTCTGGTGTAGGTACAATTGCCGGTGCATATGTACTTGATGGTAAGATTTTACGTAATACAATGGTTCGTATCACTCGTGAAGGAAATCTTATCTTTGAAGGAAATCTTCAATCACTTAAGAGATTTAAAGATGATGTTAAAGAAGTTGCAAGCGGTTACGAATGTGGTTTAGTATTTGAGAAGTTTAACGACGTTAAAGAATTTGACCAAGTAGAACACTACATGATGGTAGAGGTTCCACGCTAATACTTCATTTTGGAGGTAATCGATATGAGAAAGAATAGTATTAAAAACACAAGAATTAACGGTGAGGTTCAAAAAGAATTATCTAGAATCATCCGTCAGGAGATTAAAGATCCAAGAATCCACCCAATGACAAGTGTTGTTAATGTAGAAGTAGCACCTGATTTAAAACATGCAAAAGTTTACATCAGCGTGCTTGGAAATGAAGCAGAGAGAGAAGCAACTTATGAAGGATTACGTAAAGCAGCTCCTTACATGAGAAGCTTACTCGCAAAATCAGTAAATCTTCGTAACACTCCAGAATTACATTTTGTAATGGATCAGTCTATCGAATACGGCATCAACATGTCTAAAATGATAGATGAAGTAAACAAAACTGCTAATTCGGAAGAGGTTTCTGAAGAAGAATAAAGGAATTGAAGCATATGGCAAATATTTTAGATAAAATATCAAGTGCCGTTTCAATAGGAATAGCTGGGCATGTGAGACCTGACGGAGATTGCGTCGGGTCTTGCATGGCTATGTTTTTATATTTAAGTAAACGTTATCCAGAGAAAAAAATCGACGTTTATTTGGAAATGGTACCCGAAGTATTCCACTATATTAAAGATGTGGACAAAGTGCACACTACGTATGAAGAAACTTGTGAATATGACGTATTCATTTCGTTAGACTGTGGCGATAAGGAACGACTAGGCCCTGCAATTTCTTACTTTGAATCTGCTGCGCATACGATCAATATCGACCACCATATTAGTAATACAAAGTTTGCAGAGGATAACTTCGTATTACCAGACGCAAGTTCCACTTGTGAAACGATGTATTCTTTGATTGACAAAGAGTATATGGACAAAGAAATCGCTACAGCACTTTATACCGGAATTATTCATGATACCGGAGTGTTCAAACATTCCAATACATCAAAGAATACTATGACAGTAGCTGGTGAGCTCATGGCTTTTGACATAGAATTCTCAAGAATTATTGATGAAAGTTTTTATCAAAAAACATATATGCAAAATCAATTATTAGGCCGTTGTTTAACAGAAAGCATCATGGTGCTTGATGGAAAATGCATTATTACGACGCTTTCAAAGAAAATCATGGATTTTTACGGTGCAAAGCCAAAAGATATTGATGGAATTATAGACCAGCTTCGAGTGACAAAAGGTGTCGAAGTTGCTATGCTTCTTCATGAATTAGGTAATCAGCAATATAAAGTGAGCATGCGATCCAATAATAAAGTTGATGTTAGTAAGATTGCCGTGTATTTCGGAGGCGGTGGCCATGTAAAGGCTGCTGGCTGTACAATGACAGGAACTGCTTATGATGTCATCAACAACATCACTAGATTGATTTATCAACAACTGCAGGAGTTATCATAAATGATTAACGGAATTATTAATGTATACAAAGAAGCTGGGTTTACTTCTCACGATGTAGTTGCAAAGCTTCGTGGAATACTAAAACAGAAAAAAATAGGACATACTGGCACGCTCGATCCGGACGCAACAGGTGTACTTCCGGTCTGCCTTGGAAAAGCAACAAAGCTTTGTGATATGCTTACAGATAAAGATAAGACATATGAAGCGGTTCTTTTACTTGGAACAACCACTGATACGGAAGATACGTCAGGAACCGTGCTAACTACAAAAGATGTGACTTCAACAAAGGAAGAAATAGTGGAAGCAGTATTATCCTTTATTGGAGAGTATGATCAAGTGCCACCGATGTACAGTGCGCTGAAAGTAAATGGTAAGAAGTTATATGAGCTTGCTAGAGAAGGAATTGTAATCGAACGTAAAGCTAGAAGAATCCATATTCATAACATTGAAATAAGAGACATCAATATGGAAACACATGAAGTTACAATGTCTGTAAGTTGTTCGAAAGGAACTTATATCCGCACGCTCTGTTCAGATATCGGAGAAAAACTTGGATGCGGCGGATGCATGAAGCATTTAATACGAACAAAGGTAAGCCGCTTTGACATTGAAGACAGTGTAACGTTATCTCAAATCGAACAACTTCGTGATGAAGGTAAATTAGCAGATCATATTGTTTCGATAGATGATATGTTTGCAAGTTACGAAGCGCTGATTATAAAAGAAGAGTTTAGCAAATTGATTTATAATGGAAACATCTTTTATGAGAAGCATGTTGAAAGAAAAATTCCACCATCATTTCATGAAAACGGGATGGATAGTCGTAACGTAAGGGTGTACGACTCTGAGAACAATTTTATTGGAGTATTTATAGAGGAACAGCCTGGTGAGTACAAACCAGTAAAGATGTTTTATATTAAGGAGTAATATAGATGAAATATATTGTGGAAACGACAGACTTTCACTTAAAGAACAGTGTAGTGACACTTGGCAAGTTTGATGGGCTTCATATAGGCCATCAAATGCTGATCGACCATGTGATTGAGTTGAAAAAGAAGGGGTATCAGTCTGTCATGTTTACCTTTTCTCTTCATCCGTATAACTTGTTCAGTGAAAAAGAAACAAAGTTGATCTATACAAATGAGGAAAAACTTTTAAAATTAAGAGAAGAAGGATTGGACGTATTAATTGCCTATCCGTTCACCACAAAGACAGCGTCGTTGGAACCAGAAGAATTCATCAAGGAAGTGCTTGTAAAGCAATGTGATGCAAAAGCAATCATTGTTGGAGAAGATTTTTGCTTTGGGAAACACAGACGTGGAAATGTAGATATGCTTAGGAAATACGCGAAAGAGTTAGGGTATGAAGTCTATGCCTATGAAAAAGTGGAGTATGATAATGACGTTGTAAGCGCGACACGTATTCGTGACGAAATCGCGAAGGGAAATATGGAAGTGGTAACAGATATGCTTGGCCGTCCATTTTCCGTAGTTGGAGAAGTCATTCATGGCAGACAGCTAGGAAGACAGCTTGGAATGCCGACAGTGAACATTCTTCCTTCCGAAGGAAAACTTCTTCCACCTAATGGAGTCTACGCTTCGACGGTTGAAATAGAAGGGAAAGAGTATACTGGTGTAACGAATGTAGGTTATAAGCCGACAGTAGGAGATAAAAATCAGTTAGGAATTGAAACTTATATCATAGATTTTGAAGGGGATCTTTACGGAAAAGTATTAGAAGTAAAACTTCTTCAGTTTATGAGACCAGAACAGAAATTTCTATCCGTTCAGGAACTCAAAACCCAAATGCATCAAGATATGAAAAATGTGACAGAAAAACTGCAAGAATACTAGTTTGGTATTCTTGCAGTTTTTACTTTATTAGATTGTATTGAAAAAAATCCGTCGAAACATATCGAAAATACGCAAAAAAAGTATTATAATAAAGTGGCAGTAGAAAATTAAATAGGAAAGGGAGAGATGATTATGATGAAAAAGAAAAATCTCGTAGCATTAATGATTGGATTACTTGTAGTAATTGGGGGTTGGGCAGTATATGATAATTCCCACAATAAGACAGAATACAAATTTGATGATTTTTGCAGAATGTCCACTGATGCAGCATCCAGAGTTATGATTACAGACTGTAAAAGTGGAAAGATTACAATGGTTGATAACCAGGAAACCATTGATGAATTAATTAAAGATCTGGGAGATACTACATATAACAAAGTGAAAAAACAACCTTCTATTAATCAAGGGTATGCAGTTACCCTATTTGCAGGCGATGAACAAGTGGCTAATGTTCAATTCAAGAGCAATGAGCAATGTGAAGTAGATGGATTGGCTTATAATATTGAGTCTAATATGATAGAAAAAATTGAAGAAATAGTTAAATAATAGGAAAAATGTAGGATATGTAATAATTTGACTGTATTGGATAAAAATGGTAACATATAGTATAAACTATTGTTAAGGAGGCTTCATAAATATGAAGAAAGAAAATTATGGGATACCTGCCATGCCATTGTGCGTTGCTATTTATTTAATAGGAATCGCTTCAGTGGTAGGAACATTTTGGCCAATTTTAGCTGTAACAGTAGCAGTATTTGCATTACAGTTTGACAGTCGCGTTAAGAAGACGGCAGTACAAGCATTAGGATTAGCATTAATTATTGCAGCAATCGGTTTAGTATTTGACTTAGTAGGCTCATTTAAAGGATTAGTTGATACATATGCAACATATAGAGATGACAGCGGTTATACTAAGTTTATGAATACGCTTGAATACTTAGTAAGATTAGCAGCTTACATTTTATATGGAATCTTAATGATTTGTTCAGCAATTGGTAGTGATATCTTCGTTGGAAAGGCTCATTTAGTAGTAGATGGATTTGTTCCAGCAAAACCAGTTCAACCAATGTATAATGGTGGTCAACCAATGAATGGTGCACAAGCAATGAACGTTGGACAACAGCCAATGAATGGTGGACAAATGTATGGTGCCCCACAACAAGGTCAGTTTAATGGCCAACAGCCTCAACAACCACAACAATTTGGTGGCGGACAGTTTAATCCAAACAATAATCAGCCAAATAATCGGCAATAAGTAAAGAAAGATTCAGAATTTTATTTACATTTTGAATAATATATGATATTATTGCAAAGTATGATACTAACCAATACTCAGAGTTAGGACACTCCGACCTACTTCTTGGTATATGGTATATAACATTTAGGAGGAATCATCATGATTAACAAAGAAAAAAAACAACAAATTATTGCTGAATTCGGTAGAACACCTAACGACACTGGTTCACCAGAAGTTCAAATCGCTTTATTAACTGAAAGAATCTCTGAATTAACAGAACATTTAAAAGTTAATAAAAAAGATCACCACTCAAGAAGAGGTCTTCTTAAAATGGTTGGTCAAAGAAGAGGTTTACTTGCATACCTTAAGAAAACTGATCTTGAAGGATACCGTAAACTTATCGAACGTTTAGGCTTAAGAAAATAATTTTGGTTGCCCCTGTACTTTTAAAGTACAGGGGCAATTTTTTTTATGCCCGAAAAATTTACATATAAAAATGTTCATAATAAATAGCTATATGATATTGTGAAAATTATACTGGAAATGTTTAAAGAAATGGAGGAAAAAGACACAAAATTACTTGCTTTGTACATGTAGTTGAGTATTAAGGAGAAAAATGGTAAAATACACATGTAGAAATACTACAAATGATGTAAAAAATACACAAGATAAATATAGAGTAATCAAAGAATAGTATAATAATGGAGGGAGAAAATGAAAAAAATACTATTAATGGGTATATGTATAATGATGGTTTTGACCACTATGTCTTGTAGTAATAAGGAGAAAGAAGAAAAGAAAGAAGAATCTCCTTTTATATGGGGGACAGACTATGTGAAATGTGATACTAAGCTGCCAGATGAAACAGAGCAAATAGGATTTGACATACCGTTTGCATATTCTTGTAATAGAGAGGATTTTAATGTTGAACTGATTACATATGAAGGAAAAGGACTTGAGCAGTGCAGTATAAACGTTTCTGATGATAGTGTAGATGAGTGGAATGCGATTACAAACGGAAGCTATCGACTTGGTTTATTAGGAGTAGTAATAGATGTCAAAATGATAGATGCTATTGAGGTAGATAGCATTACAATTAAAATCAAGGGAAAAGAGCAAAAGCTTATATTTAACGAGCCATTAAGATTTAAAAAGGTAAAGAATGAGGATGATTTTCAAGAACTTCTGACTGCTGATATAATTGGATCTGATAGTAAAGTTGTTTTATCGTATAAAGTTTCTGCAAATGATAAGTTAAAGATTATAGATTGGTATATGAGTGACCCGTATACTATTCAAGATGAATGGATAGAGGTTAATGATGAAAAAAATAGTCAAAATAAAAAGGAAATCTCTTTAAAAAAATCGGATGAGGTTAGATTTCATTTATCAATTGTAGCAGAGGAAAAAAATCAATATAATTTTACAATATTCGATTATACTATCAAATACATCAATAAAAAACAAGTAGAAAAAGAATATATCATTCCTATTGTCAAACAGGGAGTGGATAATGAGGAATCTTGTAAGAATGTCTTGAAACAATTGGTAGAAACGAACGGGAGGTAGGATAGTGTGAAAAGACGTAAGATAGTCATAATAGTACTGATAGTACTGGCAATTGTTCTGCTAGGGACAGGATGTTACTGGTGTGTTATTAGTGATGAGAAGAAAACGGATACAACCATGGTAAATACAGACGATAAAGAAGAGATAAATAAGATAGACAGTGTTTCAAAAGTTTGTTTTGGATCATTGGATAGTAGCTATTGCGGAAAAGGAACAGTGGTATCTGATGAGAATGAATATATGGATAACTATAAAAGTAGTACAGTTAATGGCGAGAAGATTAAATGTAATGTACATATGGGACAGTTTGTAAAAAAGGGAACGATCTTATTTAGAGTTGGAAATCGCAATATAACAGTGAACAATAATGGGATGATAGCTGAGATAATTAGCGAAGATGACAAGATTGAGATAAATGTGATCAATGAGGAACGATTGTATACAATTATTGATATACCTTATGACTACTTTTGTTCTTTGAACTATAAATCTAAGGTGAAAGTTTTAGTGGATGGAGAAGAACGAAATGGTAGTATAAAACAAATAGGCTATAAACTAGAAGAAGATAAAGTAAAGATAAAGGTTGGTTTTGAAGGATACGTTATGCCGGGTAGAGAGGTTGATGTTGAATTGAGTTTAGGAAAGACACCAAAAATATTGTTTGTACCATCAGAAATGGTAACAAGTGTTGGTGGTGTCAATTATTGCTATCAAATTGCTAATGAAGAATCAAATGAAGTGATTGAAAGCGAAGTTGATATAGGTAAAACATATACTGTTGTTGAGGACGGAAATGAATTTAGCTATACAGAAATTATTTCTGGTTTAAGTGAAGGAGATAAAATTGCAACACTAAAGAATAGTGCAGATTTTATAGATAAGAATCTATAGGGGGAGAAGCATGAAGGAACTGATAAGGTTGGAGCATGTTAGTAAGAACTATGGAAGAAAGAAAGTGTTAACGGATATAAATTTAAAGATTTGTTCAGGCGAATTTATTTCGATTATGGGAAAATCAGGATGTGGAAAAAGTACTTTGCTAAATATTCTTGGCTTTCTTGATTCCTTTGACACAGGAAATTATTATTTTAAAACAGCGAAAGTTCATCAAAAGACACTAGGAATTCGGGAAAAGATTAGAGCTATGGAAATAGGGTTTGTATTTCAATCCTACTATCTTTTGGAAAACCTTTCTGTAAAAGATAATATAGTTATGCCAATTATGTATAACTCAATTAAGCCAAATCGGGAGTTTTTGGATAAGGTTGATAAATATATGGATGCATTTCGATTGAAAGAAATTTCTAATGTGAAAGCAAAGTATCTTTCTGGAGGAGAGAAACAGAGAGTGGCTATTGTAAGAGCAATTAGTAAGGATCCGACTATTATATTAGCAGATGAGCCTACTGGAAATTTAGACCCTGAAAATTCTATAATTATTTACAATGAACTGAAGAAGTTGACAACTGAAGGGAAGACAGTGGTTGTTGTAACTCATAATCCCGATTTGTTTCAAAATATGGATCAGAAGTACATAATTAAAGACGGAGGGATTGTAGATGCGTAAAGTTCTAATCTATTTAAAACAGATTGTCTTATTAACAGTGGGTAATAAATTAAGATGTATTTTACTGTTTGTAGGGATTAGTGTTGGTATTTTTATTTTTTCTTTGGGCAATTTTTTGCTTGATAGTTATTATTACGGAAAAAGTAAAGAAATCAGGGAAATGCCAGAACAATCTTTATATATTAGCATGCAGGAATATAATCAAAAAATAATTAATAAGTTTTTTTTCTTAAATCAAAAGAGACCCATTATTGAAAGATCTTCAAATATATCATATGTAATTTATGAATCAACGACGAGTACAGAGCAGGAGTTTATCGTACAGGCGAATGTTTACGGGATGTCGTCCATGGGAAAAAGTGCAGTTATATATGAGAGTGAGTATGGAGAAAACATGATATCCACCGAAGTTGTTAGTGGGAGATTGCTTACTGCAAGTGAAATAAAGAATAATGAAAAGGTTTGTGTCATAGATGAATATACATCACAACTGTTATTTGGTCAGAATGCATCAGTAGGAAAATATATCTATTTTAATTTATATAATGGTGGTGCTGTTGCAGAGGGTGTAGAGGAATCAGAGCCAGTTGCATATAAGATTGTTGGGGTAATAAAGAATAGTTATTATACGAATAAGCAAAGAATTCAGACAAAGAAAAATGTTGGCACCGACAGTCCAAGTGTATATGCATTTGTATCTATGTTTTGTCCTTATGATTACTATAAATATTTAAATGAGGAATCTATGGATGTCAAAAATGTAAGTCTTTTATGGGAGGGAGAAACGAGAGAGGAACAAGAAAAGCTATTTAATCAGATAAAACCAAAAGTAGGAGCAGTACAAAAGGATTATAACATTAGTGATGTCATTGATAAAAAAGTGGAAATGCAAAAGTTGACGGAGGAGCTAGCACCGCTGAAACGGGGAATTAATATTGGAACCTTAGCGCTTTTGATTATTTCTGGAGTGTCCTGTATGAGCATATTGTTTTTTTCAATGAAAGAACGAGCAACAGAAATTGGGATTAAGAAAGCATTTGGCGCCTCTTGGCTTGATATTTTATTTCAATTTTTACTTGAAAATACAATTATTTCTTTGTGCAGTGTTGTATTTGCGGTGTTGGTTAGTGTGGTGATTGCTTATGCAACTGAAGGCTACATACAATCTCATATCTTTGATGATTATGAACTTCATTTGACATTTAAAAATATCTTAATGCCAATAATGGCAGGGATGATTCAAGCAATAATCTTTACAGGAATCCCTAGTATAAGATACTCCTTTATGCGTGCAACAAAAGCACTGCGGATAGAATAGCAAAGAAAAAATAATATTTTGAAAAACAGGTATAACAAAATCTAATTTGTTAAACCTAGATAGTAGCAATGCAAACAACGAAATGCTAATGTTTGGACTAATGTGGGTAAAATTAGGAATTGTGCATATTGTACTTAATTTAGTACCAGATACGCCAAATTATTCCTTGTTTCCTAATTATAAAAGCATTATAATTACATTTATGGAAATTAATATACGAAAGGAGTCTTAATCGTGGGATTTATAGACACTATTAAAGCAAGAGCAAAACAAAACAAAAAAACAATCGTATTACCAGAATCAGGTGATATGCGTACAATTGAAGCAGCTTCAAAAGTATTAGCAGAAGGTATCGCTGACCTTATCATTGTTGGTAAAGAAGCTGAAATCAATAAATTAGCTGAAGGATATGACATTTCTGGA
The DNA here is from genome assembly GCA_905214875.1 of uncultured bacterium. Classification (GTDB taxonomy): domain Bacteria; phylum Bacillota; class Clostridia; order Lachnospirales; family Lachnospiraceae; genus KM106-2. Next base: position 7,236 of record CAJMNR010000022.1, on the reverse strand, counting down.
GCAAAAATCGTTGATCCAGAAAATTATGATAAATTAGACAGCTACATCGATATCGTTGTAGAATTAAGAAAGAAAAAAGGAATGACACCAGAACAAGCTAGAAAACTTCTTACAGAAGATTACTTATTCTTCGGTGTTACTATGGTTAAAGCAGGAGATGCTGATGGTATGGTAGCAGGTGCTTGCCATGCAACAGCTGACGTTTTACGTCCATCATTACAAATTCTTAAAACTGCACCAGGAACAAAAATCGTTTCTGCATTCTTCTTAATGGAAGTACCTAACTGTGAATTTGGTGCTAACGGAACGTTCGTATTCGCTGATTCCGGTTTATGCCAAAACCCAACTAGCGAAGAATTAGCTGTTATCGCTGGTACAAGTGCAAAATCATTTGAATTATTAGTAGGAGAAGAAGCTAAAGTAGCTATGCTTTCTCACTCTACAAAAGGAAGCGCTAAACACGCTGACGTTGATAAAGTTGTTGAAGCAACTAGAATCGCAAAAGAAACTTACCCAGATGTTAAATTAGATGGTGAATTCCAATTAGATGCAGCTATCGTACCAAGCGTTGGTGCTTCTAAAGCTCCAGGTAGCGAAATCGCTGGACAAGCAAACGTATTAGTATTCCCAGACTTAGATGCTGGTAACATCGGATACAAATTAGTTCAACGTTTAGCAAAAGCAGAAGCTTACGGTCCTGTAACTCAAGGTATCGCTAAACCAGTTAACGATTTATCTCGTGGATGTTCTGCAGATGATATCGTAGGTGTAGTAGCAATCACTGCTGTTCAAGCAAGCGCTAACTAAGATATAAAAATAGAAAAAAGTATAAAATTGTAAACAATCGGAATTCCGTGTTGAATTAATCCGAAATTACAGATATAATTAAAGTGATAATCCCAAGCGCTATAGCCTTGTATAAGACTATAGCTGCTTGTATGTTATAAGGATATAATAAAGGAGAACAAGAATGAACGTATTAGTAATTAACTGTGGTAGTTCCTCATTAAAATACCAATTAATCAATTCTGAAACTGAGCAAGCATTAGCAGTAGGTCTTTGCGAAAGAATCGGAATCGATGGAAGATTAACTCAAAAAGCAAACGGAGAAAAAGTAGAGCTTAACGAAGCTATGCCAACTCACCAAGAAGCAATCAAAATGGTTCTTGAAGCTTTAACAGACGCTAACCATGGCGTAATCAAATCTTTAGATGAAATCGGAGCTGTTGGACACAGAGTTGTACACGGTGGAGAAAAATTCACTCATTCCGTAGTAATCAACGATGAAGTTATGAAAGCAATTGAAGAATGTAACGATCTTGCACCTCTTCACAACCCAGCAAACTTAATCGGTATCAACGCATGTAAAGCACTTATGCCAAACGTACCAATGGTAGCTGTATTTGATACTGCTTTCCACCAAACAATGCCTGAAAAAGCTTATATGTATGGTTTACCACACGCTTACTATGATAAATACAAAGTAAGAAGATACGGTTTCCACGGAACAAGCCATAGCTTCGTTTCTAAAGAAACTATCAAACTTGCTGGTCTTGATGAAAAGAACTCTAAAGTTATCGTTTGCCACTTAGGTAACGGTGCTTCTGTAAGTGCTGTATTAAACGGTGAATCCGTAGATACTTCTATGGGTCTTACTCCACTTGAAGGTCTTATCATGGGTACAAGAAGTGGTGATATGGATCCAGCAATCATCGAATTCATCGCTAAAAAAGAAGGTAAATCTTTAGCTGAAATGATGAACGTATTAAACAAAGAATCTGGTGTATTTGGTATGTCCGGCGGACTTTCAAGTGACTTCAGAGATCTTGAAGAAGCAGCTGCTAACGGAAACGAATTAGCAAAATCTGCATTAGAAGTTTACAACTACAGAGTAGCAAAATACATCGGTTCTTACGTTGCAGCTATGAACGGTGTTGATGCAATCGCTTTCACAGCAGGTCTTGGTGAAAATGATAAAGTTACTCGTAAGAAAATCTGTTCTTACCTTGGATACCTTGGTGTTGAAATTGATGATGCTAAAAATGATGTTCGTGGAGAAAACAGAGTGATCTCTACAGACGATAGTAAAGTTAAAGTTTGCTTAGTTCCAACTAACGAAGAATTAGCAATCTGCCGCGATACTGTTGCATTAGTATAATTTTTCTAATTGAAAGTCCATACGTTTGGACTTTCAATTATTCTATAATTTAAGTTTTTATATACGAAATAAGTTGACAAACCTATCCCTTATAAGTATAATAAAAAGAGTGTGAAAATTAGGGAGAATTGGAGAACACAATGCTTATAGATTTAGCTAAGATTATGTCTGTAAAAGGCAAAGTCGAACAAATTGAAGCACCACTCGAACTTGAAGCGTTTGTATTAGATGGTGTGTCGTATCCTTTTAAGGAGGAAAACCCAGTCCGTTTGACGATAACTCATCAAGGAGAACGTAAAGTTATGGTGGAAGGTGAAACGACAGTTTCTCTTAATATTCCATGTAACAGATGTCTTGACGACGTGGAAACATTTTTTGATATTCACGTATCAAAGAATTTAGATTTCAACGATACTGATGAAGACAGGATCAGAGAATTAGATGAAGCGAATTATATTAGTGGATATAGTCTAGACGTAGATCTTTTGATTTACGACGAACTTGTCATTGATTTTCCATTACATGTTTTATGTAAGGAAGAATGTAAAGGCTTATGCAAGGTTTGTGGTACTAATTTGAATCACGAAACTTGTGGCTGTGATGACACTGTTTTGGATCCTAGAATGTCAGTAATCCGCGATATCTTTAACAATTTTAAGGAGGTGTGACCATGTCTATCTGTCCAAAGAATAAATCTTCTAAAGCTAGAAGAGATAGCCGTAGAGCAAACTGGAAAATGACTGCTCCAAACTTAGTAAAATGCAGCAAATGCGGTGAATTAATGATGCCACACAGAGTATGTAAATCTTGTGGATCTTACAACAAAAAAGAAATTATTTCTGCTGAATAATTTTAAAAACCCTGTTAGTCTATTTTAGACTAGCAGGGTTTATTTTTTTAATTGTTAGGAAATTTCTCTGTCGAGCTCTTTCCTAACAATTAAAAATGTCCCAAAAAGCGGGACATGTGATGCGCACTCACCTGAAAGGAAGATGTCGCTACCAAGACCAGGTTCGGCGCGGGCAACGAGCGAAAATGATACGATAATAAAGTGAGTGAATTAGACTAGATTCTTAAGATAAATTAAGAAAAGAACTAATTCATACCAAAAAAAGAAGAGCTTGTATTGGAAAAACTTTTTTTCTTGTTACATAATTCGACAAACTTATAATATTTTAGAGTTGTCAAAAGTAAAAAAATGTATTGTTATGGGAAAGATATTGGCGTGAAAAAGAGAAAAATTACATATAAAAATTTTCTAAAATAAAGTGTTTCTTCTATATAATATAGGAAATAAAAGTTAATTATAATAATAGATTTGCTTGTGAAAGGCGGAATTTAAGTAAAAAAAGTTTCGACAACGTTCGACAAAATAGTCAAAACTAGGAAGAAAATCAAGCGATTAACACGTTAACAAGTTAAAGCGTGACGACTTTTGACGAATGCAGTCGCAAAATGTAAATGAGAGTTTGTTGACACTATAATGAATTGTCATTACAATAATAAAAGTAATTCGACAATGGCGTTGCTACTTAGCAGCGCTTTTCTATTACTAATGTAAATAAATTACATTCAAAAAGGACAGAGAGTTTTTTTGAATAAGAATTGAAAGGAGTACGTAGGATGTTTAAGTACATTATAAAAAGAGTGCTATTAGCAATTGCTACAATCTGGGCAGTTGCAACAATTACCTTCTTTTTAATGAATTTAGTTCCTGGTGGACCATTCATGTCAGAGAAGGCAATATCACCACAAGCACAACAATCATTAGAAGAAAAATATGGGTTGGATAAACCTTTAATCCAACAATACACTACATATATGAGTGATATTCTCCATGGTGATTTCGGAGATAGCTTGAAACAAAGAGGTAGAACTGTCTCGGATATTATTTTTACAAAATTCCCTGTATCTGCAAAGATCGGTGGAATCGCAGTAATTGTTTCTTTATTAATAGGAATACCATTAGGATGTATTGCAGCTGTAAAGAGAGGTAAGTTTTTAGATCATTTTATTAGTATCTTTGCAACATTTGGTATCGCAGTACCAAGTTTCGTGGTTTGTACGGTACTTATGTATTGGTTAGGTGTTAACTTTCAGATACTTCCAACGTATGGTTTGACTGATTGGAAAGGCTATGTAATGCCAGTTATGTCATTGGCATTTTATCCAACAGCATATATTATGCGTCTTATGAGATCTTCCATGCTTGATGTATTAGGACAAGATTATATGAGAACAGCAAAAGCAAAAGGATTATCTTATTTTATTAGTTTATTCAAACATGCATTACGTAATGCCATCTTACCAGTTGTTACATATGTAGGACCAATGATGACATTTACATTAACAGGTAGTTTTGTTGTAGAAAAGATCTTCACAATTCCTGGACTTGGTGGAGAGTTTGTCGGATCCATTACAAGTCGTGATTACACTGTTATTATGGGAACAACAATCTTCTTAGCAACATTATTGATTATCATGAACGTTATCGTTGATATCATTTACAAGATTGTCGATCCAAGAATCAAATTAAGCTAAGGAAAGGAAGAGAACTATGCAACAGAATCCGTTAAGTTTTCAGAGTAAGTTAAAACCAGAAGATTTTCTTCCTGCGAGTCAAGAAGAAAAAGAATCTCTCGTAATAATGAGAGAAAGCGTAGGCTTTTGGAAAGATGGTTTTAGAAGATTAAGAAAGAACAAAGTTGCAATGGTAAGCTTAGTAATCATTGTATTGGTTATGCTTTTTGCATTTGTTGTTCCATCCTTCTATCCATATTCATATAAAACACAAATTAAAGGTGCCAACAACTTAGCACCTATGGAATATTCAAAAGAAGAACAAGCAAAAATCGATGCCGGCGAAAAAGTGTTCCCTCATATTTTAGGAACAGATAAGTTAGGTAGAGATTATGCAATCCGTGTCATGATGGGATGTAGAATTTCCCTAATTGTAGGTCTTGGAGCTACACTTATCATCTTAATCATCGGTGCAGCATTTGGTTCTTTTGCAGCATTTATGGGGGGATGGGTCGATCTGTTTATGATGCGACTGGTTGATATCATCTATTCCATCCCAGATATTTTATTAATCGTATTGTTATCAATCGTATTAAAGAGTCCGCTCGAAAAACTGACTACAGTTCCAGGGTTTGGATGGCTTGAAACGGTCGGTGTTAACTTAATCAGTATTTTCGCAGTATTTGCTTTATTATACTGGGTTGGTATGGCACGTATCGTAAGAAGTCAGATCCTTATGTTAAAAGAATCTGAATACGTTACAGCAGCAAGAGCACTTGGTGCAAAGACAGGACATATCATTAAAAAGCATTTATTAACAAACTGTATCGGTACATTAATCGTTACAACAACGCTTCAGATTCCATCATCAATCTTTACAGAAAGTTTCTTAAGTTTCTTAGGACTTGGTGTTGCTGTACCTCTTCCTTCCTTAGGAAGTCTTGCAAGTGAAGCGATGAACGGTATGAATACATACCCATACTTATTATTTATACCAGCAATTTTAATCAGTTTAATTATTTTAAGTTTCAACTTATTTGGTGATGGCCTTAGAGATGCCTTTGATCCAAAAATGAAAAACTAAGAAAGGGCGTAAGTAAAATGAGTGAATATTTAGTTGATATAAAAAATGAACGCCTTTCTTTCTTTACACCAGCAGGTGAAGTAAAGGCATTAAACGATGTATCTATCCGTATTAAGGAAGGAGAAGTATTAGGTATCGTTGGTGAAAGTGGTTCCGGTAAATCTGTAACTGCTTACTCCTTAATGGGACTTACTGCTCATCCTGGTAAATTAATGGGTGGAACGCTTAACTTTAACGGTCATGAAATTGAAAATATGACGGAAAAGGATATGAGAAAGATTCGTGGTAAAGAAATCTCAATCATTTTCCAGGATCCTATGACAAGCTTAAATCCAGTTTATACAATTGGAAATCAGATTATGGAAGTAATCAAGCTTCATACGGATAAGACAAAAGATGAAGTAAAAGCTCGTGCAAAAGAATTACTTGAGCTTGTTGGTATCAATGAGCCTGAAAAACGTTTAAAACAATATCCACATGAATTATCTGGTGGTATGAGACAGCGTGTTATGATCGCCATAGCACTTGCATGCGAACCTAAGTTATTAATCGCAGATGAACCTACAACAGCACTTGACGTTACAATTCAAGCACAAATCCTTGAACTTATGATGGAATTAAAAGATAAGCTTAACATGGGTATCATCATGATTACACATGATCTTGGTATCGTTGCTAGAATGTGTGATAAGATTGCAGTTATGTATGCAGGTAGAATCGTTGAATATGGTACAACAGATGAAATCTTCTATGAAACAAAACATGAATATACAAAAGGCTTACTTCGCAGTATCCCAAGATTAGATGCTGAGAAACATGAACGTCTTATTCCAATCGAAGGGGTTCCTGTTGACTTGTTAAATCCGCCAAAGGGATGTGCATTTGCACCAAGATGTGAGGCTTGTATGAAGGTTTGTTTAAAAGAGGTACCACCTGAAACAACTCTTTCAGACACTCATTATTCTTATTGCTGGATGAACCAGAAGGCAATGGTAGAAGGAGGAAATAGCAATGAGTAATAGTGAAAAAAATGAAAAACTAATTGAGATTAAACATTTAAAACAATACTTTCCTGCTAATAGCAGTGGATTTAAGAAAAAATATATCAAAGCAGTAGATGACGTTTCCTTCTTTATCAATAAAGGTGAGACACTTGGTCTTGTTGGGGAATCTGGTTGTGGTAAGACTACAACTGGACGAAGCCTTTTAAGACTTTACGAACCAACTTCCGGTGAAATCATTTATGATGGAAAAACAATCTTTAATAAAGAAAAGAAAATCGCTGTGGACATGCTTCCATACCGTAAGAAGATGCAAATCGTATTCCAGGATCCATACGCAAGTCTTGATCCTAGAATGACAGTAGAAGATATTGTCGGCGAAGCGATTGATATTCATAAATTAGCTAGTAGCAAAAAAGATCGTCATGATAAAATCATTGAGATCTTACAACGAGTTGGACTTAACTCAGAAC
>CAJMNR010000021.1 GCA_905214875.1 uncultured bacterium | reverse complement strand
CCCTCAAGATTGAGGGGCAGGGGAGTTGAAGTGTGTGGAACACACACTTTGTTCTCGAAAAAATTGGATATAGAAATTGTTTCAGCTGATTATGACTTAGAATATATTTCGTTGAAACTGCGTAAAATAGCAGTAAATCCAATTTAATTGTAACTAATTGTAGATATTTTTAGAAAAATTAAAAAAAGATGAAAAAAAGTGTTGACATATGCTTTTTTCTCATGTATAATAACTAATGTACTCGCGAGTTGCGAGAAACACCTTGGGATCATAGCTCAGCTGGGAGAGCACCTGCCTTACAAGCAGGGGGTCACAGGTTCGAGCCCTGTTGGTCCCATTCTTCAAAACAATTTGAAGAATTCAATATAATATGGCGGAATAGCTCAGTTGGCTAGAGCACACGGTTCATACCCGTGGTGTCATGGGTTCAAATCCCTTTTCCGCTACTCTGTGTAAAGTCATTGCAGTTACTGCAATGGCTTTTTTCGATTCATAGGAAACTTTCTCTGGAAGAAGTACTCTATGAATGAAAAGATATAAAATTTCTTATCTAAGAGAAAAAACTTGATAATACGGGAAGAATAAGAAATAATAGGACATAGGATTACAAAAGGAAAAGTGAGGTAGAAGTAATGAGAGTTGGAATGGGCTATGATGTTCATAAATTAGTAGAAAATCGAGATTTGATTTTAGGCGGAGTTAAGATTCCATATGAGTTAGGATTACTCGGTCATTCGGATGCGGATGTACTTTTACATGCCATTATGGATGCATTACTAGGAGCTGCAGCACTTGGAGATATCGGAAGACATTTTCCAGATACGGATGAACGATATAAAGGAATCAGCAGCATTGAGCTATTAAAACATGTAAAACAATTGTTAGATGATAATTTATATATCATTGAGAATATAGATGCTACGATTATTGCACAAAAACCAAAGATGGCACCACATATTCCTCAAATGGTTGAAAATATAGCAGAAGCACTAGGGATAGAAAAGAATAGAATCAATGTAAAGGCAACGACAGAAGAAGGACTAGGCTTTACAGGTTCAGGAGCAGGAATTAGCTCACAGGCAATCTGTATGCTTACGACTGTGATGAACTATGCTTACGACGATATTATGTCAGAAAAGAGTGGATGCAGTGGGTGCAGTGGTTGTGCAAAGAACAAGTAATAAAGCAGGAAAAGATATGTTGCTTAAGCAATTAAATAACCAAACGGATGTAGAAGAAGTTAAAGGCTGTTATACGCTTTGGAAAAAGTGCTTCGGTGATTCCAAAGCGTATATGGACTACTACTTTGAACATAAATTAAAAGACAATGAGATCTATGTCCTTAAAGAGGACGAGGTAGTGTCCATGTTGCATTTGAATCCATTTCGCATGTCGTTACATGGACAAGAAAAGACGTACCACTATATCGTAGGAGTGGCAACCGAGGAAGAAAAGCGTGGACAAGGCTGCATGAGACAGGTACTTACTCATTCCCTTCGTAAAAAACACAAAGAGGGAGAGTTATTTACGTATCTCATGCCTGCAGCAAAAGAAATCTATCTTCCGTATGATTTTCGCTATATTTATAGTCAGAAGAGGATTGTAGGAAACTTAGTGCCAGGACGTCTGCAAAAGACAGAGCTTGTGGTAAAGCCTTATGGACAGCTGACAGAGCAAGAGAAGGAAGAAGCAGTATCTTTTGTTATGAAGAAACTAGACGAAGCATTTTCGCTATATACAGTACGAAACAAGGCATATTATGAGAGAACCAGTCTTGAGATGCAGGCAGCAGGCGGAGAACTGGTTAGTATCTATGAAGCAGGAAGATTGCAGGCAGTTTGCTTCTATATGCTTGAGAATGGCCATATGGAAGTGGTGGAGACCGTAACGAATCCAGAGAAGACGGAGGCTGTTGTAAATGCATTGTTCTTGCATGTGCAAGAGGTAAAGCCACATAAAGAATTAGAAGTTGCATTTTTAGAGACACATTTTTTAGAAACAGAAAAAATTATGCCATTTCTAGAACAAGCAAATAGATGTGACCAGCCAATTATTATGGCAAGAATCCTTGATGTAAAAGCTGCACTTAAGCTATTAAAGGCAAAGAATGAAGATATCACAATCCGTATTGCTGTGACAGATCCGATTATTGCAGAAAATGAGGCTACTTATGAGCTAAGAAGTTCAAAATCCGGTACAGTGGTAACAGTAACAAAAGAGCCTTATGATCTTAAAATGGATATCGCAACATTTACGGAATTCTTCTTTGAAAGCAAAGCGGTTGCAAGCCTTCTAGTGGAGTATAAAACAGAGCAGGCAAAGAAAATGTTAGAAGCATTAACAGGTTGTTTTCCATGCTATATAAATGAGATTGTATAATGAATTAAGATTGTAAAAATATGTAAAATATGCTATCATACCATGTAAACTAGGTTAAAGAGTTAGAAAAAGACCGAGAATTGGGGGACGAGTGATGACTAAGAAACGAAATCAAGTGTTCTTCTTTATTACATGCTGTATGGTAGCTATTTTTTTTATCGGAATATCAGGGCAAAAGGTAAGTGCCAAGGCAGAGAGCTATGTTCATGGAATAAAGGACGGAATCAATCTTGGGAATACATATGAAACAGGGGTAGAGGAAACGAAAATCACGGACCCGGAAACAGCAGCGAAAATCATCGCAAACATAAAGAAAGAGGGATTTGATACAATACGAATACCGGTAACATTTTATAAGCAATTCGATACTAAGACCGGAGTAGTGGAGAAAGAATTCTATGATCAAATACAAGTCATGGTCGATGCTGCATTAAATGCAAAGGTCAAAGTCATCTTAACGATGTACGGGGATTCTTGGCAGTGGCTAAACAATATGAAGAGTCCGACGGCAACTCAGTCGCTGTATGCGAAATTATGGCAGCAGATTGCATTACATTTTAAAGATTGTTCGGCGTTATTAAGCTTTGAGGGGGCCAATGCGCCTTATTACAATAATATGAATCAGGCAGAACAGCTGGATATTCTGAATAAGATGAATAGCATATTTGTTAAGACGGTACGTGCAACAGGTGGGAACAATGCGACAAGGACTGTGTTTATCTCTACACTCAATGGGGCAGTGACAGAAGAGACGGTTGCAAGCATTAAGAAGGCTTATAAGGCGTTAAAGGATAAAAACGTAGCAGTAAGCGTGCATTATTACGGCTTGTGGGCATTTAGTGTAAATGCAGGCGGGCAGACGACATATAATGCACAAGTAAAAAAGGATATTACCAAATTTGTATCCCTGTTAACGAATTCATTTAAAAAGGCTAGCATTCCGTTTGTATGTACAGAGTATGGATTATATGGAATGCAGGGATACAGTCAGGCCATCAACCATGGTGAGACATTAAAATATTTTGAAGAGTTCTTTTACCAGACCAAGACGGCAGGAATTCCACTTTGCTTATGGGATACTGGAACCTTATTCGAGCGGGAAGTGGGATTTTGGTCAGATGAAACATTTGCAAAACTTAGAAAGAATCCAACGACGGTTCGGTCCGCTTATGTCAACACAGACTCAATTTATCTAAAAAAGGGAAAGCAGATCCAGGATGTTGCTCTTACGATGGCGCTTCAGGGGACAACCTTAAAGGCAATCAAATCACAAACGGGCACATTGAAACCACAAGTGGATTATGTAGTGAAAAACAAAACCGTTACTATAAAGGCATCTTACTTAAAGAGCTTAGAGGAGAAGAATAAAACCAGAAATGGCGTTTATGAGACGTTGACGTTTGAATTCTTAAAAGGAGTGCCTTTTGAAGTATATGTTTATGGATATAATGTGAAACAAGTAAAGACAAGCAGTGGAACCATCGAGAGCATGGATATTCCGGCAACCTTTAATGGGGACCAGTTAATTGCAATGGAAGCATTTGATACGTCCCATAAGCCTGCAGGCCCATTAAACTACACGACCTATCAGGAGTATGGCAGTTCTTTTGAACCAGACTACGGGGCAGGTGTCATCCACTTAAAGAAAGCGTTCTTATCAAGCCTTAAGGAGGGCAATACATTTTTAGTCTTTCATTATGCAAGCGGGGAAACGTTATCATACACCTTGGTTCGTAAGGGAACGATAGTAAAAGACATCAATTATAAGGAAAGCGAAGTAGCCGCAACACCAGCCGTAACACCTGTGGCAACTCCGATTGCAACACCAGTTCCAACCCAGGAAACAACGATAGCGCCATTACAGTCGGCAGCAAGCGTGGCCCAGAATAATCCTGAAAATACCAATGGGAAGGATGCGAAATTAGACAATCCGGCAATTATCAGCATCATTTTAGCATTGGCAATCCTGTTATTACTGGTCTATAGCGTATACTTTTTACGCAAGAGAAATATGAATAAGAGGATGATTTTAGGGGAGGAAGAGGAAAAAAGTACAAATACTTCTATTGACAAATAACTGATTCATGCATAGAATAAAATAGTATTTGAAGAATAGTATAAAAGCGATGAATAGAAGAGTAATTTATTAAGGAAGTTAAAGAGAGGGAGTGTCACCGGCTGAAAGCATTCCTAATGGATTAATAAATGAAGTGCATCTAGGAGCTGACTGGCTGAGCATGATTTGTGTTAGGCTAGTACGGTAGCAGCCGTTATTGTAATAAGATTGTATTATAATGAATATTCCAGTGTGAGTGCTGGAATCATAATATAAATTAGAGTGGAACCGCGATAGCCTCGTCTCTATGTAATATAGAGATGGGGCTATTTTTAATGCATAGGAATTATTTCTGTGAAAAATCTTCTACACATTAAAAAACGATCCGCTAATAAATAGAGCTGCTATCTTAATCAGGGTGTTTAAGAGTCGTTAGAATAGAAAGCGAGGCTTATTATGGGATATATTAAGTTTGTGAAAGAGGAAATTGCATTAATCAAGGAGCGAGATCCAGCAATCAAAACTGCAAAGGAAGTTTTTTTATATCCTAGCTTTAAAGCAATTATGAGGTACCGTATTGCTCATAAGTTGTATCTTAAAAAACATTATTTCTTGGCAAGATGGATTTCACAGAGAGCAGCTAGAAAGACCGGAATTGAGATTCATCCAGGAGCAACTATCGGAAAAGGGTTATTTATTGACCATGGTCATGGAGTAATTATTGGAGAAACAGCTATTTTAGGTGATAACATCACACTGTATCAAGGGGTTACCCTTGGTGGTACAGGAAAAGAACAAGGAAAACGACACCCAACGGTTGGAGACAATGTAATGATCAGTGCTGGAGCGAAGGTATTAGGTTCCTTCACCGTTGGATCAAATTCTAAGATTGGTGCAGGAAGCGTGGTATTATCTGAAGTCCCACCGAACTCAACAGTAGTCGGCGTACCAGGACGCGTTGTAAAGCGAGATAATAAGAGAATTCCAAGTGAAGATCTTGATCAAGTACATTTACCAGATCCTGTCCGTAATGATATAATGAAACTTCAGGAAGAAAATAAGTATTTGAAAGCCACATTAGATGAAGTTTTAAAAAGAGTATCTGAACTAGAGAACAAGTAAGCACTATATCGTATAGAGACCTAATTTTTTGTGAAAAATAGTAAGTATACTAGGAGGAAAGAAAATGAAGATTTATAATACTTTAACAAAGAGTAAGGAAGAATTCGTACCAATTGAACCAGGGAAAGTACGTATGTATGTGTGTGGACCAACGGTTTACAACTATATCCACATTGGTAATGCAAGACCAATGATCGTATTCGATACGGTACGCCGTTATTTTGAATATAAAGGTTATGAAGTAAACTACGTATCCAACTTTACAGACGTTGATGATAAAATCATTAAGAAAGCAAACGAAGAGGGCGTTTCTACAGAAGAAATCTCCGAACGTTATATCGAAGAATGCAAAAAGGATATGGCAGCAATGAACGTTAAGCCAGCAACTTGCAATCCTAAAGCAACAGAAGAAATCGACGGCATGATCAAGATGATTGAAACTTTAATCGAAAAAGGATATGCTTACGAAAAGAATGGTACTGTATACTTTAGCACTCGTAAATTCGAAGGTTACGGTAAATTATCTAAGAAAAACCTTGATGATTTAGAAGCAGGTATCCGTATCGCTGTTGCAGACGAAAAAGAAGATCCAATGGACTTCGTATTATGGAAACCGAAAAAAGAAGGCGAACCATCTTGGCCATCACCATGGAGCGACGGTAGACCAGGCTGGCATATCGAATGTTCTGAAATGAGCAAGAAATACCTTGGCGACCAAATCGATATCCATGCAGGTGGAGAAGATCTTGTATTCCCTCATCATGAAAATGAAATCGCTCAATCCGAAGCAGCAAACGGAAAAGAGTTCTCAAGATACTGGATGCACAATGCATTCTTAAATATCGATAACAAGAAGATGAGTAAATCTGCAGGAAATTTCTTTACAGTTCGTGAAATCAGTGAACAATTTGATCTTCAAGTACTTCGTTTCTTCATGTTAAGCTCTCATTACAGAAGTCCACTTAACTTCTCCAGAGATTTAATGGAATCTGCAAAGAGCAGTTTAGAACGTATTAAGAATGCAGCATATCATTTAGAACAATTAGAAGCGATTGCTGAAGAACGTGAATTAAATGAAGAAGAAAAGAAAGCAATTGCAGAAGTAGAAAGCTTAAATGATAAATTCAACAATGCAATGGAAGATGACTTCAACACAGCAGATGCAATCAGTGCAATCTTTGAAATCGTTAAGCTTGCAAACACAACAGCTAGCAAGGATAGCGCAAAAGAGTTTATCCAAATTTTATTAGAGAAAATTGTAGTATTATGTGATATACTTGGTGTAGAAGTAAAACACGTAGAAGAACTATTAGATGAAGATATCGAACGTCTGATTGAAGAACGTCAAGCTGCTAGAAAGAACAGAGACTTTGCTAGAGCGGATGAGATTCGTGATGAATTATTAGAAAAGGGTATTATCCTTGAAGATTCCAGAGAAGGCGTTAGATGGAAAAGAGCGTAACAATGACAAATAACACGGATACAAACATGAGTTTAGATGGAAATCATTTTCATAAATATCTTTTAGAGAATATGGACTTGAAACAATGTGATCCACGCCAGTATTCACCACTTACACTTGCGTATATTGGAGATGGAATCTATGACATCGTCATCAGAACCATGGTCCTTTCTCACGGAAATGCGCCCGTTAACAAGTTGCACAAGATTTCAAGCAGTTTCGTAAAAGCGCAGGCACAGATGAATATGTACCATGCAATCGAGGAGATTCTAACAGAAGAGGAACTTGGCGTTTACAAACGAGGACGTAATGCCAAGTCCTACACTTCTGCTAAAAATGCAACGATTACAGAATATCGATGCGCCACAGGATTTGAAGCATTACTTGGTTATCTTTATTTGATGGACCGTTTTGATCGAATCCTTGAATTAATCAAGCATGGTTTTCAAAAACTAGATTTAAAAATGTAACAAATAGTAATGATAATAGGAGCAGAACATGAGATACGAAGAATTTACAATTGAAGGACGTAATGCGGTACTTGAAGCATTTCGTGCGAAAAAACCAATCGACCGTTTATTTGTTTTAGATGGTTGCCAGGATGGACCGGTAAAATCCATTTTAAGAGAGGCAAAGAAGTCAGACACTATCATTACTTTTGTAAAAAAAGAACGTCTTGATCAAATGTCCGAAACAGGAAAGCACCAAGGGGTTATGGCATATGCAGCAGCTTATGAATATGCTGAAATCGACGATATGTTCAAGTTAGCGGAAGAAAAAGGCGAAGATCCTTTCATCATCCTACTTGATAATATTGAAGATCCACACAACTTAGGTGCAATGATCCGTACTGCAAACCAAGCAGGTGCTCACGGTATCATCATTCCAAAACGTCGTGCAGTTGGGTTAACTGCAACAGTTGCAAAAGTTAGTGCTGGTGCGATCAACTACGTTCCAGTAGCGAAAGTAACAAACCTTGCAAATACGATCGAAGAGTTAAAAGAACGTGGTATGTGGTTCGCATGTGCAGACATGGACGGCGAACTTATGTATAACTGTAACTTAACTGGTTCTATCGGTTTAGTAATCGGTAGTGAAGGTGAAGGCGTAGGCCGTCTTGTCAAAGAAAAATGCGATTACATTACAAAGATCCCTATGAAGGGTGACATCGATTCCTTAAATGCATCTGTTGCAATGGGAATCTTATCTTATGAAATCGTAAGACAAAGAATGAAATAAGATGAAAAACTACTCTCTTAAGATACCCATAAGCGTTAGGACAAATGTCCTATATGCTTGGACACGGTGGGTAACTTGGGAGAGTAATACATAAAAATGTGGATAAAGCAATGATAAAAATGGTAAGTTGTGGATAAGTATATTTTGATGGAGGGGGAGTCCGATGTCATATGAAAGATATACAGCCTGTACGGATGAAGAAATTATAGCGCTCATCCGTAATCATGATAAGCTGGCAATGGATTATTTATTAGAACGTTATAAATACCTTGTTCGTCAAAAGGCGAAAGCGTTATTTATCATTGGCGGAGACCGTGATGACCTGATTCAGGAAGGCATGATCGGACTCTATAAAGCAATTCGTGATTATAAGTCCGAGCAAAACAGCAGTTTCGCTTCCTTTGCACAACTATGCATTTCTCGTCAAATCTACAGTGCCATCAAGACGTCCAATCGCAAGAAGAATATCCCACTTAATACATATATTTCATTCTATACTCCGATCACTGAGGAGGAGACAAATAGTGGACAAGAACTGTCCATTATGGATCTTATGTCTTCCGATCATAGCAATCCCGAGGAGCTGCTTATTGACAGGGAAAGGAAAAATATGATAGAATATGAAGTTGTAAGGCGACTTAGTTCATTAGAGCAAGATGTCTTTCGTCTTTATATTACAGGCATGAATTACAACGAAATCGCAGCCGTTCTCGGCAAGCAACCGAAGTCCATCGACAATGCACTTCAACGAGTAAAATCAAAGCTGAATGCGATTATCCAAGAAGTAAGTAGCCGATAATTAAATATTGTGTTTGCTGCTATAGCTCAGTCGGTAGAGCGTCACATTGGTAATGTGGAGGTCACGGGTTCGATTCCCGCTAGTAGCTTGAATGAAAAGTGCCATAACCCCTTGATTTTACTGGGGGTGTGGCACTTTTGTTTTAGAACGAAAGAACATACGACTATGCATGTGCCGTATGGCAGTAACAACAACAGACTTTATGACAGCAGAATTTACCGAGATTCCTTGGGAAGTACTTGGTAAGGTAAGTTCTAGAATTGTCAATGAAGTGGAATAATATAAAATATTTTACACATTAATGACACAAATTGAATAATATGGTAGAACTTGATGCAAATACAGCATTTCCTGTTGCTGCTGATCCAAGTTTATGGAAAATTGCAAAATGTACTGGTGCTATTTTATGGGTAGTTGGTTCAACATGCTTTGTAGCTGTAAAGGATAATTGTTTTTAGAGAGGAATAAATATGGTGAAAAAAGGATTGAATCTATGTATAAGTATTTTAGTGATATTAGCAACGGTATCAATTATTAGGTCTGGTATAAATACAATAGCATGGATACTTCTTGATATTGTGGTCTTATTGATATTAATAAAATCAGTAATAAAATATAAGAAAGATAAAGCAAATACTAAATCTACTGTATTAGAGATTGTAGGGCTTACTATTATGTTAGTAGGCGGTATTTTACTAGCATTATAGTAAAAGTAGTGGAATCAAAGAAGAAAAATAAGCAAACTGTCAGCATAGCTAACAATGTATTCTTTGCGAAGAAAATCGGTTAGTGACATATCGATTCATGGGTATGGGATAACCAGATCCGTCCTCACTCGTATAATAACTATCAGACACCATATGAGGTACGGTATCGATTGGACTGATTTAGGCAGTAGTGTTACAAAAATGCTTGACCATTACACAGATTAAGATAAGTAGAGTATAGGAAATTAGTACGAAAAAAGAAAAAAATCAAAGAAAATTGTAATAAAAAAAGAGAAGAATACCGATATATTATGTTAAATACTAGAACAAAGGAGAAATGAACGAATGAGAAAGAGTATTAAGCTTAAAGTATACTTTATGCTAGCTATTGTATTAGTTGGAACCTTGGTGAGTAACACTGTGTGTACTTTTTCAATCAAAAAGTCATATAGATCAAGTAAAGAAATTAATGGAAAATACCTTCAAAGTATTGTTTATCTTCAAGAAATACAGGAATCATTTCAAGAACTTGCTTATCTTGCAGTAACACATGTACTTGCCACAGATGATGCTTCCATGGAGGACGCTGAGAAAAAGACGGGTGCGTTAGAACAAAGCATGGAAGACGCAATGCATAATTATGAAAATCTATTAGATGAGGGACAAGAGACAGAAGAATATGAAAAGCTAAAAACTAACAAAGAGTCCTTTATTAATAATTATAGAAACGTTATTACTGAAAGTAAAAGCAATAATGATAACCAAGCTACTGCAATGATCAATACTGTCTTGAAACCACAAGTCGAAAACATTCAACAACAAATTCAAGCTATGATGGATACGAAGATAGAGGGGGCAAATCAGTCAATTGAACAGGGAAATAAAGATTATTATAAATCCATTAATCAAACAATCTTCATTGGCGTAGTTCTTTTAGTGCTTATCCTGGCACTTGCAATTATTGTATATAAATACATATTAAGAGTATTAAAGAAGTCAACAATTAAGCTAAATCATATTGTGCAAGGAATTGAAAATAATAAAGGCGACTTAACAGAGAGAATGATAGTTTATGCAGATGACGAAATTGGTCAATTAGTAAAAGGAATGAACCTATTATTAGAACGATTACAAGCCATAATGAAGGAAATCGCATTAGATTCTGAGAATATTATGAAAGTCGTTACAAATATTACACAAGGTGCACATGTGGCAGATGATAATACGAGTGAAATCTCTGCAACAATGGAAGAGTTAGCTGCAAGTATGGAAGAAGTTGCGGCAACAATCTCTACATTGACAACCAATACTGCATCTATTGATCAAGATGTAGTAAATATGGGAGAGGTATCTCAAGGAATCTTATCCTATGCAGGAGACATGAAACAGCAAGCACAAGCGTTAGAAGAACGTGCGCAAAAACAGCGTGAATATTCTGTTGGTATGATTGGAGAAATCAATGAGAATCTAAACGTAGCACTTTCAAATAGCAAGAAAGTAGATCGTATCAATGAACTTACAGAAGAGATTTTGAGTATATCCAATCAGACAAATCTTCTTGCACTTAATGCATCGATTGAAGCGGCCAGAGCAGGAGAAGCAGGCAAAGGTTTTGCAGTTGTAGCAGACGAAATCCGTCAATTAGCTGACAGCAGTCGTGAAACAGCAAATAATATCCAAGAAATCAGCCAGCAGGTAACAGAAGCTGTAGGAACATTGGCGGAAGGAGCAAATTCTTTATTAGAATTTATTAATAGTGCTGTAATTAATGATTACGAAGAATTCGTAAAATCCGGTAAAGAGTATAGTAAGAATGCGGTATATGTAGACGAAGTAATGGAAGGATTTAATGCGAAGACAGATAACCTAAAAGAAATGATTTCTGATATGGTAGCAGCATTTGAAGAAATTTCAGCTTCTGTACAGGAAAGTGCATCAGGAATTGCAAATGTTGCAAGCAGTACTGGAAATTTAGTTGATAATATGCATCAAATCAGTGAACAGACCAACTATAGTGAACAAATTGCAAAGAATCTACAAAGCGAAGCAGAAAAATTTGAAAAATTATAAAGTTGATAAAAGGAGCTTGGTGAGCCAAGTTCCTTTTTTTCGCAAAGAATGAAAAGACAAATTATTTTTATCTTTTATTGCTATCCCGAACATAAAAAAGTATAATTATAGAAATGTAAAGTTGTTGTTACGAAAGCAAAAGGAGCGACTATATGAAGGGTAGTATGCAGGATGAGGAGATTGAAATCGACTTAGTAGAGTTAATTATAGCAGTAGTACATAAATTTTGGTTAGTATTCTTAGTAGGAGCGGGAGTAGCAGGAGGCTGCTATTATTTATTGACAAAGAGCACGGTCCCTAGCTATCAGGCGGATACAACCATTTACGTTTTATCTCATCAGGACCAGGAGAAGTTATCGCTGTCGGATATGCAAACAGGAGATTATCTAACGAGTGATTATCAAGGACTGATTAAATCAAGAAAAGTTTTAGAAAAGGTAATTTCAGAGTTAGAATTAGAGAGTACATATAAAGAATTATATAGTCGAACTGTGGTGACATTGCAGAAAGATACGCGAATTCTTACAATAACGGTACAGGATGAAAATCCAGATATGGCGGTAAGAATTGCAAATACAATAAGAACGATATCAACTGAGTATATTAATGAAATAATGAGAGTTGAAGCAGTAACTCCAGTAGATGAAGCGAAGATGCCGGCAGATATGATCGTGTCTCCTGTAAAGAAGAAGGCAGCAATTGCAGGACTAATTGCAAGTGTGTTTGTGGCAGGAGTCGTTGGATTACTTCATTTATTTAATCAAAAGATTCTTAGCGATAAAGAGTTAGAATCTAAAATAGGAATCGAAGTATTAGCAACTATCCCGGAAGTTAAGGAAAAGAAAGTAGTACGAATCCATAAAAAGAAATTAATTAAGGAAAGAAAATCTTATATGGAGCAAATCGCTAGGGAGGAGGAAGAATATCAGAACCGGCAAAGGACAACGGTTATAGATTCTGTAGATGCTTATGAAGGTATTAACACTTAATCTGATTGAACAATATGATCCAAAATGCAAGGAAGCAATCAATAGAATAAGGTCTAGCATAGAATTTATGGACAGAGACATAAAAGTGATTGCTTTTGCTGGGTGTACTGAGGCAGAAGGGGCTTGGAAGATAGCTCTTAATTTGGCAGCTTCCTACTCTAATCTAGGGAAAAAGACTTTATTTATGGATGCAAACTTACGTGATAGGAAACTTACAAAATTCTATCATGCTGATTGTGGCTTAACAGAATATTTACAACATAAAGCGGAATTAGAGGAAATCATATATCAAACCAATATGGACTGTTTGGATGTTATTTTGCCAGGAAGTTTTCCAGATAATCCTTCTGATTTAGTTGCTGGAGCAGAATTTAAGCAATTGCTTCCTCAACTAAGAAATGACTATGACCATATCATTCTGAACATGCCTCCGTTCCAGGGGGGAATCGATGGTGCAGTGATGGGAAGGTTAAGCGATGGTGTAATCCCTGTGCTTGATCAGGGCAAGACAAAATACAAGCAAGTAGGAGATATGAAGCAAACATTAGAACGTTCTGGTTGTGAAATACTAGGCTGTATCTATAACCAGCTTGCAACTCCCAAAAAGAGTTTTTTACGAATGCTTTAGATAATAAGAATGGGTAAGAATTGTTTGAATTATTAGTAAAACTATGTTAAACTGTCCCAATATCAGACAATATAAATTCGGTGTTTAAATGCAAGGAATTCAATGAAGTATTTTGTGGATTGCAAAGGAAGAGGAGAACGAAATGAAGGATAAAGTATTCTGTAAGAAGTGTGGGCATCTATGTGTGGAAACGTATGAGGGAGATATTAAGAGGAAGAGTTGCCCGGATTGTGGATTCATTTATTATCAAAATCCATTTCCATGTATCTCAACTTTAGTTGTAGACGATTCCAACCGTGTGCTTTTAGGGTTAAGAGGGAAAGCTTCTATTTATGCGGATAAATGGTGTTTACCATGTGGATATATCGAATATAACGAAACCTACATAGAGGCGGCTTGCCGCGAGACGAAAGAGGAAACAGGAGTTGTAATTCGACCAAAGGGAATTATCAGTGTTGTTTCCAATCAATTTGAGAACGGGGTAAATTCCATGGTTGTTACGATTTTAGCGGAGCCGGAGTCGCAAAATGTAACCGCAGGGGATGATATTGTGGAAGCTGGTTGGTTTGACCTTGACTCAGAACTACCTGAATTAGCATTTGAGGCAGATCAGTATATTATCAATGAATATAAAAGGGCCAAGGAAGAAAATCGAGAATTAGAGACACTTAGTTTATTGGGAGGAAGTTTTAAAGCTCAAATTAGAGTATAATAGGATATCGTCCGTATTAGAATTAATACCAATAAGCATTTCGAAAAAATCGTCAGAGGAGATTAGAAAACCGAAAGAGGTCATGCTTAATTGGACCATATGCTTCGGTTTAAACGCAAAGAATCAATAGGAATAGAATAAAGAGTTACAGAATAGATTAGCCATGTCTTAATAATTAATTTTATTGGGACATGGCTTTTTATAATGGCATTATATTAAATACAGTATAAATTGATTCTATTATAGTTTTTTCCTATAACTAGCACTATGTTTTACGTATTAACACTTTATCCTAGTATGATGATATACTTTGACTCAATAAGAGATGACAACTAGAAGTTGAAAGTTGGAAGGTGATTAGAATGATTCGATTTGAACATGTAAGTAAAGCATTTACATCGAAAGGTGCAACTGTTAAAGCTGTAAACGATGTAAGTTTACATATAGAAAAAGGAGAAATCTTTGGAATTATTGGTTTTTCAGGAGCAGGCAAATCTACCCTGGTCCGATGTATTAATTTATTAGAGGCACCAACCTCAGGGGATGTATATTTTGATAAAGTCAATCTAGTAAAGGCCAGTCAGGCGGAACTTAGAATGTATCGACAGAAGATAGGGATGATCTTTCAACAGTTTAACCTGTTGGCACAAAGGAATGTACGAGATAATGTGTGTTATCCGCTAGAAATTGCAGGAGTAAAAAAGAAGGAAGCAAGAAAGAAAGCAAAAGAGTTGCTTGAACTTGTTGGATTATCCGATAAGGAAAAGGCATATCCGGCACAGTTATCTGGTGGGCAGAAACAGCGTGTAGCCATTGCAAGAGCACTCGCTACCAACCCAGAAGTACTTCTTTGTGATGAAGCAACGAGCGCGCTAGATCCGATTACGACAAGATCCATTCTAGAACTATTGAAAAAGATTAACAGGGAGCTTGGAGTTACGATTGTTGTCATTACCCATGAAATGAAAGTAGTGCAGCAGATTTGTGACAGGGTTGCAGTAATGAGTGGCGGAATCATTGAGGAAGAGGGAACGGTAAAAGAAGTATTCCTTAATCCGAAATCAGAAACTGCTCGCCGCTTGATCCTTCCGGATAAAAGTGAGTTTGAAGAGGAAGAAAATCGCAAGGTCATTCGAATCGTATTCGATGGGCAATCGGCATTTGAACCAATCATTTCAATGCTTACGGTACACTGTAATACGATGGTTAATATCTTAGGTGCCAATACGGAAAACATCGGTGGAAAGGCATATGGGCAAATGTTAATCGAGCTTCCACAAAAAGAGGAAGAAGTGGAGAAAATCAAAAGCTTCCTAAAGGAAAAAGAAATCTACTTTGAAGAAAGGGGGGAAGATAATGAGTAAGCAAATGATTGATTTATTAGTTGACGGAGTGGGAGAAACCTTATATATGACGCTTGTAGCGACTGCACTTGCTTATATCATTGGCCTTCCACTTGGTATCTTAGTATATGTGACTGATTCGAAAGGGATTTGCAGAAACCGAGTCATCAATACGGTAGTTGGTTTCATCATCAATATCGTCAGGTCCATTCCATTTTTAATCTTGCTTGTAGCAATCTTACCATTTACAAGAATAGTTGTAGGAACGACAATCGGTTCTAGTGCAACTATTGTTCCATTGGTAATAGCTGCAGCACCGTTTATTGCCAGAATGGTGGAGTCTTCCTTAAAGGAAGTCGATGGAGGGGTAATTGAAGCAGCCAAGGCAATGGGGTCTTCAAACTTCCAAATCATTTGTAAAGTCTTATTGCCAGAAGCAAAGCCATCATTACTTGTAGGAGGAACCATTGTTATCGCAACGATTCTTGGCTATTCTGCAATGGCAGGTTTTGTAGGGGGCGGAGGACTTGGAGCAATCGCCATTAACTATGGATATTACAGATATCAAAGCGACATCATGCTGATTACGGTAGCATTATTGGTTGTGTTAGTTCAATTATTCCAAGAAGTTGGAATTAGAGTAGTAAATAAAATAGATAAAAGGTTAAATTAAGAGGAGGAAGAAAGTATGAGAAAACAAATTAGTGCATTATTAGTAGGTGTAAGTTTAATTGGAACTATTTTAACAGGTTGTGGAGCAAAGGATGATAGTAAGGAAGCATCTTCAACAGATAAGACAATTACAGTAGGTGCAAGCGTGACGCCCCATGCAGAAATCTTAAGATCAGTGGAATCAAAATTAAAGGAGAAAGGATATACATTAAAAGTTGTTGAATTTAACGATTATGTACTTCCTAATACTTCATTAGAAAATGGCGAGCTAGATGCTAACTTCTTTCAACATCAGCCATATCTAGACAGCTTCAACTCGGAAAAAGGTACTCACCTTGTATCAGCTGCAAGCATTCATTTTGAACCATTTGGTATCTATGCAGGAAAGACGAGCAACATCGCAGACTTAAAAGAAGGCGCAAAAGTTGCCATTCCAAATGATACGACAAATGAAGCTAGAGCACTACTTTTATTAGAAGCACAAGGCTTAATCAAGTTAAAAGATGGTGCCGGCGTTACAGCAACTGCCGTGGACATTGTAGAAAATAAATTAAACCTTAAGATCGAAGAGTTAGAAGCAGCACAAATTGCAAGAGCATTACCTGATGTAGATATTGCCTGCATCAATGGTAATTACGCAATCGAGGCTGGATTAAAAGTAGCTGATGCATTAGCAGTAGAAGCAAGCGATTCCCTAGCTGCTAAGACATATGCAAACATTATTGCAGTAAAAGAAGGAAATGAAAATACGGAAAAGACAAAAGCGTTAGTAGAAGTACTTACTTCTGAGGACGTAAAGACATTTATCAATGATAAATATAAAGGAGCAGTTGTTCCTGTATTCTAGAAAGAATACATATTGGTTTCAAGAAAAATATCTGAATTGTTAAGACATAGAAAAGGCGGGCGTGCATATAATTTTGCACAGCTCGCCTTTTAATATTATTTTAATGAAACTGGTTAATAATAATAGCAAGTAGTTTATGAATGCATGATTAAAATGAAAGGAAAGTTATAATGAAACTAAGAGAAAAGTTAAATAAGAAGATCACAAAGAAAGCAGTAGTTAGAATGGTAGCTTTAGCAACCGGTCTTGTTGTTATTATAGGGGCTGGTGCAATTGTTGTGAAAGGTGCGGAACAAAAACGAGAACAGAAGGCATATGAAGTACAAAAAAGAATGTATGAAACACAGGCAAAGAATGTTAATGTTAACTTGATTACAGAAGACGAAGCCGTTCAGATTGCGCTTTCCACAGCAGGGCTTAAAAAGGAAGAAGTAAGAGGGCTAAAAGTGAAGTTAGATCGTGAAGATGATTGGGGAGTAAACAATGCGATGTATGTGTATGAAGTAGAATTTACACATGAACAACTTGAGTATGAATTTGAAATTAATGCAGAGTCGAAAGAAGTCATCCATTCCGGGGTGGAAAATAAATTTGATTAATAAATAGGATAGGGCAAAGTGTCTTTAACACTTTGCCCTAAAGAAATAGTTAAGAATATAAAAAATACATTGTATTTTTTATCTAGTTACATAATAAAACGCTTAAAAAAAGTCGGTCATGGTAATAGCGTAAGGATTATTTTTGAAAAATCATAGGAGTAAATCGGATGCCGTCAGCAATTTGTTCGGTGTCCGTTTCCACAAAGCCAAGTCGTTTGTAGATAGGAACTGCATAAGGGGATGAATTCACAGTAATGGCTTCTCCTGGGCAGTTCTTTTTTATGATATCAAATAATTTTCTGCCGATTCCTTTGTTATGAAAAGCACTATTTACAAAGAATAGGGAGATGTGTTTGCCATTGTTTCTTGTAGCGATGACACCGACAATCTCCTGTTTATGAAAGGCTGCGTAAATGTCTAGCTCATTTGTAGAGGCAGCATTTTGAACAAACTCTTGGAAGTGTCTAATTCCTTCTTCGCTATATTCAGGTGCTTCATATTCCATAAAGACTGAAAGTACAAGCTTGCTTGCTTCTGCAATTTCGTCTTGTTTTATTTTCCGTATCGTCATCATTTTTTAATCCTTTCCAAGTATTTTCAATATATTAAGTATAGCATATCTGATCAAAATGTAAAATATACCCATTTGTCTTCGCATGCTGTCGCAGCCTATGCAAATTTACAAAAAAATGGTATAATAGTATGATTTTGAAAAAAGGAGGTTGATTGTGAGAACGATAAGTAATCAAAGGAAAAATAATTTTTCGAGATACTATAAACAATATACAATTGCTTTTATTTTATTATATGCAGTCTTATATCTTATTTTTAAAGGAAATGGAAAGGGCTTTTTGTTGGAGTATGAGGGTGCCGAAAAGCAGTTTCCGGCATTGTATTATATAGGAGAGTATTTTAAGAATGTTGTAAAGGATATCTTAAGTATAGGAACTGTAAAGCCAGGCATGTTTGACTTTAGACTTGGACAGGGGCAAGACGTTTTTTCGACATTATATTATTATGGATTATTTGATCCGTTAAATGTTGTAACGTTAGTCGTAAGCCAGAATCATATGGAAGGATTCTATACAGCATTAATTCTAATTAGGCTTTATCTTGCAGGTGCTGCATTTTCTTATTTTGCAGGTAAGGTTTTAAAGAAAGAGACAGGTGCAGTGGTAATTGGAGCGCTTGTTTATACATTTTCAGGATTTACCTTATTGATAGGAATCCAATCAGGCGTTATTTTAAGTGCAATGATTTATCTGCCGTTACTTCTCGTAGCCTTAGAGAGGATTTTGAAAAAGAAGAAGTGTGGTTGTTTTACAGTCATGGTATGTCTTTCTTTTATTACAAGTTATGAATATGCATTGGTTAATACGGTACTTGTGGCCATTTACTTAGTGGTTCGTGTTGTTGGGAGAGAACTGGGAACTGCTAAGGAAAAAGGAATGACAATGGTAAAGGTTGTGGGAGCCTATTTTTGGGGCTTAGCAATGTCAGCAGTCGTATTGCTTCCTGTACTTTATACGTATGTGACTAGTTATATGGCAAGCAGAAGTAGCGAGGGGCATTGGATGGCTCTTTCACTGCCAGCTATTTGTATCGTTTCTATCTTGTTCTTATTTATAAGAAGAGAAAAGGAAGAACAACGACAGTATATGGTGATGCGACTTGGAGTCGTACTTACATTAGCTGTCGGAGTGATTTTATTAGTCGGCAAATATCAGGCTGGCTTTAGTACTAGCATTAGTTATATCAGTTATGGATTGGCGTTTGTAAGCGCAATTATTACGGTAGTGGTGCTTCCAAAAGTAATTTTCCTTACGAAACAGGAAGAAAATTGGCTACTTAGTATTGTTGGGGTGGTAGTGATCATTGGAATCTTCCTTACAAAAGGGAGAGAGTGGAGTGTATTAGTCTTAGCAGGATTTCTTGTTATTACTACATCAATTATTGCCTCTATGGCAAGGAAGAATTCACTTTCTAGAAAGCGTCGTTATTTGGTAGTAACAGTACTTACCTTGATGGCAATCTTAGTTCAGATGATGGGAATCTATACGCCAAAGTATGAAAACTATGTAAGCCAGTTTTTAGATGCAGGACAGGCAAGAAAAACTCAGAAAGAATCACCAGTCCAGGCAATGGACATGATTAAGGATTCTACATTTTATCGAGTGGAGCAGTCAGAGAGCAAAGGAAATCAGGCGCAAGTTTTACATTACAAAGGAAATAGTTTTGATTTAGCGAGTGTTTCGAAAGGGATCAGTAACTACTACGAGGAAGTAGGATTAGCTTCCTTGGGGCAAACGAATCAATGTGATGGGCAGCAGGGAAGAACGGTTTTAAATGCCCTTTCTTCTACGAAGTATTATGTAACAGACAGTAAAGGCAGAGGCCTTGTACCGTTTGGATATGAGATGTCCTCAAGCAAAGAGCGTGCAGATGGAACTTTAGACTATGTGTATGAGAATAAATATGCCCTTGGAATCGCTTACTCCTATGAAAACTTTATGAGAAAGTCCGAATTTGACAAGCTGTCGCCACTTGAGAAGCAGGAAGTCATGATGAGCTGTGCAGTTATAGCAGATGATCAGGTGCCAGATACACTTCGTGATACTGGAAAAGAAGTTACTAGCGATCAAATCAAGTTTAATACAAATGAGATTTATAGCAGGATTGGAACACTTGATGGAGTTATCATTGAGAAACAGTCAAATGATCAGACCGTAATCAAGGTAAATAAGAAAAATGCAACAATGCAGATTACGTATAACGGAAGAGAAGATAGTGAGACCTACCTTATGCTTAAGAATCTTAGTGTCATAGAGGGAGCAGAGAAGAATGAAATTACCGTTTCATGCAAGAACAGCGTCTCTACTTCGTTTTCATTATATAGTAAGAACAGTCCGTTTTATGAGGACAAAGAATACTTCGGAGTGAACCTTGGAAGTGATGAGGATTCTAAAAACAGCCTGACAATTACATTTCCAGAGGAAGGAACTTTTTCGTTTGAATCGCTTAAGATGTATAGCTATTCGCTTAAGGACTATACCGCACAAGTACTCGCCCTAAAAGATGGAGGCCTTCAGGACGTAGCCATCACAGGAAATGGTATTAGTGGCATTGCAGATCTTGCACATGATGGCTGGATGCAATTTAGCATCCCTTATAGCAAAGGCTGGACAGTATTTGTGGATGGAAAGAAACAAGAACTTACTGCTTCTAATATCGGATATATGGGAATTTATCTGGAGAAAGGAACACATAAGGTGCTTTTAACGTATCAAACTCCATATTTGACTGCGGGATTCGCCATTACGTTGGTGGCTGTTGCAGGTCTTGGGATTTCTGTATTCCTTCGAAAAAGAAATGAGGAAAAGGAGTAAAATTTCCTCTCTTTTAAAGAAATTTTATTAAAAATAACTTTATAAATAAAGAAAATCCTTTTTATCTTTGATTTTTTTAGAGGACGTGATATACTCTGATTCAAAAAATGAGAAGAAAAACAAAGTCGTTTTGCTTATGGTAGCAAAGCGGCTTTTTCTTTTGTAAGAAGAGTTTTTACATTAATTGGAGTGGGAAAGGAGAGTTACTATGGAATTAAAACCTAAGATTCTTTCATACGAAAAGACGTTTCAGACTGTGGATTCCCATACGATGGGAGAGCCAACGAGGATTATTGTATCTGGGTTTCCAAAACTTGAGGGGAATACGATGATGGAACGAAAAAAATATTTGGTAGAGCACTACGATCATTATCGTACGGCATTGATGTTGGAACCAAGAGGACATAAGGATATGTTTGGAGCGTTGCTTACAGAACCGGTACATGAAGAGGCAGACCTTGGCGTTATCTTTATGGATAGTGGCGGATACTTAAATATGTGTGGCCATGGAAGTATCGGAGCTGCAACGGTTGCCGTGGAGACTGGACTTGTTGAGGTAACAGAACCTTATACCGAAGTCGTATTAGATGCTCCATCCGGAATCATACGAACAAAAGTCAAAGTGGAGAATGGAAAAGCAGTGGAGGTCAGTATTTTAAATGTTCCAGCATTTTTATACAAAGAGGATGCCAGTGTGGAAATTGCGGGATATGGAGAAATTCATTTTGATATCAGCTTTGGTGGAAGTTTTTTTGCACTTGTGGATGCTGAGAAGCTAGGACTTAGCATAACGACTGAGAATATTGATATGATTACCGATCTTGGAATGAAGCTGCTTTCAAAGATCAATAAGGAATTTACAATCCGTCATCCGTATCTGGATATAACGACAGTAGACCTTGTAGAGTTTTATTGCAGTCCAACGAATCCTTTGGCAGATAAGAAAAATGTAGTTATATTTGGGGAAAGCCAGGCGGATCGGTCTCCTTGTGGAACGGGAACTTCAGCAAAGATTGCAACGTTGTATACGAAAGGTTTATTAAAGAGGAATGAGGAATTCGTGTATGAAAGCATTACTGGATCGTTATTTAAGGGGAAGGTTAAGAAGGAGGTACCTCTAAATGGCTATCTTGCCATAATTCCTGAAATAACCGGAAGCGCTTATGTCACGGGATATAATACTTGGATTCTAGATGAACAGGACCCGTTAGAGTATGGATTCTTGTTTGGTAAGAAGAAGGAGGAGAAGAAACCGACAACCCGTCAGAAAATCGTGTCTGCGGCGTGGGAGCTATTCTATGAAAAGGGATATGAGGAAACGACAGTGGAAGATATCGTAGGACTTGCAGGAATAACAAAGCAAGAGTTTTATACATATTTTCCGGAGAAAGATCGCTTGCTTATGACGTTGTCAGAATTATTTGATCAAAAGTATGCTGAGCTTATGCTGGAATTGAATCCGCATCTTAGCCATTATGAGCAGTTGCTTTATTTAAACCGAGAACTGTTCCATATGATTGAGACAAGGATTCCAATATCGTTATTGTCAAAGCTTTATTCTTCAGAAATGACCAAAGAATCTGACCGTTATCTTATGGATGAGCATAGGCTGTATTACCGTTTGATTAAGCAGATTATGGAAGAGGGAATTGCAAGCGGTGAGTTTAAGGAGACGGAGAAGGCAGATGATTTGGCGGAGACGTATGAATTTTTAGAACGTGGTTTGCTTTGCGACTGGTGCATGAAGGAAGGAAACTACAGTCTTACAGACTATAGCAGGAAGGTACTTTCCTTATTCCTTCGTGCAAGCTAGGTCATTGTTGAGTTTTTATATATATAATGGCGTACTCGATAAACTTTTTAGTTGCGGGTGACGCCATTTTTTTTGACTTAATTCCGATCCCAAGGCTGCGATAAGCAAATGGTTTCAGCGGAAGGGTAAGGATATTGGACGACGGATGTCCTTTTACAATAAGCTCAGGAAGAATGCTGATTCCAAGCTTGTTTTCCACCATGGAGATGATGGCATAGTCGTCCATGGAACTGAAACGCACATCTGGTGTTACTTTCCCATTTTGTAAGACGCGGTGGATATCATAGTCGATGCCCATGGCAGACATGATAAATGGTTGCTTTTTAAAGTTTTTAATATCAAAGGAGTCTTTGCCTTCGATTGGATAGTCTTTCGGCAAAATGGCAAGAAGAGGGTCCTGTTTTAAAGGAATCCAGTCAAAGTCATCATCTGGTTGTGCACTGCAAAACCCAAGGTCGACGTTGTTTGTCTGAATCCAGTGCTGAACCTCTTCAATGCCCCCTTCTTTTAGATGAATCTTGATATCCGGATAATCTAGTTGGAACTGATGAATGACTTTTGGAAGCCAGAGAATAGAGATACTCGCAAAGGTGCCAATGGTCAGATCGCCTTTATGTATGCCTTGCAAGGAGTAGATGGTCTGGTCAAGCTGTTCATTGACAGAGATAAGGTTGCGCACGATTGGTAAAAGTTCTTCGCCTACATTGGTCAGAGTGACACCGTTACGGTTACGGTGAAATAAAGGGAGGTTAATCTCTTCTTCAAGGCGTTTTAGCGTATGGCTGATGCCGCTTTGCGTATACCCAAGCTGTATGGCTGCTTTTGAGATACTTTCGTATTCTGCTACTACGAGAAATGTTTTTAACTTATTTAGGTCCATAACAATGCTCCTTTTCTTTGGGAAATCGATTAGGTATTACAAGTTGTCATGTCTAGTATCAATTATTGTCGCTTTACGAATGATTTGTAATCATTATAATGAGGACTATAGAAAAACACAACGAAATTCAAAAAAGCTTATGAAAAGTCAAAGGCGACATTTACATTTATGTAGATGCCGCCTTGTTTTGTTAAGAAAAGAAACCAACAAAGGAGGGATGAGCAAATGGGTAATACATTTCGTTTTTTACTAAAACAACATATTGGTGTTCCTTGTACTCCAGTTGTAAAGGAAGGAGACAAAGTTAAGAGGGG
This sequence comes from uncultured bacterium, assembly GCA_905214875.1. GTDB lineage: Bacteria > Bacillota > Clostridia > Lachnospirales > Lachnospiraceae > KM106-2. The sequence continues at coordinate 41,034 of CAJMNR010000021.1, read as the reverse complement.
GATGTTGATTGCAAAACCCTTGGATAATCAATTAGGAGCCAATATTCATACAAGCGTGAGCGGAACCGTTACACAGGTAAATGAACAGGCAATTGAGATTGCTGAGGAAGGTACTGACTATAAAACGTATGAACCTCTTACGGGAGAAACCGTAAGTGAACTTGTGAAGGAAGCTGGAATTGTTGGTCTTGGAGGAGCCGGTTTTCCAACTTCTGTAAAGTTAAACACAAAGCTTACGAAAGACGGTGTCGTCATTATAAATGCTGCCGAATGTGAACCAATTCTTTCACACAATATGAAGAGGATTCAAGTATCTTCGGAAGAAATCGTTCGAGGGCTTGAATACGCAATGGAAGCGTTGGAAGTAACAAGAGGCATGATTGCAATTAAAGAAAAGCATAAAGACGAAGTGGCAATGTTAGAAAAGGCATGTAAAGAAAAGAAAATCAAAATCGTCTTACTTGAGGATTTATATCCAATGGGAGAAGAACGAGCCATTGTCAGAGAAGCGTTGCATAAACTATTACCTGTAACCGCCCTCCCAAGTGAGGCGGATGCAGTCGTCATCAATGTGGAAACCGCATATCGAATTAAGGAAGCGGTAGAAGATAAGAAACCGCTAATCGATAAGGATCTTACTGTGGCAGGTAAGCTAAAAGGATCCAAGTTAATTCAGACTTGTTTAGATGTTCCAATTGGAACAAGGGTAGAAACTATATTTGAGCAGGCAGGTGGGCTTAGAGAAGAATATGGAGAGCTCATTATGGGGGGACCATTTACAGGAAAAAGGACTAGCCTTAATGACTATGTCGTAAAGACAACTGGTGGATTATTAGCTACAGAGAGTTTCTTACATGGACCTAAGAAACTTGGATTACTGGTATGTGCATGTGGTGCCAATAAAGATCGTTTAACAGAGTTGGCAGAAAGCATGGGAAGCGAAGTCGTAGATATCCAGTATTGTAAGCAGGCTCACGAAGTAAAGGGAACTTTCAAATGTGAGAATCCAGGAAGATGTCCGGGACAGGTAGCAAAAGTCATGGCACTTAAGAAGGCAGGAGCTGAGGCAGTACTTATCAGTAATTGTACTGACTGTAGCAACACGGTAATGTCTTGTGCACCAGCACTGAACCTTCCGGTATATCATTGTACGGATGGTGCATTACGTGCAGTAAATATGAGATTAATTAGAAAACATGTTATATAGAAGAAATAAGAAGGAGTGGTTCATATGTCAATTACAAAGGAAACGTTAGAACAACATTTAAAAGACCCAGCAATCTTTTGTTGCCAGAGAAAGAAAGGGCTTGTGATCAGTGAAGCAGATCTTGAAGATCCAACCTTATTTGAGGATATGGTAGATGCAGGATTATTAACATTAAGTGATGAAGGCTTAACAATTGAGCAAGTCTTAGGAAAGACGCTTATTACGGATTGTGATGCGTTAACACCAATCGTTCCTACCATGCTCGATGGCGTAAATGCAATCGAAGAAAAGAAAGCACCAGAGCAAGTAAAAGAAGTGAAAGTAAAACAAGTAACAGGGGGAAATGGCATGATTCATATTGAAATTGACAAGTTATCTAATTTGGAAGGATTAAGCATTGATATTCCAACAGGTGCAGCAATCGGTAGTGATATTACAGTTCCAGCTGCAGAAAAAGTAGAGCTTCCTAAGGAAAAAGTAATTCGTACATTGACAAAGAGATATTATAAAGTAACCGATGTTGTCCTTGGTTCTGAAACATCCTTTAAAGATGGAGTAATTACTATTGATAAAGATATCGTAAAGGAAGCAATCAAAGCAGATCCTTTAGTAAAGGCAATCGATATTGACATTATCAAACCAGATGCCCGTCATATCTATACAGAAACCATTATGGATGTCTGTCCAATTGCAACAAAGGTAAAAGGAGAACGAGGCGAAGGAATCACCAATGTAGTAGAAGGTGCAGTATTTATGTTAACTGGTGTGGATGAAGATGGTACCCAAGTGCATGAATTCGGTTCTTCTGAAGGATATTTAGATGAGAAGATGGCATTTGGCAATCCAGGATGTGCAGATGAAGATGATATCATCATTCGCGTACAAACAAAGATTCAAAGATTAACAGGAATGGAAAGAAGAGGCCCATTTGCTGCCCATAAATGTGAAGATGTAATTATCCAGGCAGTACGTGATGTATTAAGAAAGACGACAGACACACCTGCTTATGAAGAAGAATGTAAGGATATTCAACATCCAGGAAAACCAAGAGTCGTATTAGTAAAAGAAATTATGGGACAAGGTGCAATGCATGATAACATCCTTTGTCCAACAGAACCTTGCGGCGTGCTTGGCGGCCAAAAGAATGTAGACCTTGGTAATGTTCCTCTGATGTTGTCTCCAAATGAAGTTCGTGACGGCGGTATTCATGCCTTAACTTGTATCGGACCAGCAACAAAAGAGATGACTCGCCACTACTTTAGAGAGCCATTGGTAGAGGCATTAGCAGAAGATGATGAACTTAACTTGGTCGGTGTTATCTTTGTAGGAAGTCCACAAGTAAATGATGAAAAGACATTTGTAAGCGAACGTCTAGGTGCCTGGGTAGAAACGATGGCAGTGGAAGGCGCAATCGTTACAACAGAAGGATTCGGTAATAACCATATCGACTTTACTTCCCATATCGGCCAAATCGGAAAACGTGGCATTCCAGTAGTAGGTGTTTCTTTCTGTGCTTACCAAGGACAATTAGTAGTTGGTAACAAATATGCAGATGCTATGATTGAGATTAATAAGGACAAAGACGGTTTTGAAAATGAAATTGCAGGCTGTTCTGAAATCTGTCCAAAGGATGCTGCTCGTGCCGTACAAATGTTAAAGAATAAAATGATGGGTGTTGAAATCAAGCCAGCCAATAAAAAATGGTCTCAAGAAGTTATTGATGCAAACAACAAACTTCTTGGCCTGTAAGAAGGTGACAGTATGCAAGTAGAATTGAATCCAATCTTAATGAATGGGAAAGTCGTATCTGTAAATGATACTGCAATCAAAGTGGATGTACAAGGAAGACTAGGAGTCATCACTGTCCCAAGACGATGGGTATTTACAGAGCAGACATTAGAACCCGGTTTAAAAGTAGAATTTTATTTTAGCTATATGCAAGTAATATAGAGAGTAGAGGAGGAATTCATATGAATTTAACAGTAGTAGAAGGAATGCAGTCAGAAATATTTGTACCAGTTACTCCAGATCCAGTTTGGACTCCATTAACAAAACCACTTAGTGAATGTAAAGTTGCATTTATCACAGCAGGTGGTATCCATCTAAAATCACAAACACCTTATGATACATCAGGGGATTATACATACCGTCCGATTCTTTCAAGCACGCCAACAAGTGAGTTAATGGTAACTCATGGTGGATTTGATAACTCTGATATCAATAAAGATGTCAATGCAATGTTCCCACTAGACCGACTTCATGAACTAGTAGAAGAAGGTTTTATTGGAAGTCTTGCTGATGAAATGTATGGTTTTATGGGGGGCGGCGGAAACGTCGATAAATTCAAAAATGAAACAGGTCCGGAGATTGCAAAAAAATTAAAAGCGCAAGGCGTAGATATCGTTCTATGCACAGGCGGTTGCGGTACTTGTCACCGTTCTGCAACAATCGTTACCCGCTGTTGTGAAGCACTCGGAATGAGTTGTTGCGTGATAGCAGCACTTCCACCGATTGCAAAACAACAAGGTGCTCCACGTATTACGGCACCTCATGTACCAATCGGATCAAATGCAGGGGAACCAAATAACATTCCAATGCAAACAGCAATCTTAAAGGATACGCTAGAATTTATTGCAAATGAAGCCGATCACTATGGAATGTGCAAAGTACTTCCTTATGAATATCGCCATAATGTATAAAAATATATAAATAACAAATCCCACTTGCCTTTTTCTTGACCGGAAAGAATTATAAGAGAGGGGCAGGGGATAACAGTTTTTAGGAGATTAAAAGCTGGAAAACAAAAACGCCGCTACGGATCATGGAACCATCTGTAGCGGCGTTTTAATATTTATTGTAATATAGAAGAAAAGTTAGTATTATTAGAGCATAAAAATAAAAGGAGTGACTACATATTAAAGAATACTTAGGAAAGAAAGTTACCGTGACCATTGATCGATCATTAGGGGCGAAGCATCCAGAGCATGGATTTATCTATCCTGTTAATTATGGATATCTAGAAGGAACAATGACAGCAGATGGAGAAAAAATCGAAGCTTATGTAATAGGAGAATATGAGCCACTTTCGATATTTGAAGGATACGTTGTTGCAATAGCAGAGCGTGAGGATGATGTGGAGGATAAGCTTGTTGTATGCAAGGAAGAAGACAGGTATACAAGAAAGCAAATAGAGGCTTTTATCGAATTCCAAGAACGATTTTTTGAAACGACGGTCATTATGGAAGATGACGATTGGGAAGACGATGACTGGGAAAAACACGAGGAAGACGATTACTTTTATCCGCTTTTATGCTGTATACTAGCAAGTGGAATTTCTGATAGTGATTTGCAAGAAGGACTCAGCATAGTAGTTTTACTTATAGTAGCAATAAGAGAGTATGCGAACGGAAGTAAGCCAACAACCAAAATAAGTCTTTTTTTCAAAATTATATTTGGTCTTTTGGTTATTTTAAAGTTAATCAATTTTGTATTACCACGATTTCTAAACTAATGAGATAACAAGTATTGATAGGATAGAAAGCAAAAAGGCGACAGTGTAAAAGCTGCCGCCTTTTTTTATATAAAGATTTATATAGAGAAAGTAAAAGGAGTTAATAGTTTACCCAGCTTTACATTCGATTATTCAACATTACAAACATTTTACATAGATTTCAGAAACTTGAGATATTAGATTTTACAAAGGCCCTGTATCCTATAGATAGTTTCAAGGAAGGAGGAACAGATAATATGTTAATCAAATTAAATTCGGTAGACAAAGTGAAAAGCTTTGTGAATAAGGTTTCAAAATTTGATGAGGAGATCGACCTCGTAAGTGGCAGATATGTGGTGGATGCAAAATCATTACTTGGCATATTTAGTTTAGACTTAAGCAAACCTATTGAGCTTGAAACAAAAGGGATATCCAATGATCAGGAACTTATGTCATTACTTCAAGAGTACTGCATCTAGTGGTATGCCACTTCAAATTTGTAAGCAATTCTTAAAAATAAAAACTATTAAAAGAAAGAGGAAGAAAAAAATGAAATTAAAAAAATTAGTAGCGTTAGCATTAACAGTAAGTTGTGTAGCAGGTAGCATTACAGCATGTGGAAATAAAAATGACGAAGCAGGAAGCGGAAGCGGCAGCACAACAGGAACACCAGCATCAACATCTTCATCCTTTGATACATCAGAAGAAATTGGAGTTGTATCTAGAGAGGAAGGTTCCGGTACAAGAGGAGCATTCGTAGAATTATTCGGAATCGAAGAAAAAGATGCTTCTGGTAATAAAGTAGATAATACAACAGCAAGTGCGGTTGTAACGAATTCAACATCCGTTATGATGCAAAACATCGCTGGTGATGAATATGCAATCGGTTATATCTCACTTGGCTCACTTAACGATACTGTAAAAGCAGTAAAAATCGACGGAGCAGAAGCAACAGTTGATAACATTAAAAGTGGTAAATATACAATTGCAAGACCATTTAACATTGCAACAAAAGACAGTATTAGCGATGCAGCACAAGATTTTATGAACTACATAATGAGTACAGAAGGCCAACAAGTAATTACTGATAACGGGTATATCTCAATCGATGATACAAAAGCTTACAGCAAAAACAGTGCAAAAGGTAAAGTAGTTGTAGCTGGTTCTTCTTCTGTAACTCCAGTAATGGAAAAGATTAAAGAAGCTTATGCAAAAGTAAATACAGACGTTGAAGTTGAAATTCAAGAAAGTGATTCAACAACTGGTATGCAATCTACAATCGATGGAATCTGTGACATCGGTATGGCTTCAAGAGATTTAAAAGATAGTGAATTATCTAGCGGAATCAAAGGTACAAAGATTGCAATGGATGGTATTGCAGTAATCGTTAACAACCAAAGCACAATCGAAGATTTAACAAAAGATCAAGTAAAAGATATCTTCACAGGATCTACAGCAGTTTGGTCAGATGTTGCAAAATAAAAAATAATATTGGATAGGGAATGAGGATAATATGAGAAAGCATAAGGAAAGTATCACGAAATATATATTCCTGTTTGCCGCTTGTATATCCATCCTAGCTGTAGTGTTGATCTGTTACTTCTTATTTGCAAATGGCTTACCAGCCATTCAAAAAATAGGAGTAACAGATTTCATTTTCGGTAAGGTATGGAAACCGGGCAATGACAAATTCGGAATTTTTCCAATGATTCTTGGAAGTATTTATGTAACAGCAGGCGCAATTATTGTAGGTGTGCCAATTGGCATTCTGATGGCGATATTCATGGCAAAATATTGTCCAAAGGGTTTATACAAAATCATTAAACCAGCAGTTGAACTGTTGGCAGGTATTCCATCAATTGTATATGGTTTTTTTGGACTCGTAGTTATGGTTCCATTTATTCGAGAGAACTTTCCTGGAAGAGGCTACAGCATTTTAACAGCATCTTTGCTTCTTGGAATCATGATTCTTCCAACGATAATCGGAGTAAGTGAGTCAGCAATTCGCTCTGTACCAGAAAGCTATTATGAAGGTGCATTAGCACTTGGGGCAACACATGAACGAAGTGTATTTTGTACGGTAGTGCCAGCAGCTAAGTCTGGTATCTTTGCCGGAGTCGTACTTGGAATCGGCCGTGCAGTCGGTGAAACAATGGCTGTCATCATGGTCGCCGGCAATCAGGCAATCATGCCGGAAAGTATCTATAAAGGCGTACGTACTCTTACTGCCAATATCGTAATGGAAATGGGTTATGCAACAGATTTACACAGAGAAGCATTGATCGCAACAGGTGTTGTACTGTTCGTCTTCATCATGATCATAAATATCTCAGTTTCACTAATTAAAAGGAGGGCGAATGACTAATGTTAACTATCAAAAAATCAGCTACAAAGCAAATCAATAAAGTAACAATAAAGCAAAAGCTGAATGTTTATAAGAAACATCCACTCTCCTTCCTATTATGTCTGCTCGTCATAGCGTCAGCAGTCATTACTGTTTCCGTATTAGGATTCTTGATCTTCTATATCCTGATACATGGTGTACCTTATCTTAATGCAGAGTTATTTGCATGGGAGTATACATCGGATAATGCTTCCATGATGCCTGCAATTATTAACACATTAATCATGACAGTGTTATCGCTTTTATTTGCAGTTCCTTTAGGAATTTTCGCAGCAATCTATCTTGTTGAGTATGCGAAAAAAGGGAATAAGTTAGTCACACTGATCCGTTTAACAGCCGAAACGTTATCCGGTATTCCTTCTATTATCTATGGTTTATTCGGTATGATTTTCTTTGTAACAACATTAAAGTGGAGCTATTCCATTATGGCAGGTGCCTGTACATTAGCAATCATGGTGCTTCCTGTTATCATTCGAACAACAGAAGAAGCATTACTGGCAGTTCCAGATTCTTACCGTGAAGGAAGTTTCGGACTTGGAGCTGGAAAGTTAAGAACGGTATTTCGTATCGTACTACCAAGTGCAGTTCCTGGTATCGTAGCAGGAATCATCCTTGCCGTCGGAAGAATCGTAGGTGAGACAGCAGCACTTATTTACACATCAGGTACGGTAGCAAAAGTACCATCAAGCCTTTTCGGTTCAGGACGTACATTAGCAGTTCATATGTATAGCCTTTCAAGAGAAGGACTTCATGTAAACCAAGCGTATGCGACAGCAGTTGTGTTATTGATACTCGTCATGGGAATCAATGCAGTATCCAGTTTTGTTGCAAAAAGAATAATGAAAAACAGATTGTAGAGGTGGCCTATGAGCGATAAATTTACAGTAACAGATCTTGATTTATATTATGGAGACTTTAAGGCTCTTAAAAATATCAATTTAAGTATTCAACAAAATGAAATAACAGCATTTATTGGACCTTCCGGATGTGGTAAGAGTACATTCTTAAAGTCGCTAAACCGTATGAATGATTTAGTGGAAGGATGCAAAATTACAGGAAATGTCCTATTAGACGGAGAAGATATCTATGGTGATATCGATGTAAACAGTTTAAGAAAACGTGTCGGAATGGTATTTCAAAAACCAAATCCATTTCCAATGAGTGTCTATGACAACATTGCATTTGGTCCAAGAACACATGGAATCCGTTCAAAAGCAAAATTAGATGAAATCGTAGAACAATCGTTACGTGATGCAGCTATCTGGGATGAACTAAAAGACCGCTTAAAGAAAAGTGCATTAGGCCTTTCAGGTGGGCAGCAGCAAAGACTTTGTATTGCAAGAGCGTTGGCCGTTAAACCTGAAGTAATCCTTATGGATGAGCCTACAAGTGCCTTAGATCCAATCTCAACAACAAAGATTGAAGATTTAGTTGTTGAACTTAAGAAGAAATATACCATCGTAATGGTTACACACAACATGCAGCAGGCGACACGTATCTCTGATAAGACGGCGTTCTTCTTATTAGGAGAGATAGTGGAATTTGATCAGACAGACCGTCTATTCTCCATGCCATCGGATAAGCGAACAGAGGACTATATCACAGGACGTTTTGGTTGATTTATACATTAGGAAAGGAGTCAGGGAATATGCGCAATAGATTTGATCAGCAATTAGTAAGCCTGAATAATGAATTAATTGAAATGGGAAGCTTGATTGAACAAGCAATAGAAATGGCAGTAGCCGCATTGGTTCGCCAAGATGTGGAACGTGCAAACAAGGCCATTGCCTTTGATGAAGAAATTGACCGTCAGGAAAAGACGGTGGAAAACCTTTGCCTAAAGCTATTATTACAGCAGCAGCCAGTAGCGAAAGACCTTCGTTTAATCTCGGCAGCATTGAAGATGATTACTGACATGGAGCGAATCGGTGACCATGCTTCGGACATTTCAGAAATCACTATTTTATTGTCAAAGAAACCATATATAAAAAATCTTGATCATATTCAGAAAATGGCGAAAGAGACGACTCTTATGGTGGTCAACAGTATTGATGCCTTTGTCAATAAGGATATGGAAGGTGCAAAGAAAGTAATTAAGCAGGATGACGTAGTGGATGAGCTGTTTACAACAGTGAAAAAAGATTTAATCGACTTAATTACGAAAGACTCATCGAATGGTGAGCAGGCAGCCGATCTTTTAATGATTGCCAAATACTTTGAGCGAATTGGAGATCATGCCACAAATATTGCTGAGTGGGTCATCTTCTCCATTACAGGAATTCATGAAAATGATAATTAAGTAACGCCGACATCGGGAATTTTGTATCCCATTCTCATATATCCAAACAGCAAGGAGTAATGCCAAACTCCTTGCGACCCTTATGGGTCTTAGTTTAAATTTTACATAGATTTTACATAAGACTCTTATAAACTTTACAACCCCCCCTTATAATCCAGCTTGTAAATGTAAAAACAATAAGAATTTAGTATTAAATTAAGAGGTATAAGTATGGACATTTTTAGCGTATTCGCTATGTTAGGCGGATTGGCACTATTCCTGTATGGAATGCACATTATGGGAGAGGGCCTGTCAAAAGTTTCCGGGGGGAAACTAGAGAGAATTTTAGAAAAGTTAACATCTAACCCATTTAAGGCAGTATTATTAGGTGCCGGAGTAACAGCAGTCATCCAATCATCATCTGCAACAACGGTAATGGTAGTCGGATTTGTAAACTCTGGCATTATGAAACTTACTCAGGCAGTAGGAATCATTATGGGTGCCAACATTGGTACAACAGCAACATCCTGGATTTTAAGTCTGACAGGGATTGAAAGCAGTAACTTTTTACTTAAGATGTGTAAACCAACTTCCTTTTCACCGATTTTAGCAATCATCGGTGTAGTGTTATTGCTGTTCTCTAAAAAAGAGAAGAAAAAAGATGTTGGAATGATCATGGTAGGATTCGCAATCCTTATGACTGGTATGTCTTCTATGAGTGATGCAGTAAAACCACTTGCAGATGTTCCAGCGTTTACGAATATCTTACTCATGTTCTCAAATCCAATTCTTGGTGTATTAGCAGGTACAGTTTTAACTGCAGTGATTCAAAGTTCTTCTGCATCTGTAGGTATCTTACAGGCACTTTGCGCAACTGGAAGCTTAACATATGCAACAGCATTCCCAATCATTATGGGACAGAACATCGGTACTTGTGTAACAGCAATGATTTCAAGTATTGGTGCAAAGAAGAATGCAAAACGTGCAGCATTGGTTCATTTATATTTTAATATAATTGGAACAGTCGTATTTATGATTGGCTTTTATGCAATCAACTATATTATATCCTTTGGGTTCTTAAGTAGTGTTGCCAATGCAGCAGGAATCGCAGTAATCCATAGCGTATTCAATATTACAGCAACAATATTGTTGTTACCATTTGGTAAAGGCCTTGTTAAATTAGCATGTCTTACTGTAAAAGACGATGAGAATGACGAAGAAGAAACAACATTTACAAAATTAGATGAACGTTTCCTTGACAAGCCTGCATTTGCAATGGAACAATGTAAAGAGGCTGCAAAAAGCATGGCAGAAATTGCGAAAAAAGGATTATATCTTTCTTTTGAACTTTTAAAAGAGTATGATGTAAACAAAGCAGAAAAAGTAAATGAAATTGAAACTTTAGTCGATAAATATGAAGATCAAATCGGATCTTATCTTTTAAAATTAAGCAGTAAAAACGTGTCGGAAGAAGATAGTAAGACATTAACCGTGTTACTTCACTGCATCGGTGATTTCGAACGTATTTCAGATCATGCAGTGAACTTAATGGAAGCTGCAACAGAAATGAAAGAAAAAGAATTAGTATTTTCTGAAAGTGCAAAAGCAGAAATAGAAGTATATATGAATGCTATGATTGAAATTGTTGACAAGGCCTTTCAAGCATTCGAAGAAAATGATATTATATTAGCAGAAGAAATCGAACCATTAGAAGAAGTAATCGATGGATTAAACGTAAAAGTGAAAAAACGTCATGTTGATCGTTTACGTGATGGAAAATGTACTATCGAATTAGGATTTGTTCTTTCTGATATCACGACTAACTTGGAACGTGTTGCAGACCACTGCTCCAATCTTGCAGTTAGCATGATTCAGATTGAAAAAGATGGTTTTGATACACATGAATATCTTGATACATTAAAGAGAGAAAATAAACCAGAATTTATTAAGCGCTACAAGGAATATAAAGAAGTATATCGCTTACCAGAAGTAGCGAATTAAAACTAGCAGGGGGAAATAGCATGGCATTAGTATACATTGTTGAAGACGATAAGAACATAAGTGAAATCGAAAGTTTTGCATTAAAGAATTCGGGACACACAACGATGGAATTTGCATCAGCGAAAGAGTTTCATAAGCAGATGATGGAGCGTATACCGGATTTGATTTTACTAGATGTCATGCTGCCCGATGAAGATGGTTTGAGCATATTGAAAAAACTTAGAAGCGTTACAGAGACAAGAAAGATTCCAGTCATTATGGTTACTGCAAAGACAACGGAGCTAGACAAGGTAAAAGGCCTTGATAACGGCGCGGATGATTATCTTACGAAACCATTTGGCATTATGGAACTGATTTCAAGAGTAAAAGCATTGTTACGTCGTTCTAGCGGCATGGAGGAAGAAAAGTTTTTATCTCTTGGTAATGTTTTCGTAGACGGCGAAAGACATGCAGTTTTTGTAGACGATGAACAAGTAGAGTTAACTTATAAAGAATATGAATTACTAAAGTTATTAATACAGAACCAAGGAATCGTGATGCAGCGAGATACGATCATGGAACGAATCTGGGGCATGGATTATGAAGGCGAGTCCAGAACATTGGATGTTCATATTAAGACTCTTCGTCAAAAACTTGGAGATACAGGAAGTCATATAAAGACAGTTCGAAACGTCGGATATATGATAGAGTAGGTGGCATTTTATGAAAAAGAAAATAAATATGCGCTTTCTTACAGTGACAGCGGTTGCGATTATAACGATAGTTTCGATGGCAACCGTTGTTTTTTATGAATTGTTTAAAAAAGAAGTCATGCAGGATATCAAGACATATGCACGTGTTCTCGTAGCAGCCGACGTTTATAATAACTATGAGTCCTATGACTTTAGCAAAGATCTGGAAGAATTGCGTGTTACAATAATAGGGCCGGATGGGGCGGTTGAATTTGATACCAATGTTGATATTGGGGGAATGGATAACCATAGCAGTCGCCCGGAAGTTGTGGAGGCATTTAAAAGTGGAGAAGGACAATCCATTCGTATGTCCAATACTCTCGAAAATAACGCATTTTACTATGCGGTACTATTAAAAAATGGTTCAGTGCTAAGAGTTGCCAAAGAAGCAGGAAGCATATTAAGCGTATTTGCAAGTGCGTTCCCGTCCATTGGTTTGATTAGCATCTTATTGTTTATCTTCTGTGCATTATTGTCTCATTTCTTGACAAAGAGTCTTGTGGCACCAATTGAACAGATGGCAACACATTTAGATGATGGAACACCCCCTGTTGCATATAAGGAGTTAGTTCCATTTATTACAATGATAAAAAATCAGCATAAGGATATTCTCCGCAGTGCAAATATGCGTCAAGAGTTTACGGCAAATATCTCTCATGAATTAAAGACACCGTTAACTGCAATCTCCGGATATTCCGAGCTGATTGAAAACGGGATGGCTACGGAAGAAGATATAACTCGTTTTGCAGCGGAAATTCATCGTAATTCCAACCGTCTGCTCACGTTAATCAATGACATCATACGTTTGTCAGAACTTGATCATATTGAACGTGAAGTGACTTATGAAAGAACAAATCTTTACGATATCGCCGCTAGCTGCGTCCATATGCTTGAAATGAATGCAAAGAAACATAACGTAACGATTGAGTTTCATGGTGAGCCAGCCTATGTTACGGCAAATAAAGAGATGATGGAAGAGTTGATCTATAACCTTTGCGGCAATGCTATTCGTTATAATAATCCAAATGGAAGGGTAGATGTCTACGTAAATCCAGTTTCTGCAAATGGAGCTAAGTATGTAGAATTGGTCGTAAAGGATACTGGTATTGGTATTTCAAAAGAAAACCAGGAACGAGTGTTTGAACGTTTTTACCGAGTAGATAAGAGTAGATCTAAGTCTACAGGAGGAACCGGACTTGGACTTGCCATAGTAAAACATATCGTTGCAAGGCATGAGAATGCCCATCTGGAGCTTACAAGTGAGATTGGCAAAGGAACGACAGTGAAAGTGATCTTCCACGAAGACTAAAAATAAACAAGGGGCTATCGTACAACCGAGTATGGTTGTACGATAGCCCCATTATATTCTTAAGGAACATTTAAGATGCATTTTACATACAATCTTTTTTCATTTCATGTAAACATGATATCGTTAATTCATAAAATATTATAGGAATGAATGGAGATGATTACATGAAATATCTTTGGTCAATTTCAAATAAAGCAGCAGAAAAAACAAAACGAAATCCAGTCAGTATCTTCATCATATTAAATACAGCACTATGGAGTCTGCTTGCTCTCATGCTCTGTATAAGTTTATCGTTTTCTACTGTAAGTGTAGGTATATTGCTTGCGAGTATTGTTCTAAGCTTATTTGGAGGAGTTATTTATATGCTTAGACAAAACTAGCTGTTTAGAACTCTTGATAAAAATGCTTTTGTACGATCATTTTTAGGGTTAGTAAACATTTCTTTAGGGGCACCGGATTCTACAATATAGCCGTCTGCCATAAAGATTACACGGTCGCTTACGTCTCTTGCAAATCCCATTTCATGGGTTACGACTACCATAGTCATACCTTCTTTTGCAAGATCTTTCATAACATTAAGGACCTCTCCGACAAGCTCAGGATCAAGTGCAGAAGTAGGTTCATCAAATAACAGTACTTTCGGTTCCATGGCAAGGGCACGTGCGATTGCAACACGTTGCTGCTGGCCGCCGGAAAGTGTCTGTGGCTTTACATCAGCCTTATCTTCAAGGCCAACTTTCTTAAGCAGTTCCATTGCTTTTTTCTTTGCATCATGTTTGCTCATCTTCTTTGTAAGCACAGGAGCAAGCGTTATATTTTCTAATACAGTCTTCATAGGAAATAGGTTGAATTTTTGAAAGACCATTCCTACATCTTCACGAAACTGACGAATATCATAGGATGAGTCCATAGTATTCTCACCTTTATATCGAATTTTACCACCAGAAGGAATCTCAAGTTGGTTAATACATCTTAGCAGTGTGCTCTTTCCTGAGCCACTAGGTCCGATGATGCAAACAACCTCTCCCTCTTCCACATCAAGATTGATATCTTTTAAGACTTCCAAATCACCAAAGGATTTAGACAAGTGATGAATTTTGATCATGATAATCCCTCCTTGTGACGAATCATTATTTTTTGAGTTTCTTTTCTACAAAACGTTGTAATAACATCAACGCGGATATGATGACAAGGTAAAAGAGCGCTAACGTAGTATAAGTAGGCACTGTGTTAAATGACAGGGCAGCATAGTTTTGTGCTTCGTGGGTAGCTTCATTTACAACAATGATTGATAGTAATGAAGTATCTTTTACCGAGATAATAAATTGGTTAAATAAAGCTGGAAGCATGCTCTTAAAGGCAGGTGGCACGATAATATGAAATAATGTCTGTCGTTCTGTAAGGCCGAGGCAAACGCCAGCTTCTCTCTGTCCTGGATCAATGCTTTCTAATGCACCACGAACAATTTCAGAGATAAATGCACCAGAATTTAATGCAATTACAATACATCCGGCAGTTACACTTTCAAAATCAAGTCCAATCAGTTTTGGGATAACAAAATATACATAGAGGGCTTGAACGACAATTGGAGTACCACGGATAATCCAAATATAGATACCAGCAATTGTCTTAGCTATTTTTGATTTGCTTTGCAGGGCGTATCCGGAAATCGCTCCTAAAATCATACCAATAATAATACCTACAAATGCTATAAAGAGGGTTAATTTTAACCCTCTAAACAGCATAGGAAGTAATTCATTTAGTAATTCCATAGTAATCATAAGCATTACCTTCCTATTCTAGTGTTAGTTATGCACACCATTTTTTATAAAGCTTATCTAATGTGCCGTCAGCGGCAAGTTCAGAAAGTGCTTTGTTGAATGTGTCAGTGTGTTCAAAGCCTTGTTTGAATGCGATGGCATATGGTGCTTGGCCTTGGTTGAATTCATCGCCGACTACTTTTAAGTTTGTGCTGTCAGTTGTCTTGATATAGAAAGCAGCGCCAGGGCCATCTTGGATTACAGCATCTACTTTACCTTGCTCTAAGGATTCATAAGCAGTTGTGATTGTATCATTTACTTGGAGTGTTGAGTCTGAAAGGTTTTTAGTTGCGTAAGTATGAGAAGCAGTTCCTTTTTCTACGGCAACTGTCTTTCCTTTCAAGTCATTTACGCTTGCAATTCCTTTGTCATCTTTGCTGTTAACCATAACGACTTGGCCGGAATCACAATATGTATTAGAGAAGTCCATAACTTTCTTACGTTCATCTGTTACACATAGGGCAGCAGCACCCATATCCAGTTTCTTTTCTGCAATGGAAGTAGTAAGTGCTGAATAATCCATTGCTGTGATTGATCCGTCTACTTCAAATCCTAAGTAATCTTTTAGTGCATTGATTAAATCAATATCATATCCAATCAATGTCTTGCCGTCCGTATCATAATAAGAGAAAGGACCAAATAATCCGGAAGTACCAATCTTAAGTTTGACGCCTTTTAGTGCTCCTTTTACAGATTGACCAGCTTCAGCAGCAGCAGCCGTTACTTTGGGTGCAGGTGTAGATGTTCCGCCGGCGGAAGAAGAGCTACTACATCCGGCAAAGAGACAAGTTGTTGTCATAGTCAAACCAAGTGCGATCATTTTTAACAGATTTTTTTTCATACAAATTCCTCCTTATAAATGAACTAAAAAAAAGGTACACATCGAAATGTGCACCTTTGCTCAGATTTGTTATGGTTTGCATTATAGCGAATTTGGAATATCATGTCAACAAAAAATGTATAAAATAGGGAAAATGCTTGTGATTATAAATATTTATATGGTGCAAAGTTAACTTTCTTACGAAATATTTTATAAAATGGGGAAGAGTGGAAATGTAAATTGACTTTTCAGGCAGTTACGATATAATATAAGAAATAATCCAAAGAACGAAGGTGTTTGAGCTTAGCTCAAGCACCTTTTTTATATACTGAGGAAAATCTACAGTATATAAAAAAGTTGCTCCGCTAAGGATGCACACAAATGCCCGAAGAAGATGTAGAGAAAGGAAGTGACATAAGTGAATGAACCTTTGATTTATAATATTCAAAAGTATTCAATTCATGATGGAGATGGGATTAGGACTACTGTCTTTTTTAAAGGTTGTCCATTAAGGTGTAAATGGTGTCATAATCCAGAAAGTCAAAGTTATAAAAGGGAAATGTTATTTTATAGAGAACGATGTGTAGAATGTGGTACCTGTAAAGAATACTGTCAGAACGAAGCAACTACATATGAAAATGGAATAAAGATCGATTACAGTAAATGTACAGGCTGTGGAATATGTACAGAATATTGTTATCAAGGGGCAAGAGAGCTTGCAGGACAACAATATACCATCGACAGACTAATTGAAAAGCTAAAAAAAGATGCCATGTTTTATGAAGAAAGCGATGGCGGTGTTACTTTGTCAGGCGGGGAAGTCATGGCACAGAACATGGAATACATAGAAGAGCTTGTAAAGAAACTACATAAAAAAGGATTTAACGTTGCAGTAGATACATGCGGATACTGTTCCTATGATAATTTTAGAAGAGTGCTTCCCTATGTAGATACTTTCTTATATGATATAAAAGCCATTGACCCTGAAAAGCATCAAAAGTATACGGGAGTTGAAAATCATATTATCCTAGAGAATCTAGTGAAACTAAGCCGAGATGGAGCAAAGATCGAACTTCGAATGCCGCTTATCGCAGGAATCAATGATAGCAGCGAGGACATTATACAGACAATTCAATTTATCAAACGAAATGAAGTTTGCTTTGAGCATGTGTATTTACTACCATATCATGATACTGGAAAAGACAAATATGTTCGCCTGTCTCGCAACTATGTTGGAGAAAAATATTGCGCTCCGACGCAAAAGAAATTGCAGAAGATCATTTCTATCTTTAAGGAAAATGATATAAATAATATTAGAATAGGAGGTTAAGCGATGGAACGAGGAATGAATGAACGTATTCGAAACTTGAGAAAACAGAGTATGGAAGCAATTCCACATATCGACATGGAACGAGCAAAGTACATAACCGAGGCCTATAAAGAATATGAAGGGAAAGTATCGATTCCAGAACTTCGTGCATTATGTCTCAAACATTACATAGCAAATAAAACACTTATTATTAATAAGGGAGAGCTGATTGTAGGGGAAAAAGGAGATGCCCCACAAGCCGCACCAACATTCCCGGAATTATGCTGCCATTCCATTGAAGATTTTCATGTCATGAATGACAGGGAGTTAATTAGTTTTAAAGTGTCCAAAGAAGCATTTGAACTACAAGAGAAGGTAATTATTCCATTTTGGGAAAAGAGGGCACTACGTGGGAAAATACTAGATGCCATGAAGCCAGAGTGGAAGTCAGCTTATGAAGCTGGAATCTTTACCGAGTTTATGGAACAAAGAGGCCCAGGCCATACGGTATGTTCCAATCGAATTTACATACGGGGATTTGCTGATTACAAGCAAATGATCGAAGAAGAAATCGAAAATCTAGATTATCTAAACGATATGGAAGCCTATGAGAAATGCAATGAGTTAAAAGGGATGGCAATTGCATGTGACGCAATTATGTTACTTGGGAAACGTTATGCAGACTATGCACGTAAGTTAGCAGAAGTAGAAGAAGATCCACAGAGGAAAGAAGAGCTTCTTACAATTGCAGAAAACTGTGAGGTAGTACCTGCACATAAGCCAAAGACGTATTATCAGGCAATCCAAATGTATTGGTTTGTACATATATGTGTAACGACAGAAATCAATCCTTGGGATGCATATAGTCCAGGGCGTCTTGACCAGCATCTGTATCCTTTCTATAAAGAAGATGTAAAGAACGGCATATTAGATGATGATAAGGCAAAAGAGTTGCTAGAATGTTTGTGGATTAAGTTTAACAACCAGCCATCTCCGCCGAAAGTAGGAGTAACGTTAAAAGAAAGCGGAACATATACCGATTTTGTAAATATTAATACTGGTGGAATTACTCCAGATGGAAAAGATGGAGTAAATGAGGTAAGTTATCTGATTTTAGATTGTATGGATGAGATGAAGCTGTTGCAGCCAAGTAGCAATGTTCAAATCAGTAAGAAGACACCGATGAAGTTTTTAAAACGGGCTTGTGAGATTTCTAGAAAAGGCTGGGGCCAGCCTGCATTTTATAATACGGATGCCATTGTTCAAGAACTTTTAACGGCAGGAAAGTCCATAGAAGATGCCAGATGTGGAGGAAGCAGCGGTTGTGTAGAAACAGGGGCATTTGGTACAGAATGTTATACTCTGCAAGGGTATTTTAACCTTCCTAAAATCTTAGAACTTACGTTATTTAATGGATATGACCACTATACGAACAAGCAGATTGGACTTGAGCTTGGATATGCGAAAGATTTTTCTTCCTATGAAGAATTATTTGAAGCATATAAAAAACAAATCAATTATTTTCTAGATATTAAGATTAAGGGGAGCAATGTAATCGAGCAGTTTTATGCAAAGAACATGCCAGTTCCATTTTTATCAGTAATAACTGCAGACTGCATTAAAAAAGGGAAGGATTATAACAGTGGTGGAGCAAGATATAATACAAATTATATTCAAGGCGTTGGAATAGGAACAATTACTGACTATTTGTCTGCAATCAAGTATAACGTATATGATCATAAGAAATTCACGATGGAAGAACTGATTGAGGCAATGAATCATAATTTTGAAGGATATGGACGTATTTATAACCTTGTACGTAATCATACACCGAAGTATGGAAATGACGATGATTATGCAGATGATATCATGCAGTCTGTTTTTAATTATTATTATGAAAGTGTAACAGGAAGGCCGAATACAAAAGGTGGATCTTACCGAATCAATATGCTTCCAACGACATGTCATGTTTACTTTGGAGAAGTTATGATGGCGAGCGCCAATGGAAGAATGAAAGGAAAGCCCGTGTCAGAAGGTATTTCACCGGAAAAGGGTGCCGATACATGCGGACCAACAGCAGTGATTAAATCAGCATCAAAGATGGATCATCTTCGCACCGGCGGAACTTTGCTAAATCAGAAATTCCTTCCAAAAGTATTAGAGGGGGAGAAAGGGCTTACCCAGTTTGCAAACCTGATACGTACTTATTTTACAATGGACGGACACCACATACAATTTAACGTGATTGATAAAGAGACGCTGTTAGATGCACAGAGAAATCCTGAGGAATATAAAGATCTGATTGTTCGTGTTGCAGGATACAGTGATCATTTTAGAAACTTAAGCAAGGCATTGCAAGATGAAATCATAGAACGGACAGAGCAAAGCTTTAGCTAAAAAAGGATGTGTTTTATGGGTACAACAGGGAAAAAAGGCATAGGGACAGCACTGGTTCTCTTGGCAGGAAGTCTGTGGGGAATGATTGGAATCTTCGTCCGCAGGCTAAATGAGTGGGGATTGGAAAGCATGGAAGTAGTAACTGTACGAGCGGTACTTACAACCGTTTTGCTTGTCCTAGCCTTTTTACTTTTTAAAAGAGAGCTTTTGAAAATAAAATTAAAGCATATATGGTGCTTTATCGGAACAGGGTTTGGAAGCATCATATTTTTTAACTTTTGTTATTTCAAAACAGTTACCATGACTTCTCTTTCAGTAGCAGCCGTATTGTTATATACTGCGCCTGCAATGGTCATGGTCATGTCACTATTTTTATTTCATGAGAAATTAACAAGGAAAAAAATCGTAGCTTTACTATGTTCCTTTATCGGTTGTATGCTTGTGACAGGAATCATTGGAAGTAGCGTTACACTGTCTGCCACAAGTATTTTATTCGGATTAGGTTCAGGATTTGGATATGCATTATATACGATTTTTAGTCGATACGCGTTGGAACGAGGATATCATCCACTTACAATTACGGTGTATACCTTTATCGTTGCGACTGTTGGACTGATACCTTTCGTATCTTGGAAAGAGATTGCGGTTACGGTGACAGCAGATAGCAGCCATGCAGTTGTATGTTTGTTATTTGCCATTGTAAGTACCGTAATCCCTTATTTTACATATACCGTTGGACTTACTTATGTAGAATCATCCAAAGCCTCTATTATGGCTTCGATTGAACCAGTAGTGGCAACATTTATAGGTATTTTTTATTTTAAAGAAAAACCAAATGCAGTTGGTCTATTAGGAGTTGTCCTTGTGTTGGGCTCGATTGCAATTTTGGCAGGAAAACATCAGGAGGAAATTAAGATTGAAGGGAAAGAATAATGTAAAATTCTTTGTGATCCTTGGTGTTCTCGGTGTAAGTCTTTCTTCTATTCTTGTCAAATTTTCCACTGCACCATCCATGATTTTAGCGTTTTACCGCATGGGGATATCTACTTTGTTATTATGTCCAGTCGTATGGGCAAATGAACGAAACACACTTCGTTTATTAAAAATAAAGGCGGTAATCCCATGCATGGTCAGCGGAATCTTTTTGGCATTCCACTTTACGTTATATTTTGAATCTGTCAAATTCACCTCGATAGCTTCTAGTACTGTATTAGTAGATATTGAGGTGTTTTTCGTAGTAATTATTGCAGCCTATCTTTATAAAGAAAAGTTGTCAAAGCAAGGAATCATTGGAATCCTTATTACATTTACAGGAAGTGTCATCGTTGCACTTGGAGATAAGAGCAGCGGAAGTAATATGATTTACGGTGATATGCTTGCAATATTAGGTGCAATGGCCATGTCAGTCTATACATTGATCGGAAAGGGACAGAGAAAGCATCTCTCCACGATTATGTATACCTTTATTGTTTATTTTAGTGCAACAGTTACCTTAGTGGTCGTAGCACTTATTACAAATACGAAGATGTTCGGATATTCAAAGGAAAATCTATGGATCGGGCTTGGGCTTGCAGTATTTTGTACCTTATTAGGACATAGTGTATTTAGCTGGGGACTTAGATATGTAAAAGCAGCCTTTATATCAACAGTAAAGCTATTAGAGCCTGTATTTGCTACGATATTGGCGTTCTTTTTATTTGGCCAGATTCCAAATTGGTTTGAAGTGATAGGTGGAACAGTTATCATTAGTGGATTATGCTTATTAGGGAGAAACCGAGAGTAATGTTTTACAAAGACGAAAAAGGAGTGTCACTCCATAGTTATAATAACTATGGAGGACACTCCTTTTTGTTTTTTGGATTAGTTATTTTCTGCTTGGAGGGCATCGTAGCCTTCTTCGCCAGTTCTAACTTTGATAACATTTTCAACATCGTATACGAAGATCTTACCATCACCAATGTTGCCAGTGTATAGTGCTTTCTTAGCAGTTTCGATTACCGTACGAACAGGTACTTTACTTACTACGACATCAACCTTAACTTTAGGAAGGACAACGACATCGACTGCAACACCACGATAGTATTTAGCAGCACCTTTCTGAACACCACATCCAAGTACCTGAGTAACTGTAATACCCATAACACCGATATCATTTAATGCTTCTTTTAATTCATCGAACTTGTTTTGTTTACAAATGATAGATACTTTTGTAAGTTTGACATCGCTTGCAGGGGAACCACCGTTTACAACCTGAACAGGAACAGAAGCATCAACAGGAGCTTTTGCAGGAGTTGCTTCTGCTTCAGGAGCATCTTGTAATCCAGCAACTAATTGATCAGGAACTTGTAAGAAGTCTGCGTAAGAAGAAGGAAGATTATGTTCTGTACTATCAAGACCAAGAATTTCTTCTTCACGGCTAACACGTAAACCAATGGTATGTTTGATTGCTTCGAAGATAATCGTCATTGTAATTGCAACCCATGCGATTACAGCGATTACACCAATTGTCTGAATACCTAATAATTTGAAGCCGCCACCAGCGAATAAACCTTTCCAATCAGTACCTGTACCATCAGAGAAGAGGCCAACTGCAAGTGTACCAAATAAACCATTTAACCCATGGACACCGACAGCACCAACAGGGTCATCGACTTTTAATACTTTATCAATAAATTCAATACCAAATACAACAACGAAACCAGAGATAATACCGATGATTGCTGAGCTTAAAGGACTAACAGTATCACATCCAGCAGTGATAGCTACAAGACCTGCAAGCGTACCATTTAATGTCATGGAAACATCAGGTTTCTTATAACGGAACCAAGTGATAATCATTACGGTACAAGTTGCTACTGCAGCAGCAAGGTTTGTTGTAACGAAGATCTTAGCTGCACTGTTGATTGCTGCATCATCAGCCATGGAAACAGTAGAACCACCATTGAATCCAAACCAGCAGAACCACAGGATGAATACGCCAAGAGCACCAAGTGTTAAACTGTGACCAGGAATTGCATGGACCTTACCGTCCTTACCGTATTTACCAATACGAGGTCCAAGTATGATGGCACCGATGAAAGCGGCAACACCACCAACCATATGTACTGCACAGGAACCAGCAAAATCATGGAATCCCATTTCGGATAACCAGCCGCCACCCCAGATCCAGTGACCGGATACAGGATAAACGATCAAACTGATTAGTAAACTGTAGATACAATAAGAAATGAATTTTGTTCTTTCAGCCATTGCACCAGAAACGATGGTAGCAGCAGTTGCACAGAACACCGTTTGGAAAATAAGAAATGCGTAGAATGGAACTCCATCTGGCAACATGCCATTGCCATAATTTGCTTCGGAAGCGATACCTCCAATAGAACCAATGAGTTCATTACTACCACCAAACATAAGACCGAAACCAACAAGCCAGAAGATTGGAGTACCGATACAAAAATCCATTAAGTTTTTCATAATGATGTTACCGGCATTCTTGGCTCTTGTGAAACCAGTTTCAACCATTGCGAAACCAGCTTGCATAAAGAATACTAATGCGGCTGCTAAGAGCACCCAAATTGTGTTACTTGCGGAAAATGTCATAAACATACCTCCCATATTTTTTATTTACGCGGCCAATGAGCCAAAGTGATGTTAGTATTACCTTGGTGCTGTCGCTATAACCAGAGAAACTTAAAGAGCACATTTCTTCTGGTTTGCAGGAACTAATTTTTGTTCCTTGCATGGATTGCTGACACGCTCATTCGTTGTAGGTTGTAAGTGAAATGCTTGGTTTTATCGAGCGTAGTCTCGCGTCCATATTTTCAGGGCGCTTTCTTCTTTTAAAAGGAGTTCGTTAAGAAATCCTAAAAAAGAAAAAAGCAAAGGTGCTTCACACTGTGTGTGACAAGCACCTTTGCTTTTGTTTGCTATCATTATACGTTCTTGATTTTATTTGTCAACAGCATTTTTACAAAATAAGGGTAAAATTACATAAAACTTAATAAAAAGAAGCCATATTGACAATTCACTTTATTATACAAAGGATGACGTATTCGTTACAAACAAGCCCGTATTTATTGATAAAATCTTGTATATAAACTCAAAAAATGCTACTTTTTATAGTAATAGCAAACTATATCGTTGTGACCTAGTAAGGGAAAAGGGGAGGAAATGAATGGTTTTATATATAGGAGAACAAAATGATCAGCAATTTGTAGGGGAAATTGCAAGAAATATAACAGAAGAGATACGAATGATTACAGGAATCTCTTCTATAATAGAAGCAACAAAAGTGATTGAAGCTAATAATAATGCTTCTTATGTATTAATTAATGTGATGTGTATGAGAGATTCACAAGAAATCGTAGTAAAGCAGTTAAAATATATCCAGTCTTCAATTGCAAAGAATCTAATCGTGATTGCAAGAGGGCTATCGACCAGTGATGCTTTCGTGCAATCCCTGTATTTTGCAGGAATAAAAAATGTTATCCTATCTAGCTGGATGCCAACTGTGACAAGCCAATGTATAAAGTACATAACAGGAGCTTATGGCGAAACCAGCCTATTAGAAGATGAGGCTTATCAGTTGGTAAATGGCAGCAAAGAGAGCATGCCTACTCAGACAGAACGGCTGGATTTAAAAGAAGTATTTCAAAATGATCCAGATATCTTACAACAGCTTCAAGAAGAAGCAGTTTCTTCTTATAATAATAGTATAAGCCAAGAGACTGGAAAATTATCAGAAGAAGAATTACAGATATTTGATCCAGATATGCTGAAGCAGGTTAAAGAGTATGAACAGGAACAACAGCAAGAGAGTGGAACGAATCAAAGCACGATTCTATATGAGCAACAGGAAAAAGAACAGATGGCAGTACAGCCTACCTATACAGAGAACAGTAATCAAGGGAACACGCCACCACTTTATTGGAATCAAAATCAAATCAATCAAGTCTACCCAGAACAATCTTTGCAAAATGGGATTAATTCAAGTAATGCAAGTCCGAATCTATACATAGAGCCACAAAACATGGGCGCTCCAGTAAATCAAGTGGCACAAAATCCAATCAAGAATCAGAATAAAAAGGTAAAAAGGGAAAAGAAACATATTGCATTAACGATAGGTTTGTGTGCAATCTTGTTATTGTCAATTTCAATTCCAGTTGCCTATACTCTTCGTCAAGGAACAGAGGAAACAAAAGGAGCAAAGGAAGTCCTTGCTATTGCAACTATCCAACCAAGTACTATGTCACCAGTAGAGAATACTAAGCAGCCAACAGAAACACCTAGTATAGAAGAAACTACGAATCCAACCAAAGAAGCCAGTCAAGAAGTGGAGCCAACAGAAGATGTAGTAACCATAACATTGACACCAATCCAAGTAGAAGCAACACAATCAAGTGAGCCAACGAAAGCTCCAACTCCAAAGCCAACCAAGACACCTGCGCCTACGGCAGCACCAACAACTAAGCCAACAGTTAAACCGACGGAGAAGCCAAAGGAGACAGAAAGTCCGAAAAAAACGAAAGCGCCTGAAAAGACGAAAAAACCAGAAGAAACAAAGAAACCAATACATTTTAAAACATTATTATTACCTGAAGGCATTTATATGGTAAATGGTACAACTGAAAAAATCGTAGTGTATTTTACCCCTGATAATGCAACTGACACAATTAGTTATAAATGTAATAATACTAAGATCGCAACTGTGAAAAATGGCGTTATTTATGCAAAAAAAGCTGGCACGACTACAATTACCGCAACAACAAGCAATGGAATTAAAAAAACAATTAGTCTGACAGTGGGCGATGAATAAAAGTATCAACATCATGGATACTAAATGATGAGGTGATTAACATGGAAAAGTCCTATCAAGAACGTCAAGCCCAAAAACGTTGTAATGAAGAATTTAACAGTATTACGAACAAAGTTAAAGTAGAAAATCAAAACCAAACACATAACGCAAGAAAGGAAGGAATTAACCCAATCAATCAACGAAAGTAGAGAAATGTAAAATTCTTCCACAATTAAATGTGGATAAAGTGGATAACTTGGTAAAAATTAGAAAAAGCTTGTCTACATGTATGAAGATTTTTAGAACCCGTCGAAATCTATGTGATAAATGTATTCTTTAAAAATATATGTGCATACTATAGATATATTATAAAAAAGGAGCGAGTCTATGCCTGATTTAGTATGTAGTGTAGAGAATTGTACGTATAATAGTGAATATCTTTGTTCTTTAAACGAGATTCATGTAGGAGGCAAAAATGCCGAGGATTCACATACAACACTCTGCAGTTCGTTTTGCGATCGCAAGGAGTCATTTTCGAATTGTGAGAACTGTGGATGTGCCTCAAAAGAAACAGAAATCGAGTGTGAAGCCGAAAATTGTGCATATAATGATAGGTGCAGATGCTGTGCAGATAATATTGATGTATGTGGATGTGGCTCTCAGACAGCAAGAGGGACAGAATGCTCAACCTTCAGACTAAAATAATTCTTACAAAATGCAGAGAAACATGGATAAATGTTTCTCTGTAAAATTTTTCCACACCCTTTGGTGGATAAAGTGGATAACTTTAATATTGTAATTCTATTTGTAATTTATTAGACTTATGGTAAGCATTATCTCGATAAAGTAAGGAAAGAGGAAGAATACGATGAAATTTCGACCATGTATCGATATACATAACGGCAAAGTGAAACAAATTGTAGGCGGAAGCCTTACAGATTATAAGGACCAGGCAGAGGAAAACTTCGTATCCGAAGTAAGCGCTTCCTTTTATGCGGCATTATATAAGAAGTTAAACCTTAGCGGAGGACATATTATTTTACTCAATGCAAAAGATTCTTCTTATTATATGGAAGACTTAGAGCAGGCAAAGGAAGCATTAAAGGAATATCCAAACGGTTTGATGGTAGGCGGAGGTATTACTCCAGACAATGCAAAAACATTTATTGACTTAGGAGCAAGCCATGTGATTGTAACTAGTTATGTGTTTAAAGACGGCAAGATTAACTATGAGAATTTAGAGAAAATGGTTCATGCGGTAGGAAAGGAACACCTAGTACTAGATCTTAGTTGTAGAAAAAGAGAAAATAAGTATTATGTTGTGACGGATCGATGGCAGAAGTTTACCGAAGAGGTCGTTAATGATGACTTATTAAATAAGCTTAGCAGCTATTGCGATGAGTTTTTAATCCATGCAGTAGATGTAGAAGGAAAAGCAAAGGGCATTGAAGAAGAGATTGTGTCCTTATTAGCGAACGTAAAGAATGTGAAAGTTACATATGCAGGTGGAGTTGGCACTTATGAAGATATTGAACGATTACGTGAGATTGGAAATCGTAAAGTCGATGTTACAATTGGAAGTGCACTGGAGCTTTTTGGCGGAACACTCGATCTTAACAAGGTGATTTCTCTTTGTAAATAACAAAAAAACAGTCAATTTTAACATGAAAAACTAAATTTATTTACCAAAAAACAATGCTGTTTTTTGAGTGGAAAAGTGGCGCAAACCCTTGTAAAATAAGGGCTTGCGCCACTTTTTGTGCTATAAAAAACTGTCACTTTTCGTAAAAATCACTAATAAATGGATTACATATTCAACTGATTTTATAATGAAATAAATTGTTAATAATTATAAAGCAACAATATGAACAAAAAAATGAAAGATAACATATAAAAAACATACAAAAACACAACGAAAATCGTAAAAAATCTAATTCTGTAACATCAAGGCGACGGAAAAGTACCCCTTAAGGGTTGATTTTTTGATTTCACATTGGTATAATTTATTACATAAATGTTAACAACTTATTGCTTAAATAAATTAAATGATTTAAAAAAGTACATAAGCTTGTAATAGAATATAACAGAAAGTTAAAATAAAAATTAATGAAAAAGGAGATAACATTATGAAAGCAACAATGAAAAAAGTTCTTATCTGTATGATGATTGTCACGGTAACGTTAAGTTCATTTGGTGTCAATGCATCAGCAGCATCTAAGAAGTCTTATACTAGTAATGACTTAAAGCTTTTGACAACAATTATATATTGTGAAGCAGGCAACCAGTCTTACAAAGGAAAAGTTGCCGTAGCAAATGTTGTACTAAATAGAAAGAAAAGCAAATCATTCCCTAATACAATCAAAGGTGTAATTTATCAAAAAGGACAATTTACTCCAGCGAGAAGCGGTAAATTAGCAACAGCAATTAAAAAGTATGAAGGAAAGAAAAAATACGGTTACGGAGAAAAGAAGCAAATGGCAGAATGTAAAAAAGCCGCCAAAGCTGCTCTTAATGGTAAATATGTAATTTCAAAGAAGGCATATTTCTTTACTACATATCGTAGTAAAAGTGCAATTAAGAAAAAATATCCAAAGGCTGTATTTATCGGTTCCCATTATTTTAGATAATGCTATAAAGAATTGGTAATATTAGTACGATAATATAGGTAGTACAATAAAGGACTTATTTCAATATGAAATAAGTCCTTTATAAATGTCTTTAAATGTGGTAATATTCTATGTATGATTAAAAATAGACTCAAATTTGCGCTAGAAATTGAGAAGTACGAGAAAGGGATGATTGTTTAGTGGAAGAAAATAATGTTTCAAAGAACTTTATAGAACAAATGATAGATAAGGATATCGAGGAAGGTCATTGCCAACAAGTTGCGACGAGATTCCCGCCAGAACCTAATGGATATTTACACATTGGACATGCAAAATCCATCGTAATTAACAGTGGAATTGCTAAAAGATATAATGGGACATTTAATTTAAGATTTGATGATACAAACCCTACGAAAGAAAAAGTAGAATTTGTTAATTCAATTAAAAAAGACGTAGAATGGATTACTGGTAATTTAGATGACAGCCGAGTATTTTTTGCTTCTGATTACTTTGATCAAATGTATGAAGCAGCAATCAAATTAATCAAAAAAGGAAAAGCTTACGTTTGTGATTTAACACCAGAACAAATCCGTGAATATAGAGGAACATTAACAGAAGTGGGTAAAGACAGCCCATATCGCAATCGTTCTGTAGAAGAAAACTTAGAATTATTTGAAAAGATGAAGAATGGGGAATTTGAAGACGGATCTAGAGTGTTACGTGCGAAAATAGATATGTCCAGCCCTAACATTAACATGCGTGATCCAATCATTTATCGTATTGCACGTATGCATCACCATAATACAGGAGATAAATGGTGCATCTATCCTATGTATGACTTTGCTCATCCAATCGAAGATGCAATTGAAGGAATCAGTCATTCTCTTTGTACCCTTGAATTTGAGGATCACCGTCCATTATATGACTGGGTTGTAAATGAGTTAGAATATGAAAATCCACCAAGACAGATTGAATTTGCGAAGATGTATTTGACTAACGTTGTAACGGGAAAACGTTATATCAAAAAGTTAGTTGATGACAAAATCGTAGATGGATGGGATGACCCAAGACTTGTAACGATTGCAGCACTTAGAAGACGTGGATATACACCAGAAGCAATTCGTATGTTCATCGAACTTAGCGGTGTAAGTAAAGCAAATAGTTCAAGTGACATGGCAATGCTTGAATACTGCATTCGCGAAGATTTAAAATTAAAGAAATCAAGAATGATGGCAGTACTTGATCCAATCAAGCTTGTTATTGATAACTATCCAGAAGATCAAGTGGAATATTTAGATGTAGCAAATAATCAGGAAAATGAAGAACTAGGAATGCGTAAGGTACCATTTGGTCGTGAACTTTACATTGAACGTGAAGATTTCATGATCGAGCCACCTAAGAAATACTTCCGTCTATTCCCAGGAAACGAAGTACGTTTAATGCATGCATACTTTGTAAGATGTACGGATTATATTACAGATGAAACAGGAAAAGTTGTAGAAGTACACTGTACGTACGATCCAGAAACAAAGAGTGGTTCCGGATTTACTGGAAGAAAAGTAAAAGGAACAATTCACTGGGTATCTGCAAAAGAAGCAGTGAAAGCAGAAGTTCGTCTATATGAAAATTTAGTAGACGAAGAAAAAGGCGTATATAATGAAGATGGATCTGTAAATGTAAATCCTAATTCATTAGTAGTATTAAAAGACTGTTATGTAGAACCAGCATTAGCTGATGCAAAGGCATATGACAGTTTCCAATTTTTACGTCACGGATATTTCTGTGTAGATAATAAGGATTCAAGTAAAGAAAATTTAGTTTTTAATAGAATTGTATCACAAAAGAGTTCATATAAGCCAAGCAAATAGGGAGGTTTATAATGGGGGAATTATTTTCGGGATTAGAGCAGTTCGGATTAGAAAAGCTGAAAAATATACAAGTATATGAGTCAGAAGCTAAAACTCGAAAAGGATCTTCACAAACACAGAAGTCGCAGGAAACAAAGAAGGTTGAATCCGACTTTTTATTCGATAAAACTTATACTTGTCCTGTTTGCGATAATACATTTAAAGCAAAGACAGTAAAAGCAGGAAAGGTTAAGTTGTTGTCATCGGACAGTGATTTACGACCTAGATACCAAGATGTTGACGCAATTAAATATGATGCTGTAGTATGCCCGAAATGCGGGTATGCTGCACTATCAAGATTTTTTAACTATATGACAAATGTACAGGCAAGATTGGTAAAAGAACAGATTACATCAACATTTAAACCGTTTAATAACGATTTGGAGATGTATACGTATGATCAAGCGATAATGCGGTATAAGTTAGCATTAGTTAATACGATCGTAACCCGTGGCAAGAATAGTGAAAGAGCCTATACATGTCTGAAATTAGCTTGGCTGTATCGCGGTAAGAGGGAGACACTACCGCCTACTACGCCGAATTTCGAAAAAATAAAAATCGGATTGCTAAAAATAGAATATGATTTTATAAAAAATGCGTATGAGGGATTTAGTACTGCATTCATGAAAGAAAACTTCCCGCTATGTGGTATGGACGAACATACTGTGAACTACCTTACGGCTGAATTGGCCAGGAGGTTAGGTAAGACAGATGAGTCGCTAAAGCTTATTTCAAGGATATTAGTATCTCGAGATGCCAATGTACGTATTAAAGAAAAGGCGAGAGCCATTAAGGATCATATCAAGGCTTCAGAAACAACGAAAAACGATACGAATAAATCATAAAAAAGCAGGATTTCTATAAAAGAGTTCCTGCTTTTTTTATGACTTATTCTTCAATAGAAGTACTATTTAATTTGAGGATGCTTCTTGGAAGTGCGTCTTTGGAGTTTTTCCATGGCTCATTGGCAAAACGATAGTCGAATTTATCGATAAACCATAATAAGTCTTCTTCAACACGTTTCATATTATCAAGGTATGATTTGTTTAAATCATTGATAAAGGCCTCAAGAACGTTTCCGCTAAGCTCATTAGGAGCCATTTCATATAGCATCTTAAAATGGTTCATGCAGAAGCCTTTACAAGATGCAAAGCTCTGTTTAAAACTTTCATCCGTCTTATATAAGTAAAGTATTGTTACAAGATAACGATTGAATACTTGTTCAATTCGATTACATACAAAACAGCTTTTGTTAACACGATTTATGTAGGCAACAATTGGAGACTCACTAGATTTCTTTTTAAATAATCCAGAGGACTTAGGCGTTCCTCCCGCTAACAGCTTCTCAAGATCTTCCCTTGTTTTCTTCATGTGGGTAGAGAGCATAAGGGAGAGCCCTAGACGATTTTGATTTTTGTAGAGCATGCGGATATGTTTTTCACAGAAGCCCTGTTCGTTTGTAACTTCGCGAATATCATCTTCCATGTAGCTTGGACCCATTGTAAAATCGATTGCATTGGCTTCTAGTGTCTGATACATGGTGCAGATCGGGCACTCGTCAGCATCATGGAAGGCATCATTTACAGGGATTGTGTATAATTTTTCTTTCAATGTATTTATCCTTTCTATATTTACTTATAATCTTATTGATAAATAATATTGTACCATATTGGCTATACTAAAAGTTAGGTTTTTTGCATACCATTTTTATTATAGGATAAAGTAAACAATAGAAATAATGAGAAAACAAGAGATATAACGAGTAAACTATATAAAATGAGAAAAAATAGAGGAATTTGCAATAGGATAATGCTTGCAATTAAGCCACAAATTGACTAATATATAATCATTAGTTAGCACTCGATGAAAGTGAGTGCTAATAACTAGAAAACTAGAATAATTAAGGAGGAATATACAATGAAATTAGTACCTTTAGGAGACAGAGTTGTATTAAAACAATTAGTTGCAGAAGAAACTACTAAATCTGGAATCGTATTACCAGGTCAGGCAAAAGAAAAACCACAACAAGCTGAAGTTATCGCTGTAGGTCCTGGCGGAATGGTAGATGGAAAAGAAGTTACTATGCAAGTGAAAGTTGGTCAAACAGTAATTTATTCTAAGTATGCAGGAACAGAAGTTAAATTGGAAGATGAAGAATATATTATCGTAAAACAAAGCGATATCGTAGCTGTTGTTGAATAATAGTTACCCATTAAATATAGAGAATATGGAGGAATAAATATTATGGCAAAAGATATTAAATTTGGTGCTGATGCTAGAACAAGCTTAGAAGCAGGCGTTAATAAATTAGCTAATACAGTAAAAGTAACACTTGGACCAAAAGGTAGAAACGTGGTTCTTGATAAATCATTTGGTGCTCCATTAATTACAAACGATGGTGTAACAATCGCAAAAGAAATCGAACTTGAAGATGCGTTTGAAAACATGGGTGCACAATTAGTAAAAGAAGTAGCAACTAAGACAAATGATGTAGCTGGTGATGGTACTACTACAGCAACTGTTTTAGCTCAAGCTATGATCAATGAAGGAATGAAGAACTTAGCAGCTGGTGCTAATCCAATTATCTTAAGAAAAGGTATGAAGAAAGCAACAGAATGTGCAGTAGAATCTATTGCAAAAATGAGTTCCAAATTATCTGGTAAAGATCAAATCGCAAAAGTTGCTGCAATTTCTGCTGGTGATGAGTCTGTAGGTGAAATGATTTCTGATGCTATGGAAAAAGTTTCAAACGATGGTGTTATCACAATTGAAGAATCTAAGACTATGAGAACAGAATTAGATTTAGTTGAAGGTATGCAATTTGATCGTGGTTACCTTTCAGCTTATATGTGCACAGATATGGATAAGATGGAAGCTAATCTTGACGACCCATATATCTTAATCACTGATAAAAAAATCTCCAATATTCAAGATATCTTACCAGTTCTTGAACAAATCGTTCAATCTGGTGCTAGATTATTAATCATTGCTGAAGATGTTGAAGGCGAAGCTTTAACAACATTAGTAATCAATAAATTAAGAGGTACATTCAACGTAGTAGCTGTTAAGGCTCCAGGATATGGTGATAGAAGAAAAGCAATGCTTCAAGATATCGCTATCTTAACAGGTGGTACAGTTGTATCTGATGAATTAGGACTTGACCTTAAAGATATGACATTAGATCAATTAGGTCGTGCTAAATCTGTTAAAGTACAAAAAGAAAATACAATTATCGTTGATGGATGCGGAGATAAGAACGACATCAATAACCGTATCAACCAAATCAGATCTCAAATCGAAGAAACAACTTCCGAATTTGATCGTGAAAAATTACAAGAAAGACTTGCTAAACTTGCTGGTGGCGTAGCTGTTATCCGTGTTGGTGCTGCTACTGAAACAGAAATGCAAGAAAATAAATTACGTATGGAAGATGCTCTTAATGCAACAAGAGCTGCTGTAGAAGAAGGTATCATCTCTGGTGGTGGTTCTGCTTACATCCATGCAAGCAAAGAAGTAGCTAAACTAGCTGCTGAATTAGAAGGAGACGAAAAGACTGGTGCTAACATTATCTTAAAAGCTTTGGAAGCTCCACTTAAGACAATCGCAGCAAATGCAGGTCTTGAAGGATCCGTAATCATCAATAAAGTAAGAGAAGGCCAAGTAGGATTTGGTTATGATGCTTTAAGAGATGAGTACACAGATATGGTAGAATCCGGAATTCTTGATCCAGCTAAAGTTACTAGAAGTGCATTACAAAATGCTACAAGTGTTGCTTCTACACTTCTTACAACAGAAAGTTGTGTTGCTACAATTAAAAAAGATGAGCCAGCTATGCCAGCTCAAAACCCAGGAATGGGCATGATGTAGTTTTAATATAAAGTGTTAATTCCTTTCTTACCTGTAAATGGTAAGAAAGGAATTTTTTTTTAGACTAGTTATTTGTAAGCATATTTTGTATAATTAGAGTATTAAAAGACATAGTGTAAGAGATGCTTACAGTTCAAGATAATAGGAGGATTTACATATGAATGAAATGTACGCGGAAGCGAATGTTAAGTGTGATTTTAGTCAAAAAGACATACTTAAGATCGTTTTATATTTCGTAGTATTAGCAGTGTCTTTATTTGTCTCACTGATTAATCTGATTTTACTTGTTTTACCAATCGGCATTGTAACTTATGGTATTGCAAAGGCATCAAAGTTAAAATATGAATATGAATATATTTTCTGTGATGGACAGCTTGATTTTGATAAAATCGTTGGTAATGCGAAACGCAAACGAATGATGCGCATCGATTTTGAAGATTGTGAAGTAGTTGCGAAAGAAGGTTCCCATGCATTAGATGAATGGAAGAACAAAGATTTAAAAGTTATTGATTACACTTCCAATATCAAAGGAAGAGAGCACTATGCTATTATTTTACACAAGGACAAAGATTTGGTTAAGATATTATTTGAGCCAAATGAAAAGATGATTGAGTGTATGAGAAATAAATCAAGAAGACTCGTTCATGTAGACTAAAAAATAAATAGAAAAAATTATGGAGCAATTATTATGAATAATTATAATAATTGCTCTTTTTGTCTACTTTCAAATTTTTTTGAATAAAAATAGTGTTTTAGGAAAATAATAGTAGGATAAAAAAATAATTAATATTCATACTATTTAAATTTCTTGCATATAGTTTCATTAATATTCATAGGAAAGTTTATAAATAATAGAAAATATAAGTTTATTCATTAAATTTCATTATTGACAACGTGTTAATTATTAGTTATACTTTTAAAAATATTTAATTGCATATTAATTTATTATAACATTGAGAAAGTGAGGATATTTAAAATGGGAACAATTATCGGCGAAGGCATTACATTTGACGACGTGTTATTAGTACCAGCATATTCAGAGATTATCGCAAACCAAGCAATATTGGCTACAAATCTTACGAAGAAAATCAAATTAAACATCCCTATGATGAGTGCAGGTATGGATACAGTTACTGAGTACAGAATGGCGATTGCAATGGCGAGACAGGGTGGAATCGGTATTATCCACAAGAATATGTCCATTGAAGCTCAGGCTGAAGAGGTTGATAAGGTAAAACGTTCAGAGAACGGCGTTATTACTGATCCATTTTATTTATCACCAGAACATACATTAGCAGATGCTAATGATCTTATGGCGAAATTTAGAATCAGTGGTGTACCAATTACTGAAGGTAAGAAATTAGTTGGTATTATCACAAATCGTGATTTAAAATTCGAAACTGATTTTACAAAGAAAATCAAAGAGTCTATGACTTCTGAAAATCTTATTACAGCACAAGAAGGAATTACGCTTGAAGAAGCGAAAAAAATCCTTGCATCTGCTCGTAAAGAGAAACTTCCTATCGTTGATAAAGACGGTAATCTTAAAGGTTTAATTACAATCAAAGATATTGAAAAACAAATCAAATATCCATTATCTGCAAAAGATCAACAAGGACGCTTACTTTGTGGTGCAGCAGTAGGTATTACAAATAACATCTTAGAACGTGTTGACGCATTAGTGAATGCAAAAGTTGACGTAATCGTTATCGATTCCGCTCATGGACATTCTAAAAACGTTATCAATACTGTAAAGATGGTAAAAGAAAAATACCCTGAATTACAAGTAATCGCTGGTAATGTTGCAACTGGAGAAGGTACACGTGCTTTAATTGAAGCTGGTGTAGATGCAGTTAAAGTTGGTATTGGACCAGGATCTATTTGTACAACTCGTGTAGTTGCTGGAATTGGTGTACCTCAGGTTACAGCAATTATGGAATCTTATGCAGTTGCGAAAGAATATGGTATTCCTATTATCGCAGATGGCGGTATCAAATACTCAGGAGATATGACAAAAGCGATTGCTGCAGGTGCAAATGCTTGTATGATGGGTAGCATTTTCGCAGGTTGTGATGAATCTCCAGGAACATTTGAATTATACCAAGGTAGAAAATACAAAGTATACCGCGGCATGGGGTCGATTGCAGCTATGGAAAATGGTTCAAAAGACCGTTACTTCCAAACAGATGCTAAGAAACTTGTTCCAGAAGGCGTTGAAGGTCGTGTTGCTTACAAAGGAACAGTGGAAGACACAGTATTCCAATTAATGGGCGGTTTAAAATCTGGTATGGGTTACTGCGGTTGTCAAACAATTGAAGAACTTAAAGAAAAAGGTAAGTT
This sequence comes from uncultured bacterium, assembly GCA_905214875.1. Taxonomy (GTDB): domain Bacteria; phylum Bacillota; class Clostridia; order Lachnospirales; family Lachnospiraceae; genus KM106-2. The sequence continues at coordinate 4,757 of CAJMNR010000021.1, read as the reverse complement.
TGTTAAGATTACAGCAGCTTCCTTAAAAGAAAGTCATCCACATGACATTCATATTACAAAAGAAGCTCCAAACTATAGCGTAGACGAATAAAAAAATAAAGCGAATGAAATGTTAGCATTTCATTCGCTTTATTTATGTTCCTCATAGTAATCCCAAATATCATCTTTTAGCTTGTCCCACGCGTCTGGGTGTTCTACATAATACTTTGGACAGACCTTACCGGTTACATCATAATGACGGATAATGTCCTCTTTGTCTAAGTCGTACGTATCGATAAGCCAGGCGACTAGTTCAATGAGCGAATCACAAGTGTCATTGGTAAACTTACCGCTTTCATCCGGATGGCAGACTTCTATGCTGATCGTATCACTATTACGATTATTAGAGGCATAGGAGACTTCATCTAATGGAATGCACTGGACAATCGAGCCATCAGTATCTACGACAAAATGGCTGCTGGCACTACGTTCTCCTGATTCAGCAAGGCTTTCAAAATAATCGCGGTTTGCTTGTGCAGTGGAACCGGGATTGCCCACATAATGGATTACGACCGCATTTACTTTTTTTAGCTTAGACTGCGGACGGGAAAACTGGTTTGGCGTTAACAAATCTTCTTTGATGGATGGCTTTACAAGAGAGCCAGATTCGGAAAAGCCCGTTATTCCTGTAAGTTTCGAAAAAACTGATAATGTGGCGCTCCTTGCTTGGAACGCATTCAGTAAGATGGTGCTACAGATAATAATAAGTCCAATGGCCACAAGACGATAGTAAAATTGTTTTGTAGGGTGGATTTTGTTATTCCTCTTTTTAGGCATTCAAATGCTCCTTACTTAACCGATGACTATAATTCGAGTGTAATTGCTTTGTCAGCAATTTGATATTGTCGGTAAGTAAGACCGGCACTTTTCATCATTCGTTTACTTGCGATGACAGAACCAGTATCTGCATATTTATCTTGTAGATAGATTACTTCTTTAATTCCAACTTGGATTAATGCTTTGGTACATTCGTTACAAGGGAAAAGAGTAGTATATACTTTTGCCCCTTTTAAGTTAACACCTGTATAGTTTAAGATTGCATTTAATTCTGCATGGCAAACATAAGGATATTTTGTATCAAGGAAATCGCCTTCACGGTCCCAAGGGTATTCATCATCAGAGCAGCCTTGAGGCATGCCGTTATATCCCATGCTTAAGATGCGGTTTTCTTCATTTACGATACAGCATCCTACGCTTGTACTTGGATCTTTGCTTCGACTACTAGAAAGAAGTGCAACTCCCATAAAATATTCATCCCAATTTAAATAGTTCTCACGTTTCATTTTAGTTAATTCCTCCTAAATTGATTTTTTGTCTTCTGTATAGCAAATATAGAAAGAGACTTCCTAAAAGAACAACTGCAACAATGAACAATGCACAGTGAAGAAAGAATTCTTCAGGAAGCAATGTTATGATTGGATCGGTACGTGGATCGAATATCCAGTCATCGTTGTTGAAAAGTATTTTATGAAACAGTACGAAGGTACGATCAAAATTGATTGCACTTCCGCCTGCAACGATGAGTGGAAGGATAATGCAAGTGATAGCGGATGTTCTTAAATACATATATTCGCTTCGTTTTCGTTTATAAAGTATTGCCATAATTAATAAGATAGTCGTGATTGGAAGAATAAAATAAAAAGAAACAAAGATATTTTTTACTTCCTCAAAATGTGACAATGCGCTGTCCGAAGATGGTAATGTCGGAAAACGTAACTCCTCATGATTGAAAGGGGAACAATAATCAATTAAGGCATCATAGTTTTTTAGAATTTCTTCTTTGCTATAACCAGTTTCCTCTACTAGATTTAGATGTTTAACATCGTATCTATATATACTTCGGCAGTTTACGACAGCTATAACACCTATTGAGATAAGAAATAAGGTGAATAGGATTCCAATAGCGATATTACATAGTGCTTTTTTTACTCTCATGAAGAGTTCCTCCTTAGGTTGGATTAGCGAATAATACGCAGAGTGTGAAGCTTCTTGTTGTTCATTATAGTATATTATTGTAAGCACCGCAATAAATAATCGTGGAAATAATATAAGCTGAACTAATATATGTGATTAAAAATAAACATGATACTTATAAGAATAATTTCTTGCAATCCCAAATATCATGTAGTAGTATAAAAGTATCAATTCGTATGACTGGCGGAATCATGGGAAAAACCCATAGGGAGTACGAAAAATATATATGCCGACCGCCTGGGCAGCCTAATGGTTACTCAGACGGTCTTTTTATTTCTATTTATTGTAAAAACAATGAAAATAATGTGGAAATAAAAAGACCTGGATGTATCTTAGGAAAGAGAAGGAGAAATGGAAATGAGAGCATTAATCAGCGTATCAGACAAAACAGGTATTGTAGAATTTGCGAAAGAGTTAGTGGACTTAGGAATTGAAATTATTTCTACTGGCGGAACTTATAACAAATTAAAAGCAGAAGGTGTACCTGCAATCGAGATTTCTGATTTAACTGGATTCCCAGAATGTTTAGATGGTCGTGTAAAGACTCTTCATCCAGTCGTTCATGCTGGGCTATTAGCGATGAGAAGCAAACCAGAACACATGAAACAACTCAAAGACTTAAATATTGAGACAATTGATATGGTTGTTGTAAACCTTTATCCTTTCAAAGCTACGATATTAAAAGATGGCGTAACAAGAGCAGAAGCAGTAGAAAACATCGATATCGGTGGACCAACAATGCTTCGAAGTGCTGCTAAGAACTATCAGGATGTTGCTGTAGTAACAGATCCTAGAGACTATGAAAAAGTCTTAAAAGAATTAAAAGAAAACAAAGAAGTTAGCTTAGATACAAAATTCTACTTAATGCAAAAAGTATTTATGCACACTTCTAGTTACGATACTATGATTGCTGATTACTTAAAGAAGGAAAGAAACGATCATGAACTTCCTGAAACACTCACAATGACATTTGAAAAAATTCAGGATATGCGTTATGGAGAAAATCCTCATCAAAAAGCTGCATTCTATCGTGAAATTGGTAAGAAACATGGTTCTCTTACTGATGCAAAACAATATAACGGAAAAGAATTATCCTTCAATAATATCAATGATACAAACGGTGCACTTGAATTATTGAAAGAGTTTACAGAACCAACGGTTGTTGCATGTAAACATGGCAATCCTTGTGGTGTTGCAAGTTCTGAAAATATCGTTGAAGCTTACATAAAAGCGTTCAATGCAGATAAAGTTTCTATCTACGGTGGAATCGTTGTTGTAAACCGTGAAGTAACGAAAGAATTAGCAGAAGAAATGGCTAAGATCTTCCTTGAAGTAATCGTTGCTCCAAGTTATGAAAAAGAAGCGCTTGAAGTTCTTTGCAAAAAGAAAAACTTACGTGTTCTTGAACTTCCTGAAATTGATGTACCTCAAGATGCAAATGCATTAGACTTAAAGAAAGTAAACGGCGGCGTAATTGTTCAAACAATCGACAGTGAATTATTACATGAAGAAGACCTTAAAGTAGTAACAGATAGAGAACCATCTGAAAAAGAGATGGAAGATTTGAGATTTGCTTGGAGAGTTGTAAAATTCGTAAAATCCAATGGAATTGCATTAGCAAAAGATAAACAGACAATTGGTATTGGACCTGGACAGGTAAACCGTATCTGGTCTACACAACAATGTGTGGAACATGCAAAAGAATTAATCAGTGAAGATGCTACAAAGGGTGCAGTACTCGCATCAGATGCATTCTTCCCATTTGATGACTGCGTAGAAGAAGCACATAAAGCAGGCATTACAGCAATCATTCAACCAGGTGGATCTATTCGTGATGAAGACAGCATTAAGAAATGTAATGAATACGGTATTGCAATGGTATTCACTGGAATGAGACATTTTAGACATTAATCAATTAGCTAACTAAATACCAGTTTAGATAGAACATAAGAAAAGCGCCATATCTATCCAATGATATGGCGCTTTTTGTTTGCAGTTATAATTCATAGGATTTATTTTCTTCATAATAGTCTTTTAAGATTGCTTGTGCCTGTTCAAGAGGAATCTGATAAGTTTTTGCAGTGGAAGCAACTTTCTTTAACTGTTCTTTGATTATTGCCAGTTCATTGGCTTGATAGAGCTCTGCGCTGTGATCGGTGATGAAGCTCACTTCGTCATCTAGCGTATAGATTAGCCTTTCGTCCTCTAGCAGTTGGTATGCCTGCTTTGTCGTATTTACACTAATATGTAAGGCGCGTGCCAATGCGTGGATGCTAGGCAGTGCCTCACCTGGCTTTAGTTCATAGGAATCGATTTGCTTTCGTAATTCAGATGCAATCTGTTTAGAAATTGGCAGGTCGCAATTGTTGTTAATCTTGATGTTCATCGTATTATTCATAAGATTCCTCCCTATTATGACGATCAAATATCTGCTTTTATTATAGCATATTGGTAACAAAAAATGGATGAAAAAGAGAACCTCTTTTTTCATCCATTTCTTTTTAATTGTGAGACTAACTATGTCAAATAGTTAGTCTCACAATTAAAAATGTCCCAAAAAGCGGGGCATGTGATGCGCACTCACCTGAAAGGAAGATGTCGCTACCAAGACCAGGTTCGGCGCGGGCAAAGTGTGCGTTCCTTGACAAACGCAAAAGACGCGAGAGTGTGTGGAACACACACTTTGTTCCTTTATAGGAAAGTGCTACTTTCCTATAAAGGGGTATAAAAAAACCACGCCATTT
>CAJMNR010000020.1 GCA_905214875.1 uncultured bacterium | reverse complement strand
GCTCATAAGAGCGGCTATTTTACGGTTTAGGAGTACCCGCTATGGAGCGTTTACGAACATAGTGCCTTTACAAAAAGATAATCCGAAGTATATTGGACAAGCAGCAAACTTATTGATAGAAGCATTTCCACAAAGCTATGCGGATTGTGCGAAAGAAGAGATTATGAGATGCTTACAGGAAGGTAAAGTATGCATCGTTGCCGTCGAAGATGACAACATCGTAGGATTGGTAGGAGCTATGCCTCAGTATAAAAAGACTGGATGGGAGCTACATCCTTTGGTAGTAAAGAAAGAATACCAGCGAAGAGGCGTCGGGAAAAGCTTATGTTTTGAGTTAGAGAAACGGCTAAAAGAACAAGGCTGTGTGAGCATTTATCTTGGCAGTGATGATGAAAATGGGAGTACGACTCTTGCAAATACTAACCTTTTTGAAGATACATATCAAAAGATAGGGTATCAGATTGTAGGTGTAATACCGGATGCCAACGGAATTGGAAAACCTGACATATGGCTGGCTAAGAGCTTAGTGCGATAATATAGAAGCTAGTATAAAAATACAAAAAGAGGAGAAAGAAATGAAAAAAACAATCACAGTACTATCTGGCATTATAGGAATAATAATTGTTGCAGTTTGTAGCATTTTAAAATTTCAAAAACCATCAACTTCTATAACGGTGATTGGTGGGGCAGATGGACCAACCTCAATTTTCCTAGCAGGAAAAATGAGTCCTGATTTATGCTTGGTTGGTATCGCTTTAGGTGTGATTCTGTTCATAGGTTCGATTTTATTAGTAATCTTTAAGAAGAAATAAGAGTTATGATGGTGGTAAACAGAGAAGAAGTGGATGAGTATAGTAGGGGGGGTTGCAAATGAAAATTATAGGTATAGGTAACACGGCTGAAGTGTTGGAATACGAAGAGGGAAAGGTATGCAAACTATTTCATGAAGGGTTTTGGAAGCCGGCCATCGAATTAGAGTATAATAATGCGGTTTTATTGCAGTCGATGGACTTGCCAACTGTTAAAGTATATGGAATGGAGCAAATCGGCGCTAGGACCGGGATTATATATGAACGGCTTTTCGGTGAAACCATACTAGACAAGTTGGTTCGTGGTGATGGAGAGGCCGAACAATTAATGGAGCAAGTCGCCTCGTTGCATAAAAGAATTATAAGTGTACATAATGAAGACTCCATGTCATATAAAGAGTTTTTGACAATGATTACAGGAGACGATACCGAAGAAAAACGACAGCTGCAAAAGGAAATTGCCAAGCTACCGGATGGAACAAATCTTTGCCATGGAGATTTTCATCCAGGTAATGTATGGGTAAACAAAGACGGTAGTAATGTAATTATTGATTTTATGAATGTCTGTCATGGCCCATGGCAGTATGATGTGGCAAGAAGCTATGTCTTGATGACGTATGGAGAATTAGCAGAAGACATGCCTAATCGAGAGAAAATCGCAAGTATGAGAAAACAAATCGCTCAATTATATCTTAAGAAGATGGGCGTTAAGTATGACGACATTGCCATGTATATATCGATTATCGAGGCATGCAGAGTGTATGAAATGCACCAAGAGTGACATTTTTGTAAAGTCCGGTTGGTAGAGTACAAAGCCGAAACTCTTTATACTATAGAAGAGGTGATGAAAAAATGTTATTACAAGAAAAACTACAATTATTGAGAAAGAAAAATGGGTATTCCCAAGAACAGTTAGCGGATAAGCTCAATGTATCAAGGCAGACAATCGGAAAATGGGAAAGCGGCCAGGCGGTGCCAGAAGTTTATAGCCTGATCCAACTGAGTGATTTGTTCGGTGTCAGTATTGATCGCATTGTTAAAGAGGACGATGCATGTAATGTTTCGCTACAAAGTTATGCGGACATCGATTTTAAGTCGGTCGTTCCATTTTTGATTTGTGCAAAGCAAAGTACATATTGTGGCTATGGACCAGAGACAGAGTCTTCAAGATTGGCTTCACACGATCTAAAGTATGAAGAGGGTGAGTATCTTTATTATGATACATATCTTGGCGGTGAACGATTTTCTGGCGAAGAAGCAGTGTGGCTACATAATGCTCCAATCTGGTGCATGAATTACACGGGACGTGTCTTAGATGATATGTTTAGTGGAGATTTTCTGAAGGAAGCGTTATACCGAGTTCCGACAGAAATGCCATACCGCGGTCCGCAAATCTATCAAAAAGGTGATTTTAGCTATCATTGTAAGGTAGAAGGAGAATTTATATGGTATCAAGGCTATGAGGAAATCTTTTATCAAGAGAAAAAGGTTTATGAATGTTATTTTCATGGAGGAATTGTGAGGTAGGACAAAGTCGACATGCTTTGGCTGAAATTATGTCTAAGATAGGGGAGGCATACATATGGTAGGAGTTTATTTAAGTGGGACAGGTAATACAAAATATTGTACAGAACGGTTGCTACATCGTTTGGATCGAAATGCAAAGGCAATACCGTTAGAAGAGGAACAAGTTGTTAGTGCCATCAAGAAGAATACGGAAATCATTTTGGCGTATCCAACCCAATATTCTAATGCACCGATTATGGTTCGAGACTTTATCAATAAGAATAAAGAGTTATGGAAGGGGAAGAAAGTGCTCTGTATGGCAACCATGGGCGCCTTTAGCGGAGATGGGGCCGGATGTACTGCCAGGCTATTAAAAAAGCATGGCGCACAAGTGCTAGGAGGAATTCATATCCATATGCCGGATTCTGTCTGTGATAGTAAGTTACTAAAGAAGAGTGTTGCAGAAAATAAAGCCATTGTAAAAGCAGCGGAACAAAAGATTGATACAATAGCATCGCAAATAAAACAAGGCAACTACCCAAAAGAAGGAATCGGTTTCATTTCTCATATAGCAGGTCTCTTTGGTCAAAGACTGTGGTTTTATGGTAAGACAAAACATTACTCGAATCAGTTGAAGATTCATTCAGCTTGTATCGGCTGCGGACTTTGTGCCAAACAATGCCCTATGAAGAATCTTACGATGGACCATGGAAAACCTGTAGCACATGGTAAATGCACCATGTGCTATCGTTGCATCAGTTCTTGCCCGAAAAAAGCGATCACTCTTATTGGAAGCGAAGTAAAAGAGCAGTGTCGAATTGAAAAATATTTATAATTGAAAGAAGTGTTAGGTAATAATGTGCCTAACACTTTTTTTAACCACTTTTTTAAGGGTATAAAGATCTCTTTAATTGTTTGTTGCGTTTTCTTTATGATGTTATTTTACATGACCTAAAAAACTGTCCAGCTTGATATTTATTACATAGTGTAGTATAAATATATTGATTAATTAAGTACATAACGTAATTTAAGTAGATTGGATTAATACTAAGTAAAGACAAAGGAGATAGAATAATGGTAAAGAAAGATTATTTAAAAATTGCATTAGCAGTCGGTATTCTTGCCACTACTATAAGTACTAGTCCTGTCAATAGTTTTATGGGAGAGCCTGTAAAAGTATATGCAGCCACTAGCGAAAGCAAAATACAGAGCGATAACGAGAAATATATTAATGCTGATGTGCAGTTAGTTGAAGATTATGCACAAATGGGTAATGCAAAATTAAATACTAAACCAGAAGGTATTATGTCAGTAAAAGGAACATCAAAACAATTTAAGAGTGGTAGCGATATAACAAAAGAATTGATATATGCAAATACGGTTGACAAGTATTTAACTAAGAAACAATTCTATTATGTACCAGGAGCAATTGATACATATCAAAATGCTAAAAAGGGTAAATCAACATACTACAAGTTTACTGCTCCATGTACAGGAGTTTTAAAATTCAGATGGGTAAATGATGAGCAAGTAAATGTTTCTACTGGAGCGAGTGTTTATGATAAAAATGGAAAGGTTGTAAGCGCCTATAGCTCTGACCTAAAAATTGGTGGAGATGTTGGAAATTATATAGGTTGGAACGTAAAGAAAGGTGAAACCTATACTATCAGATTTGCTTCTCTTGGAGGCGATTACAAACAGAAATTTGAAGCATTCTTTATTGATGTAATGGACAACAATAACGGAGCTAAGAACTACTCTCAGAACAAGTGGTATGTATATAATGCTGACCCAGATTCAATTACTTCTCCAAGTAACAATGGAGGAAAGGTAATAAGAAGAAAATGTTTACCTTTAACTCTTAATACAAGGAGTGAAGTAACAATTTATATAAGGGATTTAACATTTGCTAAGGAGGGTTGGACAAATAAAGTAACAGAGTATTATATATACAAGAAAGAAGATTTAGACAAAAACAAGAACAATGTTTATAAAACTATAAAGATAAACAATAAGGATAGTTGCAAGAATGCTTTAAAAGTAACAGTTACACTACCTGCAGGGAAATACTATATGCAAACCATAAAAGGAAGTGGAACAGACTTCACTTTCAAATACAGTGTAAAGTCTGTAGCAGCAAAGAAGGTATCAGCCCCTAGCGTAACCAAACCATATGAGAGTGACACAGCAATCAAAGGTAGTGGTATTAAAGGTGCTACAGTAACTGCTAAAGTAGACAACAAAAGCTACACAGCAAAAGTAGGTAGTGATGGTAAATACTCGATTAAAGTACCTAAGTTAAAGAAAGGAGCTACAGTAAAGGTAACTCAAAAACACAATGGGGTAACTTCTAGTGCAACAACTAAGAAGGTAGCTAATGATACATTCCTTGACAGTTCTTTAACAGTAATTGCAACTGCAAATGGTTCAAGTACAACAGTTATTAGTGGTAAGTGCTACAAAAATACTGAAGTTTCTGTAAATGCAGGTGGTAAGACATACAAAGACAAGACAACAAAAGACGGAAAATACAGTATCAAAGCCCCTAAATTAAAAGAGGGTGCTAAGATTACAGTAACTCAAAAGAATACAACAGGTTCTAAGAAAAGGACTAAATCAGTTAAAAACAATGAATTAAAAATCACAAGTATTTCAGTGAGTGGTTCTAAAACAAAAATCAGTGGTAAATGTGCTAAGAATGATTGGGTTAAGATTAAAGTTGGAAACAAGACATATACTGATAAAACAACTAAGAGTGGAAGTTTCTCAGTAACAGTAACTAGATTTTCAGCAGGTACAAAAATCAGTGTTACGCAAGCAAATTCTAAAGCAACAGTAAAAAGAGTATTTAGTGGAAATGGTGCATTATTTGTTAAGTATTACAAGCCATCTGTCGTAGCACATAGCAACAGTTATAAGGTTACAGGCAAAGGACTTATCAAAGGCTCTGTAGTTTCCGTAAAGGTAAATGGTAAAACATATAAGGGTAAGGTAGACAAAAATGACAACTACAAAGTTAAAACTTGCAAGTTGAAAAAAGGAGACAAAGTAAGAATTACCATTAAAAATGGTAAGTACGAGTCAAAATCAACAACAGTTGTTGTAAAATAATAAGAGCACAATATAGCCTAGCCTACGCTAGGTTATATTTATTACATAAAACAAACGAAAATTAATAATGTTCAGAATGAGTTATTAACGATCAATGATAATAATAAGATGAAAACCAATGGAGATAAGCATGGCCTTATCATAAGTGAAGGTCAGAGCTTAGAAATCAAAGTCACTTATGGAAAAACAAAGAATGCAGCAGGCTATGAAGTATCTTATTCTTTGAAAAAATCCTCAGGATACAAGATAGTAGATACAAAGACTTCCTTATCTAAGACGATTAAGAATTTGAAGTCTAAAAAGACTTATTATGTACGTGTTCGTGCATATAACTACGAATATAAAGTTGTAAAAGGCAAGCTTTGCAAAAAGAAAGTCTATGGCTCTTATTCAACAAGAAAAGTAGTAAAAGTAAAGTAAATATGTAAAAGGAAAGGTACTAGCGTATTGGCGTTAGTACCTTTTTTTCGCATCATTCGAAATGCAAAACTCATTATTTTGTATATGTGTAATACATGTGTAATACGTTGTAGTGTATTGCATAATAATTGATATTTCTGCAAAATTAGTGTATACTAAATACAAGAAAAAAAGGGGAACCTAGAATGAAGGAGTAAATAATGACAGAAACAAAAGAATTAAAGCCAAAATCCTTTCGAATAGATGAAGAAACTGCTGAAAAATTCAAGGCGATCAGTACAGAATTGGGAAATAACCAGCAACAGACGCTTAGCAAGCTGATTGAAGCCTATGAATTCCAAAAAGGAAAGTCCGTATTAAGCCAGAAAAAGGCCGAAATCGAGACATTTGAAAACTATGTAACGATTCTTACGCGTATGTATATGGACAGCTTAGAGCAAAATGAGAATATTACAAAGACAACACAGGCAGAGTTTGAAGCGCTGCTTGTTTCCAAGGATGAGACAATCCTAAGCCTGCAACAAGAAGTAAAAAAAGCCGAAGAAACCGCTAAAATAAAGGAAGAAGAGGCAAAACAGACTAAGCAGGAATCCGAAGAATTAGAAAAGAAAGTTAGTCAGCTAGAAAGTCTGATCACGACTTCGGATGCCGCTCATGCTGCTGCAATCGAAGATAAAGAAAAGCTGATTTTAGCCCTTACAGAAGCATGTGACAGCTTGAAAAAAGACATGGAAAACATGCAGAAAGAAACTCTTGAAAGAAGTGCAATTGCAACAAAACAAATGCAATTACAAAAGGAATATAACCAGTTAAAACTTGAGAATACGGCACTTGTAAACGAGCAGGAACAATTAAAACTTTCCCATGAACGCCAACTTCTACAAAAAGAACTTTCCTTTACAAAGCAGATACAAGAATTAGAGCAAAAACGTAAACAAGAAATCGATGAGTACCAAAAGAAATATTTAGATCTGTTAGATCAACTGCAACAGAAAACGAAGCCTGTTCGCATCGTAAAAAAGATAAATAAGTAAGATTTTAGGTGAATTTGAGTGATTAGACCTCGAATTCACCTATTTTTATGCCAAAAACACATAAAACGCCATATTTTGCGATTTAAGAGGTTTTTCATAGGTAGGCATACCATTTGTCACGAAAAACGTTTTACATGCCTATATGACGAAATTATGACGTCGTTATTTTGCCTCTGTTTTTATGTCAAAAAGCATGAAAAATATTCGAATGTAACACAATACCTATTGTGTTACATTTAAAGTATCATAAAAATGGATTTTTTAATAAAACAAAAGGTAAAATTATGAATATGTACCATAATTATTGAATGGTTACATTAAATGTAATATAATGATTGTAATTGATACATTTCATAAAACGAGGAAGGGGTGGGACCTACTTGAAGTATGTACAACCAATACGAGATCGAAAGAAATTAGATGCGATGAAACGAGAGCTATTACGTAGCGGATACCGTAATTACATGTTATTCTTAGTAGGAATTAACACAGGATTACGTATTTCGGATATTCTTACCCTTAAGGTAAAAGACGTAAGAGATCAGACACATCTGACTTTAAAAGAGAAGAAGACTAGTAAAATCAAGCGTTTGAAGATCACAGGGATCAGCGAGGAGCTTTATAATTACACGGAAAATATGGATGATGAGGACTATCTTTTTGCCTCACAAAAGGGCCACAATCAGCCAATTACAAGGGTTCAGGCCTATCGAATCTTAAACAATGCGGCGCAAAAAGTCGGCATAAGAGAAGAGATTGGTACCCATACTCTGCGTAAGACGTACGGCTACCATTTTTACCAGAAAACCAAGGATGTAGCCCTATTACAGGAGCTTTTCAACCACTCTTCACCAAGTGTTACATTGCGTTATATTGGGATAAATCAGGACGTTATGGATAGAGCAATGGACGATTTTATATTATAAATGGAAATGACAGCCAGCTTTTTATAAGTTGGCTGTCATTTTTTGCTATATATGTTTACATAATAATATTATGAAAACTTAAATAACTTTGTAGTTGACAAAAATTCCACATAATGGTATATTGACTAAAACAATTAATTTAGTCAAATAAAAGGAGGTCAATAATTTGCCAAAGACTTACTCGAAAAAAGAACGAGAAGAAATCAAGAATAAGCTGCGTAAGGCCGCAAATGACTACCTTATGGAGTATGGGGTTAAGAAGACTACGGTGGATTTGCTAGTTACAACCGTAGGCATTCCCAAAGGAACCTTTTACTTGTTCTATCCGAATAAGGAGCAGTTATTCTTTGAGGTAATCATGCTGTTACATAATAAAATTGAAACAGAATTTATGGAAAGCTTACAACAGGCAGACGAACATGCCACGTTGGATGAATATGTAGACATCATAATGGAAGCAGTGAAAGAGGCATCGAATACGTGCATCATGCGTATGATGACAGACAATGAAGTCCTATTGATGATGAATAAGTTGCCAAAAGAGCTGTTAGAAGAACATATGGAGCAAGACAATGATATGGTTATCGAACTGTTAAAGTATATTAAGCCAAAAAAAGACGTTGATATTGAAGTGTTAAGCGGAGCATTTCGTGCCGTGTTTCTAACACTTCCCTATCAAAGAGGAATTGGAGAAGAGTCTTATTTTGAATGTTTTCGAATGTTAGTCAAAGGCTTATTAATGCAGATTGTATAAGGAGGAGTAAGATGAAGAAAAATAGTAAAATTCAGGTGAAAGATGTATCGTTTAGCTATACGAATCGTCCCTTTTTGGAGGGGATTACCTTTGAGGTGGAAAGCGGAGAAATCTTTGGATTTTTAGGCCCTTCCGGTGCCGGAAAGTCCACATTGCAAAAGATCTTAACAGGAATCGTAAAGAAATATGAGGGAGAAGCCATTGTAAATGGACAGTCAACGAAGAAAATCACAGACTCCTTTTACGAAAAAATCGGAGTAGACTTTGAATTTACAAGCCTTTATGAGAAGATGACAGCGATACAGAATCTGAAGTTTTTTGCCTCCCTCTATCAAAATAAGACGAGAGATCCGGAAGAACTTTTGGAACGAGTAGGCTTATTAGGAGATAAGGATAAAAAGGTATCTGAGTTTTCAAAAGGCATGAAATCAAGGCTTAACTTTGTAAAAGCGTTGCTTCATGATCCAGATATCCTATTTTTAGATGAACCAACCTCGGGCTTGGATCCAACCAATAGCCGCATTATGAAAGATTTAATATTAGAAGAGAAGAAAAAGGGAAAAACAATTATTATAACTACACATAATATGCAAGATGCGACGGAACTTTGTGACCGCGTGGCATTTATTGTAGATGGAAAAGTAAAAGCATTGGATAATCCGCACCATATGATTATGGAAAAAGGCGCAGTGAAAGTAAACTATACATATTTTGAACAAGGTGAAAAACAGGGCGAATGCCTCATTCATGAGATTTCCAAAGACAGTAAGCTTCAACGGCTTATACGAGAGAACAAGGTAACTTCGATTCATAGTAGCGAGCCTACCCTAAATGATATCTTTATTGAAATCACAGGACGAAAGCTTGCATAAAGGAGGGAACAGGATGAGACAGTATAATCTTATTCGCGGAGATATGAAGTTTCAGTATAAATACGGCTTTTACATGCTTTATCTGATTCTCATCATCTTTTACATATTTGCGTTATCCTTACTAAAGGGAAACGTGAAAGAAACAACGGCAATCGTCATGATCTTTAGCGATCCAGCGACTATGGGCTTATTCTTTATGGGCGCCATGGTATTGTTAGAAAAAAGCGAACATATTACCAATGCCTTTGCAATCAGCCCGGTTACCAGCAAAGAATATATTATTTCCAAAGTCGTATCCATCGGCATTATTTCCGTGCTTGCTGGGACGTTGCTTTCTTTTCAAATGGAGCAAGCAAATGTTGTTGTAACAATACTTGTTTTATTTTTATCCTCCGCATTCTTTTCCCTTTGCGGCTTGATTATCGGAGCAAATATACGAAGCGTCAACCAATATATTATAGCTACGCTTCCCGTTGAGCTATTTGGATTTGTTCCTATTATTTTGTATTTTACCTTGTCCAAGAAAGAGTGGCTCTTTCTTCATCCTTGCTATGGTATGGTAGATTTGATTGGCGGGCATTATGACCATGCAGTGATTGCAGTTATTAGCATACTTCTCTGGGACCTGGCTGCATATCTCATTGCAAAACGACAGGTGACTAAGATGTTTGCGCGTGTAGGAGGTGTAAAATTATGAGGCATGCCATTTCCATCTATAAGAATTCATTTCGTTCTATGTTAAAACAGATTGCCGATGATTATATGCTGTTTGCGGCAATGTTTGCGCCGATTCTTGCGGGAGTTGCGATCCATTTTACCGTTCCATATCTTGAATGGGTGCTGACGAAACACTATCAAAAAGCAGAGATACTTCTGCCATATTATCCACTTGCGGACTTATTACTTTCCTTCGTAACACCGCTAATGGTGGGCTTTATCTGTGCTATGGTCATGCTTTCGGAAAAGGATGACCGAATCATCTCTTATTTTACGGTGACTCCGCTTGGAAAGAGAGGATATCTCATCTCAAGGCTGTCATTTCCTTGCATCCTTAGTGCGATCATCGGTGGTGTCATTACGAGCTTATTTCATATTAGCAGTATGTCCATTGGACATATTTGGGGGATTTCTTTATATAATGCCTTGCTTGGCGGTCTAGTTTGCTTGTTTATCATTAGCATGTCAGCCAATAAGGTGGAAGGTATGGCGATGGGAAAGCTATCGGGTGTAATGTTACTTGGTATCTTTATTCCGTTTTTCATTCCTGGCTCGGTGCAATATATCGGAGGGATTCTTCCTTCTTATTATGTAGGAAAGTTTATTACGACAGGGCAGGGCGTTTGGATGGGATTCGGTCTCTTCGTTGCCCTTGTATGGCTGTTTTCGTTCTATCGCCGATTCATAAAGCATTGCTTTTATTAATACAGTATAAGGAGTGAGAAAAGCAGGAGAACCTTAGTATGTACATAGAACCGGTTACAAGAAGACTTGGGACTGGCGATACATGCTCGTTTCGAAGTCTGGCGGCAAAAGACGCCGTTGAGCTTATTTCTTTTGAAAAGGAAATTGCACAACAGACCCACTTTATGGTACGATATGTTAATGAGATTACCGTGCAGCCAAAAGAAGAGGCGAGAATCATACGAAATGTGATTGAGAATCCTCATGAGGCCATGATTGGTGCATTTATAAAGAATCATCTTGTCGGCCTTGTGAAACTAAAGGTTCTCGGGGAATATCGAAAGGTACACCACCGAGCAAGTTTTAGCATCGCCGTACTAAAAGCCTATCAAGGAAAGCGAATTGCAAGCATCTTAATGGATACTTGCTTTTCTGCTGCAAAGAAGATGGGTGTCACACAATTAGAATTGGAAGTGGCATGTACCAATAGGCAGGCACTGTATTTATACCGGAATCAGGGATTTCTCATATATGGAACTAGGAAACGAGCATATAAACTTTCAAATCATAGTTATTTGGATGAATATTTGATGTATAAGGTACTCGAAGAAGGAGAAGGAAAAATGATACAAGATATTGCACCACACGCATTTTATAATGAATTTGAGATTCACGAGATTGAAGGGGACGATTATGTTATTGCCATAAAAGACAACGACGTATATCTAGATGGAACAGATGGGCAGATCAAGTTCCCTACATATAATGATGTGAAAAATGAATGTAGCGACATAACAAAGTATTCTTATTTATTTAAAGTGGATGAAACAAGATATTTTTTATATGACAGCAGTACGTTGAAAGAAACGGGAAGCTATCAGTACACAAACTGGAATGTTTATCGTGATTTTGGTCCAATGCATGAGCTGCTTGCTGCTAGCGTAGGAAGCCAGATTAGCCGCTTTTATACAGGGCATACATACTGCGGACAATGTGGAAGCAAGACAGTTAGAAGTACAAAAGAGCGTGCAGTCATCTGTATGTCCTGCAATAAAACGGTTTATCCGACCATCAGTCCATCGGTAATCGTAGCAATCACATACAAAGATCAGTTATTACTTACCAAATACGCTTACGGTCCTTATAAAAAATATGCCTTAGTTGCCGGCTATTCCGAAGTCGGAGAGAGCATGGAGCAGACGGTAAGAAGAGAAGTCATGGAAGAAGTGGGGCTTGCAGTCAAGAACATTCGTTATTATAAGAGTCAGCCATGGCCATGTTCTGATGCCATGTTAATGGGCTATTTTGTTGAGGTGGATGGTGATCCGACCATTACATTACAGGAGGAAGAGTTAAAGGAAGGTACTTGGTTTCAACGAGATTCCATTCCTGAAACTACTTCCACAATCAGCTTGACCAACGAAATGATTGAGTATTTTAGAAATCATCCAGAAGAATTTAATTAAGGACCAAGGAGTTTTATCATGAAAGATCTTACAAAAGGAAATCCAACGAAACTGTTGTTGGAATTTGCATTACCAGTATTTGCGGCAAATATCTGTCAGCTTTTTTACAGTCTTGTCGATTCAAGAATCGTAGGACAGACATTAGGTGACAGTGCATTGGCTGCAATCTATGCGACGAATTCAGTATCCAGCCTGATCGTAGGCTTCTTACTTGGACTTGCCAGCGGATTTTCCATTCTCGTAGCAAGATATTTTGGCGCAAATGATGAAAAGCAGCTAAGAAGGAGCATGGCTGGAGCTATACTCCTTGGCCTGCTTACTGCAGTCGGCTTGACTGTCCTAAGCGTGACGTTTTTATATCCACTTTTACGAGTGCTTAATACGCCAGATACGGTTATTGAACAGGCACATGCCTATATTCAAATTATCCTTCTTGGTATGGTCATTACCATGGCTTATAACGTGCTTGCAGGCGTTCTTCGTGCAATTGGAGATACGATGGCACCGTTATTTTTCTTAATGATCTCAACCGTATTAAACATCTTCCTAGATTATTTCTTCATTTGCAATTTAGGATTGGGAATTCGAGGTGCAGCACAGGCAACCATCATCTGCCAGGGCATTTCAGTTGTCTTATGCATTATCTATATTTGGCGTAAATATCCGATGCTTCATCTTAAAAAGGAAGACTTCCATTTAGATATGCCGCTTGTCAAAGGATTATATAGTACCGGCGTTTCCATGGGATTCATGTTATCGATCGTGTATCTTGGTACACTTGCATTACAAGGAGCAATCAATACGTTTAGCGACGCTACGATCGTTGCTCATGGTGCCGCAAGGAAGATCACCGAGATCTTTATGCTGTCATTTGGCGTATTTGGAACGACCATGGCGACATATTCCTCCCAAAACTTTGGGGCAGGAGAGATTCAAAGAATTAAAGACGGGGTTAGACAGGTTACGATCTTTACATGGATCTGGTCCATAGGAGCCATGATCGCAAGCTATACCATTGCACCACAGCTCATACAGCTTGTTACGGCAACGGAAAATAAGGAAATTATCGATACTGCGACACTATACTTAAAAATCGATACGCTATTTTATTTTGTTCCTGCCAGCATCGCGATAATCCGTAATACGATGCAGGGAATTGGAGACCATACGACACCAATCTTCTCCAGTATGATAGAATTGGTCGGAAAAGTGTTAATTGCGCTGTTATTGGCACCAAAAATCAAATATATGGGGATTATCTTAGCAGAACCAATTGTTTGGGTACTTATGGTCATTCCTTTAGTTGTGAAATTTAAGACTAATCCTGTTATGAAAATAGAAAGCAAATAGATAACTGGAAAATATTGTTGAATATAAACAAAAATAAAGGTATAATATAGGTAAAGTGATTAAAAGATAATTACGTGAGAGAGGGGAGTACGTAATAGTGAACAATTTGAAGGTTCCAAAGCAATCCAGCCTACATATTATGTCCTGTACATTTAGTTTCCTTATGTTTCTTACTTTCATTATCTACTTAGAAGGTATTGATGCAAAAGTAGGAATCGGTTATACGGTGCCATTCTACGGAGACAATGCATTTATCATATTTTTTAACTTTTTAAGTATTTCGGTACCGATTGCAATGTTTTTATTCACAATCCTTTATGCAAAGCAGAAACTAGAATATTTAGTGTTACCAATTAGCTTGACCCCTTTTAGCTATCTGCTTTATGAGATCTATTCGTTGTTGCAAAATGATGGAGGATTTATTCTCCGTCAGTGGTATAAGATTTTAGCTTCGGTAATTTTACTTGTCTTGTTTATCTTAACGATTAACAAACGTAAGCTTAAGACCAAGTATCCGCTTGTAATATTCTGTCTTCTTTTGATTGTATCAAGCATAGTAATGACGGCATGCAAGGTTGGACCATTTATCTATATCCAGCCATCCTTTATCTATCAAGGACAATTCTATGAAGAGCACATCAGTTATTACTATAGTGCATTATTCCAGTTCTTGTCCTATGTCCTTAGCATTTTCTTTCTTGCTGTAGCATTAAGACCGGCGGATCAACCGGAAAAGGTAAAGAAGAGAAGCAGGTTCACGCTATTACACAATCTGGACAAGATTCAAGCAATGAACAAACGATAACGAGAAGAAACACGATCTTTGAGTTTCTCTTGTTATCGCGGCAGTCGCCAAGGTCATGAAAGCAGGACTTTGGCTCGTTGCTCGCGTAAATAAAAAGGGCTGTTGCATAATGATTTTAAAATCATGAATGCGACAGCCCTTTTCTTGTATTAAGTTCTAGAAATCAACTTCTGTTCCGTAGTAAACGCAAGTAAATAATTTCTCCATTTCAGCAGGAGTGATTGCTCTTGGGTTAGAGCCTGTACATGCATCGCCTACAGCGTTAACAGCGATTGTTGCAACTTTTTCTTTGAACTCGTCTTCGTTGATTCCGAATTCTTGTAATGTCTTTGGAATGTTCATTTGCTTATTGAAGCAGTTGATCTTTCCACATAAGGAATTGATTAATGCTTCCTCGCTTGTACCATCAAGTCCCATTCTTCTTGCGATTTCTGCATAACGAGACTTAGCAATTGGATCTTTTGCATTGTATTTGATAACGTATGGTAAATAAATTGCATTTGCACATCCATGAGGAATATGTCCAGTAGAGAAAGCAGCACCAGTCTTATGTGCCATAGAGTGAACGATACCAAGAAGGGCATTACTGAATGCCATTCCGGCAAGGCATTGCGCATAGTGCATTTGGTCTCTGGCTTCCATATTGCCATTGTAGGAAGCTGGAAGGTAATCAAGAACCATCTCGATTGCCTGTAATGCTAATGGATCTGTAAATGGGCTATGTAATGTGGAAACATATGCTTCAATTGCATGTGTTAAAGCATCCATTCCAGTATGTGCAGTTAATTTTTGAGGCATTGTCTCTGCAATCGTTGGATCAACAATAGCCATATCTGGAGTGATGTTAAAGTCTGCTAAAGGATATTTGATGCCTTTTTCGTAATCAGTGATTACAGAGAAGGCGGTAACCTCTGTAGCAGTACCTGAAGTAGAAGGAATCGCAATAAATTTTGCTTTCTGTCTTAATTCAGGGAAGTTAAAAGGAGTGATTAAATCTTCAAATGATGTTTCTGGATATTCATAAAATGTCCACATTGCTTTGGCAGCATCGATTGGAGAACCTCCGCCCATTGCAACGATAATATCTGGTTCAAATTCCTGCATAGCTTTTGCACCACGCATAACGGTTTCAACGGATGGGTCTGGTTCTACATTTTCAAATAACGAAACTTCAAGGCCGGCTTCTTTTAAGTTGTTCACAACGATATCGAGGAATCCGAAACGTTTCATGCTTCCTCCACCGACTACGACAATTGCTTTCTTTCCTTTGATTGTTTTTAAAACATCCAAAGAATCCTTTCCGTAATATACATCTCTAGGTAATGTAAATCTTGACATTTGTGTATCTCCTTTCATCAAATCAGAATTGGAAGTCGCAGTAATATTCTGTAACTTCTTAGTGTTATTATACTTCTTTGATAAAATAATCACAATGGTTTTTGCATTGATTTTAAAGGAATATTCTTGTATAGTGAAGGTAGGAGATATCATAAAGAGGAGGAACATATATGAATGAGTACAACAATTACAATATGTATAATAATGCGATAAATGCAGAAGCATTAAAAGCACGAAACGAAGCTTTGGCACAACAAACAATGATAAAGACATATTTATTTATGTTTCTAGTGACCATAATATCGGGGATATCTGCAGTAATCAGCTATTATAGCGGTTATTTTGCAGCTATTCAGCAGTCCGGCACTTGGTGGATCTTTGTAGGAATTGAATTAGCAGTCGTTTTCATCTGCAGCCGTTCAGCCGTAAAAAATAATACCGTATTAGCAGGAATTCTATTATTCGTCTATTCCATCGTTAATGGGGTTACCCTTGCAAGTATTTTCTATACATACAGCTTAAAGAGCATCCTTGGCTTATTTTTCGTAGCAGCAGGTATGTTCGGCGCCCTGGCTGTCTATGGAGTGATTACAAAGAAGGATATGTCAACAATTGGCCGCATCGGCTATATGGGCTTGATTGGCGTTATCTTACTTACTATATGTAACCTTTTCTTCCTTAAGAGTACGGGTCTTGATCTTGCGCTTTCCGTGTTCGGGCTTGCTCTATTTGTAGGAATCACCGCATATGATGCGCAGATGATCAGAGACTTGGCTTATGACAAAGACAATCTATCTAGCAACTCCATCGCCATTATCGGAGCACTAAACCTATATCTTGATTTCGTTAATATCTTTTTATATTTACTTGAAATCTTCGGTGATGATTAGTCAGAAAAATTGATTTTACCGCCCCCGTTTAGTATACTAGGAATAAAAATACTAGACGGGGGATTTATTATGCTTATTAGAAAGACAAAAACTGATGAAATACCACGATTAATGGAAATATATAAATATGCACAGGAATTTATGAAAGCGAATGGAAATGAGACGCAGTGGGGCAATACCTATCCGTCATTAGAATTGATACAGGCAGACGTAAGAAAAGGCGCAAGCTATGTCTGTATACATGAAAATGAGATCGTCGGCACCTTTTATTATGCCGTGGAAGAAGATAAAACGTATGAAACCATTTATGATGGGGCATGGAAAAACGACAACGAGTATGCAGTCGTACATCGCGTGGCTGTTCAGAAACAAGGGCTTGGCGTTGCTTCCTTTTGTCTAAACTGGGCGTATGAAAACCATCCAAATGTAAAGATTGATACCCATAAAAACAATATCGCTATGCAGAAGACGTTAGAGAAGAATGGCTTTTCCTATTGTGGAATCATCCATTTGGAAGACGGCTCGACGCGAATTGCTTATCAAAGAGTATAAGGAGGAAACTACAGATGCAACAAGATTTACAAATCATCACAAAGGTTACGCCGAACCTATATGAGCATCTAAATGCGACGTCTTATGTGCTATTTCGTAGAAAGAAAGCATTTTTAAGCTGCGGAGTAGGATTCCTTTTATTATTTTGCTATCTGCTTATCGTGTATATGGCAGGAGAGGACGGCTTGGCATTCTTTCTCTTCGGTACCTTGCTCATCATAGGAACTGCGATTGCAACATTCTATCGATGCAGCACGAAAAATATAGCAAAAAGGCTGTCAAAGCGTGCCTTAGCAATTACAAAAAATGAAAATGCCTCCATTCGTTATACCTTTTATCCCGACCATTTATTCGTAGAATCAAGCCGATCAACCGTTACCAATGGCTATAACGAAATCCAGGTGTTAGCGGAGACTAGCGAGTATTACTTTTTATTTATCTCGTTAAGAAATGCACATTCGATTAAAAAGAGTAACCTAGGTGCGGGAAATGTGGATGTTTTCCGTACCTATATGCAGGACAAGACTGGACTTCAATTTCAACAAGTAAAGTATTAAGCGTTATTTTTGACAAATCTGCACATACTAATAGAAATTCATTTAGGAGGTCAGATTATGTCAAAGCAAGGCATGGGTCGTCCCGAATACACAAAATACAGCCACAACGACCCACAAGAACAAGTACCAGAAATTCAGGGACCTGCAAAGACAGGCAATAAGAAAGCAGGTCCTATCAATGCGCCTAACTGGGCGAGAGATGACTATAAGAGTAGTCATGTAGATAAAGACTAAGAGCAGAAAGCCACCATTAAAAATGGTGGCTTTCTTGCATAAAACTAGAGAAGAACGCTTTAACATGTTGTCAATAAATGTGATTTATTATATCATAAACTTAGTGACAAATATGAATTTTTCGGAGGATAAAAAATGAAATACTATAAAAAGATACTATTAAAAAATGAAAAATCCTGCATCATCAGAAATTGTGAAGCTATGGATGCAGCAGCAGTACATAATAATTTTAATTTAACACACGAACAAACAGATTTTTTACTTTCCTATCCTGATGAGAATAGCTTTGATGTCGAACAAGAAAGGGTGTTTCTTGTTCAAAAGGAAAACAGTGATAATGAAATTGAATTGTGTGCAGTGGTGGATGATAAAATTGTGGGAACCGCTGGAATCGAGGCTGTTGGACCAAAGTATAAAGTAAAGCATCGTGCGGAATTCGGTATAGCCATAGAGAAAGAGTATTGGGGATTAGGTATTGGACACGCTTTAACGGCAGCTTGTATTGAATGTGCGAAAAAGGCAGGCTATAAACAGATAGAATTGGATGTTGTCGCTAATAATAGATCAGCAATTTCACTATATGAAAGTGCAGGGTTTATAGAATATGGTAGAAATCCTAAAGGGTTTTGTTCACGTACTGTTGGTTGGCAAGAACTAGTTCTTATGCGCTTAGAACTTGTGTAGCAATAAAAGTAAATATTCAAAAAGAAGAATAGGGAGCATCGCACGTAGCTAAAACTAGCTATTATGCGACACTCCCTTTGTTTTTTGTTCTTTTACAAATCAAACGATTCATAAAAGTATCTACTGATACTGTTTTTCGATAATAGAATAGATAATATCTCCGAATTCCTTTGGACTTTGAATACATCCATTTTTTAGCCATTCTTGAACAACACCAATGAAACCATAGTAATTGTATTGATAGGAAATAGGAAACGTTTTGTCATTATAGGATCCTTTCGCTTTTACAAGTTCCTCCATTTGTCCATACATTTCATTCATAGCCTGCTTAATGTATTGACTTTCAAGTCTCGAATTGAAAAATTCACGATAGTACTCTTTGTTTTCGTAAATTAGTTCGAGTAAAGTGTATCGATCATTTTCAATGTTACCGCTGGGGAAGGCTCTTTGAATAAGTTCAGCTTCAAGCTTTTCATATAAATCATAGATATCCATATAATTACGGTAAAAAGTTGCACGATTAATATCTGCTAATTCACAAAGCTCTTTTACCGTAATTTGTGAAAGAGATTTTGTCTTAAGCAGCTCATAAAGAGAATCACGAATGACCATTCGTGTATAAGCAGTACGTCTGTCAAGTTTATGTTCCATTAGATGCTCCTTTCTGCGACACTTACCTCCTAAGTGTCGCAGATCTATCATTACTGTTTATAGTGATGCTTGTTTTGATAATTTGCACTCATTATAATAGCATCATAAAAGAAATGCAACACGAGTTTAATAACGAACATGTGAAAGAGGATATCAAATATGAAAGTAAGTAATAAGATGATTGCGAAAGATATGCGATTTATTGGATGTATCTATAAAGTAATATTAAGTTCAGCACCAAAGAAGAGGAAAAAGGCAAAAGCCATAAAATATAAAAGACATACCAATACCGATAAAACCAAGAAGTCTTATAACGAATATATTCTTAGACCTGACGGAACCAAACTTCGTTTACAGATTAAAAGACCGAAGAATAAGTCAGAAAAATGTCCGTGTGTATTATGGATTCACGGTGGAGGCTATGCAA
Source organism: uncultured bacterium (assembly GCA_905214875.1). GTDB lineage: Bacteria > Bacillota > Clostridia > Lachnospirales > Lachnospiraceae > KM106-2. Next base: position 46,561 of record CAJMNR010000020.1, on the reverse strand, counting down.
TGGGGATGCCTGAAATGCAAATGATGTCTATGGCAAAGAACCTTGTTGATGAATGTATCATAATATCACCAGAATACAGGCTGTCTGTAGAAAAACCATATCCGGCCGCTTTAGAAGACTGCTATCAGACTCTTTTATGGATCAAGGAAAATGTAGAAGCATTAGGTGGAAGAAATGATCAGATTTTTGTCGGAGGCGAGAGTGCAGGGGGAGGCTTGACAGTTGCAACCTGTCTTTATGCAAGAGATACAGGGGAAGTTAATATTGCTTGCCAGATGCCGCTTTATCCAATGATCGATGATAGAATGAACACAGATTCAATGAAAGACAATAATGCACCTGTGTGGAATGAAAAACAAAATAAAGCGGCATGGAAATTGTATCTGGATGGATGTGACACGGTATCAAAATATGCAGCACCAGCAAGGGAAGAAGATTATACAAATCTCCCTCCAGCGATAACGTTTGTCGGAAGTATAGAGCCATTTCGTGATGAAACATTAACCTATGTGAACAACTTAAAAAATGCTGGAATACCCGTAGATTTTAAAATGTTTGACGGATGTTTTCATGCATTTGATATGATGGCCCCATGGTCAAAGCAGGCTAAAAAAGCTACTGAGTTTTTTAATCAAAGAATCAGATATGCATATAACAATTATTATGCTCCGCAGCAGCATAAATAGGAAAAAAGAGAGGTAAAGAAATGAAAGATATGGATTATGTATTACATGTAGCATCTCCTTTAGGTGGAAACAATCATGAAGATCCTACACTTATTCCAATTGCAAAAAACGGTGTAGAGAATGTGCTTCTTGCAGCTGTAAAAGCCGGAATTAAGAAGGTGGTAATGACATCTTCTGCAGCAGCTTGTTTTCCTGAAAAATCGAATACGAATCCAGCATTAGATGAAGAGTTCTGGACAGATATAAATAATAAACATAATACGAATTATATGCGTTCAAAGCTTGTTGCGGAACAAACTGCATGGGAAATAATAAAAAGACAGAATACAACAAAGCTTACAACGATTCTTCCAAGTGCTATTTTAGGGCCATATATGGCTGGAAAAAGAAGCAGTACAGACCAAATATTTGAGATGATTCTTAAGGGCACACCAAGTCCTAATGTAGTATATGGTGTAGTTAATGTAAGAGATTTGGCATAACTTCATATATTGGCGATGGAAAGTAATAAATCTGAAAATCAGCGATTTCTGGCGGTGTCAGAAGAAATGACAATGCTAGATATGGCAAAATATCTGAAATCGGAATTAGGAAGTAATGGAAAGAAAATCAGTACAATGGTTATTCCTGATTTTGTAATTGGAATGATGGCAAAATTTAATGCTCCAATGAAGGTATTAAATTCAATGGTTGGATTCAAGTATCATCACAGTAATAAAAAAGCCGTTACCTTGCTACAGTGGAAACCTCGTTCTGCAAAAGAAACAGTATTGGATTCAGCAAACTTTTTGATTGATAATAAGATTGTAGTGATAAAGTAAAACGTGTCAATCAATTTCTTATATTGACATAATATCAATGCACCGATTATTGTAGTATTAGCTTAGTAACAAATATAAATTTACGGAGGTAATACACATGCGAAGAAGTGACCGAGAAATTACAGACAAAAAAGCAATAGAAGAATTTGTTGCAGAAGAACAGATCCTTAGGATCGCATTTTATGATGATGGAGATATTTACATTGTTCCTGTTAATTATGGATATTTATATGAAAATGATAAATATTCGTTTTATTTTCATGGTGCAAAAGCTGGAAGAAAGTATGAACTTAGTAAGTCTAAGCCGATAGTAGGGTTTGAGATAGATGGAAAGTATAAATTACTAGAAAATGAAATGGCATGTGATTTTTCTGCATCTTTTCAAAGTGTGATAGGCACAGGAACACTACAGCTTGTAGATGATATTGCAGAAAAGAAAATTGGACTTAATACTTTGATGAAGCAGACAACTCAACATTCAGAATGGAATTATAATGATAAAATGCTTGAAGCAGTTGCAGTTTTTAAATTAGATGTCCATAAAATTTCATGTAAAGCAAAATAATTGCTCCACAACCCTTTCATTCATTGTAAATAAATGTTATGTGTTGTATCATAAACTTAGTAAGAAATCGAAAGTTGGAGATTGAAAATGAAGTATCAAATCAGAGAAATAAAAAAAGAAGAATATCATCTACTTGATGAATTTATTTATGAAGCAATTTATGTGCCAGAGGGAATGCAGAAACCCCATCGTTAGCATTGGCTATCTACAAACCATTTCGTGGTAAAGGAATTGGAACAGCATTGATTGAAGAAATGATGAAACAACTACGACAAAAGGGCTATTCTTGTGTATCGTTATCTGTTCAGAAGTCAAATCCTGCATTTCGATTATATAAACGATTAGGCTTTGAAATTGTCCGCGAAGTAATGGGAGAAACAGAAGAAGAAATAGTTATGCGACGTTTCTTATAGTGGCAAATTCCAGTCGATAGAGCTGTTTTTTTATTATCAACAAATTGAGGAGATGAAATCAATGAGAACAGAAAATGAAATATATGATACTGTTCTAGGCATAGCACGAAATGACAGCAGAATTATGGCTGTATATATGAATGGTTCCCGAACAAATCCAAACGCATCAAAGGATATCTTTCAGGATTATGATATTGTATATGTAGTGGATGAGACGGGAAGCTTTATCGAAGAAAAAGAATGGATCAATCAATTCGGTGAGATTATGTATATACAATATCCTGATGAAAGTCCATTCTATCCAGGTGATAAAGAAAACAGATATGCCTGGTTGATGCAGTTTAGTGACGGCAACCGCATTGATCTAACGGTTTAAACTTTGGAGTATACGAAACAACATATCTTAGATGATAAATTGTGTAGAATTCTTTTGGATAAGAAAGGCGTTCTGCCTACAATTGGAGAATCCACAGACAGTGACTATCATGTTAAGAGACCTACTGAAGAACAGTTTTCTGCTTGTTGCAATGAGTTTTGGTGGTGCAGTAATAATATTGCAAAAGGATTATGGAGAGAAGAGATTACTTACGTTCAAGATATGACCAATTTTGTTGTACGCAAGCAGTTGGAGAAAATGCTCGAATGGAAGGTTGGCAGTATGACAGATTTCTCCGTCAGCGTTGGTAAATCAGCAAAGTATATAAATCGATGGCTGGAAGATGATATATATCAGAGTTACTTAAAGACATACTTTTCAGCTGATATAGAAGAAGCGTGGAAGGCTATATTGGTTATGTGCGATTTATTTAACAAGATAGCTAAGGAAGTAGCTAATGATTTGAACTATAACTACTCCCTTAGTGAAGCAAAGATGGCTAAAAAATATCTTTTGGATGTCAAGTCTTTACCAAAAGATGCAAAGGAATTATATTAAACCAAATCTAGTGTATTAAGCTGTTTCTTTTAGTATAATAATTGCCTATGGAGGAGAGTTTTAAGTGATAAAATTAGAAATATTAGATAGTACAAATTGGTTAGAGGTATCAAATCTTTCTGTAACTGAGGAACAAAAAGAAGTTTTTCCTGTTCCCAATGTATATTGGATAGGTATAAGCCGATATGAAGAACATACGACTTTATATTCAATCGTATTAGGAGAACAAAATATTGGAATGATTGGATTAGGATATGATGAGGACGGGGTATCAGGCTTTATCAATCCACTTATGATAGATAAGAAGTATCAAGGACAAAAATATTCAGAAGCGGCTTGCAAGTTAGCAATTGATATACTGAAAAACGATTATAAAGTATCAGAAATACATATTGGTCATCGTAAAACAAATTTAGTAGCAGGAAAACTGTATGAAAAACTTGGATTTATTATATATGATGAGGATGAACAAGATTATTTTCGTAAACTAATTCTATGATAATTAGCTTATTGTAAATAAATGTTATTTATATTATCATAAACTTAGAGATAAATCGATCGTTGCAAAGAATATCATTCACGTAAACATGTTATAAAAGAGGGGATTTTGTTATGGAGAGTATATGTTTTTTGATAAGGAAATGAAAAAACATTACGAAAAGGAATCTGAGCATCAAGAGTGGGTAATGAATCAATTAGGAGCCGAGAGAATGGAAAGATTAAAACAAGTCCCACTTCAAAGAATTGTAGAAATTGAAGATAAAAAATTTCTTATGATTCATGCTAGGTTAAATAGTGTAATAGAGAATCCTCTTTTGTATGCACAGAAAACGCTGGAGGAATTTATTGCAGATTATGATGTAGATGTAAACTATGTTTTGATTGGGCATACACATCTTCCGCTATATGCTCTACATTGGAATGGCAAACCTATTATAAATCCGGGTTCTATTGGTTGTGGTAAAGATGGTATAGTAAGATTTGCTATTGCAGAATTTGATGACGGACTTGTTAATATTACATATAAACAACTGAAATATGATAAAGAAAAAGTGATTCGTGATTATCGAAAAAATGCCGTGCCATATGGTGATAAATTTATAAGCATGTTTTATTAGGCAGTAAGGACGTACGGTTCTCAAATTCGGTCAATCTAAAATGCATCGAGAAATTAAAAGTTATGGAGGTAAACTATGAATATTAAAAAGGTGACGACTGAAAAAAAACAATATCTAGATTTGTTATTATTGGCAGATGAACAAGAGGATATGATTGATAAATATCTGGAGCGTGGCGAAATGTTTGTTTTGGAGGATGATGGTGTAAAAGCGGAGTGTGTTATCACAAAAGAATCTGATGGAGTTTATGAGCTAAAAAACATTGCAGTATTGCCGGATGCACAGCGAAAAGGGTATGGAAGATATTTGATAGAATATCTGGTTAAGCATTTTTCTGATTGCAATGTTTTATATGTGGGAACAGGAGATTGCCCATCAACCCTTACGTTTTATCACAATTGTGGCTTTACAGAATCCCATAGAGTAAAAAACTTTTTTGTCGATAACTATGATCATTTAATGTTTGAGGATGGTATACAATTGGTTGACATGGTTTATCTAAAAAGAGAGTGTTAAATTCCAGTTTATTTAGATATTTCGATAACTATATCTTAAGCAAAATAGGATGAAATTGGAGATGGGGATAATGATTCGTTTAGTGAAAGCCTCCTTAGAGGATTGTCAGACAATACATGAAATGCAAGTCGTTTCATTTAAAGATTTGTTAGATAAATATAATGATGTAAAAACGAACCCTGGGGCAGAAACATTGGAACAAGTAGTAAAACGAATGATGCAGGAATTTACTACTTACTATTTTATTACTGTTGATGGAAGGAGAATCGGTGTTATTCGAGTGGTAACCTTTGATGGAAAACAATGCAGGATTGCTCCAATGTTTATTTTACCTCAATATCAAGGATGCGGCTATGCACAGGAGGTTTTGAACAGGATTGAATCCTTGTATCCCGATTCTGAAAAATGGATGTTAGATACCATTAAAGAAGAACCTAAATTATGTCATTTATATGAGAAGATGGGATACCAATTAACTAGGAAGGAAGAGCAGATTCAGGAAGGAATGACGATCGTTTATTATGAAAAACCTCAAATTACAAGTACTTCAAAAGCGGAAAATTGACGTTCAAATATGGCATCAATACAATACGCTCCAATTAATGCCCGAAGAGCTTGGTAAACTATCGAAATCACAAATAACTGATTTTTTAAAATGTAATAGTTAGGAATACATATCTCGCTTCCTTAATCTACATGATAGATTGCTTTCTTGGCTACACATACTAGATCATGTAGATAAGGAGGCGAATGGTATGTCACGAATAGGAACTAAGAAGCCACCAATCAAAAATGCTTATTATGCTCCTGGAGAACGTGTACCAGCAATGAATAGCTATGGAAAGGCAGCAAACAAGATAGAATTTGATCATGCACCCAATAGGGTGAAAGACGATTTTATTTCCAGTCATTCAGACAATTTTAGTTTGAAATCCTAATTTCATCCGTAACTTATCGACAACAAAGAATCGAAGATATTTTCTATCGATCAAAGAAAGAGAGGTTTTTTTAAGCCTCTCTTTCTTTGATAATAAACTTGTAGGCAGAATCATCTCAATGAATATATCGATGTACTTGTAGAAGCAGCATCACGATAAGGGACGAATTCAAATGAGATTATAAGGATACGTTCCAGAAAAAATTTGCTTTCCATCATATTTCTTCATAATTTTTTCTTTTTCAACCACCTTAATAAGGTAGACAGTAATGAAAAAGGAGGATTATCAATGCCAAAAGACAGCCAACCGGATAACAAACAGGCTCGTATGGAAAAATGTAATGGACAAACTCCGATTACAAAGGAGAATATGAACAAGAATCCTAATGCGAAACATAAATCCGTAAAACATAACGATGTGTAATCCTTAGATTACCCGTTTGGAAAAGACCATTTTCAATGAATTCGTTTCTTGAAGATGGTCTTTTTTAAGTTACACGGACAAAGGTGCAATTCATATCCAAATTGACACGATTTTAACAACTTTCGACATTCTGTTTGGTTTATAATGAGAACAGAAAGTAAAACCGTATGGGAGGTAGAAGTATGTCACGTATGGAGAATGTCGCAATTGCAAAGGAGAATATGGAATATATGCTCGCCGGTCATTACATCAAAGCGGGGAAAGAAATTCCGTTTAAATTATCACATGAGGAAATGTTGGAAGTCGAAGTCTTCTCGCCAGAACGGATCGAACAGATTAAAGACATGTATAAGGAGGTCCATATTGACCACAATTCCAGGCTATTAATCAATGTAACGAACTGTGATACATTGAAGGCAGCTTACAACTTATATAAGAAGGATAAACGAAATGTTCTCGTTATGAATTTTGCCAACGCCACACATGCAGGCGGAGGATACCTTACGGGAAGCGTCGCCCAGGAAGAATGCCTATGCAGGCAAAGTACTCTATATGCCTCCATCAGTTCCAAGAAGGCACAAGAAATGTATTCCTTTAATGACAAGAAACGATTGCCCTTTGATTCGGACTACATGTTACTTTCTAAAAATGTCGAGGTATTTCGAGACAGTAATAATGAACTATTAGATAAGTCCTTTGTTACATCGGTACTGACGATTCCTGCACCGAATTTATTTGGACGTGCAGCGGACGAGACACAAGAAGATATTGATTTGATGATGAAGCACCGCATACGTAATTTCTTTACAGTAGCCATTGAATTCGGTTACAAACACCTTGTACTTGGAGCTTGGGGATGCGGAGCATTCGGCCATGATGCAAGAAAAGTTGCCGGCTACTTTAAGCAGCTGCTGTTTGAAGATGGATTTAAGGACTACTTTGATACGATAGAATTTGCCGTGCTCGATACAACATATACAAAATATAACTACCATTCGTTTTTAGAAGTATTTTCAACGCAATATGCATTCTAGAAAAGGATGGGCAAAGGAGAAATAGAGTATGATAACTGCAACGAAAAAAGCACATTTTAACTGCAGTGCCAAGACACTATTTAATATTGTAACCAATAATAAGGAGTATGGCTGGAGAAGCGATTTAAAGAAGATCGACCTAGTCGATGGTGGAGTGTCCTTTATCGAATATACAAAGAAGGGATACCCAACCTTATTTACGATTACGAACAGGATTCCTTACACACGATATGAATTTAAGATACATAACAATACTATGACAGGGAAATGGATTGGGACATTTGAGGAAACGGACGGGGAAACCGATATTGAATTTATTGAAACTGTAAGCATAAAAGGATGGCTTAAGAGACATTTTGCACCATATTATTTAAATCGTCAGCAAGACAAGTATGTGGAAGATTTAAAGAAAGCAGTCAAAGAGAAAACAAAAAGGGAGGAATGGTATGGGGATACTTGAAGCATTTGATCAAAGCGAGGAAATTCTTACTCCAAGTAAAATAATTAAAAAGCAGGAGGGGTTTCCAAGCCATGTGATTGGCGTGTTCCAGTCGGCAATTATCGAAGCATTACTAAAAAACTATAAGACCGAAGTAATCACCACGCTTTTTGCAGGCTATCCAATTCCTATTTATAAAGTAACGGTGGATGGTGTGGACATTGCCGTTTATCAGACACCAATCGGTGCACCGGCAACGTGTGGTCTGATGGAAGAACTGATAGCCAAAGGAGGGACAAGCTTTTTATACTTTGGTTCCTGTGGAACGCTTGATAAGAAAATCGCTGTCGGACATTTTATCCTTCCGACAAAGGCATATCGAGAAGAAGGCATGAGCTATCATTACGTAGCGCCATCCGAATATATCGATGTGACAACTGTAGATACGTTAGAGACAATCTTTCAAAAGAATGGAATTCCTTATGTGCTAGGAAGAACATGGACAACCGATGCCTTTTACCGTGAGACAAAAAACAAAGTAGTGGAGCGGAGAAAAGAAGGGTGTATCTGTGTGGAAATGGAATGTGCTGCAATTATGGCAGTTGCAAGATACCGCGGGGTAAAGGCCTATCAATATCTCTACGCAGAAGATACTCTTGATGGCACCGAATGGGACCCTAGAAGTATGGGAAATGTTGAACAATCCTCGTATGAAGCATATTTAGATCTGGGCTTGAAAATTAGTACTGACTTATCGTAAAGGATTTGGTATACTTCTTACAATAAGACGTTTAGAGGAGGCTTCTATGAAAGTATTATTAATTAACGATTGTGATTATTTTTTATATCCAGATAGTATATCTACACTTGAGGAATTTGTTACATATGCGAATACACATATGGGACGCTTAGTTCCAATCAAGAGGTTGAAAGAAGAAAATTGTGTTTATCCAAACTTTTTAGAGGATGAAATTCAGCAATATTATATCAATCCATCTAGAATTGATTCTGTGACAGAAGCTGAAGTCAATATTTACAGCGAAAGCGAGTATATGGACAAATTAGAAAACGTCGTTGCGAATGTCTGCGCGAATTGCTGCAATTATGATGAAGATCTTGCATGTCCTTGTGAGGATTATCGTGATAAGTTGACTCTTGATGGTGAGTGTTGGGATTTTGAAGATTTTGACGAAGATGAATATGATGAAGATTAGGGTGAAAATTGCAAACTAACCTGAAAGGAAGATGTCGCATCCACATATTACCTGTCGAAAGAAGCAAAATTACTTTGATTTTTCCATTTTTCTAGTATAAAATGGGAGCGCGGTAAATTGCCGTTAGAAAGGTTAGGTTTTTTTATGTGGTTTTGGTTAGCATTAGCAGCTCTACTATGTTGGAGCGGCTCTGACTTATTTAGCAAAATCGGTTCAAAACCGAATGATACGCACAGCCATTATAAAATGGTTATGGCAGTTGGCCTTGTCATGGGGCTTCATGCCTTATATGAGATTTTTGTTGGAGGAGTAAGCATTACATTTCAAGACTTCCTTACGTACTTACCAGTCTCATGTCTTTATATTTTATCTATGACAATTGGATATGTTGGATTACGTTATATTGAACTTTCCATTTCTTCTCCAATTTGTAATTCTTCTGGTGCACTAGCATCCATTTTCTGTTTCCTATTCCTTGGACAGACAATGAATCGCTATATGACACTTGCAGTAGTAATTGTTTGTGTTGGTGTTATTGGACTTGGCATCGTTGAAATGAGAGAAGACGAGGAACTTAGAGAGAAGAGACAACAAGAGGCAAATGTAAAGTATTCCAAAAGCTTGATTGCAATCTTATTTCCAATCTTTTATTGCTTGATTGACGCGGTTGGAACGGTAGCAGACAGCATCGTACTTGAAACGCTTAATGAAAACACTGCAAATGTAGCATATGAGCTTACATTTTTAGCAGTAGGAATCTTAGCATTTATCTATGTCGTTGTGATTAAAAAAGAAAAGCTAACGCTTCCATCAGAAGGGCCGAAATTCATTGGTGCGCTCTTTGAAACAGTAGGACAGTTTGCATACATCTTTGCCATCAGTGCAAATGCCATTGCGGCAGCCCCTGTGATTTCTTCTTACTGCGTAATGTCAGTCGTTTGGAGTCGTATTTTCTTAAAAGAAAAATTATCAGTGAAACATTATGCTATGATCTTTATCTGTGTAATCGGTATCGTTTTACTCGGTGCATTAGATGCTTAATGTAAGAATATATGTATAGAGATAGACGAATGACTATTAAATAAGTATAATGAGAAGATATCAATAATACTTAGCTTTGGAAATGGAGTACTTACTATGTTAGAATTTTTGTTGAATCTAGATCAGAACATTTTATTATGGCTGCAGGAATCAGTACGAAATGATGTTTTAACGCCGATTATAACGTTTATTACACACTTAGGGGATAAAGGCTCAATCTGGTTAATGATTGCCTTAGTATTAGTTATTCCGAGAAAGACAAGAAATGTTGGATTTGCAATGTTGCTTGGATTATTATTCTCATTAATAGTAAATAACGGAATCATTAAGAACTTAGTAGCTCGCCCAAGACCTTATACAGTCATAGACGGGTTGACTTCTGTTATTGGAATTCAAGGAGAGTTCTCATTCCCATCTGGACATACGGCAAGTTCCTTTGCAGCAGCAGTTGCAATGTATCGCGGTCTACCTAAAAAATACAGTATTCCAGGGCTAATCCTAGCATCCCTTATCGCATTCTCCCGATTATACGTAGGAGTACACTACCCAACAGACATACTCGGTGGAATCATAAGTGGAACCCTATTAGGAATTCTAGCAAGCTGGGTGTCAAACCTATTTTGCAAGAAAGTTCTTCGTTATACAATTTAAGAAGTAGTTTATGAAAGGAGCAATGCACAGTAGTGTATTGCTCTGACTGCTTTTTAGGAAAATATCTCAAGCCCCGAACACTGCCACAGCCTCTCCAAACTTGACAATAGAAAGAAAAAAGGAGTATAACTATTACTAATAAATGTAAAAAGATGGGAGGTTTGTAAAAAATGAATCATTTTATTGCAGAATATCTAGGGAATATTATCCCGGTCTCATTTAACCTTTCTCAAGATGGCGAAACAATCAAGATTGGTAAATCTGACCCCAAATTTACAGTTACATTACATAAAGATATTCCCAAAGAGGAATTACTTACAAGCACATCATTAGCACTGGGAGAAGCGTATATGCGCGGAGACCTTGAAGTCGATCATGACTTATATGAAGTACTAAATCAATTTATGGGAGAAATGGGCAAGTTTAGTACGAATAAATCGAAATTAAAGAAGTTGATGTTTAGCTCAAAATCTAAAAAGAATCAGGAAAAAGAAGTCACAAGCCACTATGATATCGGAAATGATTTTTATTCCTTGTGGTTAGACCCTACTATGAGCTATTCTTGTGGGTATTTCAAAAAGGAAACAGATACTTTGTACGAAGCACAAGTCAATAAAGTGGATCATATTCTAGATAAGCTTTACCTTACCGAAGGCATGACCTTGTTAGACATTGGATGTGGATGGGGATTCTTATTAAAGCGTGCTGCTAAAAAATATCATGTTAAGGGTACGGGAATCACATTAAGCAAGGAACAATATAAAAAGTTCAAAGAAGATATCGAGAAAGAAGGACTTACCGATGTTTTAGATGTCAAATTAATGGATTACCGTGACTTACCAAACCTCGGATTACAATTTGACCGCATTGTCAGCGTCGGCATGATGGAGCATGTTGGCCGTGGCAATTATGAGTTATTTTTAGATTGTGCCAAAGCAGTCCTAAAACCGAAAGGACTTTTCTTATTACACTACATAAGCGCATTGCAGGAATTCCCCGGGGATGCATGGATTAAGAAATATATCTTTCCAGGTGGAGTCATTCCAAGCCTACGTGAAATTATTAATATCATGGGAGATAAAAAACTATATACCTTGGATGTAGAAAGCCTTCGCCGTCACTATAATCGTACTTTATTATGTTGGAGGAAGAATTTCTTAACCCACCGAAGTGAAGCAGTAGAACTACAGGGCGAAGAGTTCTGTCGTATGTGGGAAGTCTACTTATCTGCCTGCGCTGCAACATTTAATAATGGCATTATCGATGTTCACCAGATTTTAATGTCCAATGGCGTAAATAATGACCTTCCAATGACAAGAATTGTGTAAAATACTGAATCATTTTTTACAAATCGTATACCCTAGTAAGGAAACTACGAGTAGTAAAAAAGGAGTCATTATGAAAAACAAAAACGAGTCAAAAAACAAAACAACCATGAAAACAACAAATATGAGAAACAGTCAGAAGGATGCTTCTGAAAAAGATAAGATCAATCTAGATTATGATTGGAATTCAGAATATGGAGATGGCGACATTCCGGATATTGATAAATAACCATGAAGACAGAAATCAATTGCATTTGGTTTCTGTCTTGTTTCGTTTCGTGAAAAGGCTTTCTAAAAAAGAAAGCAGTGACTTGACAAACTTTCCATTCTTTACTACACTATGTTTCGTGAATCTTTCGTAATTCGCCGATTTTAGCGGGGGAGCGCCCGAGAAAATTGAATCTACATAACATAGCGATGGGAGTCCGTGTTTCGGATTGAGAGGATGCAATGAAGTATCGACCGACTGAGAAAAAAAGATATGTGAGACATTCATACCCATTTTATCGCTATTATACTCCAATTATGACGAAAAAAGGTATGCATGGTCTTGCATACCTTTTCTTATCGAAAGGAGCTTATTATGAACAAAAGAATTAAAAAAATGATAGCCGTAGGAGCTGCAATGCTAATGGGAAGTACCATGCTTTTTGGATGTTCCACAGAAAAGAAGGTAACAAAGAACGAAGATGGAACAACGAAGATCAGTGAACTTAAAATCGCATTTTCCCCTTATGCAGATGCAGACAGTATTACAACAGCGACTAAGCCGTTAGAAGAACTATTAAAGAGCAAATTAAAAGACCATGGATATGAGGTCGATAAGATTACCATGTCTGTTGGAACTTCTTATGAAGCAGTTGGAGAATCCCTAAGTGCAGGAAGCGCGGATGTAGGATTTATCTCAGGAGCGACGTACGTGTTATATGAAGACAATGCAGATGTGCTTCTTACTGCACTTCGCCACGCTACCAATAAAGACTCTACAGAGGCAAAAGATTGGAATGACGGAACCGTAGAAAAGCAGTTAGATGAGGAATCTACGTATTATCGCTCCATCTTCCTTGCTGGTCCAAGCAAAAAAGGCCAAGAATTATTGAAGAAAGTTAATTCAGGAGAAAAGCTTACTTGGGAAGACTTAAATAGTGCAAAATGGGCAGTTATGAGTCCTGCAAGTGCTTCTGGATATATTTATCCTAGCATGTATTTAAAAGAGAATTATGGTCACACGATCAATGACCTAGCCAATAAAGTACAGTCCGATTCCTACTCTACGTCCCTTGCAAGACTTGCTTCTGGACAAGTAGATATTATGGTTTCCTATGGACATATTCGTATAAAGAACGCTGAAAAATGGGAGAAAGAATACGGTGGAACGGATGCCATCGAAAAACAATCCGGTGTCATTGCCGTAACAGACAAAATCTTTAATGATACGGTAAGTATCAGCAAAAAATCAAAGCTTATGGATGATGGATTTAAAAAAGCACTTTCTGACAGCTTGATTGAGATTGGCAATACGAAAGAAGGGGAAGAAATCCTTTCTGTCTTCAGCATGACTGGATTTCAAGAAGGAGATTCCTCTAATTATGATGGAGAGCGCAAAGCTCAAAAAGAACTACAGGAAAATTAACGGATAGGAGTCCGAGTATGATTGAACTAAGAGAGGTCACCAAACAGTATAAAGGCGGCATAAATGCCTTGCAATCGGTAAACTTACAGATCAAACAAGGGGAATTTGTTTCGATAATTGGACCAAGCGGTGCCGGAAAGACTACATTACTTCGTCTGCTAAATGGGATGATTGCCCCAACGAGCGGAGACATTTACATAGAAGGCGAGCAGTTGAATCGAAGTCGTCGCAAGAAAAAACAACACATTCAGCAAAAAATCAGCACGATTTATCAAAATTTCTGTTTGGTAGGAAATAGTACGGTGTTAGATAACGTTTTAAACGCCGAAATTGCCCATATGAGCTTCTTAAAAGTGTTATTTGGTATTTTTACTAAGGAACAGAAAAAACGCGCGCAAATGGCCTTATCTGACGTCGGGCTGAAAGAGAAATGTCTTGTTAAGGCAAATGAGCTTTCCGGTGGACAACAGCAACGTGTTGCCATTGCAAGAGCCCTTATGCAAAATTCCGTCATTGTTTTGGCCGATGAGCCGGTATCTGCCCTTGATCCGGTAACTTCCAAGCAGATTCTATCCTTACTTAAGAAACTGCAGAAGGAACGAGGCCTTACAATTGTGATGAATTCTCATAACGTTGCATTTGCCAAGGAATACTCGGATCGTTTAATTGGAATTAAGGATGGCAAGGTGGTCTTTGACGACAAGGCAGATCTCCTTAGCAAGGATGCTCTTCAGGTCATTTATGGAACCGATATTCCAGAAAGGGTAGATGGCATATGAAAAAAATTCTATCTACCTATGGAAAAGCAATTGTAGTACTGGGATTTATTTGGTTTTCTATCCGTTTCACTGGTATAGACCTCTCTCTCTTAATAGAAGGAAAAGGGCAGTTTATCGAAGTATTGACGCAGATGGTCCCACCGGACACTTCCTATACGGGAAAAATCGTGCATTTTCTACTGGATACGATTACTATGAGTATCGTAGGTACGGTGAGTGGAACGATTTTGGCACTATTTTTATCCATATTATGTTCTAATCAATTTCACCGTAAGAACTATGTAGTAGCAGTATTACGATTCATAAACAATTTGATTCGTACGATTCCGGCATTAATCTTAGCATTACTTGCGACGTTTCTCTTTGGAATCGGTACATTTGCAGGAACAATGGCATTGCTTGTATACACGACAGTCATTCTAACACGAATTGGCTATGAGGATTTGGATAGTAAAGAATTTAAGGCCTATCATGCCATAACGGCATCAGGAGTGGCAAGAAGCAAGGCATTTGTTCGTACGGTACTAATTGAATTTCTTCCTGGATTCTTATCGAATGCATTATATTTATTAGAGTCTAATGTTCGACAGGCTACTATCCTTGGATATGTGGGCGCAGGTGGTATTGGGCTTCTGCTAAATGAAAAAATTGCTTGGAGGCAGTACCATAAAGTCGGCATGGTCCTTTGCTTACTGTTTGTCGTTGTCATTTTCTTAGAAGCAGTCAGCATGCTGTTACTAAAGGCAATTACATATGACGGCAGGAGAAAGCATATATTTTACTTGATTGGCGGCGTAGCAGTGGCAGTCCTTTATGTCTGCTCTTTAGCAACCACCAAGATTCCATCGTTACAGACTTCAAGTGTAAAAATCATTGGAGCGCTTCTTCATGGACTAAGCCATCCCGATCTTAGCCTATTATTCGACCTATCAGAGCAAGGCGCAGGCTATCTGCTGCTTGAGACAATTAGCATTTCCTTTCTCGGTACACTACTTGGGGCATTCTTGGCATTTGGCTGTTCCCTTCTTGCAAGTACTAAACTTATGCCAAGACCGATTGCTTTCGCTGCAAGGACTGTGATTACGGCAATTCGCACGGTCCCAATCTTAATCTATGGATTTGTATTTATCCGCGTAGTCGGACCTGGTTCCTTTGCAGGCGTGCTTACATTGGCCGTGGCAAGCATAGGACTTCTTAGTAAGCGGATGATCATTGCCATAGACAGTATGGATTATGAGACGTATGATGCGATGAAGGCAACGGGAGTAGGAACTACAAAATGTTTGATTCGTGTGCTTATTCCCTCGATTCTTCCTCATCTTGTTTCCGCAATTGGCTATCGGTTTGATGTGAATATGAGGGAAGCCTCCATTCTTGGAATCGTAGGAGCTGGAGGAATCGGTGCACCGTTAATCTTTGCAATTAATCATTATCAATGGAGTCAGGTAGGAGCGCTGCTAATTGGCTTGATCTTCGTGTTATTTGTAATCGATCATGCTACAAGTAGAACACGTGCTAATACGCTGTAAAATACCAAACAGATAAGAAAGGATGTTTAAGACTTATGCAAACAACAATTCAATCAGAAATACGTAACTGTTCAATGACAGAATATTTCCTTACGACTAATAAATCGACACCCGTTATTGTTATTTGCCCAGGTGGCGCCTATCAGTGGCGTTCTGACCGTGAGTCAGCACCAGTTGCCAACGCATTTAATAAAAAGGGGTATCATGCCGTAGTACTCAATTATAATCTAGAAGCGGAAGAATTACTGGATGGACCGTTGTTGGATTTATCTTGGGCAGTGTCGCATTTACGAAGTCATGCCAAGGAGTATCAGATTGACCCAGAAAAGATTATAGTTTGTGGCTTTTCCGCCGGGGGACATCTTGCAGCAAGTCTTGGTGTGTTCTGGTCCGACCAGTCACGGTTTCCAAGCGAAGAAATTAGAAGTCTACATAAGCCAAATGGCTTAATCCTATGTTATCCAGTTATTTCAGCGTTTGAACATGCCCATGTTGGCAGCTTTCTACGCTTGTCGAAAGATAAAAAAATACGTGAATCTTACTCGTTAGAAACAAAGGTTTCTTCTGATGTACCACCATGCTTTATTTGGCATACGATGACGGATAATTCCGTTTCGTTCTACAACAGTCTCCTGTTCGCAGAAGCCCTAAAAAAACATGAGGTAAGCTGTGAGCTTATGATTTTTCCAAAAGGTTCTCATGGATTATCGTTGGCAACAAAAGAAGTGGAAGATGAATCGCACAAACGCATCGCAGATGCCCATGTTGCAAGATGGTTTGACCAGTGTATTGATTGGATTTCTTATTCTTTGTAACTAAATCACGGTAACGTTGGAAATACTAGCCTATAATCATATTACAAATACAGATTTGTGGAGGTAATTATGAAAATGAAATGGCTGGAGCAGGCATTAATATTAGGAGTTGCTTTTTTTGTAGCAATCTACATTATTAAGCCGATTGGTGTTTCCACACAGTTTAACGTACTAACTGGAATCGTTCAGGAAAAAATAGATCCTGATCTGATTACGGAGGATCAAGATGCGAAATATGGGTATTCTAGTACCAACGCATATTATGACAAGGAGGGCGGTAAGTTAGCGTCAGAGATCATGAATCCCGTTAACTATTCCTTTATCTTTGTTTTGGCAATTCCTTTTGGTGCTTTATTTGGGCGCATAGTAGATAAACGTAGAAGAAAGAGGCAAGTAATTGATAGTAGCGCCGAATATCCAATGGAAGGCGGATTTTTCAAACGTTATTTCAGAAGTTTTATTTCTGGATTCTTACTGTTATTTGGAGCACGAATGGCAGGCGGATGTACAAGCGGACATATGATGAGTGGCATGATGCAGGGAAGCATTAGTGGTTTTATCTTTGCAGCTTGCGTATTTATTGTCGCAATTCCGCTTTCTATCTTTACCGATGCAAGAAGAAAGAGATAAGACGAGAGAGGGATACGTATATGAAAGAGATCATTATTGCAATTATTTTAGGCGGATTCTTTGGATTTGCCTTATATAACGCTGGAGCGAGCAATCCAGAAAACATTTTAAGCATGTTACGACTTAAGAGATTAAAACTGATGAAGATTATTCTCTTTGCCATTGGCTTTGGAGCATTCTTAGTGTCTATTGCAGGACTTGTTAACGCATTTCCAATCAGCCATTTCAGTGTGAAATCCACACATCTTGGCGTTGTGATCGGTGGATTGATCTTTGGTGTCGGATTTGGATATGGCGGCACTTGCCCCGGAACTGCAGTTGCAGGACTTGGAGATATCTATATCAAGCGTGCATTCAGTACGGTGCTTGGCGGTTTATTAGGTGCATTTGTGTTTGCACAGTGCTATGGCCTACTCGCAAAGACAGGGATGTATGAGATGTTTGCACTTGGCAATCTTTCGCTATTTAAGATTTCACCAAACATTCCATCGGTACTTGACATTGGTTTTGGCGGATTATTGATTATGTCTCTTGTCTTTATGGCAATTGGATATTTTCTACCTGATGAATTCAGAGAATCCGAATAAACGTAAAAAGGCACGGTAGTTTTTACCCGGCCTTTTTTTGTTGCCTTGAAACTTACAGATTTTATTTTTTCTTGCTGATTTGCTTGTTTAAAATTACGCCTTTCTTTTAGATTCTTTCAAACTTAACATAGGGTATTTCAGTTAAGTGGCAAATAAAGATTGCCTACATAAACTAGTTAAATAATAGGAATGGAAAGAAGGATGAATCATGTGTGGAATTGCAGGATTTTGCAATTTAGGTGAGAACTACACTGCACATAACGAATACTTTAATGATTTACTTATTGAAATGGCTCAAAGCATTAAACATAGAGGGCCGGACGACCAAGGAATTTACCTTGACGGCCAGATTGGGCTTGCTCACAGAAGGCTTTCCATCATTGACCTAGTAACGGGTGGACAGCCTATGATTCGAAGAAATAGTGGAGGAAAGTATGTAATCGTTTACAATGGCGAGTGTTACAATATGGACGAATTAAGAAATGATCTCATTTCCCAAGGCTATACCTTTGAAACGACGTCCGATACAGAGATCTTACTCGTTGGTCATATGGCATATGGGCCAGAGTTTGTAAAAAAGGTTAATGGAATCTTTGCCTATGCCATTTGGGAAGAGCGGACAAAGGAACTTTATCTGTTTCGTGACGGATGTGGCGTAAAGCCATTGTTCTATGCTCATGTGGAAGATACGTTAGTGTTTGGCTCGGAATTAAAGGCAATCTTTAAGAGCAAATTCATTACGCCAAAGCTATCGAAAGAAGGATTAAATGAAGTATTTAGCATTGGGCCAGCGAAGACCTATGGCCACGGTGTCTTTGACGGCATAGATGAATTACTGCCAGGTCATTATTTAAAGTTTACCAAACAAGGAATCGAAGACGTAACCTTTTACCGCCTAGTAAGCAAGCCTCATACGGACTCTTATGAGGAAACGATTGAAAAGACGACAGAGCTTGTTCATGATGCCGTTACAAGGCAGATGGTCTCAGACGTTCCAATCTGTACCTTCTTATCCGGAGGAATTGACAGCAGCATTGTAACCGCAATTTGTGCCGACCGCTTAAAAGAACAAGGAAAACAGCTAACGACATTCTCCTTCGACTTTATTAATAACGACAAATACTTTAAGTCCAATGCCTTTCAGCCATCCAGAGACCGTCCTTTTGTGGATTTGTGCGTAAAGAATATGGATACGAAGCATTTTTATTTGGAATGTGAAAATTCCACGTTAGCGGACTATCTGTATGACGCTGTAGATGCCAGAGATTTACCATGTATGGTAGATGTAGAAAGCTCGCTGCTATATTTTTGCAGGGAAGTCAGCAAATCGTATAAAGTTACGCTTACCGGAGAATGTGCAGACGAGATCTTTGGAGGATATCCTTGGTTTCATGATCCCCATGTGTTTAAAACGCATCATTTTCCATGGTCATATGATATGGACGCAAGAAAAGTCGTTTTGTCAGATGACTTTATTGAAGCCTTAGGAATGGATGAGTATGCCTTAACTACGTATGAGAAGAGCGTAGCGGAGACGCCAAGGCTAGAGGGGGAATCCAAAGAGGAAGCAAGGCGCCGAGAAATCTCCTATCTCAATATCAAATGGTTTATGCAGACATTGCTTGACCGTATGGACCGCACAAGTAGTTTTTCCGGTTTAGAGGCCCGCGTACCACTTGCCGATACTAAATTGCTTTCTTATGTATGGAATGTTCCTTGGGAAATGAAATGCAAGGATGGTCTTGTAAAGAGCCTGCTACGTGCCACAGGAAAAGGTCTTGTTCCAGAAGAAGTGCTATATCGTAAGAAAAGTCCTTATCCAAAGACTTACGACCCAACCTATGAAACGAAGATTTCCGAACGGCTTCTTGATGTTATAGCTAGTCCAAATGCTCCGATTAATTCATTTATTGACAAGAAAAAGTTGTTAGCCTTCATTCAAAGTCCGAAAGATTATGGAAAGCCATGGTATGGTCAGCTGATGGCAGGCCCACAGATGATTGCCTATTTGCTGCAAATCAACTACTGGATTGAAACTTATAAGATCGATATTCTTCTATAGCCACTATTCCCTATAAACGAGAGAAACTTTTATATGTTAGGAGAGGGCGTTATTAAACTTTCCTAACATATAAAAACCTTGAAAATACATAGGTGGTTCATTATAATGAGACCAACAAAAGAAAGAGGAGAGAACGCATTTTATGATACTAGTAATAGAAGATAATGAAGATGTCAGCCATATGATTACCGATGCCTTACTTGCTGCCGGTTACGAGACAGATACATCCTTTACCGGAATGAATGCCATGGAAAAGCTAAAGCAGAATACATATGAACTGGTTCTTCTCGATATGATGCTTCCATTTCGAAGCGGTGACAGTATATTAAAAGAGTTTCGGTCATTTTCAGACACGCCTGTGATCGTAATTTCAGCAAAGGATATGGTAACAACCAAAATCGATATGCTTCGACTCGGTGCCGATGACTATATTACAAAACCTTTTGATTTAGATGAAATGCTTGCAAGAGTGGAATCCACATTACGCCGCATAAAGAAACAAGAGGATGCGCCTTGTCTCATAACACATCATAACTTGTCGTTAGATACGAAAAGCAAACAAGTTTTAGTTTGTGGACAAGCTCTTGACTTAACACATAAGGAATATCGGATTCTGGAGCTATTATTACTTCATAAAGGACAGGTATTTACAAAGGCAAACCTGTATGAGACAATTTGGGAAGACGAGTATTTGGGAGATGATAACGCAATCAAGACGCATATTAGCAACCTTCGAAGCAAGATTAAGAAGCAAGATTCCTCCTACGAGTACATAGAAACAGTCTGGGGCCTAGGCTACCGGTTTGCTACAAAAGAATAATTATTGGTTTCTTTACAATGTAACTTTTATACTTAACCTTTTCTAAACCTTTTCTTCCTATACTGCTACTATAAAGAAGGAGGAATTGCAGATGAAAGAAATCGTACTTAGTGTATCAAGTATTACAAAGACATATGGAAACTTTCAAGCATTACATGATGTATCGTTATCCTTAGAATCAGGAAAAATATATGGACTGATCGGACAAAATGGAGCAGGAAAAACGACTCTTATGCGAATCATTTGTGGGTTTAGTTATCCCACTAAAGGAACGGTCTCCTTATTCGGACATACAAAAGAAAATAAGTTAGTGGAGGAACGAGAACGAATTGGCTGCATGATTGAAAATCCAGGGTTAATCCCAAACATGACGGCAAGGCAGAACTTAGAATACCATAGGCTCCTTAGAGGGGTGCCAGATGATGACTGTGAAACTAAGTTACTTAAGCTCGTTGGGCTAACGGATTCGAATAAGAAAGCAAAGAACTTCTCCTTAGGAATGAAGCAACGGTTAGGCATCGCCATTGCCTTATTAGGAAACCCAGAACTTCTAATACTAGATGAGCCAATCAATGGTCTTGACCCAATCGGTGTTGTGGAGATTCGTGAACTGTTAAAGAAGCTTTGTCATGACCTTCATATATCGATTTTGATTTCCAGCCATAACCTGCCTGAGCTCTATCAGACAGCTACGGATTATATCATAATTCATAAAGGGGAAATCCTTAAGACTATGACGCTTCCAGAACTAGAAGACAAGTGCCGTCATCATATTAAGATTCTTGTAAATGATACCGAACGCTTATTGCTTCTCCTAGAACAGCAACTTAATACAAATAATTATAGCGTAATGCCAGATCATACGGTCAAATTATATGACTATATTGACGATTTAGAAACCGTTGCAAAAGCCATATTTGACGCGGGCATGTATCCAATCAATTTTTCGCTAGAAGGCGATACGCTTGAAAATTATTTCATTTCGTTAGTAGGGGGGAAGTAGAATGAACATTATAAAATCAGACTTATATCGAATCGTTAGGAGCACCACCTTTTGGGTATGCCTTTTGATTACGTCGATATGCGCGGTATTAATCACAGTAATCTCACATTTTATTGCAACCGGGACATTCGGCCAAGAGTTTATCGGAACCGCTTCCGGCTTAATGGATAACATGATCATCAATATCGCGGCACCTATGGTAATTGCCACGTATCTATGTGGTGATTTTCAAAATAAGACGATTCATGACGCCATTTTATATGGGCATGGACGTAAAGCAATTATTTGGTCGAAGTTTGTACCATTTGTCGTAGTCGTAATGGTCTTAGTACTGCCTTATGCAGTCTCAACCTTGATTGGATTCGTAATGAATGGAGCATTTAGCTTAGATTTTGCAAATGCCATTGATTCGTCGTATATGATGATGCTTGCTAAGAAAGCTGAATTTAGCGTAAACCTAGACACTATTTTAAAGTTGCTTCTTTGCCTACTCGTACTTGGCATAATGTATTGTTCTAGAATTAGCCTGATTTTCTTGCTTGCAGTAAAGATAAGAAAACCAGTTCCCGTAGTGGGGATTGGAATCTTACTTGAAATCGGCCTTGGAATTATGGCGGCAGTAGCGAATGGAAATGAAGTCGTTAAGGCATGCCTTGGCTGGACACCATTTACAACCATGCGTGACACGATTACCTTACAGGCGTCCGTACCAGAGCTTCTTCGAATGGCCGGAACAAGCATTGTATTTATGCTAATCATTATAAATATCACTGTCTTACTGTTTAGGAAAACAGAAGTAAAATAACACAGGGGGCTCTATGATAGTTCTTGTTATTATATTAAGCATCTTAGTCGTAGCCTTAATGGGATACGATTATATACTAAGAAAAGACATAAAAAAGATCAACAAAAGGCTGACAAAACGATTAGACGAAGACTCTCATCAGCTTGTAAGCACGTCCTTGATCAATAAAGAAATGGAACAACTGGCCGGAACAATCAATCGGTGTTTAAAGGCGGAGGAAACCCTCCGTCTAAATGCCGTTCATGAGGAACAAGCATTCAAAGATATGATTGCAAACCTTTCACATGACCTACGTACCCCGCTTACGTCTGTAAGAGGGTATCTTCAGTTGCTAGACCGGACGGAAATGACCAATGAGCAGGAAGAGAAACTTAACATTGCTAGAAAGCATGTCGAAGAGCTTGGAGAGCTAATTGAACATTTCTTTGAATATTCATACTATGTCAATGCTCCGGATACAATTCCGACCGAAAGACTCAATCTGACCAATCTCATTTGTGACTGCCTGGCCGATGCAGTACCAATGTTTGAGGAAAAAGGACTTAAACTCAACCTTCTTAAGCAGGAAACAATCGTCATAGAGGCAAATAAAGAATATACCATTCGAATGGTTCAGAATCTGATTCGAAATTTCCTAATGCATGGAAAAGAAGAACTAAAGATTGTAATAGAGAAAACGCCGACAGATGCTTTGACGGGAACCGTTCATTTTATTAATGTAATAGATTCTAAGGATACCATCGATGTAGCCCGCTTATTTGAGCGTTTTTACTCTAGTGATACGGCAAGAAAGCACTCTACCGGACTTGGGTTATCAATCGTAAAAATATTAGCTGAGAAAATGGGTGGTAAGGTTGGTGCGGCTAAACATGGAAATGAGTTAGATATTTGGTTTTCATTATAAAAATGGAGGAACTAAGATGGATATTAAGAAAATAGAAGCAAATTTTTCAGTATGTAAGATAAAGGATGTATCAAAGGTGGATTTTTCGGACACCTATTGTTTCGTTGGGAAAACAGACGAAGAACTATCTCTTGTCTGCCAAACAGAATGCGTACCAGAGGAGACCATTGAACGAGAGGATGGCTGGAAAGCCTTTCGCATACAAGGTGTCTTAGATTTTTCCTTGATTGGAATATTAGCAAAGATTTCTACACTGTTAGCAGACAATAAGATCGGTATCTTTGCAATCTCAACGTATAACACAGACTACATTCTAACGAAACAAGAGAATTACCAAAAAGCATTAGATGTTCTAAAAGAGGCAGGGTATCACATCGTTTCATAAGTAAACTAAGAAGAACTGCGTAGCGATAGGTAACCCCTGTAGAGTAATAAGGAGAATCAATGATGAACAAAGATGAGATTATTGCATATTGCATGGAAAAACAAAATACGTATATGGATTATCCATTTGGAAGCATGCCCATCTGTTTTAAAGTAAATGGCAAGATCTTCGCGCAGCTGAATTCGTCTTGTGAACCAATGAAAATCACACTAAAGGCGCACCCGGAGAAATCCTATTTTTATCGTGATGTCTATCCGGAACATGTGGTCCGCGGCTATCATTGCCCACCGGTACAGCAGCCATATTGGAATACCATCACGCTAGATGGATTTGACGACTCGGTATTGCTTACGATGATCGATGAAGCCTATGAGGAAGTCGTACGAAAGTTTACAAAGAAAGAAAAAACAAGGTTATTCAACATAAGTAGCTATGTTTTTCAAACGGTTGAAGCATCGAAGGACGGAATTGTCCTACAGGCGCTTGATAAAGAGGAACAATTGCTTGGAACCATTCAACTGATTCCTTATGAAGAAGGGACTTTTCTTGTAAAAGACCTTTACGTAAAAGACTCTCATCGTGGATTAGGAATTGCAAAAGAGCTGCTAAGACGAGTTGACAGCATCGCAAGGCAGCAGGGCATTTTTCGACTTACCGTTATCTTAGAGGAACCCACAGAAGCGGTTTCCTCCTTATATAAAAAAATGTTGTATAAACCGACTATAGATAGAACAATATTATTTAGAAAATTGTAATAATATGTAACACATCGTCGAAATTCACATATATTATTATATATCCCTAATAGTATGGTGTGATAAATATGTGTAATGGTTGTAATAATCCTTGGAATTGGAATGGCTGTAGCTGGAATTCGGGTTGCAGATGCAATTCGAGTTGTAGTTGGAATAATGGCTGTAATAGCAGATGTGGCTGTAATGACGGTTGCAATAGATGTGGATGCAATAATAGATGCGGCTGTAATAACAGATGTGGCTGCGGATGTGGATGTAGACGCCGCTGTAATTTCTGGTTCTGGTAATACTTTTAACCAATTTAATATGTAACAGCTATTTCTTATCGGAATAGCAGTTTTTTTAGGCTGGAATAGTTCTTATAAAGATCTCTTCCGGCCTAAAAAATGCCCATATAAGAATTGTCGAAAACATGCTATTGTTTGATAATTAGGTATCCTTTTGCATGGCATGACAAGAACTGCGCATAATAAAACTGTACTCAAATAAAATGGAAAAGGGTGGCATTATATGGTTAATGATGATACTATTAAGTTGTTAAAAGAATGCAATGCAGGTGTAAAAATGGCCGTTTCTTCAATTGACGAGCTCCTTGATAAGGTAAAAGATGAAAAATTAAAAGATCGTTTAATTAGAAGTAAAGAAGCCCATACAAAATTAGGTGACCAGACCCATCAGTTATTATTGGAATATCATGATCAAGACAAAGAGCCAAATCCAATGGCAAAGGCAATGTCATGGTTAAAGACGAACTTTAACATGATGAAAAATAACAGCGACAGTGAAGTTGCAAAACTGATTATTGATGGCTGCACTATGGGAGTACAGTCGTTAAGTGATTATTTGAAACAATACGAACTAGCGGATGAAGAGTCCGTGCAAATTACAAATAAGCTAATCAAACTTGAAGTAGACTTAAGTGCAGATTTGCAAAAATATCTATAAAAGGTTGCAAAACAGAAGACTAGCTCTTTTGTTTTGCGTGTTACATAGTCAGGAGGTAATAATGAAAAAGAAAAAACCAATCTTACAGTATGTGCTTTTTCTAATTATCTGTATCCTTTTTTATATCTTATTTCGTGATTCCTTATCTGATATCTGGTCAGAAGTCTGCAAGACAAAAGGCACCGTCTTACTTGCAATCTCACTTGCAGCCATTCTTTATCATATATTCGAAGGACATATTACATATTTACTTGCCGTAAGGCATCAAAAAGACTATACGTTTTGGAAAGGAATCAAGAATTCATTTTTTGCAAGCTTTTACCGAGTAGCAACACTCGGAAGTGCAGGAGGGCTGTCTGCCATTTATAACCTACATTTAGACAATGTTCCGGTAAGTGACGGTGTTGGCCTTTATTTTGTCGGATACGTACTGCATAAGATTGCAATCTTATTATATGGCGTAATCGTTCTGATTCTTCGAGCTTCTTGGATTGGTAAGAATTTTTCGGAATACGACTGGTATTTTGTTTTAGGCTATGCGCTAGGAATTCTTATCGTAATCGGCATGGTGTTAATTTGTGTAAGCCCTCTTATTTACCGTATAGCGAATCTTCTGCTAGAAAAGCTTAAGAAAAAGCTGCCTAAGAAAGCTGAGAAGATTGATGAACTAAATAGCAAGCTTCAAGCAATGCAAAAGGAAACAAGACTGTTACTTAGAGATTGGAAATTAATCGTTCGTGTCATCCTTGAGGATTTAGTAAAGCTATCTACCTACTTTATCATTCCGTATCTGATCCTATATAGCAGCCATGTGATAAGTCCTTGGGATTCCCTTTCGCTTGTGGCAATTATTTATATTCTAGCTGCTGCAATACCGACACCATCCGGAGTTGGCTCCATTGAGGCAGTCTATTTACTGCTAAGCATCAAGTTTATGAGCAGTGTAGAAGCAGCAGCGTCCATGTTGCTATTTCGATTTGCAACGATGATCATACCATTTGCCATCGGTGGCATTTATATCATGATTCGAAACTTTTTGCTTTTATATCACTCAAAACACTGTCACTCGGAATAAAATAAGCATGAATCCTAAACTTTTCTCATATATTTACTATAAGAGACATTTATGGGACAGTAGTTCACTCAAATAATAAATCTGGAGAAAGGAACGTATTTAGGATGAAAAAATATTATTTTGGTTCGAGAAAAAGACAAAATTATTTTGAAAGCTGGTATTTCAAACATGTTTTTGGAAATGAAACAGTAATCTTCATACCTGGAATCTGTTATACCGAAGAAAAACAAGAAGCATATATCCGAGTAATCATAAATAATGAGTCCACCTATATCCCGTATTCCTTGGATCAGTTCTACGCAAAAGAGGACGAGTTGTTTATTCAAATTGGTGGAAACATCTTTACAAAGCGTGGATGTCGTATTTGCATCCATAAAAATGGATTGTCATTAGACGGTGTCATTCGGTATGGCAGGCTGAATGGAATTCGGTATAATGCCATGGGACCAATCTCCCTGATTCCTTTCAACCAATGTTCCTATTCCGTCATCAGCATGGATCATGCACTCTATGGAGTTCTTCAGAATAATGATCATATGTATTCGTTAAATGAAGGTCGTGGATTTATTGCTGCAGGCCATGGAAAGAAGCTTCCGAACAACTATATCTGGACACAGTGTAATAACTTTAAGCGTCCGTTTACCAGCATAATTGTATCCGTAGCAGATGTAGATTTGAAAAATGTAATGTTTGAGGGTGTAATCGCAATTGTCTGGTATAAGGGAAGGGAATATAGATTTGCTACTTATTTAGGCGCAAAACTTCACGCATGTACAAAGAACAAGATCGTAATTACTCAAAATGACATGATCTTAAAGGTATATTTTAAAGATAAAAAGGTCCATTATTTCTTTGCAGTCAACAGCCATGCCTTAATTAATGAGAAAACCGTAAAAGCAGTGACTACATCAAAAATGGATGCAAATCATTTTCTGCCATAAAGAGAGCATACAAAAAGAGCCTGAAACCAATTCGGTTTCAGGCTCTTTTTAGAATTAATGATATCTTCTATATAATCCGATTACTTTTCCTACGATGGCACAGTCTTTTACGATGATTGGATCCATAGTATCGTTTTCTGGTTGTAAACGAATATGGTCTTTTTCTTTGTAAAATGTCTTAACAGTAGCAGAATCGTCGATTAAGGCAACTACTTTATCTCCGTTATCTGCAGTTGATTGTTTTTGAACTAAAATCTGATCTCCATTGAAGATACCAGCATTGATCATACTGTCACCTTTTACATGAAGCATGAATAATTCAGAGTTTGGAATATCATCTGCTGGTAATGGAAAGTATCCTTCAATGTTCTCAACAGCTAGGATTGGCTGTCCTGCAGTAACCGTACCAACTAAAGGAACATTCACTAGCTCACGTCTAGAAAGTCCAAAATTATCATCAATAATTTCAATAGCACGTGGTTTTGTAGGATCTCTTCTAATATAACCATTACGTTCTAACGTTTCTAAATGGCTGTGAACGGAAGAAGTACTCTTAAGATGGACTGCTTCACAGATTTCACGAACAGCAGGTGGATATCCACGATTGATAATCTCAGACTTTATGTATTCTAAGATTTCAGATTGTTTTGCACTAATTTTTCCTTGGCTCATATTGTATTATCCTCCAATCAGATTGGACTTTTTACTCCAATCCTCGATATTACGCTTGTTTATACATAAATTATAACACATATGTTCGAACAATGCAAAACCTATGTTCGATTTTTTTGATTTTATCTGTTGACATCAGAACATGTGTTCGTTATAATTATTTTTAGAACAAACGTTCGAACATCGAAAGTGAGGTTATATGATGAGAAAATTAATACGTAGTCAACAGATGAATAATAATATGATCGTTATGATAGCAGGAGTAGTGGTGGCACTTTGTATCGCATTAGCGCTTTTGATCACACCAATCGTGAAAGCAAGTAGTTCGAATAACATTCCAAAGGATCTTCAAGTAAAAAGCATCCAGATTCAACATGGTGATACCCTTTGGAGCATTGCATCAGAATATTACAGCAACGAATATACTTCCCTTGCTACTTATATAGATGAAATCAAAGAATGCAACAATATCTCTTCCGATACCATTCATGCAGGGAATTATTTACTTGTTCCATATTACAAGTAAATAATTTTGCTTCGGATATTCAACTTGTAAAATGCTGTAGAACTTTTTCTACATAGAAAAAAAGTGGAATTATTTTAGAATTTTTTGTTGATAATATCAAATTCTAGGCTTATAATGTAGTCGCTACTAAATGAACAGCATTTGATAATAATAGACTTAATTATTGTCAGTATCTGTTGTTCTTTGTTACATAATTTATATATACTACCCAAAATCAAATAACGAATTGAGGAGGAACTCTCATGGACACATCATATAATTTTTTGTTTGATTTAGCATTAATTCTATTATGTACCAAACTGTTAGGACTAGCTACTAAAAAGGTCAATATGCCTCAGGTCGTTGGAGCGTTATTGGCAGGTTTATTACTTGGTCCTGCGTGTTTTAAGCTATTAAAGACTACTACATTTATAAGCGATTGTGCGGAAATTGGTGTCATTGTGCTTATGTTTTGTGCAGGAATGGAAACGGATATTGAAGAGTTAAAACGAAGTGGAAAAGCCTCATTCTTGATAGCCATAATAGGTGTCTTAGTACCTTTGGCCGGTGGATTTGGTGTGGCGTACTTCTTTAACAAGCCAGGGATCATTGATTCAGATGCCTCTTGCTCAATATTTTTACAAAATATTTTTGTTGGAATTGTACTAACAGCAACTTCTGTTAGTATTACGGTAGAAACCTTAAAGGAAATGGGAAAATTAAAGACCCAGGCCGGAAATGCAATCTTAGGTGCTGCAATTATCGATGATATTTTGGGTATTATAGCTTTAACGATCGTAACGAGTTGTGCCGATCCAAATGTTAATATCGGATTAGTATTACTTAAAATTGTTGGATTTTTTGTGTTTATTGCGATTGTCGCTGTTGTATTTTTCTATATCTTTAAGAAAAAATATAGCAAAGTGAAAAAAGGACTTCATAGACACGCAATCTTAGCATTTTCATTTTGCTTGCTTTTAGCTTACATAGGAGAAGTATTTTTCGGCGTTGCTGATATTACAGGAGCATTCTTTGCCGGACTGATTATCTCAAAAACACAAAGAACTCATTTTTTAGCATCCAAATTTGATACATTATCTTACTTATTCTTATCTCCGATCTTCTTTGCAAGCATTGGAATCAAGGTAGAACTTAAGAGTATGAGTATGACAGTCGTTGCATTTGCTGTAATCCTTTCAATCGTAGCTATTTTAACTAAGATTATTGGCTGTGGCATTGGTGCAAAGATATGCAAGTATTCCACAAAAGAGTGTATCCAGATTGGTACTGGTATGATTTCTAGAGGCGAGGTTGCCTTAATCGTAGCCGATAAAGGGCAAAGCCTTGGCTTATTAGGCTCAAACTTCTTAGGACCAATTGTAATCGTTGTCGTTATAACAACAATCATTACACCAATCTTGCTGAAACTTGTATTTAAAAACAGTACTTCAGAACCGGTATCTTCTTCTAATAGTCTTGGTAAGTCATATGAAGAAGTGGAGCATTACCGCGTCGGTAACTAGGTGTTTCGTAGTACAAAAGATAAGCGTTTCGAATTCAGTTTCGAAGCGCTTTTTTCATATCTAATAAAGTACTTTTCTAGACATAAAAAAATCTTTACTCTACGATGTATGCCCTATAAAATTGTCAATTTATAGTTCTTTATGCTATAATAGAAATATACAAATTAAGAATATCTAAGGAGAATACCATGAAAAAACTGATTACAATGATTGCGCTTACTTGCCTTTGTACAGTAAGCTTACTTGGTTGCAGTAATAAAAAGTCCAACGAGGGCCCAGTAAATACAGCTGATCAAACGGCTGAAGTTGCCACAGCAACACCTGCACTTACAGGAAAACATCATGTTGAAATCGATGTAAATAATTACGGTACGATCAAAGTTGAATTAGATGCCGATGTTGCGCCGATTACCGTTGCTAACTTTTTAGAATTGGCAAGAAACAATTTCTATGACGGACTTACATTTCATCGCGTGATCAATGGATTTATGATTCAAGGAGGAGACCCTAACGGAAACGGAACTGGTGGTTCTGCAAATACAATTAAGGGAGAATTCTCTTCCAATGGCTATGAGAATTCTATCTCTCATGTAAAAGGAACGATTTCCATGGCACGTACATCCATTGATAAGGACAGTGCTTCTTCACAATTCTTTATCTGCCAAGAAGATGCCGTTTATCTTGATGGAGACTATGCTGGATTTGGTAAGGTAACTTCTGGTCTTGATATTGTCGACAAGATTGCAAAAGAAACAAAAGTAGAAGATAACAATGGAACCGTGTTAAAAGAAAATCAACCAGTAATTAACACAATAAAAGTAATTGACTAATTGAAGGAGCATACGATGAAACAATATAACACAATCATCTTTGATTTAGATGGCACTCTTTTATATACTCTTGAGGATCTTGCAGCTAGTGTAAATTATGCATTAGAACAAAGCGGATATCCGGTTCGAAGTCTCGAAGAAGTACGCCATTTTGTGGGAAATGGAATTTATCGTTTAGTTGAATTGTCTGTGCCGGCAACTTGTACAAAGGAAGAACTGGACCATACATTTTCACTTTTCAAATCTCACTATGCAGATAATTGCAATAATAAGACGAGAGCGTACGATGGAGTCTTACCTTTATTACAAGAACTCACACATAGAGGCTATCGTCTAGCGATTGTTTCAAATAAAGTGGACTCGGCTGTTAAGACATTAAATGAGATCTATTTTAAAGAATTCATTTCGGTTGCTATCGGTGCCACAGATGGCATTGCAAAGAAACCTGCGCCGGATACTGTCTATAAAGCATTAGAGGAATTAGAAAGTAAGAGAGATGAAGCCATCTATGTTGGTGACAGCGAGGTAGATGTAAAAACGGCAAGTAATGCCGGAATGCCTTGTATCTCGGTTACATGGGGATTTCGTGAGAAAGAGACTTTACTTGAAGCCGGTGCAACAACTTTGATTGATACACCAGAGCAATTATTAGATATACTTAAAGACTAGTGACAGGAGAACAACATGACGAATAAAGAAGAACGTCTGGGTTCTGAATCGATTAATCGCCTTATGGCACAGATGGCAATTCCATCGGTCATTGCCCAGGTAATTAACATTCTATATAGTATTATTGACCGAATCTATATCGGACATATTCCAAACGTGGGTACCGCTTCACTGACTGGAGTTGGACTTACTTTTCCGATTATCACATTGATTTCTGCATTTTCAGCATTCGTTGGAACAGGAGGCGCACCTCTTAGTGCCATTGCACTAGGAAAGGGCGACCGTGACCATGCAGAGAAGATTTTGGGAAATGGTGTTTTCCTCTTAAGTATCTTTTCTGTGATTCTGATGGCATTTTTCTATGCATTTCAGAAACCATTTTTGTTTATGTTCGGGGCAAGCGAGGCAACTTATCCGCATGCCTCCGCTTACATATCCATCTATTTGCTCGGTACAATATTTGTACAGATTGCACTTGGGTTAAATCCTTATATCATTTCACAGGGACAGCCTCGTATTGCGATGTTTTCTGTGCTCATTGGTGCAATTGTCAATATCGTACTTGATCCATTGTTTATCTTTGTCTTTGGATGGGGAGTAAGAGGAGCGGCCATTGCTACAGTAATTAGCCAGGCATTAAGTGCCATCTGGGTAATCGCCTTTCTAACAGGGAAGAAATCGACGCTTAAGATTAAGTTTTCCCAAATGAAGCCACACGCCAAGACTTTAGCAAAGATTTGCGGACTTGGTGTTTCACCGTTTGTCATGCGTTCCACAGAAAGTTTAATCAGTATCGTATTAAACCGCGGACTGCAGATTTATGGTGGAGATTTGTATGTTGGTTCGTTAACTGTACTTCAAAGCGTTATGCAGCTAATCAGCGCACCAATTAGTGGATTTACGCAAGGGGTGCAGCCGATTATCAGCTATAACTTTGGTGCAATGAAGTTTGCCCGTGTAAAAGAAACGTATCGTAAAATGATTGGAATTTGCTTTAGCTTTTCTTTTGTAGCTACCTTATTGACCATCTTGTTTCCAAGAGTTGTTGCTTCCATGTTTACCAATGATCAGGAGTTAATCACATTAGTAGCGGACAAGATGCTAATCTTTATGTGCGGTATGTTAGTATTCGGTGTCCAAATGGGCGTCCAGCCGACATTTATCAGCCTTGGACAAGCCAAATCATCCTTATTCATTGCTATGCTTCGTAAAGTGATTCTGCTTGTACCGCTTGCCTTGATCCTTCCTGTCTTCTTGGGCGTGGATGGCATCTATATTGCGGAGCCAATTTCTGATTTTACATCCGCTATCGTAGCTACTAGTTTATTTATGTATCAGATTAAGCATATCTTGAATGCAGAAACACTTAATAAGGTCAGTTAACCTGTTTGTGAAGAAAAGAATAAAGATAAGGATTCATCTTATCCATGAAGACCTGCATAATTGGTCCTGTAAGAAAGATGGATATGATGGTTCCTAGACCGATAATGCCACCAAACAGGAAACCAAGAACCATATAGACACAATCTAGAGCCATACGGATGATTCCGTATGGTTTTTTTAGTTTTTCAACCATTACGAAATAGACAGAGTCATTGGGAGCGACACCATAGTCGGCACATTTTAGAATTGGAAATCCTATTGCGATAGTGATACATCCAATTAAATAAAAGAAGATTTTAAGTGGAAGTGTCGTTGCAAAGGATAGCAGTGGAGTTAGTATTCCAAGGGAAAAATCAAGAAAATTCCCTGCACATATCATTGCTAAAATGGTACCAATGCTGATTTCTTTTTTATCAATAGATAATACGAGTACTAAGAGAAGGAACGTCAAGATACGATTTGCCATACCTGGCGAGACATGTAGTACGCGCGAGACACCCTGTGTGAATAGGGTAAAGGGATCTGAGCCAATATTCATGCATAAGAAGATAGAAACTCCGACTTGTACAATAAAAAGGCCTAAAAAAAATGCCACGGTTCGTTTGAGCAGGTTTGTAACTAATTCTGTATTCATGATGCAATAATTCTCCTTTGTTAATTTCATTTGTAAATCCAAACGTATTATAGACTTACTGGATAAGAATTGCAAAGGATTTAGTTTAATAATTAAATTATATATAGAACTTTTTCTCATTTAAGTACTAATAATGTCTTTTTTGCTTGGATATGTAGAAAAAAATTATAAGACTAGAACATATTTACACGACAAATAAATCGATAACATGGACAAACACAAAGATCTATTTTATGATATAAACAAACTGTTCGTTCAAAGGGAGGTAATTTTCGTATGAAAAAGATTAACTCAATTGATTATGGTGGAAAAATAATAGGAATCGGTCTTTTGTTCCTTATCGTTTTCACAACAGTATTTAATCTATTAAACCTTACTATTTTGTCCAAGATAAGTGTTGCAATAGGAGCCTTGATCTTAATTGGTTTCTTTTTATATTTACAACTTGAACTTCATCAAGATAAAAAAATCGATACCTATTATAAAGAACACCCTAATTGCAAAATCCCGATTGGGCATGGGAAGTTTGAATGTACGGCCTGTGGTAACCGCAAAATAACAAAAGATGAGATACAGTGCAAGGTATGTGGTGTTCGCTTTGAGCCGGATACGGATAAGACACCACAGGAGATTTTAGATTCTAAGAAAAAGTAGTACGCTATCAAACGAACTATATCGAATCTTTTAGGAGGAAAGTACCGTGAATGAATCACAAGCATTTATTTTAGCGTTACAGACCAATACTTATTCCACAATCAAGCAAATACCAAAATCCGATTTACATAACCATTTTGTACTAGGTGGAGACCGAGCATATCTGAAAGAAAAAACGAAAATTACCATAACTCCCATTCATACTCCTTTAAACTCTATGAGTGAAATGAACCGATGGTCTTGTGAAAACCTTGGAAAGCACTTTGACACGAGAAAAATGCGACAGCTTCTTATTGAAGCGACATTTGTACAAGCCAAAAATGATGGGGTTCGTGTGCTTGAGATTGGAGAAGATGTCTGGGTGTTAGATGCCTTTTTTGACCATGATATCAACGCCCTTATTGATGCATTTGAACATGCCCATAATACAATAGCACCAGATATAGAACTGCGGCTGCAAAAGATGTCGTAAATGGGATAAAGCAGCTTTCACTAAATGAAGTTCAACATGGAATAGCAGCAGCAGACTCGAAGGA
Source organism: uncultured bacterium (assembly GCA_905214875.1). Classification (GTDB taxonomy): domain Bacteria; phylum Bacillota; class Clostridia; order Lachnospirales; family Lachnospiraceae; genus KM106-2. The sequence goes on along the minus strand of CAJMNR010000020.1, from coordinate 11,369 downwards.
TGCGATCGATTTTTTGGTGGAACTCGACATTCGGCTAAATATCATTCCAACAAGTAATGTCCTTTTAGGACGGGTGAAAAGCATGAAGGAGCATCCGATTGGCAAACTATATCGTGCCGGTGTAAATGTCACTGGCTTAAGACAAATGTCTTGATATCCATGAAGCATTTTAAATTAGAAAGGTAGGTAATCATATGTTAAAGGGTGGAGATATGATTGTAGGATTGACGAATCTTCCTACATATAAACTCGAAGAGAACTTAAAAATGAAACGAGCTTTCGTTGGGGACAAAGAGACCATTTTAACTTTTGTAAAGGAAAACTTTCAAAGCAATTGGGTCTATGAAGTAGAACATGCCCTGATGCAGGAAGTCGGAAAATGTTTTATTGTAACAGAGAACGGAAAACTAGTAGGTTTCGCTTGCTTTGATGCTTCCGCCAAAGGTTTCTTTGGACCAATCGGGGTACTTCCAGAAAAACGGAATAAATCCATTGGTAAGGCCCTTTTAATCCGCACATTGGAGGCAATGCGAGAATACGGCTATGGGTACGCAATTATCGGCTGGGTAAGTGATGCCGAACAATTTTACAGAAAAACCGTAAACGCAGAATACATAAAGAATGGAAACCCGGAAAACAGCATTTACTCAAACTTAGTCTTTATGTAAGAGTACCAAAAAAGGTGCAATGATATCATATGATATATCATTGCACCTTTTTTTAAACCTCTTTCGGAGCCTTTTCCCTAAGTGTCACCTTAGAAGCAGCACTACGTCTACGGCTATCTTCCATCGCAGCATAATGCTTTCTAGTCGTATTAACATCCTTGTGGCCAAGAACATCGGCAACAAGATAGATATCGCCTGTTTCCTGATACAAATTCGTACCATACGTACTACGAAGCTTATGAGGAGTAATACGTTTTAATTTGGTTACAAGAGAAGAGTACTTCTTCACTAGATTCTCCACACTTCTTACGTTTAGACGTTTCTTCTGGATGGATAAGAAAAGGGCATTCGTACTACCTTCACAAGGAATGATTAACTTACGTTCCTCTAAATAATCAAGAAGGGCATCGCGTACCTCATCTCCGAAGTAAATTACAACTTCATTTCCACCTTTACGAAGGATCTTGATACCGTTGTTTTCAAAATCAACGTCATCGATATCTAATCCGACACATTCCGATACACGGATACCGGTGCCGAGTAATAATGTCATAATGGCAAGATCACGTTTTGCCGTCTTACCACGGTAGCGTTTCTGATTCTTTGTAAGATTTGCTCCGCTTTCCACCTCATCTAATAGCTTTGCGACTTCGTCCACATCCAGGCGAACGATATCTTTCTCATGGAGCTTTGGAATATTTACGAGTAACGCCGGATTGGTCTTAATCATTTCCTTTTTAAAATAATAGTTGTAAAACGAGCGAAGCGTAATCAGCTTACGTTTCTTCCCTGTCTCGCGGTTTACAAACTCCTTATTGTCACGAGTATAGTAATTTAAGTATTCCAAATATTCTTCAATATCAAGCGCTTTAATATCATCTAATATCGAAACTGGATAGTCTCGAATCGGAATATCCTTTAAAGCTGGGTTATTTTCTGATAAGAAATGAAAAAATACACTAAGGTCATACGCATAAGCAATGCGCGTACGGGAGGACGTCGTTGGTTCGATTCCTCGAAAGAACATGCCACAAAAATGTGGAAGCTCTTTTAATAACCCCCTTAACTTAGTATTGTTATCGATATTTAGTTGTTCATGATATGTGTTTTCATTCATTTATGCTAACTTCCTTTATATAAATAGTTCCTTTAGACATGCGGTTCATTCTCTAAATAGTATGAAGAAATGAAGTTCCTCATTCGTAAATCAATATGTCTTATTATAGCATATTTACACTGTTTTTTGCACTATCGAATACTCGTGAAAAAAAGGCTTGTAAATGAAATTCCAACTCTCTACAATGAGGTTGATGTTAATTCAATTCGTATTAAGAGAGGGGATAACGATGAAACAGCAAGAAGAGAATCCATTTGTCAAAAGCTTCACTACACATGAAAACCGCAGTCTTTTGACTCTTATTAGCCTATATAAAGGGAAGTACCATTACTTGATTGGTTCCGCCATTTTCTTTGTAATCAAGCATTCCCCAACATGGGTATTGCCAATTGCGACTGCTAACATAATTAACGCGGCTACCGTTCCGACTAAGGATAGTCCCCGTGCTATATTGATAAATACATTGGTCATGATTTTATTGATTCTGCAAAATGTACCGACCAACTTTATACATACAAAGCTTTACAGCAAGGCCATCCGATATGTAGAGGCTGGACTTCGTGGCACGTTGATTCGAAAGCTTCAGATGCTTAGCATTAGTTACCATAGAGAAATGCAGTCCGGTCGACTCCAGTCAAAAATCATGAGAGACGTGGAAGCCATCGAGACGTTGTCAAACCAGCTATTTTTAAATATGCTAACGATTACGTTAAACATTTTAGTTGCCTTGACGATTACCATTAGTAAAAGCGTGATTGTCTTTTTGTTCTTCTTGGCAACCATACCGGTTGCGGCTATCATTATGTCCACGTTTCGAAAGAAAGTGAAACAAAGGAATCGGGAATTTCGTAAGGAAATGGAAGATACCAGCGCTAGAGTGATGGAAATGGTGGAACTGATTCCGGTTACAAAGGCCCATGGCCTGGAGGAATATGAGATTAGCCGTATCTCTGGACAATTAAATAAAGTAGCAGACCGTGGGTATCATCTGGATATGATTCAATCCCTATTTGGCTCCATCAGCTGGTCGACGTTTCAGATCTTCCAGATTCTCTGTCTTGCATTTACCGGAACTCTTGCCTATAAAGGCATAATCTTAGTTGGAGACGTTGTCTTATACCAAAGCTACTTTACCTCCATCGTGGCACAAGTTTCAGGCGTAATCGGTCTGCTTCCAATTATTGCGAAAGGCTTAGAATCCGTTACGAGCATTGGAGATGTCATCTTAAAAGATGATGAAGAAGACTACACTGGTAAATTAAGAATCAAGGATCCAAAAGGAGAATTCGAGTTTTCCGATGTCACCTTTCAATATAAGGATGGGCAGCCAAAGGTATTAGAAGGCTTAAACCTATCGGTAAAGGCTGGGGAAACTATTGCACTTGTGGGCGAATCTGGTGCAGGAAAGACGACGATCTTAAACCTTGTCATCGGATTTATTAAGCCAACGGGCGGAACGATCTATTTAGATGGTGAGGATTTGGCAAATGTGGATTTGCGCTATTTAAGGCAGCAAATTGCAGTCGTTCCTCAAACGTCAATTTTGTTTTCCGGCACGCTCCGAGAAAATATTTCCTATGGACTAGAAGATGTCACAGAAGAAGCCATGAACGAAGCAATAGAAGCAGCCCATTTAAAAGAACTTATTGATACGTTGCCAGATGGACTCGATACAGTAATTTCCGAGCATGGCAGCAATTTGTCAGGCGGACAGAGACAGCGAATCAGTATTGCAAGAGCCATTATTCGTAATCCAAAAATCATCGTACTTGATGAGGCAACCAGTGCCCTTGACAGCATCACGGAAAAGAAGATACAGGCAGCCTTAAATAACCTTGTAAAAGGACGAACGACCTTTATTGTTGCCCATCGATTATCGACAATCAAGGATGCTGACCGTATTGCAGTCATTGACAACGGAAAATGCGTAGAGATTGGTTCGTATGAAGAGTTGATGGCGCAGAAAAGCGAATTTTATCAGTTAAAGCAATTACAATAGTGTTGAAAAATGTCATTTTTTATTCACTTGCATATAATATAGAGAAGGGAGTGATTGTACATGGCATTTAAAGTGGCAATAGACGCTGGTCACGGCTCAAATACTCCTGGAAAAAGAACAGTAAAATTCTCAAAGGATGTGAAAATGTCTAACGGGACAGTGATTAAGAAAGGGGAGACTTACCGTGAGCACTATGCAAACGTAATGGTTTCCTATTTTCTTGCAATCGAACTGAAACGTTGTGGCATTCAAGTTTACAAAAGTGGCTGGAATGATGCAAATGCAACGAATGACGCAGATATATCCTTAACACAACGCCAGAAAAATATTAAGGCTGCCAAATGTGATATCTCTGTATCCAATCATTTTAATGCATACGGAACGACTTGGAACAATGGTCAGGGCATTGAAACATTCTACCATACGACAAGCTATGGAGACTCGAAAAAGCTGGCAACTAAAGTTTATAATCAGATGATCAAAGGAACCAAACAGAAACAACGTGGTATCAAGCGTGCAAATTTTGCAATGATTAATTGTTCAAGACTCGGTGTAAAGGCTGCCATCTTGAACGAATATGCATTTATGACGAATAAGCATGAAGCTCAGGATATGATGGCCAATGTAGAGTATTGTAAAGAATGTGCTGTAGAAGTTGCAAAAGGCATTTGTGAATATGCTGGAATCAAATATGTAGCAGAAGGCAAAACATCGACAAAGACTACTACGAAGAAGGCGACCACGAAAAAAACAACTTCTGGCATTGCTTCAAAATCAGCCATGGTAAAAGCATTACAGACTGCATTGAATAAAGATTATAAAACAGGCCTTGCAGTAGACGGAAGCTATGGCCCTGCAACTAAGAATGCGTTAACGAATCACAATATCAAAACAGGATGTAAAGCTAACTCTGCGAAATGGATGCAAACAAGATTAAACGAATTAAAATACACCGATCAAAACAATAAGAAACTGGATGTTGACGGCGACTTCGGTCCAAAGACGAAAGCTGCCCTTATGAAGATGCAAGGCAAATTAGGTCTTACGAAAGACGGAGAATTTGGCACGAATACAATGGATAAAATGATCAAACTATATAAATAAAGTATCTATCTAAAAAGGAGGTATTTTTCCTCCTTTTTTTCTTTACAAATGACATTTAATGTGATATAATTGCTTTCCCTCAAAAAAAATGACATTTTTTCGGGGAGTTCAAAAAGAATCGGGGAAATTTATATGTTCGATAGAAAAGTATTAATTGAAAAAGCATTTGAAGCACAACAATACTGCTATACACCATATTCAAACTTTAACGTTGGTGCAGCGTTACTCTGTGCAGATGGAACCATCTACCAGGGATGTAATATTGAAAATGCAGCCTTTACCCCAACTAATTGTGCAGAAAGAACTGCGATTTTTAAAGCAGTCTCAGAAGGAAGAAAAGACTTTGTAGCAATTGCTGTTGTTGGAAATAAAGAAGGTCTAAAACCTGGAGAAGGAGATTACTGTGCACCATGTGCCGTTTGCCGTCAAGTAATGGCAGAATTCTGTGATCTTAAGACATTCAAGGTAATCATCGCAAAAGATGTGGATGACTACTTAGAACACACATTAGAAGAACTTCTTCCTTTAGCATTTACAGGAAAAGATCTTGAAGAAAAATAAGAAACGTTTACTATAAAACGGGAAAAAGCAATAGAGCCACAAACGACTCTATTGTTTTTTCTTTTATAAACATTCTAATAATTGCGCCGGGGTATCGATAATAAAATCAGCACCAGCTTCTTTTAATTCGCCTTCTTCGGCATAACCGAATTCGACACCGATACTTTTAATTCCCACAGTCTTCGCACCGATAATATCATGTTTTCGGTCACCAATCATGATAGTTTCTTCTAACGGACAATGAAGCATTTGTAACACGTCCTCAATCACTTCGTGTTTCTTTACACGAGTACCGTCTAATTCACTACCAAGAATCACATCAAAATACTTTGACAAGTCGTATTTATCACAAATCTGAGTCGCAAATACAGTTGGTTTGCTTGTGGCTACCGCCAATACCATATTTCGGGCCTTTAGCTGTTTTAAGACTTCTGGGATTCCATCAATCACGCTGTTTTCAAACAGGCCGATGGTACTAAAGCGTTCTCTGTAATAGTCCACTGCTAATTTGGCCTTTTCCCGCTCAAAGCCATAGTACTCAACAAAAGAGTCTTCTAAAGGAGGTCCGATAAAGCAAAGGAGATCATCACAGTTTGCCTCAATTCCGAATTTCTTTAATGCATATTGCACGCTTTTGGTGATTCCTTCTTTCGGATCTGTCAATGTACCGTCTAAATCAAATAAAATATATTTCATCTATCATGTATCCTTTCATTATGTTCTTTATAATTTTACTAAGTGTATCACAACACTTACATTACAGCAACGAGGAATTGTCAAACTGGACAGAAAATGACAATTGTCTTATACTTGTATTAGATAAGAAAGGAGCTGAAATCCTATCAAAGAAAAGTTAAAGTACATAAGAGATGCCTTTGGCGGCATCCTGCTAAGCAACCTGTTATCCTTGCTGTTAGGATATGTTGCCTGCCTGATATTCCATCCGACACACTTTTGGCTTAATGTGATGATTATATGCGCCTTGCTCTTTATTTTCTCCCTGTTTCTAGTCCTATATTATCACTATGAATATAATCGAATTGGCGTAGAAAAAAGCAGGATTACGAAATATTTAAAATATCTGTACTGGAGCATTTTGTTCTTTGCCTTTTCCATCTATATGGCATTAAGCTATGAACGATATCTTGCTACCTATGAAAAGAATATCTTCGGGATCAATCAATCGCAGTATATCATCATATTAAACTTTCTGTTATTCTTTCTAATAGGAATGATCATTTATCAGTTTCTCGCAGGCGGCGTTCGAATCAAGAATATCGGCAAAGAAGGCATTGAACTTGAACAGGTCATTGAAGAAAATAGTATTAGCGCTATGCAGACCAGCACGGAATTAACGTCAAATATTTATTTTGAACTGGGTGAGCTGGATAAGGTCGTTGACTACCTATATTCTAACCAAGTAATAGGTCCGGAAATTACCGAGGAAAAGTATTTAAACGTTCTGCAGACGTTACTTAGTTCCCTTGTAAATGATAAAGACCATGTAGAAATTAAAGTATTTAACGTAAATAACTATGTAAATTATCTAAAAGACATCGTAGGCTTAGCAAATCGTGAAATTAAAATATTAAACCATAACTATAAAGAATATGGTATAATAAGGGTAGAGAACGGCATCCATATCAAATATGAGTTTGCACCGTTTCATAACTTTACTTCGAATTCCTGCTATATCGTTATGGAATTTTCTGAAATCTATGACATCGAGACAGGAAAACTGATTTATGCGTACATAAAGGTGTTTGAAGCCTTATACTCGAAATATTTACTGATCGGCGAGTCTTAAAGGAGGGGATAGTATGAGAAGAAGTACACTGGATATGCTTTCAAAAGAATTCCAATCAACTTCTAGAGATGAAGAGCGGACGATTAATAAAGACTATGTTGTTAGCGGTGAGATTCCAAAAGCGTTAGGAAGCAGTCTGGCAGACCAGATCCGTAATCGTAACAATGCCATCCGCAATAAAATCACCTATTAATAAAGTGTTCGAATAGGAACCGATTTCTATGGAGAGAATATCATATAGTAAAAAATGAAAAGGTCGTTAAGATGCTAAAAGATATTCAAAAACAGTTTCATGCATCGATGGAGAATCCGAATAAAGAATCTCCCCATCGGATACCGAGAGACTATGTGGTACCCAATGAACAAGTAAAGATTCTTGGAAGTGGAATAAAGCAGCTCTTATTCGAACAACATCAAGTAAAATGACCCCCAATATGTCAAACGTGGAATTGACATACTGGGGCTTTTTCTTTGTCTTGGAAAAAATATTTTTATTTTCTTGCAACCTTTTTTAAGGATACGAAGTATTAGTGTCAGAACGGCAAGAAAAGCCAATATCGAAAGGAGTAATTTAAAATGATAGGGAAAAGGTATTTAAAAACAGGGATTTGTCTTGTAGTTACAAGCGCAATGTTACTAACCGGATGTTCATCGACGCCAACGGAAGTATCACCTTCTGAGACGCAGCTACAAAGCACAGCCAGTGCAGATACGACAATTAATGTAAACAGTGGTTCAAACGATACGATCTCCTTAGATTCGTTACGAGAAAAATACGGAGATACAACCGTAGACTATGCGGATGATATCATGACGCTGGAACGTGCAGAAAAACTTGAATTTTCATTGGATTTTAATCCAAATGCAAAAGAGAACTTTGACGTTAGGGACTACATAACTATTTATCAGGATGAAGATTTAAAATACAAACTCTCATGCAGCTATGATTACAACCAGGATACAAAGAAGTTAGTCATTGAACCACCAACTTTCGGTGTTGCAGAAATCTTCGCACCAACGGGTGGATCTACTTCACTGGATGGATTAAGCGGCAGCTATCTCTATGATGACAACACATGTGATAACTGGGGAAACTTAAAACAACTCTATCTTGTACAAAAATGTGATGCTACAACAGGGGAAACATTAGATAAACCAATCGTACATATTGTAAAAATCAAATCAGAATTAAAACAGGCTCCAAAGGTAAGGTTTTCATCTAATGCAGATGGAGAAGCTGTAATCAGCTGGGATGAAGTAAAAGGCGCTACCGAATACATCTTATTTACGGTAAATAAGACAGAGCAGGACGGATATAACAGCTTTACATCCGCATTTGGCCGTACGACAGATACGACTTGGACAGCACCTAATATGGGGGATGACGATGGTTCTTCCGCAAGCCTTATGAACGAAATGTTTAGAAACTTCATCACTTCTGATGACGATTTAGCAGGCGGCATGGAAAACATGAATGGCGACTATTTTGAAACGATGCCAAACTATATCGGAGTAATTGCCGTAACTGATACAGGTGCTTCACCAATCAGTAACCTATATCCAGTAAACCAATATGCAAAACAGCTTCCTAACTGCCAAGCGTATACTGCAAATGATGCAGATGTGGATACTTTATACCGTGAGTCAATTACAAGCTTGCCAGCAGAAGCCTATGTCACAATGTGTGATGGTTCCACTTCTCCAAGAATCCTAGACTATGATTTTGACAACGCTAGCTTAAAAGAAGCTGCATTATTTACTGAATTACATATTAAGGCTCAGATTTCAGGGACAAAATTCTTCAAAGAGTATACGGTAGCACTCAAAGATACTTCTCATGTACAGGAAGACTTAGATACATTAAAGAAACGTCAGGAAGGCTTAAAGAACAAAGGTGGCTCCGTAGAACAAGACGTTGATATTGAAGACGAAGAGACACCAGAAACAACTCCTGCACAAAGCACGAACCCAACACAAACTGAAGCACCAACACAAACTGATGCACCAGAGCAAACTACTGCACCTGCAGAAACTCAAACACCAGCAGAAACTCAAACACCAGAAGAAACGCCTGCACCAGAACAGACACAAAAGCCAGACAACACATTAACTGGTAATACGACTCTGAAAGTAACTGCCAATAGCGCACTTAGTGAATATATTGCAAGAACACTTTTAAACTCCGCTAAGACTGTGGACATTAGTTCCTTTACAGAGAGTATGAATACAAACACAGTAGTAGATGCCGTACAAGAAGCACAATTACAGAATCCACTATCTCTTGGAATTAAAAATGCTACCTATGATGAAGTAAACCACATCTTACATTTTGAATACTATAATTCCACGGAAACACTGAACGAGAAACGAAATGCCGTCATCAAAAAATCTAAAGAGATTATTGGACAGATTATTAAAGATGGCATGAGTGACTTAGATAAGGAAATGGCAATCAACGAATACCTTTGTGCCAATGCTACCTATGACGATGCAGCACTTGAAAATGCTAAGAAATACGACTATAAGACAGTAGACGATGAGTTTCAAGACTCCTTTACTCCTTATGGTACCTTAGTCAAAGGAGTTGGCGTATGTGCCAGCTATGCAGGATCCTTTAAAGTCCTTGCTGATGAAGCAGGATTAGAAAGCATCGTAGTGACCGGTACATTAAACGGTAACTTATCTCATGCATGGAACCGCGTAAAGATTGACAATGAGTGGAAAACCATCGATACAACGAATAACGATAACGAAATCATAAGCAACGCTTTATTTAATATCTCAGATAAAGGAATCAACGGTGTCCTTACTGCAGACAAACGCTACGTTATGGATGAAAATCTTTCAGACTATACATGTAAATCCGATGACAAAGAGTATTATCACTATACTTCCAAATACTTTGCGAAAGATGATATTGCAAACCAGTTCATCAAGACATTAGAAAAAGACAATCAATCTGTATTACGTACAGAATATACAATTACAGATGAAGAATTCAGTACGATTGCACAATCCGTAGCACAGCAAATGAAAACGACTTTAAAAGGCTATTACTGGTTAGGAGTAATTAATCTAACGAAGTAAAATCTTGTAATATCCTCCTGTTTATGATAAATTCTTGTTGTATAGAAAATAGGAGGGTACAATGAAGGAAGAAGAATTACGGCGAGTCGACCAAATTATCGAGAAATACGCAGATATGGTATACCGTGTTGCGCTTACCCAGATGCGAAACATTCACGATGCACAGGATGTGTTTCAAGAAGTATTCCTTCGACTTGTCAAATATTTGCCAACGCTTCAAAATGAAGACCATATTAAGGCATGGCTCATACGGGTTACCATCAATTGTTCGAAGAGCAATTTGACAAGTGCGTGGAGACGACATACCGAACCCCTGGGCGATGAAGAACGTCTTTTATTTGAAACGGACGAGCAGCTAGATCTTTATGAACATATGAACAAGCTTCCGAAAAAATATCGGACGGTACTATATTTGTTTTATTATGAGGAACTCTCAATCAAACAGATTGCGGAAATTACCTCGCAAAAAGAAACAACGATCAAGTCACAGCTATCCAGAGCAAGGAAGCTGTTAAAAAATGAATTAGGCAGTATGGGAGGCGTGTACGAATGAAACGACGAATACAAGAATCCTATGACCAGATTCATGCCCCTAACATGTTAATTAACGAAACAAAACAACTGGTACATAACGCAGTGCTTACTGAAGAAAAGAAGCCTCGACCAAACTATATAAAACCAATACTCTATACGGCAGCATCCATCGCCGCATGTGCCTGTATATTCATTTTGGGAACGAAGGTTACGACAAGGGATAACGCACCTACGACTCCAATTGGAAATGAGCGGGTAGATGTGGGAAGTGGCGTAGATATTAAAGAGCGGCAGTTTGGCAGCGTAGAAACAATCGATTCCTTTCATACCTTCTTACAAAGCGTTAAGGATAAGGGAGAACAATCCGTTTCGCTAACGAAGGAATATACCGTAGGGGAGTTTACGGTAGCAGAAGGCAATAAGACCTATGACGTAAAATGATGCGATTGTGAACCGTGCTCGCGCCGAAAAGGTGTGGTCGAGCCGTGTGAC
>CAJMNR010000019.1 GCA_905214875.1 uncultured bacterium | reverse complement strand
ATAATAAAATAATTTTAAAAAACTATTTGACATAGTTAGTCTAACAATAAAAAAAGGGGAGTAATTCCTGACTTTTCCTAACTGCTTATATAATACCTTCCTATTATATAAGCTATAAAATGATTCGTAAACGCCCAACTCATTGCTTGTGCAAATCAAAATCGAACATATGGTTTTTTTTATTAAAATATGATATACTATGGGGAAGAAGTACGAAAACTATAGTATTTTTTATGACACATAGCAGTGGTAGTCCGGGGAACATATTTTTTTCTTTCTCTGGGCTCCACTGTGTATTTAATTGGAAACATAATGGAAAGGAACAGTCAATGGAACAATATAATGGCAGTCAAATTGTGATATTAGAAGGTCTTGAAGCCGTACGTAAACGTCCCGGTATGTACATCGGTAGTACTGGCACAAGAGGTCTTCACCACCTTATATGGGAGATTTTAGACAACGGCATTGATGAACATCTCGCTGGTTTTTGTAATGAGATCTCTATCACGCTTCAAAAAGATGGAGGCATTACAATCGAAGACAATGGTCGTGGTGTACCAGTTGACCTTCATCCTACAAAACATATACCAACTGTACGAGTTGTTTACACAATTCTTCATGCAGGCGGTAAATTTGCAAGTGATGTATATAAAGTATCCGGAGGTCTTCATGGTGTTGGTGCCTCTGTTGTTAACGCATTAAGCAGCAAGATGGTTGTTGAAGTCAAACGTGATGGAAAGGTATATCGCGATGAATACGAACACGGCGGACATCCTACGGTAGACTTAGTAGATGGACTGCTCCCAGTCGTTGGAACTTGTGCAAAATCCAAAACTGGCACAAAAGTAACGTTCTATCCTGATGCAGAAATCTTCGAAACGGTTGAATTCAAACCAGAAACAATCAAAAAGAAATTAAAAGAAATTGCATTCTTAAACAAAAACCTCAAGTTAATATATAAAGATGAAGCAGCATCTGAAACAATTGTATATCAAGAAGAATTCGGTATTAAGAGTTATGTAAAATACTTAACTCGTGATCTTACAGTCCTTCATGACGAACCAATCTATGTAGAAGGTACAAGCGGAGACATCGAAGTAGAAGTTGCATTCCAATATACATCAAACTTTTCTGAGCAAATCAATGCTTACTGTAACCGAATCAACGTAGTAGATGGCGGTACTCTTGTAACTGGATTTAAGACAGCACTTACACGTGTCATGAATCAATATGCAAGAGAACTTGGAATCCTAAAGGATAAGGACGAAAACTTTGACGGAAAAGATATCCGTAACGGTATTGTTACAATCATCTCCATCAAGCATCCAGATCCACAGTTCGAAGGACAGACAAAGACAAAACTCGGAAATAGTGATGCAAAAAGTGCAGTCGATGACATCTTCAGTACAGAAGTACAACGTTATTTAGATAAGAACGTAGAAGTATTAAAGACAATCCTTGAAAACTCATTAAAGTCCTACAACGCAAGAAAAGCCTCTGACAAGGCTAGAACTGCTGTTTTAAAACAGTTAAATGATGTAGACACAAAGAGTAAACTTGCAAGCTGTTCTTCTAAAAAACCGGAAGAATGCGAAGTATACATTGTCGAAGGTGATAGTGCCGGTGGTACGGTTAAGACAGCAAGAAACCGCAGAACGCAAGCCGTTCTTCCACTACGAGGCAAAATCCTCAATGTTGAAAAAGCAACACTCGAAAAAATCCTTGTAAATAACGAAATCAAATCTATGATTGCTGCACTAGGCTGTGGAATCGGCGAAGAATTCGATATTACAAAATTAAAATATGACAAGATTATTATCTTAACCGATGCCGACGTTGATGGTGCTCATATCAGTACGCTTCTACTCACTTTCTTCTACCGCTTTATGCCGGAACTTATTAAAGAAGGAAAAGTATACCGTGGTATGCCACCTCTATATCGTGTGGAATATGAAACACAAGGAAAATCCCGTAAAGTAAAACATACGGAATACCTTTACAACGATTTTGAACTTGATAAATTCCGTAAACGCGGTCATAAGATTCTTGGTCTTCAACGATACAAAGGTCTTGGTGAAATGGATGCCCACCAATTATGGGAAACAACACTTGACCCAGAACAACGACAACTCGCACGTATTGAAATCACCGATACTGTTGAGGCAGATGAAATTACAACTACCTTAATGAGCAGCAATGTTCCTCCAAGACGTGCATTCATTATGGAAGAAGCAAAATACGCCACTCTAGATATTTAGGAAAGGATTATATATATGAGTAAAACGGATAACTTTATCACGATCGACTTTTCCGAAGAAATGAAAACCTCGTACCGTGATTATGCCATGAGCGTTATCATAGCCCGTGCTCTTCCCGATGTTCGCGACGGGTTAAAGCCGGTACAACGAAGAATTCTGTATGCCATGCAAGAACTTGGCTTACATCCAGATAAACCACATAGAAAGAGCGCCCGTATCGTCGGTGATACAATGGGTAAATATCACCCTCACGGTGACAGTTCCATTTATGAAGCACTCGTTCGTATGACAGAAGACTATTCCCTCTCCATCCCATTAGTAGATGGTCACGGAAACTTTGGTTCCATCGATGGTGATGGAGCAGCTGCCATGCGTTATACGGAAGCAAGATTAAGCAAGGGGGCGTTAACCCTTTTAAATAATTTAGACAAAGGTCTCGTTGACTTCATGCCAAACTTCGATGACAGCGAAAAAGAACCTGTCGTTCTTCCAGCTACGATTCCAAACTTATTGATCAACGGAACTACTGGTATTGCCGTAGGTATGGCAACTAACATTCCACCCCATAATCCAAGCGAAGTAATCGATGGCGTAATTGCCTATATGGATAAGAAAAATATCAGCATACCAGAACTAATGAAATACATCAAAGCTCCTGATTTCCCAACTGGCGGTGTGATTACCAATGCAAATGAAATCGAAGGCATGTATGAACGCGGGGAAGGGAAAATCAAGATTCGTGCAAAACACGAAATTGAAAAAGGGGACAACGGCCGCAACAATATCATCATTACGGAAATCCCTTATACCGTTGCCGGAAACAAGACAAAGCTTGTGGAAAGCCTTGTTGCTTTAATGAAGGACAAAGTATTTGACGAGATGTATGATGTACGTGACGAATCCAGTAAAGAAGGAATCCGTATCGTCATCGAAGTAAAGAAAGATCGTGATATTGATAACCTGCTAAATGGTTTATATAAGAAGACCGCATTAGAAGATACATACAGTATGAATCTTCTTGCAGTAAAAGACCAACAGCCAATTACTTTCTCGTTAAAATCATTAATTGAAGAATTCGTATATTTCCAAGAGGAAATCTATACAAAAGAATATCAATACCTTTTAAATAAGGCAAATGCTAGACTTGAAATCGTAAACGGCTTGATCAAGGCCATCGATGTCATTGATTTGATTATTGAAATCTTGCGAGGAAGCTCTTCTATCAAACAGGCAAGAGCATGTTTAATCCATGGGGAAACTGCGGACATCAAATTCAAGTCCGAACATTCCAAAAAGATTGCTGCTACGCTTGATTTCTCTGAACGTCAGGCAGAAGCCATCCTCACAATGCAGTTAAGCAAATTAATCGGTCTTGAAATCATGAAGCTTCATGAAGAAAAAGATGGACTTCTTGCAAATATCAAAGAATATCAAGCTGTTCTTGGTGACGAACGCGAGCTCTTCAAAGTAATCAAGACTAGACTTCGTTCCTATAAGAAGCTCTTTAATGAACCAAGAAAGACACAGCTTCATAACTTAGAAAAAGTTGAATACAAGGAAGAAATCAAGGTTGAAGACATCTATGTCTTAATCGATCGTTTCGGATATACAAAATCAATTGATTCTACAAGTTATAACCGTGCACAAGAAGATACGTTAAAAGAATACTCCCATATCGTGAAAATGCAGAATATTGACAAACTATGTATCTTCACTGCAGAGGGCAATATGTATCAGGTAAAAGCTAGTGCAATACCAAAAGGCAAATTAAAGGACAAAGGAACCCTCATCCACTCTTTATGTAAGATTGGCAAAGAAGACGCCTTATTATATACTGGATTCTTACAACTCTATGAATCCGAACTGTTATTTGCAACGAAAAATGGTTATGTAAAATTAGTATCCGGTACGGAGTTCGAAACAAACCGTTCCGTAATCAGTTCCACAAAATTAGATGAGTCAGATGCACTTATCAGTGTAACTCTCCTTACTGCTACCGATGCGTTAGCAACTGATCGTAAAGTCATCATGATGACTGAAAAAGGTGCAAGCATTGCTTACGGTTTAGACGAAGTAAGCGAACTTAAGAAGACAAGTCGCGGTGTCAAAGGAATTACCCTTGACGACAAGGATAGCGTTTGCTATGCAAATGTGTTTGATTCTACTACAGAAACATTCACTTACCACGACAAAGTATACAGTGCGAAAAAAGTACGTAATCGAAAACGTGGTGCCAAAGGAATGAAAGCAAACTTAACCCCTTAAGTAGCTATCCACTTTAGAGCATTTTAATTATTTTTTGAAAACCAAAAGGAAGGCTAGTGCATACACTGTTTTCCCTCTACTCTGTAATGATAGAAGGAAAACAGGTTGTATTGCACTAGACCTTCCTATTTATATTTTTGAAGACTTCTTAATACACATTGGTATTCTTTTTCTAAGGACTCTCTCTCTTTCTCTGATGCCATGCTGATTTTTGAAACCAGGGCTACCATCTGCATCTCTAATGCCTGGATTCGAAGATGTTCCTCTTCCTTTTTCAAGTCTCTTTGTTGACTACTTTGATACTCTTCGTAAGTTCCTGCAAACTGAACCAAAGAATGATTCTTAATGGAGATCGTATCCGTTACAACTTCATTTAGCAAAGAAGAATCATGACTTACAACAAGAAGCGTCCCCTCATACTCCTTTAACACTTCTGCTACTGCCTCAACCGAAGGCATATCCAAATAGTTTGTTGGCTCGTCCAAAAGAAGTACATTTGCCTCCGATACCAACAGCTTTCCTATGGCAAGCTTCATCTTCTCTCCACCGCTTAGCTTTTTCACTTTCTGCCCCATAAATGCTTCTCCAAGCAAAAGCCTAGCAAGGATATTTCTTGCTACCGATTCCTTCTGAATGGAATCACGCATCATATTAAATAAAACCGTTTCTTCCTCTAATAAGCCTTCAAACTGCTGATATAGATAGCCTAGCTTCGCCTTAGGAACAAGATAGACCCCTTCTTCCTTATTGGAAATACAAGAAAGAAATGTTGTCTTTCCCGCACCGTTGTCTCCCACAATTCCATAATGGTGCCCATTTAGAATTCGAAAACTCACATTGTCTAAGATGCACTTGCTTCCATAGGAGAAAGAAAGATTTTTCCCTTCAATGACCCGTTTATTCTCTGGTGGATCAGTCAACGAAAAATCCATTGCAATCCTCGGAATCTCCTTTGGCTTCTCCTTTGCCTCCAAATGGTCAATCCTGCTCTGTACTGCTTTCGCACTTCGTTCCATCGCCTGCTGTTTTACATCATACGGCTTAGAAGCAAGATAATTCCGTAGCCTTGCCTCTCTAGGACTGATTCCATTTGGTCGTTTTCCAATGGCATGTGCCTTCTTTTTCTTGAGTTCTAACACTTGATACAACCGATTCTTTTCCTCAATATACTCTTCATATGCTCTCTGCGCGGCAAGTTCTTCTTTTTTCTTTTGACTTTGATACTCCGAATAATTCCCTTTATAGCTTCGAATTGTCTGATTCCCAACCTCAATAATCTGATTACAGAATTCATCTAATAACTGTCTTTCATGGGTTACCATTAAAAATGTATCCAATCGGCTTAACGTTCGTTTCAATGTTTTGATTCCCGTTTGGTCAAGATTTGATGTTGGCTCGTCCAAGAAGGTGATATGCGCTCCTTTTCGAATTGCTTCCTTAAGACGCCTCTTTGTGTTCTCTCCACCGCTCATTGGCTGCATGCCCTCTCCCAATGAAAACTGCTCATAATATCCGATTTCGCAATTTCTAGTTACCGTTCCTGTTTCAGGAACAATACTTCCATATAGCAGGTTCAGCAATGTTGTCTTACCTTCTCCATTCAAACCGACCAGACCGATTCGGTCCCCTGAATGGATCTCCAACTGATCAAATGAAAAAATCAGTCGTTCATTATAACTCATTTTAATATTCTTCGCACTTATATATAAAGACAAAAAAATCCCTCCTATTTAAAAATGGACGGATTGAATCTATCTCAGGACAGAGTCCTAGTATGCGTCCATAAATAAATTCAATCCCAGAACAATAGGCATAAAAAATAAATTGCAATGCTATCCATTACAATCTTTTTTCCTATTCACTTCTAGTTACCTCGAATTTATTTATTCCACATGCCTGACTACCTTACCCTTTCTATTAAACTGCCATCATATTACCATATTTACCCTTTTATGTAAAGAGACCTGTATGGAACTTTTTTATTCCAAACAGGTCTTCTATCTAATCTTTTTGTATTGTTTTATTTTTTCCTAAAAGAGCAAACACTACGGCACCGCCGATAAATAAGAATATTGCGATAAACTGTGACGTACTAAGTGCTCCAACACTTCCTCGAATCAAATCTCCGCGGAAGTATTCTAAAATAAATCGTCCTACGCTGTATAACATTAAGTATAATGCCCCAACTTGTCCATCCGCTCTCTTACGCTTTGCAAATAGTAAAAGCACAAAGCAAAGTAAGAAATCTAATCCTGAAGAGATTAACTGAGTTGGAACAAGCTTCACACCATTTGGTGCAAGCTCAGAAGTATGGAACGTAATTCCATACCATGCATTCGTAGGCTGTCCATAACAACATCCCGCAAGGAAACATCCGATACGTCCAAATGCCTGTGCTAATGCCACACTTGGCATTGCAAGATCAAAATATTTCAAGAAGGATAATTTCTTCACTTTACAGAATAAGAATCCACCAAATGTACCACCAATGATACCGCCATATACAACAAAGCCTGTTGCTAACTTAACCACATCAGCTTTACCAGCAAGGATTTCCTTCATCTGTGTAATAATATATAATACCTTAGCTCCAAGCAATCCGCCTAATAAACACCAGATTACTAGATTAAATACAAGGTCCGCTTCTAAGTCATCTTTCTTTGCTCTCTTCTCAGCCATAACATACGCTGCAAGAACACCAATTGCAATCATCAAACCATAACCATATACAGTAAATGGTCCTAAATGAAATAACTCGTTTTTCATAGCTCTTTCCTTTCAAAGTACTTATTTGTCTAAGTATAACAGATTATCATTTTATTTTAAACATAGAATTTACAGTTGGCTTATTCTTCTATCATAGATTCCCGTCAAACTATCGTAATCCGCCTCAAACTTCAACACCGTTTCAGGCTTAAGAACACTGGACGAATAACTAGCAAGATAACACAAGACATGAATGCTACAAAAAAGGACATTGCCTTATACCAACAATGTCCCTTTCTATTATTTTAATTTCAGTGCTAATTCTCTTACTACTTCATCAAGTTGGTTAAATAGCTGATCTGTTTCTTCTATCATATCATTTTGGCTGTAAACATGTGCCTTAAGAGTTTCAACATTCTGGATAAATTTCTGGAATACAGTGTCTTCTTTACTCACCTCTCCATTGATATCTTCTAACTTATCTTTTGCTGACTTAATCATACTTTCTGTTTCTTTCGAAGATGTTGCAAGACCATTTGCAATTGTTTCAAATTTATCCATATATTCCGTTGCTTCTTCAACACTAGAACCATTGCTGATTACTGACTTGTTTGCATCTGTAAAGCACACAACAAGACGTTCTGCTTGTTCTTCAACAACTGTCATAGAATCATCAATCTGATTAACCATCTTCTTTGTTTCCCCTGAAAGGCTATTGATTTCATCAGCTACTACTGCGAATCCACGACCAGCTTCTCCAGCTCTTGCCGCTTCAATAGATGCATTTAACGCAAGTAAATTAGTCTGTGAAGCAATATTTACAATACCAGATGTGTAATTCTTAATTTCTTTAAATGCTGTTTCGAAATCTTGTAATACGCCATTGATATCAGCAAACGTCTTGCTTAATCCATCCGTAGATTCCTTTAAGCCTTGCATCTGTTTTTTTCCACCATCTGCTGTCTCACGGATTTCTCCTGATGCCTGATTAAGCATATCGATTACTTTATTCATACCTTGGAACTCATCATGAAATGCTTGCACCTTTTCAGAAATCCCCATTCCATTGGGACGTAATGTTTCAAAGCAATCAGCTAATGACTCAATCTTTTGACTCATTTCGACTTGACTATTTTTAAGCGTTGATTTCTTATCAGCTAATTCACCAAGTGTATTAGTCACCCCTGATAAATCAACTTCTGGTCTTTGTACTACCTCTTCATGAGATAAGCTTTCTTTCTTATCCTTCGTAAAAAACATATGTACTCCTCCTATTTCCATCAACAGACCCTATCCTGTTGACTCCCTATTTTGTCTTTACTACTATAATAACCTTAATTCTCTAAAGATACAACAATAATTGCACTGAATTCTGCTAGTTAAGCACTTAATTTATGTCGTTTCTTTTCTGCTGCTTCCTGTTTTCTAATTATTTCAAATTCCTTCATATCATTTGCAATCTCACCACTTAAAACGAGTAGGCAGATTAAGTTTGGAATGGCCATCAATGCATTGGCAATATCAGAAATACCCCATACAAGGTCAAGTGCCGTTGTTGCTCCAACAAATGAAATAAGTGCAAACACAACACGATATACGATGTTATATTTATGTGTCCTTACAATATACTCAAACGCTTTCTCTCCATGGTACTCCCAACCAAGAATTGTAGAAAAAGCGAATAATACGATTCCGATGCTGACAAGCCAGCCGCCTGCATCACCCAATACACTCTTAAATGCCTCAATGGTAAGTGCGGCACCTGTGATTAACTCTCCAGAAGCATCTACTTTACCAAGTACACCAGAACTTGCAATACAAAGACCTGTAATTGTACATACGACGATTGTATCCCAGAAAGTTCCCGTCATATTAATATATCCTTGACGCACAGGATGATCCGTCTTTGCTGCAGCTGCTGTGATTGCTGCCGACCCCATACCTGCTTCATTGGAGAACACGCCACGTGCAACTCCGTATTTTAAGGCATTCATCATGCTTGCAGTAATCGTACCTAACACACCACCTGTCACGGCCTCTGTTGAGAATGCGTATCTAAATATCATGCAGACACCGCTTGGTACATTCTTATAGTTTCCAATGATTACGATTAACCCTGCAATGACATAAAAGATTGCCATAAATGGTACAACTACAGAAGACACTTTAGAGATTGATTTGATTCCGCCTACGATTATGATTAATGCAAGAATCGTAATGCCGATACCTGTTATGTAAGTTGGAATATTGAATGTCTGTTTTAACGATGAAGAAATAGAATTTGACTGCGTCAAGTTACCAATACCAAACGCTGCGATAGAGGCAAATAAGGCAAACAGCCAACCGAGTACAGCACCAAGCTTCTTATGCTTAAATGCTTTTTTCATAACATACATCGGACCGCCGCTCATTTCCCCATGTTCGTTTACTTCACGATACTTGATGGCAAGCATACATTCACTAAATTTGGATGTCATTCCAAAGCAAGCAGACAGCCACATCCATACTAATGCACCAGGGCCACCTGCTACCATGGCCGTTGCAACACCAACAATATTACCAGTACCAATCGTCGCTGCCAATGCAGTGGTCAATGCTGAGAATGGCGAGATGTCTCCATCTCCGTTTCCCTTTTTCCTAGACTCTTTGCTAAGAGTTGTTTTTAATGCATGTCCAAGGTTTCTCCATGATAAGAATCTAGTTCGAATCGTCAGGATGATACCTGTTCCTACAAGCAGGATCAACATGACCGGACCCCAGACAAAATTGTCAATAACCTCTACGATCTCAAGTAATGATTTCATATTTACCTTTCCTCTCTATGTACTCTCGGCTCCTCAATTTTAAAGAAAAAAGGACAATTACTATGAATTGTCCTTCTTTGGCCGAAATTATAATTATTATTTATATTAGCACTAAAATTAAATATGTCAAGAAAATCGCGTCAAAACTTAATAATCTTAACTAATCATTTTGTTGATAGCGTTCTACCTGTTCTCTGATTAATTCACCGTCTTCAAAATAATTGATCTTCATGGCCTCTTTTACTTCATGAAGAGTTGCAGCTGCTACTTCTCTTGCCTCTTTACATCCTTGCTTTAAGATTTCATAGATTTCCGGAATCTGACCTTCCAGCTCTTTTCTTCTAGCACGGATTGGTGCAAGTTCCTCTTGAAGAACTGCATTTAAGAACTTCTTCACTTTCACATCGCCAAGACCACCACGCATATAATGTGCTTTCAATTCATCTAGATTCTTATATTCATTTAAATAACGCTCAAAGTGTTCTTCTTTACAGAAAGCATCAAGATAAGTAAACACTGTATTTCCTTCCACTTTTCCTGGATCACTGACTTTGATGTGGTCTGGGTCTGTGTACATGCTCATAACTTTCTTACGTACTTCTTCCTCACTATCGGATAAATAGATGCAGTTATTTAAAGACTTGCTCATCTTTGCTTTTCCGTCTGTTCCTGGAAGTCTTAAACATGCCTGATTGTCTGGAAGCAGGATCTCTGGCTCAACTAAAGTCTCTCCATATGTGGAATTGAACTTACGTACGATTTCCTTTGTTTGCTCTAACATAGGAAGCTGATCTTCTCCTACTGGTACTGTCGTTGCCTTAAATGCAGTAATATCAGAAGCCTGGCTAATTGGATAGTTAAAGAAACCTACCGGAATACTGGCTTCAAAGTTACGCATCTGGATCTCGCTCTTTACTGTTGGATTACGTTGCAGACGAGACACAGTAACAAGGTTCATATAAAATGTCGTCAACTCACATAATTCAGGAATCTGAGATTGAATGAACAACGTTGATTTTTTCGGATCAAGTCCACAAGACATGTAGTCAAGCGCTACCTCTATAATGTTCTGTCTTACCTTTTCTGGATTATCTGCATTATCCGTAAGCGCCTGCGCATCGGCAATCATAATAAAGATCTTATCGTACTTACCAGAATTCTGTAATTCTACCCTACGTTTTAGTGATCCTACATAATGTCCAATGTGTAATTTTCCTGTTGGTCTGTCACCAGTTAAAATGATTTTTTCCATAATATTTCTTCCTCCATTACTGTTTAAGTTTTTGTAGTATTAAGAAGAGCTTATATGCTGTATTTACTAGAATGTGGCTCGCTTTTTGGGACATTTTTAATTGTTAGGAAAGAGCTCGACAGAGAAATTTCCTAACAATTAAAAAAACTCTTATCCTACAAAGGATAAGAGTTATCGTCTTATTGTTGCCACCATTGTGCTTTCTTCACATACTATCATATGCTTCCCTTATAACGGTCGGGATTTCCGTCAACGCCTACTATTACTTCGGGTTGCCCTCATGAGCCCATTCGTACAATCATCCAAACGCCACAGCAGTCCGTCCATCACTTCCCGCCTGCACTCTCACCAATGTGCAGCTCTCTTTAGATTTTCATAATTGCCTACTCTTCTCAATCATCAGTTTCGTATTAATTTTTCACTATATAAAGTAGGATAGTCTTCTTTCTGGCGTATGTCAAGGTATTTGATTCAAAAACTCACGCGCCATAAGGCATGTTTCCATAAAATATCTTGGATCTACTAACTTAGCTGTATCACTTTGGGCATGGCTCGTTAACCACCCCATCCTTACAATCCTTCGAATCAAAACGAAATTCTTTGCCATTCTGCGTTCCTCCTCGGATAATGGACGTATCGTCTCATATCCTGCTAACAGATTTTTAAGAAGTTCATCAACACCGTCGGTATACTCCACCAGTGTGCATCCAAGATCATATAGGTACCACCCATATCCACAATCGTCAAAATCAAAGATTTGCAACACATCGTCTTTCATAATGATGTTACTACGGTGTAAATCAGCATGTATCATACCGTAGTTTCGTTCATTTTTGCCAAACTGTCGCAAGCAGACAAGTAGCCGTTCCACCGTCTTTAAGAACAATGGATACGTCACTTCATCTAACTCCGGATACGCTCTCCAATCCCCAAACAAACTATCCCTTCCAAGCAAGTTCTTCTCATTCCAATGAAACCGTTTAATCATCGGTCGTTTCGGATCCCTATACTGCCATTCGTTATGAAGCGTCGCAAGTATCTTCCCTATTTCATACATCTCTCTTCTCTGCTCTTCGCCCTTTAAGTCTTTGATCATCTTCCCTGAAAGATAAGAAAAAAGACAGCATGTATACTCCACACCTGTCTCTCTCACTACCAAGCTTTGAAGCAAGCTTCCATCTTTCCCACAATACACTTTAGGTAAGACAAGGTCTGTCTCCTCACCTATTTCTACCATCCAGCTCAACTCCCCAAGCAGTTCCTCTTTCGTATGATAACGCGGGCGGTTCACGCGTAAGACATAATGCTTTTCAGATGCTGTCGTTATAAGGAAAGAAAAGTTCTCAGAATACTTCATCAAAGTGGTAGTCACAGGTTCCTTAAAATCATACAAATTTGCAACAGTGGCGTCTACTGCTTTCTTCATATATTCTTTTGTTTTCATATCACCGCCCCCTTAACGGTTCCTCTGCTATTGTTCCCTTAACCAATTTTTTCTTGCTTCATTAATTCCCGCATCCATCTTTTCAAACAACTCATCAAGGAATGTATCATCTGCTAGTAAGCCAAGCTTTAGCTGAAGAATGTTTGGGCAAAGTCTAGAGTTATGCGCCCATACGCCATGATCAAAGAGCGGTTTTACAACGCTGACTCCCGCATCCTCACAAGCGAACTGAAGTCCCATGATTACACCACGCTGTGTATAACCAGTTAGGAAATCCCCATATTTTTCTCGCAAGCGTTCTATTCCTTCGGTCAATCGTTTTGTATTATGCTCCACCAATGCCTTGGTTTCTGGCCTTGTTGTAATTTCTAATACTTTCAGAGCAACTGCACATCCAATCTCAGAACTACCACAAGTAGAACCATGCATACGGCCAATCTCCTCAAGCCATTTGCCAGCTTCCTTGCTCATAATTGTTGCAGCAATTGGATAGATGCCTCCCCCAAATCCTTTTGCCGTCACAATCATGTCAGGTACAAATCCTTCATGTTCAAATCCCCACATCTTCCCGGTCCGCATAAGGCCGGTCTGCACTTCATCCGCTACATATAATGCCCCATATTGTTCACATAGTTCTTTGACTTTTTTCAGATATCCTTTCTCCGGAAGAGGGAAACCATAGGTCGCAAGGATTGTCTCAATAATGACACACGCCGTATCTCCCTTCTTAAGCTCCTCCTCCATTGACTGGATATCATTTAATGGCACTTGGACAAAGCAGCCTTCCTCGCCTTCACAAAGAAATGGATCTTTAAACCTTGCATCCCCTAAGGAAACTGCGAGTCCTGTGTGGCCATGGTAACACCCTTTTAAGCTGATTACTTTCTTTCGCTTCGTTGCATATCTTGCAGACTTAATCGCTACGTCGACTGCCTCACCACCACTTGGCGAAAAACAGCTGTATACAAGATGCTCTGGAGTTAACTCATATAACTTTTCAGCCAATAGAGCCTTTGTAACTCCTGGAAAATGGTGATTTCCAACATCTAACTCAGTCGTTGCATCAACAAGTGCTTGTATGACCTCAGGGTTACGATGTCCCAAATTATAAGTTCCTCCATTGATATGGATATTAAGGAATTTACGTCCATCCATATCATAAAAATAATATCCTTCTCTCTTTCCAATAATTAAGTCCACACCTCGATCTAACCATTCCTTCGTCTTGCTTGGATTCCAGTATTTTATACTTTTCTCTATAATATCTTGCTTTGTAATTTTTTCATTCTCCAGAAACATCATTCCCACCTCTTTCTCATACTACCAGCACTTTATTTCAACCCCATTGCATTTGTTTCAGGAAGACCATTTCCTCCATCAATCGTAATCGCCTGTCCTGTAATATATTCTGCTTCCTCACTCACTAAAAAAGCCACTAAATCCCCAATATTCTTCGGCGTACCAAGCCGCTTCATTGGAATGCCTGCCGCGATCTCATCGATTACAGAATCTGGATTGTGCGGGTTTGACTCTTTCGCACTCTTCTTAACCATCGGAGTAAGAATATACCCTGGGCATAAGGCATTGACTGTAATATTCTGTTCTGCCACCTCAATCGCTAACGCTTTTGTAAATCCAATGAGGGCAGCCTTGCTTGTGGCATAGGCAACCTCACCTGGATCTGCAACATAAGGTCCTGTTACCGAAGACATATTCACAATACGTCCCCATCCATTTTCAACCATTCCCTTAAGAACGCATTGGGTTACATTCATTGCCCCATATACATTTACTTTTATATGTAACGATAACAGCGATTCTTCCAAGTCTAGAAACTTTGAAAATCTTGCAATCCCTGCATTATTCACAAGGATATCAATCTTCTCATAGTCTTTTAGCACCTTCCCAATTGCTTCTTCCACTTGTTTTTTATCTGTTATGTCAACGAGAAGTGGATAAGCCTTTTCACCAAGCTCCTTAGCTGTCTCAAATACAACCAACGAGCGATCTGCAAGGATTACATCAGCTCCATGTTTTAACAAACACTCTGCAATTCCTTTTCCATTTCCCATTGCAGCTCCTGTTACCAGCGCAACCTTTCCATGTAAATCAGGCATACCCTTCTCCCCCTTCATCTCTTAGTCTTCTTCAATCTCATCCTCAACAATCTTAGGCTTTGTTCCAAAGATATCTTTCGCATTGGCAATGACCATAAGAACCGTGATTACTATAATTACAATGGATGCAATCGGAGTAATAGTCGGATCTAATTGTTGATTCAAACCATCCCACATAACTTTTGGAAGTGTCTTTATAACAACACCGCACAAGAACTGGGATACAACTACTTCATCAAAGGATGTTGCAAATGCAAACATCGCTCCTGAGAATAATGCCGGACGGATAATAGGCAAAGTGACCTTAAAAAATGTCTGAACCTTATTGGCCCCAAGATTCTGTGCTGCAAGCTCGTAGTTTGGATTCAGCCCTGAAAGACTTGCTAACACAGTACGAATTACAAATGGAATTGCGAGTACCGTATGGGCGATGATCAAACCAAAGATAGTTCCGTTAAATCCATAATCGGATTCAAAACGATAGATTGCAATACCAATAATGATTGCCGGCACAAGCATTGGCATCATAAAGAATTCTGTCAAGATTCCTTTTCCCTTAAAATTTGACTTATGAATTCCTTCCGCTGCAAGGACTCCAAGGATTAAAGCAAGGATTGTCGTAATGATACCAATCTCAATGCTGTTTGTTAATGCATCCATCCATTTTGGACTATTAAAGAATGTTTCATACCACTTCGTAGAAAACCCTGGAGGTGGAAATTCTATATACTGCGAGGAACTAAATGACATCGGAACGATGATTAGAACCGGCAGAACTAAAAATAATATAATTAATGCTGTCACGACTGCTAGCATAGAACATTCCCCCTTACCATACTTTTTCTACTTTCATAATCTTCTTAGACAGATACAAAACAATCATGCTTACAATAAATAAGATAATCGATACGGCAGAAGCAAACTGCCAGTTAAGTAACTTGGATACCTGTACTTGAATCATCTGGGAAATCATCGTATCACTAGTTCCACCAAGTAAAGATGGAGTAATAAAATATCCAATTCCCATTGTAAATACTAAGATTGCACCTGCTGCAATTCCTTGAATACTCATAGGGAAATACACTTTGAAGAAGGCAATGAATTTATTCGCTCCTAAGTTTCTTGCTGCTGCTACATAATTATTATCAATACCGCAAAGCACTGGATACAAAGACAAAATCATATAAGGCAGTAGGATATGTATCATACCAATATAGACACCAGTTGTATTTTTCATTAGCTTAAGCGGAGTCCTTATAATGTGTAACGAGATCAACAAGTTATTAATAACGCCTTCACTCTGCAATAAGATCATCCAGGAATATGTACGAACAAGCAAGCTTGTCCAGAATGGAATCATAACTAAGATCATAATGATTGCCCGCATCCTCTTAGAGCATTTGCTCATCATATAGGCTACTGGATATCCTAAGACAAGACAGAATAATGTTACGATAAAGCTAACCTTAAAAGTTAACAGGATGACTTTAAAATACACATTGCTTGTGAAGAATTTCTGATAAGCTTCCAGCGTAAATGCCCCTGACTTCGCATCGGTTACACTTAATAAAAGTATCTTTCCCAATGGAATAATTAAAAATATAAACAAGAAGAGCAACGGAGGCACTATCAGAAGCCATCCTAGATTTCTTTTCTTTGTATTCTCTTTTTTCATGGCACGTACCTCCCGCCGTTATTATAGTGAAGTCTTCCATTCCGTAAATCTTTCATAAACTGCATCGTAGTTTTTATACCACCAGTCAACGTCGATATATAGCTGAGTCTTTTCCAAGTCTGGAGAAGATGCTAATTTTGAAATCTGTTCTTCTGACATTAGGTCATATGCTTTTGTATTGGCAGGTGCATTACCTGGATATTCAATACAATAATCTTTAACAACTTCCTTGCTTGTTGCAAATGCGATGAAATCTTGTGCCATCTCCGTATTCTTAGATCCTTTACCAATAACCCAAGAGTCACCAGCCAAGATTGCCTCATTTGTTTCTTTTTCAATCTTCTGTCCACCTGCTTGAGCTGCAATAACACGGCCGCCCCATACAGAACCAAGACTTGCTTCTCCACCTGCCACTAATTCTACGGATTCAGAACCGCTTGACCAGAAGGAAAGAATATCAGATTTGTGAGCATCTAAGAATTTGAATACACGGTCTACATCAAGTGGATACATGTCTTCTTTCTTTACACCATCTGCAAGTAAGATTGCTTCAAACATTGACATTGGATTTTGATATAACGTTCTCTTACCTTCGTATTTGCTAGTATCCCAGAATGCTTCCCAACTTGTTGGATGGTTCGCACTGTCGACTTTATCTGTGTTCCAAGAAATACATAATGTAGAGATTTCTGCTGGTACTGAGTAATCCGTAATATAGTTTTCAATAAGCCCATCTTTTGAGATCGTATTAAAATCTAATTTTTCAAATAAGCCTTGATCAATACCACGAGGTACGAAATCGGAATCCACATCCCATACATCGATTTCCATATTTCCGGATTCCACCATAGTCTTGAATTTCGCTGGATCTGGATCCGTTTCCTCAACAACGGTACAACCATATTTTTCACTAAATTTATCAAAGATTGTTTTCTTTTGGGCTTCTTGAATTGCTCCGCCCCAACTACATACAACTAATGTCTTGCCAGACCATTTCTTTCCTTCTGTACCTGCATTCCCACTTCCGGAACCACAACCTGTAAGTACACTCACCATCATTGACATGGATGCCACCATTGCTACTACTTTTTCTAAATTCTTTCTCATACGCTATTCCTCCCTTAGATTAATCTATTTACAATTTATTGACCTACAATAACCATATCTTCTTCTAATACACCGACTAGAAGTGTTGTCCCCACTTGGATGTCCAAACTGTATTGCGTAAATACTTTGACCTTCATGCTCTTTCCACATTCCGTTCTTACTTTTAGTTTTAGAACATCGCCAACATAGATGACTTGTTCCACTTTTACCTTTAACTTCAGTCCTTTAAATGACTCATCGACTACTTTAACTTTTTCTGGTCGGATTACGATATTGATTGTATTGCCTGCATCAAACTTATCATTTCCCTGAGGAAGACTTACGGTATGGTCTCCATAT
Source organism: uncultured bacterium (assembly GCA_905214875.1). Lineage (GTDB taxonomy): Bacteria > Bacillota > Clostridia > Lachnospirales > Lachnospiraceae > KM106-2. The sequence continues at coordinate 51,188 of CAJMNR010000019.1, read as the reverse complement.
AATTGGAACGTTACCGTTTGTGCATCTGCCTTTATCACTTGTGTTTCCACAACATTTGCTTCCCCGATGAATTTTGCAACAAACACTGATTTAGGTCGTTCATAAATTTCTACTGGTGAAGCAATCTGTTCCACTCTTCCGTCTTTCATAACACATACCTTTGTTGCCATGGTAAGCGCTTCTTCTTGATCATGTGTTACAGAAATGGTCGTAATTCCAAGATCTTTATGTATCTGTTTTACTTCCAACTGCATCTGCTTTCTTAACTGTTTGTCCAGTGCTGCCATAGGCTCATCAAGAAGCAGGATTGGTGGATTAAATACTAATGCTCTTGCAAGACCAACACGTTGTTGCTGCCCGCCGGATAACTCACTCGGATATCGTTTTCCATATTCACCAAGCTTTACCTTATCGAGAATTGCTTGTACTCTCTGTTTCTTCTCCTCTTTCGCTACATGCCGTAATGACAAAGGAAATGAAATATTCTCGTTCACTGTCATATGTGGAAACAGTGCGTAATTTTGAAATAACATTCCGATATTCCTTTTATGGATTGGCTTATTGGCAATGTCTTCGCCATCCATGTAAATGTTCCCGCTTGTTGTTTGTTCAAACCCTGCGATCATTTTTAACAAGGTTGTCTTACCTGCACCAGATGGTCCTAAGATTGTAAGGAAGTCTCCATCTTCAATTTCAAAATTGACATATTTGATTACCTTTGTTAAACCATAATCCTTGCAAACATCTGCTAATTTTATATTTGCTCCCATACACTTCACCTCTTACATTGCGAAAGGCGCCTGTCATTCTCGACAAGCGCCTTTGCTTTTTTTCTGGAACCTATTGAATTAATTATGTATAAATATGCACACTGGCATACTAATTTCCTCCTAGAGAATTTTATCACTCTCTAGTGGAATCCTTTTTTTATTACATTGAAGAATTATAATATAATTCCTAATGCAACAGAAAAAGGTGCCATGACAGTTGTCTCGGCACCTTTGCTTTCATTTTTTTAACTTGTGTGTATTTTAATTCTAAAAAAATTAAAAGTCAACCTAATTTAACATTTTTTTCAATCTTTATATATTTTGTATAATTATACCTTGTTTAAAAATGGTATTTTGTTACTTTTGAAGTTACTGCTTTACTTTTAGTTCTCGTAAAAAATGAATCACAAATGGTATTGACGTAAAGGTCGTAAGTAAATCTGCCACCGTCTGTGCACATTCAATTCCAGTAAGTCCGATGATCCTTGGTAGAATCAAAATGATCGGAATGAAGAACACTCCGCTTCGGAGGGATGCCAAAATGGAGGCAATCAGACTCTTACCAATGCTCTGGAACATCATATTCGCATAAACACTGATTGGCTGCAACGCTAACGATAAGCATTGAAAATGCATCGCTGCCTTTCCAATCCGTACAACCTCAGGATCTTTTTGAAAAACAGCAACGATTGGTGCTGCAAATACAAACCCCAATACGACGATTACGACCAAGAAGCTCTCTGCCACCTTAAAGGTAAACACATAGGCTTCCCGCACTCTCTTATACTTCTTTGCGCCATAATTATATGCCGCAACTGGCTGAAATGCTTGTCCCAATCCGATTACAATTGCCACAATAAACATACTGATTCGATTCACGATACTCATGGCTGCAATTGCAGTATCCCCATATACATGAGCGCTCTGATTCAACAGCATCGTAGAAACACTGTTAAGTCCCTGGCGAAGCATGCTTGGGAATCCATTCTTAAGAATATTCACCACTTCTGTCGGTCTTTTTGTAACAAAAGAGAATCGAATCTTTGACTCACTTTTACCACTTATGAACATAAAAAGAAGCAATAAGAAACTAATGAGCTGGGACAATGCCGTACTAAGTCCAGCACCATCCATACCAAGATGACAACCAAACATAAGGATCGGGTCGCCCACCATGTTAAGAATTCCGCCCGAAGCGAGACCTACCATGGCAAGTGATGCCTTTCCTTCATATCTTAAAATATTGTTTAATGTACAACTACTTGTTACAAAAGGGGCCGCTAATAAGATATAGATTGCATACGACCTGGCATACGGAAGAATCGATTCCGTACATCCAAGAAATCGTAAACAAGGATTTAGGAACACCAGAAGAAACACGCCGATCAATGCACCTGCTCCAAAAGAATAGAAAAAACTTGTAGAAGCATAGCGACTTGCATCTTCCTTATCACGCGCTCCTAATTTCCTGCTGATGATGCTTCCCGCACCATGCCCGAACATAAAGCCAAATGCCTGCAAGATTGCTTGCAGGCTCAAGACGATTCCAATGGCTCCAGTTGCAGATGTCCCTAGATTTCCCACAAAATAGGCATCTACAAGATTGTATACATTGGTAATCAACATACTAATAATAGTCGGAATAGATAACGACAAGATTAATTTTGGCATTGGTGTATCCAACATCTTATTAAAGTCCCGCTTCTCTACTGTACCCATTATTTCATCTCTTTTATTTTTTATATTTTTATCTAGCTAACCATCCACCATCAACAGCTAGTGTAAATCCGTTTACATAAGAAGAAGCATCGGATGCTAAGAATACGACTGCTCCCATCATATCTGCTGGTGTACCCCAACGTTTTGCAGGAATACGTCCAAGAATTTCTTCATTACGTGATGCATCGCTACGAATTGCTTTTGTATTATTTGTTTCCATATATCCTGGAGCAATTGCATTGATATTGATATTGTAGCTTGCCCATTCATTTGCCATAGCTTTTGTAAGACCAAGAATTGCACTCTTACTTGCTGTATAAGCTGGTACACGGATACCACCTTGGTAAGATAACATGGATGCGATATTGATGATCTTACCGCCATCTCCTTGTTTTACAAATTGGTTTGCCGCAGCCTGGCTTAAGAAGAATACGAATTTTTGGTTGATAAATACAACATCATCCCATTCTTGTTCTGTGTATTCAAGAGCATCTTCTCTTTTGATAATTCCCGCATTGTTAACTAATACATCCATTCTCCCGAAATGTTCTACTGTTTCACTTATAATACGTTCTACTGGTTCCATGCTTGATAAATCTGCTTGGATGTAGTGGAATTCTCCTCCCGCTTCTTTTACCATTTTTTCAGTTTCATCGCAATCTCTTCTAGCAACACCTACTACCTTTGCCCCTGCTTCTGCAAGCGCTACGCACATTCCCTGTCCAAGGCCAGTATTTGCTCCTGTTACAACTGCAACTTTCCCATTTAATTTGAAACTGTCTAAAATCATTTTTTATTCTCCTTTTATGTAGCTATTTGTCTTCCATTATACTCAAAGAATCCTAAACTGCCAACTCTGTTTTAGTATTCCTTTATGGAAATTACTTTCAATCTTATCTCTTTTTTCAAACAAAATCAAATAATTGTATAAATTAATTGATTAGTAGTAAATATTGCTTCAAATACAAAGTCTTCTGCAAGCATTTCTAAATTCTCCTCAGAGTGCTCTACTTCTTTCGAATAAATCCTTGCTACATCAATGCGATCTGCCAAGGAATACTGCTTTCCATTGTCTAAAAATCGTTCCACATCCATATCACGGATCATAAGAAAGCTCGCAACTGCAAATTTTATTTTTCCTAAGAAATCACTATCATATACAGACTTCATTCCATATCGGAAAATAAAATATACAACGAGATGCTCATACTCATATTCCCTTGACTCATAGTACATCAAGAATTCTTTTGTAAGCTGTTCATATTCCTCATCTGTCTTTGTACTAAATCGTTTGCGAATTTGCTTAACGGTATTCAGCCACTCCTTATCGAGCACTTCAAGCGCTAGAAAACGTTTCATACGTTTCTCAAACAACTGTTTATGGCTTTCTGTCGATGTTATCCCTTGTAGTTGTTCCAGTTTTCTATGTATGGACTGGCCTTGATAAGACATAATGAGAGTATCTATTTTCTCTAATTCATTCTCATTAAGTTCTCTTTGTACCTCGTCTGCAAATAAAAGAAGTAAACGAATTCGGTCCGATATGCCATAGTCTCGATTCTGCATTATGCATATGGAATGGTCTCTGGCTTTCTCTAAAGCATCCGCTAACGCATCTTCCTCTTCTTCCTCATAATCATATGGTTGTATTGTCTCTACAATCTTTACAGGACTTTTACTTTCAAAGATTAATCGTCCTGCCTCTTCACACGAAAGTCCTAGGCACTTTTCCCTTACTGAGCCATACTCCAAAGTAAAGCGTGGATATTCCGTACATATTTCACATAGTGAAGCCTCCCCAAGTTCAATACAGATATCACATAGATTCTTGTCATTTAAGAAGGGACATCTTCCGTTGTTTAACACAAAGCTAGTCTCATTTCCAGCTTTCATATGGGCACGAAGGCGTTCTCCAAATGCTCCCTCCTGCTGGGTATAATACTCATATGTATCTTCGTCTATATCGATTTCCCAGCCAATACAACAACTATCTTTACACCGGTCGGCGATACATGCAAATTCTTTATAGTATTCTGGTACTCTTAATTTCATGCCAATTACTCCTTTTTGATGCAAAAAGGGGACTCACCAGTCATGGCAGTCCCCCAAAACAATTCTATTTTTCTTTATACTCACTTGTGTGTAATAAAGCATTTGCATTTTCAATGCGTTCTTTTGTTGGAGCACTAACTCCTTCTAGTTTATATGGAATTCCAAGCTCTTTCCACTTAAATGTACCAAGCGTATGGTATGGCAATACTTCTACTCTTTCAACATTTTTAAGAGTCTTGATATATGCATCTAGACGTTTTAAGTCTTCATCATTGTCTGTAAGTCCAGGCACCAATACGTGACGAATCCAGATTGGTTTATTGATTTGACTTAAATAGTCAGTCATTTCAAGAATGCCTTTGTTTGACCATCCTGTAATCTCTTTATGCTTTTCATCATCGATATGTTTGATATCTACTAATAATAAATCTGTGTATTTCATAAGTTCTTCAAACTTGCTAAAGAATGGATTTTCTTTTGTAAATACAAATCCACTTGTATCAAGACACGTATTGATTCCTTTTTCTTTTGCCAGTCTGAACAATTCTGTTACAAAGTCGATTTGAAGAAGTGCTTCTCCACCGCTTACAGTGATTCCGCCTTTATTTTTCCAGTACGTACGATAACGAAGTGCTTGTTTAAGCATCTCTTCTGGTGTTACTTCCTTCGTTGTTTCATTTGGCATTTTCCAAGTATCTGGATTGTGGCAGTACTGACAGCGCATTTTACAGCCTTGTAAAAAGATGATAAAACGTACGCCAGGACCATCTACTGAACCAAAGCTTTCGATGGAGTGTACATAGCCTTTAATTTCATTTGTTGTATTCATATTCATTTCCTCCATTACACCGCCCTAGCGGATTGTATATCTATAGGATTTGTCCATTCTCAAAATAAATTCGGGACAAGTTCTCTTGCAAGTTTGTTCGCGCCGAGCTTCGTCACGCAGTGACTTCTTCCTCTCAAGCGAGTGCGCATTACTTTTGTTATCAGAGGAAAAAACCCGAAAGGGTTTCTCCTCTGATAACAAAACAACCCCTATAGGCTACGCCTAAAGGGGTTGCCATATTAATGGACTGCTCCATTATATATGATAAATTACATAGATTCGTGGCAAGTTCTAGCAATAACGTCTAATTGTTGTTCACGAGTTAAGTCGATAAATTTAACAGCATAACCAGAAACACGGATAGTGAAGTTTGCATATTCTTCTTTTTCTGGGTGTTCCATAGCGTCGATTAATTTATCTTTACCGAATACGTTTACGTTTAAGTGGTGAGATCCTTGAGAGAAGTAACCATCTAATACGTTAACTAAGTTTTCAACTCTTTCCTCAGCGTTGTGGCCGATTGCATCTGGGTTGATTGTTTGTGTATTACTAATACCATCTAATGCATATTCATATGGTAACTTAGCTACAGAGTTTAAGGAAGCTAAAAGACCAGATTGTTCTGCACCGTAGCTTGGGTTTGCACCTGGAGATAATGGTTCACCAGCTTTACGTCCATCTGGTAAAGAACCAGTTGCTTTTCCGTATACTACGTTTGAAGTGATAGTAAGGATAGATGTTGTTGGTTCAGAATCACGGTAAGTATGGAATTTTTTGATCTTAGTTAAGAATGTTTTTAATAACCATACTGCGATTTCATCTGCTCTGTCATCATCATTACCGTATCTAGGGAATTCACCTTCAGTTTCGAAGTCTACTACTAAACCATCTTCGTCACGGATACATTTAACTTTAGCGTATTTGATTGCGCTTAAAGAGTCAACTACGTGAGAGAATCCAGCGATACCAGTTGCAAATGTACGTCTAACGTCAGTATCAATAAGAGCCATTTCAGCTGCTTCATAGTAATATTTGTCATGCATGTATTGGATTAAGTTTAATGTATTTACATATAAACCTGCTAACCATTCCATCATAACGTCGTATTTTGCCATTACTTCATCATAATCTAAGTATTCTGAAGTGATTCCTTTGTATGCAGGACCTACTTGAGCTTTAGTTTTTTCATCAACACCACCATTGATAGCGTATAATAAACATTTAGCTAAGTTAGCACGAGCACCGAAGAATTGCATTTCTTTACCAGTTTCAGTTGCAGATACACAACAACAAATTGAGTAATCATCGCCCCATACAGGTCTCATAACATCATCATTTTCGTATTGAATAGATGAAGTTTCGATAGAAATATGAGCACAGTATTTCTTGAAGCTTTCTGGTAATCTTTCAGAGTAAAGTACTGTTAAGTTTGGTTCTGGAGCTGGTCCCATGTTTTCTAATGTGTGTAAGAATCTGTAGTCAGATTTTGTTACCATAGAGCGTCCGTCTTGACCTAAACCACCAACTTCAAGAGTAGCCCATACTGGATCTCCTGAGAATAATTCTTGGTATGAAGGAATTCTTGCGAATTTAACCATTCTTAATTTCATTACTAAGTGATCAATTAATTCTTGAGCTTCAACTTCTGTTAAAGTTCCAGCTTTTAAATCTCTTTCGATGTAGATATCTAAGAATGTAGAGATACGACCAACACTCATAGCTGCACCGTTTTGAGTTTTGATAGCTGCTAAGTAACCGAAGTATAACCATTGAACAGCTTCTTTAGCATCTTTGGCTGGTTGGGAGATATCGAATCCGTAGCTAGCTGCCATTTTCTTCATGTCGTTTAATGCTCTGTATTGTTCAGTGATTTCTTCTCTTTGTCTGATTACGTCATCAGTCATGATACCGCAGCCAGTGTTGTTCCAGTCATTTTTCTTTTCAGCCATTAAGTAATCAATACCGTATAAAGCTACACGACGGTAATCACCAACGATACGTCCACGACCGTAAGTATCTGGAAGACCAGTGATGATCTTATTGTGACGTGCTTTTGTCATTTCTGGAGTATATGCATCGAAAACACCTTGGTTGTGTGTTTTGTGATATTCTGTAAAAATTTTGTGTAATTCTGGAGCTGGAGTATATCCATTAGTAGTACAAGCTTGTTCAGCCATTTTGATACCACCGAAAGGCATGAATGCTCTCTTAAGTGGTTTATCAGTTTGAAGACCAACAACTTTTTCTAATTCTTTGCCACCTTCACAGATATAACCTGGTTCGTGAGAAGTAATAGAAGATACGATTTCAGTATCCATATCTAAAACTCCACCTTTAGCACGTTCTTCTTTTTGTAACTTTTGAAGTTCGCCCCAAAGTTTATCAGTTGCTTCTGTAGTTCCTGCTAAGAAAGAAGCATCACCATCATATGGTGTATAGTTGTTTTGAATGAAATCTCTAACGTTAACTTCTTCTGTCCAAAGTCTTCCTTCGAAACCATTCCATTGTTCTCTTTTTTCCATGAAAATATCCTCCTTGTGTAATATCCCCGCTGATAGACGTCATTCGCCATCAAGCTTAACATGGTAACAATTAATTTATAATCAAACACCCTCTTTTCTAAGTGACTAGAGGTTTGGATGTTTTTATCGAGTTTATTTTTGTAAATGTCATAACAAAAGATAAGGTGTCACGCTAACCTTATCCTAATCGACATTTCTTAATTTGATTATGTAAAGCAAGCGTGCTCAGCTGATTGCTAATTTTTTCACATTCCAATTTACAAAGTACGCTTTTTTCTCGACCCGGACTTATTATACATAATAAAAAATGAAAAATAAAGTGCTATTTCGATGATATCCTCCTTGTATTCGATTTTATACAATACACTGGCTATTTCCCTTGCATTTCTACCATATTTCTACTATAATTCCACTGTTATCACACTAAAAAGGAGACTTATTTTTATGAATGTTAAAAAATTGTTACACATTTTTATTTTAGCAGTCTATTCAGGCATCTGTATCGGTGTCGGTGGTACTGTTTTCTTATCTTTAGACAACAGTGTGGTTGGTGGAATCCTATTCAGCCTAGGCCTACTAACTATTCTTGTATTCGGCTTTAACCTGTTTACTGGAAAAGTTGGCTACATCGTAACAAACAAACCTGCTTACATAATTGAAGTTGCCATCGTATGGCTCGGTAACTTTGCTGGAACTGTTTTATTTGCATATGTGATTCGCGGTGCCCGTATCTATAATAAAATATCAGAAAAGTGTAAGACGATCGTTGATGTAAAATTAAATGATGACTACTTAAGCTTATTCGTATTAGGTATTTTCTGCGGTATGTTAATGTTTATCGCTGTAGATACATTTAAAAAACATTATGTAACAAAAGACTTTCTTCCATGTCTAATAGCTGTGCTTTGTGTCGTTGTATTTATTCTTTCCGGCTACGAACACTGTATCGCTGACATGTTTTACTTTGCTTTAGCTGGCAAGCTTGGCCCTTGCATCGTACCACTTCTTGTAATTACTTTAGGTAATGCACTTGGTGGTAACTTAATCCCAATGGGACAAATTCTTACTAAAAAATTAGAATCTGAATAAGCTGAATAAGAACGAACAGTTTAAAAGCCCAGAGCATTGACGTACAATGCCCTGGGCTTTTTTAACTATCTAACTATTATGGATGTAGAAACAATGGGTAATGCCCCTATTGCCACAAGTCTTTGTTTTTAATCTTGGTTATCCGTTATAACAAGTAACGAAATAGTTGTTCTACCCGGCCGAGTACTTTCATAATGACTTCTTTTTTCTTTGGAAGTTCTTCCACTGTTATGTGCTCTGGCACTTCGTAATCGGTCTCATTAATGACCTTTCTGCTATCATTTTGCATAGCAAGCATATAAGAAGTAAGCTCGCTTGTCAGTTCCTTGCTCCTTACTGCCACCATCAGTTCCGTATCCATGTACACACTTCTTAAATCATAGTTAAACGAGCCAACGATAGAAATATCGTCATCAATGACAATGGATTTCCCATGATAGGAGGTTCCTCCATCATACTCATATACTGTGACTCCTGTCTTAAGCACCTTCTCTTTATTAATCCGATAATCCGACGAAGCACAGATATTGTCCCCATTCTCTATAGAATTCAACAGCATACTTACTTCTGGTACCTGTTTATCCACATTAGAAAGGACTTCATACATATAATCGTTGCAGACTGCGTATGGCGTATGGATCATGACCTTCTGTTTCGCTTGCAACATCAGCTGTTCTAACTGATACAACACTTTCGGTTCTTTTCCATATATGCCGATGTCTCCAGAAATCAGTGTTACCGACTCTGTTGGCACCGTATCCTTTGCATAATCATAGTCTGTAAAATACTCTTTCTTCTCAGTTACAAGCGTCTTATAATGCTCCTCAAACTCTTTTGTCTTTTTTTTCACATCTTTATTAGCCTTATTGCCAAACTTTTCACAATATTTGGAATTCCATACAGAATTAAAATAATCTTCTAGCTGATATAGCGAACTTGTCCGATCTTCGGTTCCATGTTTCGTATTATAAATCAACACTTCCCTGTCATAGCTTTTTCCCTTAGTGGGATAATCTCCAATAAAGTAATCAAAGGTATTTCGTCCACCTAGAATATAGGCATAATCATCAACAATTACATATTTATCATGCATTCTGCCTTGCGTCTTCCAGGGGCTTAAGAGATTGAGTGGATTATAGAACCGTATTTCAATATTTTCATGAGCCGATAATGCGTAGAAAAATGGATTTCCGTGCATGCGGTACCAGCCGTTCATTCCATCCACAAGAATAGAAATCTTTACGCCTTCATCAGCTTTGTTTAACAGCACGGCTGCCAAATCTTTTGTGCTGTTTCCTTCTCTCATATCAAAGGTAGATAGTATGATTCGTTCATTTGCCATATGAAATAGGCGAATCCTGTCCTCCCATGCCGATAGATTGCTTTCTAATAACTTTGCACGGTCCACCGACTCGTTTTGATTATATACATCCTCGACAACATGCGTATTCGCTTCTGTCTCTGGGCTTATTTTCTTATAATGCACAAAGGGCGCTATCGCTCCAATAATCAAATACAGTAAAATAAAAATCACACATAAAAATACGCTAATTGCCCAATGTCGTTTCAAATACTTGCGCATAAAACTCCTCCTACTGCCTTCTCTTTTGCTTAACGAATACGTTATCATGACACTTGTTTGAATTCAATGTTGCTACTCTAAAGTATTTCTAAAATAACTATGAACCTAGTCGTACTTAATATGTGTGACTCATTTTTATTTCATTCTTGTTCTCTATTACATACATTTCTTAAAACTATCAATTATAATATATATATTATTATTTCGGAGGAAAAATCATGAATATTGTAGTAGCCATTGATTCACTAAAAGGAAGCCTTACAAGCCTTGAAGCTGGCTTCGCAATAAAAAAAGGGATACAGAGAGTAAATCCATCTGATGAAGTTGTCATTCGTCCTTTAGCTGACGGTGGTGAAGGAACTGTTGAAGCTTTGGTGAAAGGCATGAATGGTTGCCCTCAATCCGTTATGGTCACTGGACCACTTGGAGACCCAGTGAAGTGCGAATACGGTATTATCACTGGGTCACGCACAGCAATTATTGAAATGTCAGGCGCTGCAGGAATCACTTTAGTTCCTGACCACTTACGTAATCCATTAAATACAACGACTTACGGCGTTGGCGAAGTTATAAAAGATGCCATCCAAAAAGGATGCAGACGCTTTATCGTAGGCATCGGCGGAAGTGCTACTAATGATGGTGGTATCGGTATGTTACAAGCGCTCGGATATGATTTCTTAGATGCGAAAGGAAACCAAGTTCCATTCGGAGCAAAAGGTCTTGAAGTATTAGATAAGATTTCGGATGAACATGTCATTAAAGAACTTGCAGAATGTGAATTCCACATTGCCTGTGACGTAACCAATATATTATGTGGTGCCAATGGATGTAGCGCCATCTACGGTCCACAAAAAGGTGCTACGCCAACCATGATCAAGCAAATGGATAAATGGCTTGCCGACTACGCTGCATTAGCAAAAGAAAAATATCCACATGCGGATGCCAAATATCCCGGTACAGGTGCTGCCGGCGGCATGGGCTTTGCATTCCTTACATTTACCAATGCAGTATTAGAGTCTGGCATCCAGCTCGTTTTAAAGGAAACAAAATTAGAGGATTACATCAAAGAGGCTGACCTTGTAATTACAGGAGAAGGCCGTTTGGATGGACAGACGGCAATGGGCAAAGCACCAATTGGTGTTGCCAAGCTTGCTAAGAAATACAACAAGCCTGTAATCGCATTCGCAGGCTGTGTTACAAAAGAAGCAATCGAATGTAATAAAGAAGGGATCGATGCATTTTTCCCAATACTTCGCTCCCTATGCACATTGGGTGAAGCATTGGCACCTGAAAATGCGACTCGCAACATGACAGACACGGTGGAACAAGTATTCCGTCTGCTTGCAGTGAAGGAGAGTTAATATTATGACTTATGAATTTACAACACTTGGAGCAATCGTTGGTCTTGCACTTGCAATCATTCTAATTATTCGAAAAATACAACCTGCCTATAGCCTAATCTTAGGAGCCTTGGTTGGTGGCCTAATTGGTGGCGGTGGCCTTGTTGGCACTGTTGAAACTATGATTCTCGGCGCACAGGGCATGATGTCCAGCGTACTTCGTATCTTAACAAGTGGTATTCTTGCTGGTGCCTTAATCAAGACTGGTGCTGCTGAAAAGATAGCAGAAGTCATCGTTTCCAAAATGGGGCAAAAGCAGGCGATCTTCGCCATCACAATTGCCACAGCTATTATCTGTGCTGTTGGTGTATTCGTAGATATTTCTGTTATCACAGTAGCACCTATCGCTCTTGCAATCGGTGCAAAGGCTGGCTTTAACAAGCCATGTATCTTACTTGCTATGATTGGTGGTGGTAAAGCTGGTAACATTATTTCTCCAAACCCAAATACAATCGCTATCTCAGAAGCATTTAACGTAGACCTTACATCCTTGATGTACAAAAATATAATTCCTGCTCTATTTGCAATTGCTGCAACTGTATTGCTAGCTTCTTTCCTAAAGAAAAGAGAAGGCGCTATGATTACAGAAGCCGACTTAGATACGAAAGAAGACAAGAACCTGCCATCTTTCTTTGCTGCCATCTGCGGTCCCCTTGTAGTCGTTATCTTACTTGCATTACGTCCATTATTCGGCATCGCAATCGATCCATTAATCGCATTGCCTGTCGGTGGTTTCGTATGTGCGTTAGCAACAGGACAAATCAAAGACTTCAAAAGCCATACAGACTTTGGTATCAGCAAAGTTATCGGTGTATCCATCTTGTTAATTGGTACAGGTACAATTGCAGGAATTATCAAAGCTTCTAATTTACAATACGATATGATTACCCTTTTAAATGCAATGAACATGCCTGCATTTATCCTCGCTCCACTTTCCGGTATCTTAATGGCTGGTGCAACAGCTTCAACAACAGCCGGTTCTACAATCGCTTCCCAGACATTTGCTTCTACTTTAGATGCAGCTGGGGTAGCCGCTTTATCTTCCGGCGCTATGATTCACACAGGTGCTACTGTTATTGACTCCTTACCACACGGTTCCTTCTTCCATGCAACTGGTGGTGTTGCTAATATGACAATTCGTGACCGTCTAAAATTAATTCCATTTGAAGCTTGTGTTGGTTTAACAAGTACAGTTGTTGCAGTAATCCTTTATCTAATTGGATTCTAATTAAACAAAAAACACCGACTGGCCGTCATGGCCAATCGGTGTTTTTCTTTTATTTCACGATATTCTTTAAGATTCCGATTTCAGGAATTTCACACTCAATGACGTCTCCCGACTTCATATATCTTGGAGGGTCAAATCCCATACCGACTCCGGCTGGCGTTCCCGTAGCAATAATGTCTCCGGCTTCTAATGTCATTCCTTGTGAAAGTTCAACGATCAAGCTTTTCAAATCTGCAACTAACAGACTTGTATTGGAATGCTGACGTTCCTCTCCATTTAAACGACTGATGACATCCACTTTAACTGGAAATGGAAGTGCTGATTTATGAAGAATGACAGGTCCCATTGCAGTATAGGTATCCAGGCTCTTTCCTCGATACCATTGGGCATGCTGTCTTTGTAGTTTTCTAGAAGATACGTCATTAAATACAGAATAGCCAAAGATATAATCTTCTACCTCTTCCTCTTTAATATCTTTTCCTTCCTTACCAATGATTACTGCAAGCTCAACCTCATAATCAAGCTCATCATCTATATCAAACCTTCCCCTGATTGTATCTCCACTACCTAATATGGAACATGCTCTCTTTGCAAAATAAACGGTCTTTTTCGGACTTTCTTTTAATGCCACTTTGTCCTTTGCTTCCTGCATATGTGCAGCATAGTTTACTCCAACGCAAAGGATATCATGACGTGGGCGCTCAATAGGTGCTAATACCATTACCTCATTCTTCTTGTAATTGGTATAGCTTTCTGGATGCTCCATTGCCTCATGTAATAAAGCCACTTCCTTCTCGCCTACATATTCAATGACTTGTTGCATTTCCTCAAATGTATGTCCACCGATTACTGCACTTACTGGAATGATGTTTGTTTCATCCTTGGATAGTATCCCTACTGTTGCTTTGTTATGTACTGAAAAACGAATAAATTTCATCATTTCTTCCTCCAAGCGTTTTTTTCAAGTATACCACTTTTTTCTCGCTTGGCAACTTTTCTAACTAGCCAGACTCTCCCTCTTCTCAATCAAAGATAGGAATTGTTTATGGATTCGCAAATCATCATCTAGCTCTGGATGAAAAGACAAGCCAATCTGATTTTCATATCTTACTGCAACGATATTTCCGTCTACCTTGGCAAGCACTTCTACGTCATCTCCTACTTGTTCGATATAAGGTGCTCGAATAAATGTCATCGGAACTGTTCCAATGCCCTCCATCTTTGCTTCTGTATAAAAGCTTCCAAGCTGTCTTCCATATGCGTTTCTCTTTACCGTTACAGGAAGGGTTCCAATATGAGTCTTTGCATCATTGCTTAAGTTTTTGGCTAACAAAATCAGTCCGGCACAAGTTGCAAGCACTGGCATTCCATCTTCAATCTGACTTTTGATGGTTTCAAACATGCCAAGCTCATGAATCAATTTTCCCTGTACGGTGCTCTCTCCACCTGGAAGTACGATGGCATCGTATTCCTTATAGACATCTTCTTTTTTACGAAGTTCGATACACTCAACCCCTAGCTGCTCTAACATTCGTTCGTGTTCAATAAATGCTCCCTGCACTGCAAGCACTGCAACTTTCATCTTATTTTCCCCTTTCTGCCATAAGAAGCTCAATCTCCTGCTCATTGATTCCAACCATAGCTTCTCCTAAATCTTCAGATAACTCAGCAATTAATTTTGCATCTGTATAATTGGTTACTGCTTTTACAATCGCCGCTGCTCTCTTCTTTGGATTGCCTGATTTAAAGATTCCTGAACCTACAAATACACCCTCTGCTCCAAGCTGCATCATAAGTGCTGCATCGGCTGGTGTTGCTACTCCACCTGCTGCAAAGTTTACAACTGGAAGACGCTTGTTATTATGTACCTCTAATACTAATTCATAAGGAACTTGAAGTTCTTTTGCCACGTTAAACAACTCATCCTCTCTCATTGACGTGATTCTTGCAATCTCACTGTTCATCTTTCTCATATGGCTTACTGCTTGTACGACGTCTCCAGTTCCTGGTTCTCCTTTTGTACGAATCATAGTTGCACCTTCATTGATTCTTCTAAGTGCTTCCCCTAAGTCCTTTGCACCACATACAAATGGTACCTTAAATTTTGTCTTGTCGATATGATATATGTCATCTGCTGGTGTTAATACTTCACTTTCATCTATGTAATCAATTTCAATTGCTTCTAATAACTGTGCTTCTACAAAATGTCCAATTCTACACTTTGCCATAACTGGAATGCTGACTGCTTCCTGAATTCCTTTGATCATCTTAGGGTCACTCATTCTTGAAACTCCACCTGCTGCGCGAATATCAGCTGGAATTCTTTCAAGTGCCATAACTGCACATGCTCCTGCTTCCTCTGCAATTCTTGCCTGTTCTGGTGTCGTAACATCCATGATGACACCGCCTTTTAACATTTGTGCTAATTCTTTGTTTAATGTCCTTCTCTTTTGATCCATATTCTTCTCCTTATCCTTTACAAAATTATTAGTATTCATTATAATCAAGTGTGACCATACATAAATAACCATTTTGAAAATATCCAGAATGGTCAGATTGGAGATTGAACAACTCATGTTAACTTATTCCTTTTCTGATATAGGGTCAGATACCCTTTATGAACATCTTTATAAATGTATAAAAAATGACATTATTCAAGGCCACTTAGCGGCTGGAGAGAAACTTCCTTCCAAACGTAATTTTGCAAAGAATCTGAACATAAGCACAATTACTGTGGAGAATGCATATGCACAATTAATTTCAGAAGGTTACCTTTACACAATACCCAAAAAAGGATATTTTGTTTCTGATCTTAGCAATATAGTACGTGATGTGCCTGTAATCAACTCCGAAAACTTTACTGTTCTAACGACTACAACACAGAAGTATTTTGCCGATTTCCTTAGTAATCAGACGAATCCAGATAACTTTCCATTTTCCATTTGGGCCAAACTGATGCGTGAAATCATTACGGAACGAAGCGAATCCTTGATGATGAATTCACCTTCCGGAGGCATTATGGAACTTCGACTTGCCATTGCAAAGCATTTAAAACAATTTCGTAATATTACAGTTTCCCCCGAGCAGATCATCATCGGTGCTGGTACTGAATACTTATATGGACTACTTATCCAGCTGTTGGGACATGACAAGATCTATGCGGTGGAAGACCCTGGCTATAAGAAGATTTATAAGATTTACAAAAGCAATGGTGTAGATTGCGTGTATATTCCAGTTGAGAAACAGGGAATCGATGTGACTGTACTGGAAGATTCCAATGCAGACATTGTGCACATCTCCCCATCCCATCACTTCCCGACCGGCATTATCACACCAATCAGCCGTCGTTATGAATTGCTTGGATGGGCTGCTAAGAAAGACTCCCGTTATATCATTGAAGATGACTATGACTGTGAATTCCGTCTTATGGGAAAACCGATTCCTTCCTTACAGAGTATCGATGCCATGGAAAAAGTCATTTATATGAATACATTTACTAAGAGTCTGGCCTCTACGATTCGTATTAGCTATATGGTTCTTCCAAAACATTTGCTCGAACGTTTCTATGCTACGTTAGGATTCTATTCTTGTACGGTTTCAAACTTCGAACAATATACGCTAGCAACTTTTATTAACGAAGGTTACTATGAAAAACATATTAACCGTATGAGAAACTATTATCGTAAACAACGCGACTATTTGCTTACATGCATAAAAAATAGCCCGTTGTCTTCCCTTGTTACAATAATGGAGGAAGACTCCGGACTACATTTCTTAATGAAAATCAATACGGACCTCTCTGATGAAGAACTAATCCATTCTGCTATGCAAAATGGAATCCGTATTTCCTGTCTGTCGCAATACTATTATGATTCAGAAAGTGCCCCAGACCATATTATAATTATGAATTACTCCGCAATCGAGCAGAGTAAGATTGAAGAGGCGGTTCTTCGCCTGTCAAAGAGTATCCACTAGGTTACTCTTTGACACGATAAACCGTACAGTCATCCGATCGGTCCATAAACCCGTATTCTACAAGTGCCCTTCGTATTGTTGGGTAATCTTCATAAATTCGTTTTAATATCGTATTGATTTCCCATTCACTATACTCACGATCCCTCACGAAATTTTTCATCACTTCACGAAGAAGGATGATTTTCTTCTTTTCTTTTGATGGGAACTGTTTGATTGCTCCTTCTTTGGTCATATACGTCTTAACTGTCTTTTTACAATCCTCCGCGGTAATACTGTAACGATCATCTACCATCTTTGCCATATCATGAACCTCTTCGATTTCCCCTGCATCTGACTGGCTAATGGAGCGATTGGTTTTTTCCTGTAACGACTGCATAAGTGCTAAGAATAGCTTTGCCTGCTTCTCTTTTTCACGAAGTTTAAAGCGATGATTTCGAACCGTCGATGTTGCAATCCCTACTTCTTTTGCAATGACGCGGTCTTCCTTCCCCTCTGCCATCAAAGTTAGTATTCTTTGTTGCACACTACTGATTCCCAGCATGGCTGGTTCTCTTTTTAGTAAGTAATCTACACAAGATCCATGCTCGCGAAGTACATGCTCCTTCACAGCACCATACGCATCATACATTTCCTCTTCATATGTATATATTCTTCCTTTGGTAAACGTCTTACCACAAAATACACAGTGGTATTCTTCTTGTTCACTCCGGTATCCATGAATAATCTCTTCAACACCGAACTGCCAAATTAACTCTTTTTCTTCCATAGCGATACCTTCTTTCCATGTTCTTCCTTTTTATTGTATCGCTATTTTTACGTTTTGTCTACCATATTGCAAACATTTCTTCATTTTGTTTATTTTTCTGTTTTCTCCATTTCAGCTTCGTCTACGATTCTCATCTGGTCCAAATTGCTTTGTGCAATAATAGCTTCTACTCGGTCACATAGCTTTTGTATATCCTGCTGCTCATAATCCCCCGTCTTCATCTGATATTTCATAAGTTCTGATTTCAATATTTCTGCAGTCTCACGATATTCCTGCCATTGATCTTTAAAACGAAACAGTGCTAAAAGAGACGTTGCAACGGTCGTAATTGTTGCAAGAATGGCACTATACTGTTTAAAGTTATTTGCCATAAACGTACTGCTTTCAACACTGTTCATAATGGTGAGCGCCAGCGGAGTAATGATGCTGGTACTCGAAAACGTATAATAACATCGTTTATAAACGACTGCCTTTTTTATAAACCAATTCAATGAATTCTTAATCCGCTTCTTCAGCTTCTCATCTTCTAAATCATCATATAGGTAGGTGCTTTCTTGGATTTCCCGCATCGCTTCACCTCGATTATTCTAATTACCTATCTATTATATTAATAAAAAGAAAAATTGAGATTGTCTTAATTATAAAACTGTTCGACAAACGATTGGTCCTCTAATTTATCCTGTACTTTCTTCTTCCATTCCTTTTTTTCTAATAGTTTTCGCAAATCCTTGCCAAATACTTTTTCCACCTGAGTCCTTTTATATTTATACTGATTTCCACAAAACTCATATGTTATCCCATCAAGATTGTTTATAAGTGCAAAAGCTGCTGTCGAATTGTAAACCAGATCACGCTTTACCTTCTCAAGTCCTATGTTCCAATCTACCCCTTGATAATATACGGTGATGATTCTTTTTTCGGAGTCTAATGCAAAAAGTGTAGGAACATCATTTAATGGAAGATTATTAAAAATGTTACGATCATTGGAGGCATCTCCCATATACTCGCTTTGATATTTTACTACTGTCTCTATGTCATGAGTCAGTGCATCTCTCTGTTGCATTTGATATGTTTCATTTTCTAATTTCTTTTGTTGTTGTCTTCTTTCGTTTACACGAAATGCCACAATCCAGCCGATAATAGCAACAACGACAACTACGATAATGATTGTATCTCTTTTATTCTTTTTACTCATCCTCAAATCCCCTCTTTTGAATTCACTCTATAATTAAGAACTGTCCGCATTTGCTGACTTCTTCCTATAATTTCATCATAAAATTGCATCTATATGTAG
The DNA here is from genome assembly GCA_905214875.1 of uncultured bacterium. Lineage (GTDB taxonomy): Bacteria > Bacillota > Clostridia > Lachnospirales > Lachnospiraceae > KM106-2. The sequence goes on along the minus strand of CAJMNR010000019.1, from coordinate 31,962 downwards.
CCAGAAAAAATACGCTTTGTGAGCTTCTCTGGTTATTACGGCAGTCGCCATAGTAATGCACGCGCCCCTTTGGCTCGTTGCTCGCATAAATTAAATTTACTTGAAACGATAAGTCGTGTCAAGTAAAGGCGCCAAAGTTGCTCCCCTACATCCCTTTATGCAAATTGCCCAAATTGGTCAAAATATTTTGGTTAAATCTTTTTAACTATTTTTATTGACATTATAGGACAAAAATATGAAACTATTAGTGGAAACAATGTTTCCGAAAATTTTACTATACTAAGGAGGAATTCCTATGTTTTTTGAGGTTTATGGAGAAAATGCTCTCTACCAATGGCTCGGACTTTTCTTAGTTCTCGGATGCTTAATTGGAGTGAATGAAATTATTCGTCGTTCAAAAGCTGGAGGTATTCTTTGCTTATTGGCAATACCTGCTGTCTTAACTATTTATTTTATCGCAATCCATGTGGGGGTCGCTATGGATGCAGAGTGGGCAAAGACCAATGTTACATATACAAATATGAATAGTTGGTTCCATTATGCGAAACTTTATGCTGCATTAGCAGGATGTATCGGTTTCATGATGATTCGTTACAAATGGTGGATTGGTAAGGAAAAATGGTTCTTAATCTTCCCTTACTTAATTCTTTCCATCAACATCTTAATTGCTGTATGTAGTGATTTCGAATCTGCAATTCGTGCATTCAATACAACTTGGATTTCTACAGAAGGTGTAGAACTTCACGGTGGATGGCACAACGTATTCAATGGTGTTGCCGGTATTCTTAATATCATCGGTATCACTGGCTGGTTTGGTATCTATGTATCAAAAGACAAACGCGATATGTTATGGCCAGATATGATCTGGATCTATATCGTAGCATACGATATCTGGAACTTTGCTTATACTTACAACTGCTTACCTACACACTCTTGGTATTGTGGTGTTGCCTTATTATTGGCTCCTACAATCGCAGCATTCTGCTGGAACAAAGGTGCATGGCTTCCTAACAGAGCACATACCCTTGCTATGTGGTGTATGTTCGCACAAGTATTCCCATTATTCCAAGATCAAGGTAAATTCGCAGTTAAGAGTGTACAATCTTCTGGAAACTTAGTTCCTATGACTGTTGTAAGTGCTCTTGCATTAGTTGCAAACATCATCCTTGTAATCGTCGTAATCCGTCGTGCTATGATTGCGAAGAAAAATCCTTACATGAACGAAATGTTTAAGGATACAAAAGATTACAAAGAAGTAATTGCAAAAGCAGAATAAGTTCTGTAAATCGATTACTTATACAAAAAAGTGGTTGTTACGCTAGTCATACCTATGCGTAACAACCACTTTTTTGTGACTTAGTCACTGTTTTTTTACTTTCATTCATGGCATACTAAGGTAGATACTACATAATAACAGGAGGATATTTAAAAATGACAAGAAAAGAAACTGCTGCGCAATATCACAGCAACCGTTGTAATTGTTCCCAAGCTATCGTTTGTGCATTTAAAGACATCGCCGGTCTTGACGAGGAAACTGCTAAGGCAATTTCCAAACAATACGGTGGCGGCGCTCATAATGACTACTGTGGTGCTGTCATGGGCATGTTTGCGATTGCGAATTTTGCAAATGGTCATAAAAACTTAGAATCTCCTGCCGAACTGACAGAAGAAACAAAAGAATACCTTGAACCGCTTGCAAAGGCATTCCAAGATAAGAATTCATCATATTACTGCAGCGAACTCAAAGGCAGAACAACAGGAAAAGTACTACGTTCATGCCGAGGCTGCGTAGAAGATTGTGCAGAAATCCTAGATGCATATCTAAAAGAAAACATGAACAAATAATTTTGCAGTATTAATAAAAAAAATGGCTACCGCACCCTTAGCCTGTAGTGATGAAACTTAATCACTATACGCTATAAGTGCGGTAGCCATTTACATAAAAATCATTCTTCCTTTATGACAGCAAATCTCACAAAGCTTTCGTTCTCGCTAAATACTACTAGCTCCCTATAATTGTGCTACTCTCGTATTTTTAAATCCTTCTCCTAATACCTCATTTGATTCCATAATGATGATAAAGGAGGATTTATCAATCTGTTTTACCGACTGCTCTACAAGGTACATCTCTTTCGTACTACAAGCACACATAACGACATCTCTGTCTTCCTGCTTATAGCCACCCTTTGCATCAATAATCGTTGAACCACGTCCACAAGTCTCATCAATCATATCCGCAACAGCTTTTCCATGGTCCGTAATAATAAGAGCTACTTTTCCTGAATTCATACCATACATAACCTTATCTACCATGATTGCAAAAATATAGTTGATAATCATACCATATACAACACCATCCATATCCTTAAAAATAATTCCGCCTACAAGAATGATTCCTACATCTGATAAGAACGCAATCTTTCCTAAGGAGATATGTGGCTTTATTGCTTTTACAGACATAATGATAAAATCCGAACCACCTGTTGAGGAATTACGCATATAAATCATTGCATATCCTAAACCTCCAAGCACACCTGTACAGATTGCTGCAAGAAGTCGATCTCCTTCATATACAGGAAGTAATGGAGCCACATAATCAATAATCAGTGATGAAATAACCATACAACGAATCGAACGGAAGAAAAATCCACGTCCTAATAATTTATAACATAGTATTGCAACCGGTATATTCAATATAATGGTCGATAAACCGATTGGAAGTCCAAACAGTCGGTACAAGATCATTGAAATTCCAGAAAAACCGGTCATTGGGAACTTAGCCATCAATGCAAAATTATAAAGTGCCAGTGCAATTAACATGCTACCTACAATTTCGACAATGACATCTACGATCCATTTCCTCTTTCTTGCTATTTCTAACATTCTAATTCCTCCTATTTCAGTTATATTTTGTTCGTGCACTATCTTTAGGGGAGTGTTTTTATTGGAAGGAATGAGCTCGCAATAGAGCCTTCTCCTCTTCAACAAAAAAAGAGCAATTACAAATTATTAAAATATAATTCGCAATTGCTCTTTTCTACTACAATTTTGCATCGGCTTCCTGCTTTTTCATTTCTGCCTTATTCCTATACATGTCAGCATCCGCATCTTTCTCACTTAACTTTAGATTCTCTCTTGTAAGCGTTCTGCAATACGCCTTACCATGTGCGATTGATATTGGAAATTCCCTATCCCTGTTAGACTCTTCAATCAACAAGTGGAATCTCTCAATTGCGGTCGTATAGGACTCTTCGGGATGATTATTTACAATCAGGCAGGTGAACTCGTCTCCACCAATCCTGTAAATCTCTCCTACTCTACCAAAGCTTCGCTGAATGATTTCTGCTGCATCTTTGATTAAGATATCACCATACTGATGCCCAAAAGAATCATTGGCACGTTTCAAATTATTGATATCAAATAAGATGATACCACAAGATTCTCTCGCTATTTGTTGTGCCAATGCATCTAATCGCTCTGTATATGCCGTACGGTTTCCTACATTCGTAAGTCCATCGTGATATGCCAGCCTGCTAATCAACTCAGAATCACGTCCTTGCTTAACAAGCTGCGTCAAACGATACATCGTACCAATACCAAGGAATATGACAAATATTACAAGTCCGCCCCTTGTAACCAATGCACGGTCCATTACATCATACAAAAGATATCTGCAATAGTCAATTGTAATTGCGAACCATAATGTAATCATCCCCGATTGTTGCATAATATAATCAACATATTTGTCATTCTTTCCCTTGCTTCTCCTATTTTTTACTGCTTCACGAATCACACAACCGATCATCGTAATTAGAATAACAGCATAATTCATCAGAACCAAATTCAGCATCTGATGGTAATCTCTCAATTCTAATAATTGTGCTACCGTCGAAAACACTAAATACAATACATTAATTGCTCCAAGAACTCTAATAACTCGATATTGGAAGAGATGGTATACTTCTTCCATATACATAAACAATGGTATCGGTCCTGCAACTAACAACATGCTGCTTAAAAGTTGTAAAAACTGCACATCATGAATAAAAAACTGGAATATATTTGTTTCAATCAATGCCCATAACGATGAAATCATTGCAAATAAGCCCAGATAAAATAGACTCAAGTCTTTCTCTTGCTGATATTGATTCAATATATAATTTGTAATTAAATAGATAATACCGACTACATACATTAAGATACAAAAAAATACTGCTAATCCCTTTATCTTTATAAAATTAATAATCATAGTTGCACGATCGCCAAAAAAGAATAAATCCACCTTTGCCCTGCCGTCTTTATATGCTGGCTTAATTTTCACTTCTAATATCTTTGACGCATCTTTGTCATCGATCGTAATAAAATTCCATCGTATTCCCGGTGACCGATTATAAAATCGCCCCTTCTTCATATCTGTTTCATAGCATATTATCCCATCTAAATATGCTTTTACATAGGCGTTCTCACTACGAAATAGAATTGTTTCATCTTTCACAAGGTCTCCTGGAATCCTATAAAACATACTAACCATTCCATCTTGATCCATTTTATATGTATGAATCTTATCAAGCTCAAATTTTTCTCCATTCTCTTGAAACAAATCATCGGTAACTGACTGATAGCTATTCAGTCCAAAGCCAACATCATCTTTTTCACACGTAATGCGATTAAAAAGAAGCATTCCAAGCATTACAAAAAGTATTATAAAATATACCCTAGGTAAAACTTTAAGAAATACCTTTTCGTACCTATCCTCCCGCACTTGGCTTGTTTCTCTTTTCTTAGTTCTCATATAGCCCTCTAATATCTCTGCACTTTATCTTATGTCATATTTTTCTTATTTTAACACAGAACACATCATAAAAAAATAAAGTTTTTCTTATACTCTCGTCTATGTTTTGCTCTGCATTTTTTCAAGAAATAACAAAATAAACACCACTCCAAGAACAAGATCAACAAATCCTACTGCCATTTGTTTATAGGCACGCGTGAGCAAATCTCCCACTCCTGCCCCCAATACGAACATGATAATTACCGCCATATAGATGAATCCATTTTTCAGTGCATCCTTGTCCTTTGTGATGGCATAATGAGACAACCGTTCTGCAGCATTCTTTAAATTTCCAGTAAACATGGTCGTGGAATACGCGTTCCCGTTTACTTTCCGAAAGCTCTGCACCTGTAAGGCGCATACAAAAGAGACAATAATATTAGCAAGTACATTATGCTTGCCATTAGGAATAAACATAACCGCAAATAATGCGGCCATCTCCATTCCTAGCGTTACATGGATCCATAAAAACTCATGGTTCTCATGAAACTTATACTCAACCAGCTTTGCAAGGGCAACGCCCAAAGAAAAAAATAAGATTGACAAACTGTAATATATGACTTTCTTTCCATTGCCCTCTGCAATGCTGTAGCCGAGAAGTACTAAATTCCCTGTCTGGGTATTGGCAAACACCTTTCCCCTGGCAAGATACGTATAGATATCAAGATATCCTCCAACAAATGCAAGCAGCAAAGCTGTTACAAGAGACTCCGATATTTTTCTTATTTTCCCGAACTGAAACATACGTATTATTTAGCTTGTTGGTACCAATACCATGTCAATCACATGAATTACACCATTGGATGCCTTAATGTCTTTTGTAAGGACTCTTGCATCATTTAGATAAAGTACGCCATTTTTCATTGTTACTTTGACTGGCTTGTTGTTTAGCATGGTAATCTCTTTGCCATTCAACTTTTCTGCTGTCACTGCTGGAAGATTTCCTGCAAATACATGATATGTTAAGACTTCTTCTAACTTATCTTTATTCTCTGGCTTTAACAATTTTTCTAATGTCTCTTTAGGAATTTGTTCAAATGCTGCATTGCTTGGGGCAAATAAGGTAAATGGTCCTTCTCCCTCTAATGCATCAATTAGGCCTGCTGCCTTTAGTGCTCCTACTAATGTGGACAACTCTTTCTTATTTGAAATAACTGTTAAGATGTCGTCTTTGGCTTCTGCCTTTTTCTCAGCCTTTTGTGTGGGAGCCGGTGTTTGTCCTTCTGTTGCATTGGCAACCATGGATGGGCAAAAGATTGTAAAGATCAATGCAGTCCCTAACGCTAGCTTAATAAGTGATTTAAAGTATCTCATAATATAGTTTCTCCTTTCGTTCTTACGTAAGTAGCATTACCGAGGAGAACTATTTTTATTACAGATCAAATAAGCTAAGCTGACCATCCTCTTTCGGATATTCTTTAAAATACCGAAACAGCTCATCGACTTGACATACAATTTCATGCTTCTTACATGTCTCATAAAATATGTTCATCAGCTCTTCATTCTTATCACTATTTACTTCATATCGATTGCCATATTTCTTACGATACCATTCTTTCTTTCCAGGAAACAATTCATCCAGCTTCTGATAAAAATATTCACGATTCCCATCTCGAAGCGTTAGTCCCATTCCAAAACAAAGGATTCCATATACCTTTGCCTCAATGCAATACGATAAGATCCCCATTAAATTTTCTTTCGTGTCATTGATTCCTGGAAGGATCGGATCTAGCCATACAACCGTCGGTATGTTATTGTCACGAAATACCTTAAGCGCTTCAAAACGCTCTCTTGTTGTACTTACATTTGGCTCAATCTTCTTGCATAATGTCTCGTCAAAGGTAGTAAGTGTCATCTGCACCACACATTTTGCATTCTCGTTGATTGCCTTAAGTAGATCTAAATCCCGTAATATCCTTGTCGACTTCGTCTGAATTGCCAGCCCAAATCCATATTCTTTGATTAATTCAAGACACCTTCTCGTAAGTTTTAGATTCTCCTCTATATGTAGATAGGGGTCACTCATTGCTCCGGTTCCAATCATACACTTCTTACGTTTCTTTCTTAACGCCTGCTCTAACAATTCAGGGGCATTTTCCTTAATCTCAATATCCTCAAATAAATGATTCATCTGATAGCATCGACTCCTCGCATCACAATAGATGCATCCATGCGAACAACCGCGATATATATTCATGCCATTTTGTGCAGATAAGATTCCCTTCGCCATTACTTTATGCATACCACCAAACCTCCTTTCCATAAGTATACCACAACGACTTCTTCCTTACGGGTGTGTGCATCCTTGCCGAACGTTTTTAATTGTTATGGAGTTCTTCCGAAACAATAAAAAACAGCCATCGCACAGATTTTCCATCTATGCGACAGCCTTATATACTAAAATAATAAATTAATTAATCCTAATACGAATCCGATCAGCGCACCTAGATTTACAATCACGCCTAATTCGTGTTTCATAACAGACATGATTAACTGTTCTAGTTCTTTGACATCCATATCATTGATCTTTTGTTCCACAATGCCGCAGATATCAAATGCTTTTACGATATTGCCGATTTCTTTCTCAAGCATCTTGTCGTACATCTCGCCAAGAATTTCCCCAATGCCATCCATATGTTCCATTCCTGTAAGTTCGGAAAGTGTCTTTCCCTCTAAAGAATCAACTTCCTCCTGTACTTTACCGACAATCAGCTCTTTTCCATTGGAATCGATATAGCTGTTCACCTTGTTTCCAATCGGCTCTGCAATAGAAGCAATCAACTCAGCATTTACAAACATGGCAATCATTCCACCCATTTGTTGTACTGCTTCGGTTCCTTCTTTTACGATAATTTCTGCAATATCGATGGACTTAACACCTTCTAGCACTCGATCTGATACGTAATCTACTGCCGAAGCCTTCTTTGCTTCGTAACTCTCATCATCCATTGCAAGTCCAGCAATCTCACGAATGGACTTCTCCTTTACCGTTCCTTCGATTGCATTTGTAATGCTTGTGACTACTGCCTCTTTCATATTGGAAGAAGTAAGGATTTCTCTGATTTCCTTCTCTCCAACCAATGACTTTCCGACCATGTTTCCGATTGCACGTGCTAATGCTGGTTTACGTTTCGGAATGATTCCTGGTGTAAATGGCAGTCGAAACGATCCAATCATCACCGGTTTCGTCGGACGAAATAACATTTTAACCGCAATATAATTTGTACAATATCCAATTAATGCACCGATTAATGGACCAGATATAATTTTTACCCATTCCATGCTTGTGTCCTCCAAACTTATTAAATAAACACATTAAAACATAAAAATGGTTCTTTCGTCAACCTACCTACTATTTCTGACAGTAAATTGCAATTGCATCCGCTACAAACTGTGCCGTTCCCTCTCCGCTTTGATCAATATTACGACGAAATCTCTCATCCCCCGTATACATCATGCCAAGGGAAGCTAAAATCTCCTTTGTACAAGTATAATAATGATTCGTAATAAACTGCTGCCATTGCCCGGTGAGCTCTTGCGCTTCCTTACTGCCTGGAGTCTTTCCTTGTTTCATCAACTTACCAAACGCACGAAAGATTGCCAAAGCCCCCTCGCTCATCTGATTCCATTGTTCCTTGCCATAGGATTTCTGCTTCTCTATAGATTCCTCATACTCTTTTGTATGTCCCCAACGTTCCTTTACCTCTTTTGCATACTCACGCTTCTCTTTTTCCATATCACTTTGATCAAATGCCTCAAACTTCATATCGGTCACTCCTTTGATTGATTCTTCTGCGAGTCTTATGAGGCCATCAATATGCTCCCGTTTCTTAATCAGTAGCTCTCTTTGTTTCTTTAATGCCTCCTGCTGGTCATAAGAAGGACACTCCATAATCTCCTTAATCTCAGTCAACGGAAACTCCAGCTCTCTGAAAAACAAAATCTGTTGCAGCTTCTGAATCGACTCCTGATCATAGATTCGATACCCTGCCTCTGACACTTTCTTAGGCTTTAACAATCCTATCTGATCATAATAATGAAGTGTTCGCACGGTGACTCCCGTAAGCTTTGCAATCTCATGTATTTTCATTTTCGCTCCTCCGTTTCCTAGACTCTACTTAGAAGATACACTATGACGTAACGTCAGAGTCAATCGTTTCTTTCTCATGCCTTGGTTGGATTCTCACATAACGAACAATTGTGATTTCCATTATGTGCATGAAAATGTCCCCTTTACAAATTTCATAAACTGCTCGATTACCACCAAATCCTCCTCAGGCTCCTGTCCTTTAAAGTACAATTTAAAGCGCTCTTTATAGTACCCGCAACTATAAGAGTACTGCAGCATGACAAATAAGTTATCTAAGAAAAAGGCAAATGCACCAGGCTCAATATCCCTTCGAACGATTCCTTCTTCCTGTCCTTTTTTTATTAACTTCTCATAACTGCTAGAAGACGCACGCTCTAACTTGTCTACCAAATGAACGGTCATTTCACTCTTATTGGGAGTTGCCATCTCATAATACAGCTTGACCAAATCGGGATTACTTCGTGATACATTGATAATCCTTGCTACAATCTTCTCAATAGTCTCATAAAAAGAATCCTCCTCTTTGATCATCTCAGAAAATATAGCAATCAGCAACTCCGAACAATAATCAACAATCGTAAGGAAAAGCTCCTCCTTATTATCAAAATACTGAAACAAGCTCCCGACACTGATACCTGCATCCTTCGCAATTAGATTCGTGTTTGCATTTTCATATCCATAGGTAGCAAAGGCATGTATGGCCGACGCTATAATTCGTTCCTTCTTTTCTTCTTGTAGCTTTAGAAAACTTTCTTTCATATGTACTCCTCCAATAAATGGATTTTCACTTATCTTTTAGTATACCATAGGACTCTCTCAATGCAAGCAACCCTATTGTCTGCCGTTTTCTATTTCAACTTAATTTCGAAAAGCAAACGAATTGTTTCAATTAAAGAAATTAGGAAATCCCATACAAGTATTGTCATTCTTTCACTAATTGCTATAATAAACGAAAGTGAGTGACCACTCATTTTTATTCTGACAAAGGCGTCAATCGGATGATTGGCGCCTTTTTTGCTTTTATGAAAGATAGGAGTGATTGTATGAATGAATCGTTACAGACAGTACCAGATGTCATTAGTTTCGACAGCATGACCTTTGAAGAACAAAAGCAACATTTCCTACATGTTGCAAAGAAAGCGTTGCCCTTATGGGATTATCCACAAGACAGCACAATAAAGCTCTTAAATATCACAGAAAATGCAACCTACCGTATTGAACATTCTGGTTATGAACCCATTGTTATGCGTGTCCATCGACTTAATTATGCCGAAAAAGATTCCATCATGACGGAGATTTCGTGGATCCTTGACCTTAGGAAAGATACATCGCTTCATCTTGCGACTCCCCTCAAATCAAAAAAAGGTTCTTACATACAGACAATTGAAACACCTGAACTAAACGAACGACGCCATGTCGTGTGCTTTTCCTACGAGAAAGGCAAAGCTCCTGTAGACTCGCATGATGATACGGCTACTATAGGAAAGATTGCATCGGTTGCGAATAAGATTCCGAATCGAATCACACTTCCTGTCTTTCGTTTTGCCGCGGTTGCCTACGATAAGATGAACAAGATCGGAACAGGTAATAAGAAAGGTACACTAAGCCATGATGATATCGCCATGTACCGTAAGCTTGGCGAAATAGCTGCTATTATACACACCCACTCTAAATCATGGAATCCCCCTGATTTTTATGCAAGGATTGAATGGGACTGGGATGCAACATTTGGTGATGGCTGGAATAACTTCTACGGTGCCCATTATCGTGATTTGAAAATTCTTAATGAAATGGATCTTGAAACCATTGATGCCTGTGCCTACCTTATGAAGAAACGAATTGATGCATACGGAAAATCACCAGATCGTTACGGTATGATTCACTCAGACCTACGTATGGCGAACCTACTACAAAATGGATCTGAAATTACCGTATTAGACTTCGATGATTGTGGACGGGGATGGTATATGTATGACATTGCCGGAATTGTCGGTTTTATGGAACACCGACCCGATCTTCCAGCCATTCTTTCGGAAATTCTTATCGGATATCGCAAAAAAGCTTACCTTTCTAAGCAAGATGAATTAGAACTTCCAACATTTATTATGATGAGACGAATCGGCCTGTTACAAGCAATGATTTACCATGTCGATAACACTTCGGCAGGTGCTGGAGAGTCTGCAGAACTCTCTCCTGAAATCCTTGCATTTTATGCAAAAGGCACGGTCGTATTAGCAAGACAATATATTCGAAACTTTAAGAAGCTGCCACTTCCAAGGGCAAATAAGACAAGGGAAGAAGGAACCTACCATGAGTAAAGAAAAACAAGCCATCTATGATGAGGCTGCAAAAGTATGGAATCCAGATAAAGTTAAGACATTTCGTAAATATGGCATTGATATCGTATTAGGCGATCGAGAAGGCTACTGCTTTCAAGACCTTGACGGCCGCAGAATCATCAATATGCATTTAAACGGCGGCGTATTCAATTTAGGCCATAGAAACCCAGAAATAAAAGAAGCCCTGATTAAGGGCGCTGAAAAATATGATGCTGGCAATCACTATTTTCCTTCTGCTGTAAAGAACGAACTTTGTGAAGCTTTGCTAAAGGTTTCTCCTGAAACCATGAAATATGTATGCTTTAATAATGGCGGCGGCGAATCCATCGATGCTGCAGTGAAGTTTGCCCGAAGGGCGACCAAACGTATGCGAGTACTAAGTGTACACGGTGCCTTCCATGGTGCTACCGGTATTGCAATGGAAGCCGGCTCTCCCGATATGGCTGCTTTCTTTAACATGGCTCCTGACCCCGACATCTTCACACAGGTAGACTATAATAATTTAGACCAACTAGAAGAGGTGCTAAAGAAAAATGATACCGCCTGTGTGCTTGTAGAAAGTATCCCCGCCACTCTAGGATTTCCAATCCCAGATGACGGATACTTAAAAGGCGTGGAAGAGCTGGCACATAAATATGGTGCCTTGTATATTGCCGATGAAGTCCAAACCGGACTTATGCGCAGTGGCTCTATGTGGTGCAGCGTCGGATATGGTGCAACCCCGGATATGATTGTAACCGGAAAGGGACTCTCTGGCGGCTACTATCCAATGTCCGCCGTCATTATGAATGAAAAGGCGGGCGAATGGTTATCTGCCGATGGCTTTGCACATCTCTCCTCCTTTAACGGCTGCGAACTAGGCTGTGTCGTTTCTACGAAAGCAATGGAAATTGTAAGCCGACCATCGACAAAGGAAAATGTCGATTTGCTGACTGGTGTATTTTCCAAGGGGCTTGCTGACATCCAAAAGAAACATTCCGATTTCTTTATAGGAATCCGTCAAAAAGGTGTCGTTATGGGACTTGAAACTGCCCATCCACAAGGCTCTACCGCGCTTATGGCTGCTTTATACAAACACGGCGTATGGGCAATGCGTGCAAACTTTGATCAGTCCGTATTGCAGTTTAAGGCAGGCCTTCTTATGGAAACATCTTTGGCAGAAGAAGTTCTTCAAATCCTAGATGTTGCCATGGGAGAAGCTGCTGCCATGGTTGGGATGAATTAAGCTTCCCATCCCTTGCATACATCAACCCATTTATCATAGCCTGAATACTTCTCTAGCTCTTCAATAGAAAGTTCAATGGCACTGTTACTGCTGCCACAAGCCGGAAAAACAGTCGTAAATCGTTTTAAGGAATCATCCAGATAAACGTTGACACCATTGTTAATACCGAACGGACAAACTCCCCCCACTGCATGTCCGATTTTTTCCTCCACCTCATCACGAGACAGCATCTTTGCCTTTGTACTAAATTCTGATTTGTATTTTGCATTATCAATTTTTGCATCACCAGCGGCCACGATTAAGATGGGTTGGTCATCAACTACAAATGATAATGTCTTTGCAATCCGTGCTGGTTCGCAGTGCAATGCCTCTGCTGCCAGTTCAACGGTTGCACTGGATTCACTTAGTTCTTGAATTCGTTCCTCCATCTGAAACGTTCTAAAGTATTCTTTTACTTTCTCAATTGCCATAGCGTACCTCCTATAACTGTAAGAGCTTCTGCTCTCCTCTTATGTAACACTTTTTCCTTTTTTCTCTTACATCATACCTCACTTTACTAAAGATAGCAAAAAAGAGTCATCTTCACGACGATTTTTTCCCTGCTGACTGTTTTATTTTTCTTAGCCATAACCTGAATTGTTTGTTGTTGGATTGCATAAGATATGCAATAATTATTATAAAAAAGCGAGGTATGAGTATGGAGATTATTACATTGACCAAAGAGAATCTGGAAAAAGAACATATATGCTGTGCCATTGCCAACAACAATGACTGCCAAGTAATGGCCAAGAAATCTTGGTTAGCAGAGCGCTTAGAGGACGGCCTTGTATTTAAAAAAGGAAATGTGCGTGGCAAATGTTTTATAGAATACATTCCGGCAGAAAAAGCATGGTGTCCGATTCTCGCCAATGATTATATGTACATAGACTGCTTCTGGGTATCCGGCCGCTTCAAGGGACAAGGAAATGCCAACCTTCTGCTTAACGAATGCATTCGTGATAGTAAAGAAAAAGGGAAACAAGGACTTGTGATTCTCTCTTCTTCAAAGAAAAAACCATTTCTGTCTGACTCCAGATTCTTACGACATAAAGGATTTAGACTGGCCGATACAGCTGCTCCTGACTACGAGCTGCTCTATCTTCCATTTGACGAGTCTTGTAAAAAGCCGGTATTTAAAGCTCACATAAAAAATCCTTCCGTAACGGAAGATGGTTTTGTACTTTACTATTCCTACCAATGTCCATTTACTGCAAAATACGTTCCATTAATTGAAGCGATTGCCAAGCAACATACCATTCCCTTTCATGCAATTCGGCTAAAGAGTGCGAAAGAAGCACAAGAAGCCCCTGCTCCATTTACCTCTTACAGCCTGTTTTATAACGGTGCCTTTCTGACAAATGAAATTCTATCCGATAAGAAGTTTGAAAAACTGATTACACAACTAAAGGCCACCCCTATTTAATTAGGCGTGGCCTTTTTTTGCTACAAGGATTGTTGTATTTCCTTCCCTCCATATAAATTCAACTTCTACAAATCCGGCCTTTTTTAGCATAGCAATCTGGTTACGGATTGTGCATGGCGTATCAAAATGATAAAACTCGTTTGGACCAATTTCCTGTTCCTTCCGTATCCTTGCATTCATGGCATACAGCTCGTCCTCTTCTTTCTGCTCCATTACCATGTAGTCACATTCTATGTACTGGCCGCCTTTTTTTAAGGCTCGATACAACCGTTTATAAAGTGCAGTCTTCTCCTCATGAGACAAATGATGTAATGTCTCACAGGAGATTACTGTATCATACGAATCCTCTAAAAACTCGTAGTCTGTATAGCTTGCTTTTAGCAGTGTAATATCCTTCGTATTATATTTTCGCCTTAATTGGTTAAGCATGTCTTCGCATAAATCAATTCCTGTCACTTTCACATCGGGAAGCTTCTTAAAGATTCCTTCCAGTTCAAGTCCTGTCCCGCACCCTAAATCCAATAAATTCGTTGTTTGACTTGGTACTAGTTCAGCCATTCTTTTATACCCGCTCTTTATGCCTTCTACATTCTTTAGCATATGCTCGTCATATCCATCCACTCTAGCTGCGAAAAACTACTACATCGCTCCTTTCTTGGTTATCCGAGGACTTTTTCAAAACAGATTGCCTCATCTCGATTCAGATACTTTCCATAGTTTTTTATCACCTTATATTGATTATGTAAATAAAACTGGACTGCTCCTTCATTGCATTTTCTTGTCTCCAGAATAAGCCTCTTATATCCGAGCGTAACCGCCTTTTGTTCTAGATAGGCTAAGATCTCACTTCCCACTCCGGCACCCTTCTTCTTTGCATACAGCCGCTTTAGTTCTGCAACTTCAGCCGAAAGTTCTCGAATGGCTCCACATCCTACCGGCTCATCCCTCTCATAAGCAATGGCAAATACCGCTCGTTCCTCTTCCATATCCTTAAGATCAAAGCTTAATTCTCCTGTACTTCCTGTAATCTCTGCCAATGTAGAAGATAATTCCTTCATTAGCGCAATGCCTTCAGTTGAATTTGCTTTTTCAGTTTTTACAATCATTTTATCCCCTCCCAATTCTTTATTATAATCATACTACTTATTTACAAAAAAGAGGACTAGCACCTAATGCTAATCCTCTTCGATTCCTATTTATCTTAACATCATTAAATATATTGTGCAAATATTTAATTTTAATAGCGGTAATGCTACAATACAATAAGTTAGGAGGCTACATATGAATAAACAAAATATACGTCGTAAAGCACTAGCTGCTGCTTTCCCTTACACCATTCCCATCTTTGCTGGGTTCTGGTTTTTAGGATTAGCCTACGGTATCTTAATGAATGTTTCAGGTTTTAGTTTCTGGTACCCTATGCTTATGAGCATGACGATTTTCGGTGGTTCCTTAGAGTTTGTAGCTGCAAGCATGCTGCTTAGCTCTTTCGCTCCACTCCAGACATTAATCATGACACTTATGATCCAGGCAAGGCATTTATTTTATGGAATCGCCATGCTGGATAAATTCAAAGGATTAGGTTGGAAACGCTACTATCTAATCTTCGGAATGTGTGATGAAACCTTTTCTATCAACTACACTGCCGATGTTCCAGAAGGTATTGATAACGGCTGGTTTTATTTTTTCGTTACATTGCTGAATTATTTGTACTGGGTTTCTGGTGCAACCATTGGTGGACTTGTCGGTTCCTTCCTCTCCTTCGATACAGAAGGACTTGATTTTGTCATGACTGCAATGTTCGTCGTAATCTTTCTCGAACAATGGTTGAAAGAAAAGAAGCATTATACAGCAGTGATCGGAGTTCTCTCTTCCGTTGTCTGCCTACTACTTTTTGGTTCAGACTCATTCATGGTTCCAACCATGGTCTGCATTCTTTTTTTCTTAACTGTATTTAGAAAACCAATTGAGAAAGCAGGTGGCATTCAATGACGAAACTACAACAGATTCTAACCATTGCAATCTGCGTTGCTGGTACAATGACGACTCGATTTCTACCTTTTATCGTCTTCTCCTCCAAACGCCCAACTCCAAAATATGTTCAATATCTTGGTAAGGCACTGCCTGCCGCCATCTTTGGAATGCTTGTCGTCTATTGCTTAAAGAATGTCTCTTTTGTTAGCGGTAGTCATGGCATCCCAGAATCGATTGCCATTGTTGTTACCGTTGGCTTACATCTTTATAAACGGCAGATGCTTCTTTCTGTCGCAGGCGGGACCATTTGCTATATGTTACTTATTCAGCTCGTCTTCTAAATAGCTGACTGCTGTCTTGCTTTTACTTATGTGACCAAAAAATGCATTACCAATAGGTGCATTTTTTTGTGACTTAATTCTGTTAGTACTAGATAATACTAAAAGAGGATATACATTGTATACAGGTCCTGCAGATTTAAATGATGAATTTTCCCCTTTAGATTATGACATAAGTGATTTTATGGAAGAATTACTAAAACATAATTGTGCTCCGTTTTGGCAAGAATATGAACAAGGTACGTATTACAGTTTTATTTCTTCTTTACCGGAATCCAGATTCCGCTTTCATAATCTATATCTGTTGTGTTCCCTTTACTGTACCACTCGATATTTGCTCCCATAGCAATGTCATACTCATGGTTTCCAGGTAGCCATTCATTAAAGATCTTCGTATTGACAGACTGTAGTGCGCCTGGCATTGGCCCTTTACATGAAAACTTCGCCCATAGAAGGTCATCAAACTCATAGACTACCATTCCTTCCGGCACCTTGCCTTCCGTATAGGTTCCTGCAATCAGATATCTGAATTTGCCTTCCTTACCAACATCATCAATACATACTCCGAACTCTCCAACACAGCATTTGCAAATGGTTTCCTCGATTTCTCCCTCTGCCTTTTCCTTCCCCCAAAGGCGAGAAAAATACTTATCGCAAATCTCGTCCCAGAACTTTGGTATCTCTTGATACGAGGAATCAAATGAAAATTCCCGTTCAAATCCAATTACCTTAAAGCCCTTCATTTCTTCTACAACATAGTCCATATCATTTCCTCCTTGAATGCTAATTCTAATTTTCAGAGGTAAAAATACTTTCATTCTATGAGCGTTCTTTTTTAGCTCACGAGGGGCAATTCCATGAAAGCGAGCAAATGCCTTAGTGAAGCTCTCTGGTGTCTCATAGCCATATTTATATGCGATATCAATCACCTTTTCCTGTCCTGCTAGCACTTCCAGTGCTGCCAGATAAAGTCGACGATTTCGGATATATTCCGCCATTGAGTACCCAGTCATCAACTTAAATCCCTTTTGCAGATATAGACTAGAGATTCCAACTTCCTTTGCCACGACCTCCGTAACAAATGGTTCCATCAAGTGGTCTTCTATATATGTAATTGTCTGACTAATGCTTTTTGTCCATTCCACGTCTTTGCTCCCCTCCTCTGTAATACTATCCTAGCAAACAGTCCGTTTTATTTCCTGTCACTTCTAGAAATGATCTGTCCGGTTTCTTATTGTTTCATCTCTGCAATGAGATACATGATCGTAATCCCCTTTTGAAGCATTAGGAATATCATAGCCATAGTGGTAAAAAAAATATCCGGCTTTTCTTCTTATGTTGATTAAGGGCTCAGTGATTTCTAAAACTTAGGTCACTCTTCTTTTAGCGATACTTTCTATAATAAAAGTAACTATCACTTTGCATATTCGGTTGTTTATGATCGATTGGTGTTCGTTTTTCAAACAATTCAAATCCTGCCTTTTCGGCCACTCTGCAAGATGCTTCATTGGCACAATCGATGGTTAAAATCATATATGGAAGATCCGAGACTTCCATACACCAAGCATATAGTGCCTGTAACGCCTCTGTTGCATATCCTTTTTTCTGATACGCCTCATCTATAAAATAAGCCATCTCCACTTCATTTAAAGTTTCTTCTAGTCCCATTCCAACCATACCAATCAACTCGTCAGAATTCTTTAATGTAATGGCATACCGTTTATTTACGAAAACATCTGTAGACTCTTTTTGTGACTGATGCCAGTTTATGTACCCGGTAAAACTGTCTGGTTCTGTTTTATTTTCAGACCAGTCTCTCATATACTTCACTACATTTTTCTGCCACACGATTTTAAATAGACTCTCCTTATCCTTCTGTTCAAAATCTCGTATCCTTATCCTCTCTGTCAGTATATTCATCTTTCTTTCATCCTTTCTTTCGAAACATAAATCCTTCCCAACCATATCCGTCACGGACAAATCCATTTTTCAGTAACCCCATACTATTAGGATACTGCTAAAAAGAGAAAAAGAAAAGAGAATTTCCCTGTTGTTACATTTAAACTCTATAATAATTCTTTTGGAATCGGTTTCTTTTTAAAATAATACTTACGGTCTTCTTCATTTACTTCGCGAAGTACCCTGCATGGATTTCCTACTGCAAGAGAGTTGCTTGGAATGTCCTTCGTTACAATACTCCCTGCTCCAATTACGACATTGTCCCCAATCGTTACTCCAGGTACTACGATTACACCCGCTCCAATCCAGCAGTTCTTGCCGATATGGACCGGAGAATTATATTGATATCCTTCTTGTCTAAGTTCAGGAAGAATCGGATGACCCGCTGTAGCAATTACCACGTTTGGTCCTAGCATCGTGTAATCTCCGATATACACGTGGGTATCATCCACAATGGTAACATTGAAGTTAAAATAAACATTCTTTCCAAGATGAATATGTCTACCACCGAAATTAGAATGAAACGGTGGTTCAATATAACAATTCTCACCACATTCTGCAAACATCTCACTCATCAGATTCTGTCGTTTTTCATACTCTGTCGGTCTCGTCATATTAAAATCATATAAACGGTCCAAACACTTTGTCTGAAACTCCATGATTTCTTCATCTCCAGGTAAATAAAGCTCCTCTGTGTGCATCTTATCTTTCTCTTTGATACTCATGTGTAAATCCCCTTTCCTATTCTTAGACCTCTTTTTAAACGGTCTGTTCCATTTGATTTGCTTCAATTCCTATTATACAGCTTTCATCTCTATTTTCTCCTTAAATCACCATGGCGTTCTTTTCTTCACCACTCTTTTGTGTCGTTAAATCTTTTACCCAGCGATATTTCTTGTAATGGATATATACCGCTGGCAACTTAATAATTTCATCTAAATTCACAATAAAATATACCGCTAGGATTGGAAGGTTCCATACAAATGCCGCAATAAGTCCAAGTGGAACCGTTACTACCCATAACGTTATTGTGTCACAGATAAATCCAAACTTGGAGTCGCCACCTGCACAGAAGATTCCACCGATTGTCGTACTGTTAATCGATTTCCCAATCATGTAATAAGAGCACATAACTAGCATCCACTTTAAATACTTCGTTGCCTCTGGTGTCATTTTCACTGACATTACAATCAGTGGACTGATGAGTACAATAAATGCTCCTGAGATGGCTCCGCTTATGATTGCCATTTTAGTAACTCTATTTCCGTATGCCTTGGCCTTTGTAAGTTGCCCTGCACCTAACTCGTTTCCTACCAGGATACCGCCGCCAATTCCAATGCCTATGCATATACAGGCTACTAGGTTTTTAATTATGATATAGAAAAAGAAATAAGAGAAACCCATTTAGCGAGTTTCTCTTATTTTCTGAATTCCTGATTTTTATTTCTTCATCTGTTCAATATAAGCGTTCAATACTTCCTCAATTCGTTCTGTAAGTTCAACACCGATTCTTGTACCGATACTACTTAAAAGTTCTTCTCTCTTTTCCTTCATCTCTGCATCTGCGTTTTTGGCTAAAATATAGATATAGAAAACAGGAAGATAATCCGAATCTAATTGTAAGATATCTGCAATCCCGCTAACTGCATCTAATGTACAGATTGCTTCCTTATGATTGTAAAAATAAATTGGCTTATCCATTCCAATGGAGATTCTTCTAAATAACGTCACCGTATCATACGTCTTAATGTCTTTAAACGTACTGTCTGTTTGCTCTTTCACGATTTGTTGTACTCGCTCTTCAAACAAATTAATCTGCATTTCCTTCATATAGCGAGCAACGAAAGACAATACAAATCCAGATCCACTCTTCGTTATATTTTGCAGCATTTGATAAACTGCACCAATTGCTTTTCCCATGCCCTCTGGAAGTGGTGTCTCTGCCGATGGCTCTACCAGCTCATTGATTCGATCGATTAATGCTTCGATTTCGTCTTTCTTATTATATAATTCATACTTAACCGCATCATCAATAATCTTGAAGTTCTCACTGCGCTTGATTAAGGAATAGTAGCGCTTACTGTTACGTAACAACTCTGTTAAGCGCTGTTCTAATACAAATTCAGAAGATCCTTCTTCAATACTCTCATTGTGATAATACTTCGTATAATAGATTTGCTTAAGTACGGTCATCAACCAAGAGTCATTCCATTGAGAAAGTGCATTCGCCTTAATTGCACTCTTTTTATTGCCTAATGGGAACCATAGCCCTGAAATATCAAATGGAATCAACACCTCGCTATCACGTTGTGCTTCCGCTTCGCTTTCATTCAGATACTTTTTCACAAGCTCATTTACAATTCCTTCTAAAAGGAAATCCGTCTTAATTACCCTATGATGATAGATAATATCTTTATAGCTATTGTATCTACGCTTAATAAAGTCTTCTACCGAAGTAACCGTCTTTAATGGAAGACAGAAGAAGATTTCTCCATTTTGAACAATGACCTTCATCTCATTAATAATCCTGCTATACTCGATCTTACCAGAATCCATACCAGAGCTTAGAACATCTCTTGTCACATAATCCAGACGGTCTCCGTCTAAACCAGAGTCAAGTATTCTATGGATATATTCGAATGCACCTTTTTCCTTAAACATTCTGTTTACACTTTCTAATACAAGGAGTTCAAATAAATTCTCATTATATCGTTCCTCATCATCAGAAATAGGTGCAATAATCTTTCTTAAGATTCCATCACTGATTTCATCGCCCATTTGCTCATGAAGCTTTTTATTATCCTCAAAGTATTTGGACATGACAGTTAAAAATTCTTTTTGATGTTCTGTCTGTTCTCCTTCTTTATCCTTATATTCTAAGTACACATCTTTTAAAGCAAACTCAACAATATGGCTAAATGGAGGATGCCCTATGTCATGTAATAATGCGGCCGCACGTATGCCTTGCATAAGAATCAACTGGATGACTCTATACTTCTCTGGCACATTATTCGGAATTAAGGAATGTCTTAGCTTATCAAACTCAATTTGAGGCATCGCATTTGGCTTGATTCCTCCTAATTTCTCTTCGCAAAGTTCCGTATCTTCTCCTATTTCTTGCAAAATCTCAGCATATTCTTTTTCAAATATCTCGAAGAACTCATGTAACATTGTATCTGATGTATTTAATAACGAATGGAAAAACATATCCGAACAAAGCTTCATTGTTCCGATGGAGTGTTCGAATCTTTTTGTTCGATTCGTTGGAAATGTAAGATAAACTGTAGAATTCTGATATACATCATGAAGACGATTGAATCCGATCGTAGAGATAATTCGTTTCTCATACTCCGTTAACGCAATCAATCCATGAATTGTGTCGTTCATATAAATACCTTTTTTCAAGTAAAATCCTCCTGTCACTTTTTGCTTATTATAAAGTATCTTTTTATAAAGTTCTACTAAAAATATCAAAATACTACATATTCCTCACATTCCCCAAGAGACTTTCTAATATTTTTCCACTCTATTTATTTTCTGAACTTTTACTATTTTCTATCCCCGAAAAATGATTTTTTGTGCATTATTGCCTTTGCATTTGCATAAACTTTTTGATATGTTAAGTAGTAAGTGAATATGAATCAATGCACGACACATGTTTTACCTTTGGGTATGTAAATCTGATTACGGTACTTTAACTTGTAATCTCTCCCTGGTAAAGCGTGTTTTTTTTACGTTTTTTACAGTTTCCTTATACCTACCTGCGCTTGAACATTCATAAAACAATCTAAAGGAGTGTGCTTTATGCCAAGAAATCAATTTCAAAGAATGGTCTTTGCCTTTCTAACCGTTTTAATCACTGTACACGCATATGTGTTCTACAGTCTATACGTTGTCAATGGAACTACTCTTATGACAATCAACAACTCTCACAGTGTGATCTCTGCAATCAATCATCAAGGTGGAGTCTATATGTTTGGGAGCTACCTTCCCATTTGGGCTGTAATCCTTATCGAATTTGCCTTTGCATTTTTATTAGAAAACATTATGGGAAGTCCTTGTTCCTTTAAGCTGGCTCGTCGCGTCTTTGACCCACAAAGGAATCACCCAATGTTATTTGAAACGGCAATTATTTGTGCTACTGTTGGCCTGATGTGCCCTGCCATGAGCTTTATTGCTGCATTTCTATACTATCCATATTACGAAGGCTTTAATATCTTTACGCTACTTGCAAACTGGCTCAAGCTTGTATGCTTGAATCTTCCTTTTGCTTTTTTCTCACAACTGTTCTTCATTCAGCCATTTGTACGAACTGTTTTCAAATTTCTATTTAGAAAAGACATCAAACAGCGTGAAGAGCAAAGTCCGCAAATCCGCCCTCATGACGAAACAGAAGCAATTGCAGACATCATAAAACGTATGGATGAAATTCAAATGACCGTTGAATCCTTACAAAAATAAATACATAAAAAAGGAACCGTTCCACTCTGTAATCAGAGCGAAACAGGTCCCTTCGTTTACTCGATACCTATGCTCGGTAATTTTCATAATTGCCCCATAACATCCTCCTATACTGTTTTCACGACTATTGTGTCTGATTTCCGGCAAACACATCCG
The DNA here is from genome assembly GCA_905214875.1 of uncultured bacterium. GTDB lineage: Bacteria > Bacillota > Clostridia > Lachnospirales > Lachnospiraceae > KM106-2. The sequence goes on along the minus strand of CAJMNR010000019.1, from coordinate 9,127 downwards.
CCACATCACTTATGGTTATGTATGCCTGTGGATCAATCTCATGGACAATATCGCGCATCTTTTTAATTTGGAATCGATTGACCACTATGTATAACATCTTCTTTTCTGCATTGGAATAATACCCACATGCATCGATCATGGTGATACCACACTGAAACTCATTGGAAAGTTCACTGCATATTTCACTATGCTTATTCGTAACAATCATCGCAGCTTTTTCCCTGTCAAGGCCCTCCACGATAAAATCTACCGTCTTGAGCGCTGCACCATAAGAAATAATTGAATATAACGGAAGAATCCAGCTTCTAAGAACAACCCCTGTTGCAACATATAAAACGATATTATAGGCCATTACAAACGTTCCAACACTTACACCAATTCGCTTGGCAAATATGACGGCCAAAACCTCGATTCCATCCATTGCCCCGCCAAATCGAATTGCAAGACCACTGCCGATGCCGGAAATGAGCCCACCAAACAAGGCGCAAAGTAACAAATCCGTACCTGCTAATGGCGATGCAAAAGTGACGTCAACTGGCAGAACGTCAGTAATAATCCATGCATTAAAGGAATAACATGCAACTGCAAAACATGCATAGATTGTAAATGGTTTTCCTTGCTTCTTTAATCCAATTAAAAACAATGGGATATTCAAAATAATAAGGAAAATTGATAATGTTAGATATTCGGGTGTGATTTGTGAAAGGAAAATAGAAGTGCCAGAAATACCGCTGTCATATAACCCGACTGGTGCCATAAAAACCGTAACCCCAAAGGCATTAATTACGCCTGCAATAAATAGTAATAAGAAATTTCTTAGCTGAAGCTTTTTTAATTCACTCTGTATTGTTTTTGCTATGTGTCTTATCTTTTTCATATAGCGCCTCCTTTTCTATATGTTTCACTCAGACTATCACAATAAGTTTAACATATCTCCTCTGTTTATGCCAAATGCTACCACTATCTATTATTTCAAAAATCATCATACGTTTCCAATCCAGTATACTTGTTATCCCATTTCTCCCATGCTATATTTAAATCAACTTAGCAAACCAAATAAAAGGAAGTTGATCGCATGTTTAAAATCGGAGAATTTTCTAAATTGACGCAAGTATCCATCAGAATGTTACGGTACTATGATGAAATTGGACTCCTAAAACCTTCCCAAATAGACCCGTGGACCGGATATCGTATGTATTCCGTAGAGCAAATACCTGTACTCAACAAAATCGTCTATCTTCGCGATAGTGGGTTTACTGTTGCTGAAATCGCAGTAGCCCTAACAAATGAAGAGGAACAACAACTCATAGAACAACTGAATGCAAAATACGCACAAATAGAAAACACAATACTGGAAGAGAAAGAAAAACTCAAAAAGATTGAACTTGCCAAAAAAGAACTTGTACATAAAAAAAGTGAAATGCACTATAATATTTCACTTAAATCCATCCCCGCCTATCAAGTATTATCCTTACGACGGGTCGTACCAACATATTATCACGAAAGCGAACTTTGGAAGGAGCTATCATCTTTTGCCACGCAAAATCACATTCCTGTTTCCGATAAGACATTTTCCATCTACCATGATATCGAATATAAGGAAAAAGAGGTTGATATCGAATTATGTGCAGAAGTTAAAAAACTTGGGAAAAGCACAGGAGATTTTATCTATCAGACAATCGCTCCAGTTCCGATTATGGCTTGCACAATGGTATACGGTGAATTTTCCAATATTGCCAGAGCCTACTTAGCTTTTTCCGATTGGTTGCAAAAAAACAGTGAATATAAAATGTCTGGGCCAAACCGCCAACTTGTACACCGTGGGCCATGGAATGAACCAAACCCAGACAAATACCTAACTGAAATCCAAATCCCTTTAGAAAACAGAACATTCTTTCTTGACTCTCACATGATGTGAGGGATTACTCTGAATTTACAAAATAAATAAGGGAGGTAATCTTATGACTTATGAAGTTCATTCTATTGGAGAAATCCGTAGCAACGAAACTGGTACATTTCTTAACATTGACCCACAGTATATTCCTGCACTACAGGCACTTGACGGGTTCAGCCATGTAAATGTGCTCTGGTGGTTTAGCGAATGCGATAATGAAAAGGCAAGAGCTATTCTTGAAGCAGAGCAACCTTATAAAAAGGGGCCTGCAACCTTAGGTATCTTTGCGACAAGATCACCAGCACGTCCAAATCCGATTGCATTGACTGCTGCCGAGATTATTCAGATTGATTATGAAAAAGGCATTATCCAGATTGCATATATTGATGCGTTTGATAAGACGCCTATCCTCGATATAAAACCATATACTCCAAGCCTCGATCGAGTAGAAACTCCAGGCGTACCTCAATGGTGTCGGGATTGGCCAAACAGTACAGAGACGTCCGGTGATTTTGCCTGGGAGGATGTATTTAATTTCTAGGACCATGGCAGCCCAGACATTCCCGTATTCTGCATACAGACCACAAAGGCGTCTGAAAAAGTTTCTAAACTTTCTCAGACGCCTTTGTCTTTTTCTTAATCTCATAAAACATTTCAGTCTAGTTTGTAATCTTCCTATACAACTCCAACGTCTTACTACGGTTACCACCATACATAAAATAATAGTCGATCTGATTTGCTCCTTCGGTGTAAACATAAGGACCATACATTGGAATATCACAGCACATAACCGTCTCTTCTGCTGCAATACCAAGGCCATATCCATTCCTAGACACTAGCATAGGCATACGTTGCTTTTTCCCACCAAAGGAGATATATCTAGCCTTCTGATTCATAGGTTCCAAGCTTTCATCGATAATGCCTTTTGCAAACAGCTTTTCCTTTGCCGGCCAGTTAAAGTAATTCCATGTCTGTGGTATATAATGACCTGTTTCCACTTGTCTTGGCAGTTCACTCTTTTCTTCCAATAATAAGTTATCATTATTGTCAAAAAATTGAATTGCACCAGTCTTTTTGCCGACCTTGATTACCATCTCTCCCACGGCCATCTCTATGTGGGCTGGCCCCTGTTTCACACTCCATGCAACTGGCTTTTCGGGTACATAGTCCCAATATCCTGGTACAAAGTCTGCTGCCTCTTGTTTTCGAAACTGCACTCGGATGATGCCTTCATCCACAGGAGTAAGACGAAGAATTCCATATCCACTGACTAGTTCAAGATATCGCTTTGTCTTCTTTGCACTACGCAATGTATGCTCAATCCTCCCATGTCCTTTCGGACGTAGTAAATTACTATCCACTACCTCTCCAAATCGATAAGGAGACGTATTGATTGGTCGGTCTGGTCGTTCCGTTCTTTTCTGCTGCACCATGACTGGCTTTGGTTTAGAACTTGTCTGTTCTTTTGGCTTAGCTTGAACATTTGGTTCACTCTGAGCTTTTTTCTCGTTTGGCTTTCTTAGTGTATCTTCTTTCGCTATATATTGCTTCTTTGTAACTTGCTTACGTACATTCTCCGTCTTACGTTCCAATGACTGCATCTGCTTTTCCTCGGATACAGGCTTGGCAATTAACTCGGACAAATCTCCCATATGAACGACCGCAAGTTCATGAAGCGCACGTGTTGCTGCCACATATAAAAGCTTTACATACTGATCTTTTGCTGGATAATGTTCCTTCGATGGATGGTAGATTAATACCCCATCGAATTCCAGACCCTTGCTATATTCCACAGGAAGCACCATGACACCACTACCGAATTCCGCCGTCATAAGGTTGCTGTCATTGAGTGGTATTCTTCCTTTTAGCTTCTCGCTTACCATGGACGCTTCCTCCTCGTCACGACAGATTATGGCGATTGTCTCATGCCCTTCTTTTTGCCATGATAAAATTGTATCCGCCGTCTTCTGAAGCATGTCTTCCTCATCTTCACAAGACATCACGCAAACTTCATTTCCATGACGAATAATCGGCTCTACTGGATAAATCGCAAAATTGCCATGTCGCAAGATTTCCGTGGCAAAGTTAGAAATCTCCACTGTATTACGATAACTTTTCTTAAGCAATCCAAAGCTATCAAAGGAACTAGTCAGTATCAGTTTTTTCAAGTCTTCCCAGTCATTTAATCCATAACCAAAATGAATGTTCTGCGATACATCTCCCATAATGGTATACGTACAGCCTCGTAAGCAATAGTTTAATGCGGCGTAAGCCATCATACCAAAATCCTGTGCCTCATCGATTATTACATGACTGGCTTCGCGAATTCCATCGGTTTCTTTTATACGCTTATATAAATAAGCTAGTGCCGCAAGGTCATAGACATCAAAGGCATTGTCTTTCACAACAATGGCTTTTCCTTTGCTTCTTTGCCTTTTTAAAAACTCCTCATATAAGTCGAAAATAGAGCCTTTCCATTCCGGTTTACCAAAATAGACTCCATACATTCGCTGTAACTGCTTTTTCTCCGTCTTTGTATAAGAGACATATTTTCCTGACATTTCATTTTCCAGTTTTGAAAGCAGGATTTCATTTAACATATTGATTTTACTTTGCATGGAAAAGCCCGGATGCTCTTCTAAAAATGTCGTAATCCTATTTTCATCCAACAACAGAACCTGGTTCTTCTCCAGACGAATATCCGCTCTAGGAATGACCGCATTCTCATAGTCCTTACAAAACTCCTCCAGCTCATGAAACCATGTGTAACTTCCTTTGATACAGGCAAGCTCGTCTTTTTTATCCAGGGAAGCGATGCTATAAACATTGGCATCCCAATCCTCGTAAAGCAGACGGACAAATAGCTGCTCCATCGTCATCTGGGCAATTCCATACACGTCCAAGTCTGGCAACACGCTCGTGATATAATCCAGTAAAATACGATTGCTTCCGATAATATAAAAATCCTCCGGTCGAAAGTCTTCGTAATTATATAAAATATAAGAGATTCGATGCATCGCCACTGTTGTCTTTCCCGAGCCAGCCACACCTTGAACAATCAAATTAGTCTTCGGTGATTTGCGAATGATTGCATCCTGCTCCTTCTGTATTGTGGCAATGATTTCTCCCAAAACAGCCTTCTTGCTCTTGGCTAGATACTTCGTTAAAAGGTCATCGTTTGCCACCACATCAGAATCAAAAAAATCAACTAGCTTATCTTCTGCAATTTCATACGTACGCTTACGTTTCAGATCTACTTCATAAGAGCCTTCATTTCTAACCTTATACTCACATAGTCCAATCCCATTTTCATAATAGATGGAGGCAATCGGTGCTCTCCAATCAATAACAGCCGGTTCCGATCCATTTTTCGTGATACCAACACGTCCCACATAATAAGATTCTTCTCCCGACATCTTCGGATCTTTAAAATCAATGCGTCCAAAATACGGTTTCTTTCTAGCCTTCTGACATCGTACCAAATCTCGTTCATTCTCCTGTAACTGAGACTGTGTATTATGCCACAATGCCAAGGTTTCTTTATCCTTTGCTCCATAGGTCTCAAGCATGTCATGTAGTTCAGCCGACAGTTCTTTGATGTACCCTTCCGTTCGTTCAAGATTTTCCTGTGCCACGTTGATAATCTCGGCTAACTGCTTTTCTTCACTCTCCCGACTTAAGCCATGGATGGATGGGTTTCTGTTCTCTTCCTTCATGATTTTCTCCTTATACACAAGATTCATCCCGTTAGAGAATATCTTACCATTTTTTGTGGCAAAGGGGTAGGGGCAGAGTTATATCACTTTTCCTAGAAAAGCGGCAAGAAGGTAATCGACTTAGCCGACTACCAATAGCAAATGAGCTTGAAACATTTTTTATCTGTTTATCCGAGCTTCTTCCAATACCCCAGATTTTTTATAATAATATCAGATTTCCACCAGTTCTTACTCACCGACCATTCTTCCGGATATCCGTCCCAGTTCCACGTCACATTCCACGTTCCATCCGAATTTTGCGTCTGTTGAATAAATTCACGTTCAAAAGAGCAAACCTCCTCGTTACCAACATAAAAATCACTTTCTTTACTAGTAATAAACAAGGAAGGTTTGCAGATATACGATGTACTCCATATGCTCGTATCATAAGTTATGACCTGTTTTATTTGCTGTTGTAACAGTGTTTTAAATTCTTCTAAATCCAGCAGATTCTGTATGTCACACGCTTTCATATAGTCATACAACTCCACAAAACAAGCCACTTCATGCATAGATTCCAACGGAAATTTCTTTTTAAAATACGCATAAGCTTCCTTTGCTAAACTACAAGCCATATGATATGTAGTAGACTCGTAATCGGCATATTTAAGCATAAAACCGATCAAACTCGCTGTTGGATTATAGCTTATTTCATGAGTTTTTGTATAGGACCACCAAGGTGCATGAGGATACTCATTATTTGTTTCAACAGCATTCAGTCCATTCCAGCAATGTCCATCAAATTCCTCTTTGGAAACTAAGTATTCTAAAATTCCTGTAATTAAAGAGTTATTTTTATCTTCTATGTCGATTTCCTTAATAATTTTTGTCGCCACCCATGTTTGCAGAGGCGTTGATTTCTGATTCCAACAATCCGGTTCCAGTGCATTTCCAAATCCGCCATCAGCATTCTGATACGCTTTTAGGTATTTGATTACCTCCTGCTTGTCCCCGTCTTCAAATAAGTAATTCCATCTTGCAAGATCAATCGGTCTTGCATTTCTATAAATATATTTTCTAGCTTTCTCGAATACTTCCACTTCTCCTTACCTTTTCCTCAGTCCTTTTACTTTATTGATAGTTTAGTTAAAGTTACCGATTTTCTAGCCTCTCAAATACCATTGTTGCTTGCTCGTTAATTACATCTTCCAAGGCACTTAGGTTACCAGAACCTGTACCAATAAATTCTCAATCATTTTTATAAGCGATTGCGTCAATTTGAAACTTAATGCCTTCTCTAATGAAATCAGAAGTAAACGCTTTCCTTACTGGATATTTTCCATGGAATCTTTTCTTTATAATTTCTGAAAGATAGTTCAAATCGTTAATGTCCTTAAACAAACAATCCATTTTGACAACAGAATCTAAGTTCAACCCAACCATTGCAAGTCTTTTCTCTAATACAGTAAACGCTCCATCTATTTGCTCTTCAATGGACTGTCCTTCGTTTCCCATACAGTACCCAACAAATACATAGTCGCCCGCTTCAATAATTGTGGAATCAGCCCAAAACTCATCCACTTCAACTCTCTTAATTTCTCCCATACTTTCCTCCATGATCTTCCATTTATTAATTTCCATTATATCTTGTCTTTCACATCAAAACAACTATTTTGGGCAATCGGTGGAATATGTTATGCTCCTTTAAATCAAAAAAATAGCATCTATGCGAGTACTTTAGAAGTTACTCTCTCTAACAAGAAATCAGTTGGACAAACCGGAAGTTACTTTTCTCTCCAATAAGCTGAGCCATCTCTTAATCTTCCAATTAGTTTTAACTGAAACATTTCCCTGCGAACAAGTTCAATATCTGAAAATGATATATTCTGTTTTATTATTGCATTTACTTCTTTTGATAAGTAACCTGCATACTCAATTCACGCAGTTTATCATTCAATTCATCAATATGATTCTCAAACCACACCAGAAGCTGTGATGCCATATTTGCCTGCTGCAAATAAATATATCTGTTCTTGGAAATGGAATCATAATACTGTTCATAGAAATTACATACCGCTAAAAAATAGAAAAATAGTTTTCCTGCATTTTCTATATCATAAGAATTTAATGAGCCACATTCCATGTATTCAGAAATATAGTCAATCAATGATTTTATATCAATTTCGCCTTGTTTTATCTCTGGCGCCATAAATACATATGAGCGAACAATTTCCCATATGTATGGGTGTTTGCAGCTACAAGTCCAATCAATGATACCACCTATTTTTTCGTCCTGCCAAATCAACTGTGATATCATATAATCTCCATGTGTGTTACCACAGCTAAACCTTCTAATATCAAAATTATAGGCAGGCATAGCTTCTACAATTCTCATATTTGAACGAATATGCCTTACTATATCAGTATCCTTCTTTTCTATGGCTTGTTGTAATGTGCCAGCATAAGCATCTTTCATGTATTCTGGTTTTCTATATGTAAAAAATTCTGCACCTATACCAACCGGAATATTCTCAATACCCTTCATAGCTTCATGTATCTTTGCTAAAAAGGATGCAGATTGCGCTTGCAGATTAACCGGTGCCTCATTATAGCCATATGTGATACCCTCATAAAAATGTTGTACGGTAAATCGCCTTCCATTCTCATCTGTTGAAATCATTTTTCCCTGCTTATTAGGAATAAATCTACAAGCAGGAATTCCTTTGCTCAAAAGCTTCTCACATACTCTAATTTCCACATCAGGGTTATTCATCTCATTATCGCTTGGATATTTTACAACAAATCTTTTGTCATCGGCTTTTACTAAATAAGTTAATCCACCTGCACCATTCTCGGATGTTTCCATTGTTTCAATCTCAATGTCATATAGTTTATATATGCGCATTCGTAATTGTTCAAATTCTAATTGTTTCACCAACTCCAAACGTGACATGTCAATTAAACTCATTAATTCCAGAATTGGTATAGTTTCGCCTGCCAACAACTCATTAACTGTAATACCGAGTATCTGACACAAAGGCTCCATATAAATAACTTCAGGCAGTCCATTCCCGCACTCCCACTTAGAAACTGTCTTTTCACTGATTCCTAATCTTGTCGCAATGTCTTTTTGTAAAAAACCACGTTCTTTTCTACGCTCTGCAATAAATTTACCTATCTTAATTTGATTCATTTTCTTATCTCCCTTCATATGGTCAAGTGATATCGTTACTGCTTCAAATAAAGTAATCATATAATTTGACAATATGAATTGGAACCCACGCTCCGTAGGATGAACATTTCCCATCCCTACAAATTCCGATTGATATTTCCCTTTGACTTTCCCTTGTGTTATATCTTCCCATAGGGCATTACGGCCCCTGATAAGGGAAAGAAAATCTCATGAAACATTATAACATAAACTAAAACCGACATGGTGAACGGATTGAAATACTTCTATTTTTTCACTCTGAAACTAATGAATCGTAAACGCTCCATAGTGGGTACATAGATTTTATCCTATACATTTGAGATAATA